>NZ_JBBGZP010000009.1:0-74735 GCF_037572605.1 Acinetobacter sp. MYb191 | reverse complement strand
ATAGCTAAGCCTGCTTGTGCAAGACTTCCACCCAAATCATTCAAAATATAGATTGGAAGGATTGAGGTCTGTGCAAAGTAAAAAATGAACAAAAACAGATTGTTCGCTAAGCAAAGAATAAAAGACTTATTCCATAGTGATGATGTATTGAGAGCAGACATGCAGAACCCTTGGCTCGAAGATGAGGCCACAGAACGTAAACTGTTGTTATTATTTTATGCAGAAGCTAGGTTACGGCTGTGAAATTGAAACAATCAAATTATAAGATAATGCACGTGAAAAGTATAATTATAGTGATAAATACAGATATTTAATCGAGATGAATACATAAATATCTAGTTAATTTATCAAAATAAGAGAATTGTTGTAAAAAAATCAGTCCGCAGACTGATTTTTTGAGCCGCAAATATGAATACTAGGCTTATAGACCTGCTTCATAGGCTGTGCTTGAAAGGAGTTGTTCTACATCTGCGATATTGTCTGGTTTGATTTTATAAATCCAACCTTTGCCGTAGGGGTCATCATTGACGAAGTCAGGATCATCTTCCAAATTGGCATTGATTTCTACCACGGTGCCAGAAACCGGTGCATGAATATCAGAAGCCGTTTTTACAGATTCAACCACACCCGCTTGTTCGCCTGCAGTGATTTGCTGACCAACTTCTGGTGTTTCAACATAGACTAAATCGCCTAAGGCATCCTGTGCATGGTCTGAAATACCAGTTACAACAATATCACCTTCAATACGCACCCATTCATGTGTACTCGCATACTTCAATTCTGAAGGATGATTCATGAATAACTCCTTAAAATACAAAAATCATTTTTCGCATGATTTATACATGCTTTTTTATCAAAACAAAAGATCTATAAATACGGATCTTTACGCCAATTACTCGGGCTGCGTCCACTCCAACGCTTAAATGCTCTACTGAAATTTGCCACATCACTATATCCCAGTTCATCCGCGATTTGCTCTAAGCTATAGTCTGTACGTGACAAAAGTGACGTGGCATGACGGTAACGCACTTCATCCACAATGGTTGAAAAAGACGTGCTTTCAGCAGCCAATTGGCGTTTCAGTGTACGATCAGACATGTGCAAGAGGTCTGCTACGTGCTCGATGCTTAAATAGTGTTGTTCTGAGCGCGTTAAAATGTCACGAACTCGCATCGATAATCTGCGGCGTTCGCCCATGGCTGAGAGTTCAGCTTCACATTGATTAATGGCTATTTGGCTTGCAAGTGGGTCAGCATTGACCATTTTAAAGCCTAGATAATACTTATCAAAACTCAAAAGTAAATGTGGTTGATCAAAGCGAACACTATGGTTAGGCAGCTTTGCACGATAGCGATCAAAGCCTTCAGGTTCTGGAAAATCGAAATCAATTTCCCCAGCCAGATTTTCAATGCCAGTGAGCGCTTTACTCATAGAAACAATGCCAAAAATAATACTGATCGCAATATCGGTACGCAACGGTTCTATATCGACATCACAGCGTAATTGTAAAGTCGCTTTTTCGCCAAAGGTGGAAAAGAAAAGCTGCAAAAAAGGCATGCGCAGTTGAATAAAACGGTTAGCAAGTACCAAGGCTTCGCCAATATCATGAGTTGTCATAATGGCATAGCCAATGAAACCATGAATTGAAATACGCATTTGCGTACCTAGATGGTAGCCAAGCGTGGGCTCACCAGTGAGACGGCTGGCCAACTTCACAAGTTCATTGGCGGTATGAACGGGTATGCGGAATTCAGGCTCTGTGAGTTGTTCGCTCGTGAGTTGAAAAGGGGAAAATAGCGTCTCTGCGTTATAGCCCCAACGAGACACAACATCTAACAATAATAAGCCATAAACACCAGGAATTCCTTGATCTTGGCGAAGTGAAACTGTTTTCATGCGCGATCCATTGCATTTTTCTTTCTTTTCTGACTGAAGTTATATTGGCATGAATATTTCAAATTCATGGAGCATATTGTTGGACAATATGTTCCGAGCCTATAGCAATTCAGTATCCTTTACATTTTTGATTTAGTGGAACGATATTATAAATATCATAAATTTCTGAGCAAAAATATAAGACTCTCGATAAAAAACAACGCTTAGCAAATGATGTTAAAAATTAAGTAAAATCTTTTCAAAATCAGCATGCTAAAATCATTGATGATAATGATCTATGCGTGCTGAAAATGGAAAGTAAAATTAGGCTTCTTTCTTTTTAATCGGATGTTGTTCCGTTAAAAATCCACCTGTTTGACGCTGCCAAAGGTGCGCATAGATACCATTTTTTTGAATCAGTTCTTCATGTGTCCCTTGTTCTGCAATACGACCTTCATCAAGCACGATCAAACGATCCATTTGAGCAATGGTTGAAAGACGGTGCGCAATCGCAATCACCGTTTTATCTTGCATTAAGTCATCAAGGCTGGATTGAATCGCAGCTTCAACTTCTGAGTCTAGGGCACTGGTGGCCTCATCTAAAATTAAAATCGGCGCATCTTTTAAGAACACACGAGCAATCGCGATACGCTGACGTTGACCACCTGAAAGTTTCACCCCACGTTCACCGACATAGGCCTCATAACCTGATTTACCACGTAAGTCAGTCAACTGAGGAATAAACTCTTCGGCTTTGGCTTTACGTACAGCAGCATACATTTCTTCATCACTGGCATTTGGACGGCCATATTTAATATTTTCTGCAACACTGCGGTGTAGCAGGGAGGTGTCTTGAGTCACTAAGGCAATATTACGACGTAAACTGTCTTGGGTGACATCTTCGATATTCTGTCCATCAATTAAAATTTCACCTTGTTTCAATTGATAAAAATGCAGCAATAGTTGAATTAGTGTTGATTTCCCTGCACCAGAGCGACCCACGATCCCAATTTTTTCACCGGCTCGAATACGGAGGTTTAAATTGTCGATGACATTTTTACTGTTGTAGGCAAAAGTTACGTCTTTAAATTCAATCACGCCTTGTTTAACCTCAAGGTCTTTGGCATCAGGTTTGTCTTGAATCGTGATCGAACGACCGAGGGTTTTCATGCCGTCTTGAATGGTGCCGACACTTTCAAAAAGTGCTGAGGTTTGCCACATGATAAATTCAGCAATACTGCTCAGTTTTAAAATCATAGCCGTTGCAGCAGCAATAACACCGAGTTCAACTCGCCCATTCATCCATAACCAAACTGCAGTGCCCAATACACCCACGTAAAGCACTATGTTTAAAAACAGGATGCTGATTTCATATTTAGCGCCTAAACGCATTTGTTTATAAACGGTGACCATGAACTCTTGCATCGAGGCTTTGGCATATAAGCTTTCACGTCCTGCATGGGCAAAAAGCTTCACTGTTTGAATATTGGTATAGGCATCGGTCACACGGCCAGTCATCACAGCTCGGGCATCAGCCTGTTCATTTGAAACTTTGCTCAAACGTGGAATGAAGTAATAAGCTGCACAGATAAACAACGCCAACCAGACCAGTAAAGGCAATATGAGGAGCGGGGAAATAGCAGCAAGCACCAGATTGACCGTGACAAAATAAATCAGCACATAAGCCAACATGTCACCCAAAATAACCCAGAACTCACGAATTGCTAGTGCAGTTTGCATGACTTTTGCGGAGAGGCGTCCTGCAAAGTCATTGTTAAAAAAGTCGAGACTTTGCTTCAGCATTAAATTATGAAAGCGCCAGCGCAGACGCATCGGAAAAGTGCTAAATAGTATTTGGTGTTTAATAATCGACTGTAAACTGGCAAATAAAATATTGGCCAATAAAATACAGAATAGAAGGACTAAGTTTGAACCATGTTCTGCTAAAAATGTTTCTGGCTGGCTTTTACTGAGCCAGTTTACTAAGTCACCAATTTTGGCATAAAACAATGCTTCAAAGCTGGCAGCACCAGCCGTGAATAAAATCAAAATCAGCAAATAGCCACGTACACCTTTAGCGGCCTGCCATACAAACGGAAAGAACGTGGTCGGTAAAGGTTGGTTTAAACCTTCTTCTGGATAGGGATCAACACGTTTTTCAAACCATTTGAACATGAATAAAACCTTCTAAAAATAAGCCATTTATGAGGTAATGACTTGTTTTATAAATAAGTAGAATTTGAAAATTTTAGCATGAAAAGACCTCAGTGGTCTGTGTAAATTGCGAGAGACTAAACGATGTTGTAGCAGTATTGATAGCAAGAAATGTAGATGAATAGATATAAAAGTCTGATATAGAGAAGAGTGATAAAAGGGAACCCAACCAAATGAATCCCCTAAGATGCTTAAAGCATTAGTTTGCTTGAGCTTCTGATGTCGCAACCGCATCAGATGCAGCAGCTTCTGAAGCAGGTGCTGCATTTTCAGTTGCAACAGCAGCTTGAGTGGTTTCTACAACTTGAGTTTCTGCTGCAAAAGAAGATGTCGCTGCTACAGCTAAAAGGGCAGCACATAAAGATTTATTTAAAGTATTCATTTTAGAAAGTCTTACAAAGTGAAAAGGAGTGGCTAATTTAATGAAGAGAAAAGGTTGGTATTGTGATATTGCGGTATATTTCATGTAAATTATCACATATTTAACTTACATAATACACAACGTAAATAACACAGTTGTTGAAAAACTAATGTTATGTATTTTTATAATTTTTATTCTAGAGTTGGTAATTTAGAACGTATATTAAAATGCCTATTCTGCGTTTTTAAGACCTTAGTATGCTAAAACTAGAATGGTTTTAGCATACCAAAGTGAAAAAATTACGGGTTTGACATTGCGATTTGCATGTCATATCCCGATGGTGCTTGGTAAACTTTGAGACCAAATTCGGGAAGAATGGCAATTAAATGATCGAAAATATCCGACTGAATCGCTTCATAATCTTTCCATGCAATTTGATTGCTAAATGCATAAATTTCCAGTGGCAAGCCTTTTTCAGTCGGTTGTAGCTGACGTACGATTAAAGACTGATGTTTTGAAATGTTTGGATGCTGATTGAGGTACAACTCAACATACGCACGAAAGGTACCTATATTGGTTAAACGTCGCTGATTGCAGGGAGATGTATTGCTCAGTTTTTGATTAAACTCAACCAGCTCTGTACTTTTGTGATCCAGATATTGGTCTAATAATAAGAACTCTTTAAGTTTGCTTTGTTCTGCTTCAGACATAAAGTGAACGCTACTTTGATCAATATAAAGTGAGCGTTTGATACGACGTACGCCTGCCTGTGACATACCACGCCAGTTTTTAAAAGTATCAGTGACCAATTTGTTGGTTGGAATTGTGGTAAAGGTTTTATCAAAGTTCTGTACGGTGATGGTATGTAATGACATATCAATGACATCACCGTCTGCATTCAGGGATGGCATTTCAATCCAATCTCCAATACGGACCATGTCATAGGATGAAATCTGAACAGAGGCCACCAAAGACAAAATGGTGTTTTGGAAGACCAACATCAGCACTGCCGCCATAGCACCGAAGCCCGCCAGCAAGGTGAAGACATCTTTTTTCAGGAAAGTCCCTAAGATCATCAAACCACAAACGATGAAAATAATCAGTTTGATTAGCTGTAAATAGCCTTTGATGGGTTTATTTCTAGACTTCGGATTGCGTTGATAAACCAAATTGAAGATATTCAGTAATTCACCAATCGCGAGCGCAATGGTTAAGAAAATAAAGGCTTGTGCCGCCATTTGGACAAAGCTCACCATTTTTGCAGACAGGTGAGGAACGGTGACGATACCATTCATAATGACGATTGCTGGGACAATGTTCGCAATTCGACGAATCACGCTATGCTGCGACATGATGTCGTGATTGGCAAATTTTAGCTTAGTGATGAGATGCCGAATACCACGAACGACAACATGCTTGGCAATAATATACGCCAGTATAGCCACTAGAATGAGTATGCAGAATCCTGTCAGCATTTCGATCCAAGGATACTGATCTGACCAGTCTTTTAAACTCTGTATGAAATGAAAATTATCCAAAATGCGATCTTCTTTTGATTAAAACACTGTAAATAGTGTAATCAGCTATGTGAATTAAGCAAATTGTGTCACTAAGTTTATACATGTTATCAACGACTTGTTTATTTACTCTCTTAGATTCGGCTTTTAAGTCGTGATTTGGATGTCGTGAAATATAACTCGTTGATGGGCAGGATATGTCAGGTCAGTGGAATGGTAACTCTAGTTTTATAATGAACTAGGAAAAAAGAAGCTTCCAATAAAGAAGCTTCTGATGGTTCAAATTACCACATTAGATCATCAGGGATCACGTACGCAGCGTATGGATCTTCCTCATCGGTGACTGCTTCATTTTTCTCTGAGGTATTTACGATAATAAAGCCTTCAAGTTTGGCATTAATACGATCAGCTAAGGCTTTAGGTAAGAAGGCATAACTTTCATTATCGCGTGCAATCACGAGGCTACCAGCAACCAAGGCATTATAAATTTGTTGATTGATATATTGTTTTTTGATTTTGCCATCGTCAATAAACTGATAGGCCACGTCACCATCGGTATCACGGATTTTATGCTGCGTGATCATTTGAATGATCGTCGCTTTGAGCTCTTTTTCTTGCAATATCGCTTTCTTCTCAAGTTCGATGGCTTGATCTTTGGCCTGTTTTTGCTGTTTGTCTTGTGCAATTTTTGCCTTGATCTCAGCTTCACTGCTTTGACCTGTTCTTTGCTCATGCACTGCTTGTTTAGAAAGTTTTTTGGCCTTTTTGTTGTCAACTAAACCGGCTTTGAGTAACTGAGCCTGTAATGCATTTTTTACCATAGCGAATTCCACAACTGCGTTTAAAAACGACGATAACGAAAGTAAATGATCCAATATACAACACTAAGGATCAAGCTTAATGCTGTTGGAACTAAAAAAGAATTGAGTTTTAAATAGGGATACATCCAACTTGCACAGAGTCCGCCGATCAAAAAGCCACTTAAAATCAAAAGATGTAAAACTACACGTCGACGCTCAACCACGAGTCCGCGCACACGATAACCAAGCGCTAAGCCGAGGTCGGTAAGAACACCCGATAAATGTGTAGTGCGAATGATGGTGCCTTTATAATGGCTCACCATGGCATTTTGCACACCCATTGCGACGCAGGCCCAGAGTAAAGCATAGCGCGGAAAATAAGGCAGAAAGAACCAACATAGGAAAATAAAAAAAGCCACTAAACTGAGTGGTACGCCATAGCGGCGTCCCAATCGAAAGTGACTATTTCCCAGAATTACACCGCTATAAAATGAACCGATGAGATAGCAGAGCGTTACTAATAGCAAATATAAAATGCTTTCGGGTTGCCAGTGTACAAGCGACATCGCTAAAACACTTACATTACCAGTCATATGGGAAACAGACTGGTGTAAAACAGTCACCAGTCCTAAGACATTAATCATTCCTGCATTAACTGCAAGAAAGAATGCCCCCAGTTGAATCCAAAGTGGTAAGTGTTGAAATGGCATAACTTCAAAAAAGAAATAATATACTGATTCTACAATATATTATTTTGAAGCACGGTCAACTGCTGCAGTAAATAATACGTCAGTTGATGAGTTCAATGCGGTTTCAGTAGAGTCTTGTAGTACGCTAATCACCATACCAATTGCAACCACTTGCATTGAAATATCAGATGAAATACCAAATAGGCCACATGCCACAGGAATCAAAAGTAGAGAACCACCGGCAACACCTGAAGCACCACAAGCTGAAACTGTTGCAAGCACAGATAAAATCATCATGGTGGTAAAGTCAACATTAAGACCTAGCGTATTGACTGCTGCCAGTGTAAGCACAGTAATAGTCACTGAGGCACCTGCCATGTTAATGGTCGCACCGAGTGGAATGGCTACACTCGCTGTAGATTCAGCCACGCCCAAACGTTTTGCAAGATCTAAGTTCACAGGAATGTTCGCAGCAGAACTACGTGTGAAGAAAGCAGTGATACCACTTTCACGTAAACATTGAAATACCAATGGATACGGATTGCTACGTGTTACCACAGCAACCATAAGCGGGTTGATGACTAAGGCAACGAAAGCCATTGTGCCGAGTAAGACCGCCAATAAATGTGCATAGCTTGCTAATGTGCTTAAACCTGTTTCTGCAAAGGTTACTGCTACTAGCCCGAAAATACCAATAGGCGCAAAGTTAATCACCAAACGAATCACGCTATTTACTGCGTGTGCAGTATCATTGAGTAAGTCTTTGGTTGAGTCTTTGGCATGGCGGAATGCAGCACCCAAGGCCACAGCCCACGCTAAAATACCAATGAAGTTTGCTTCACTAATGGCAGTTACAGGGTTAGCAATAAAGCTCAGCAGTAGGTTCTTAAAGATTTCAATCAAGCTACTTGGCGGTTGTAAGTCAGTATTTGCAGGTAAGTTTAAGAACAAAGTACTTGGGAAAGCGATGCTGACTGCAACTGCTGCAAAAGCCGCTAGTAACATACCCACAGCATACATGATGATGATAGGACGCAGATTCGCACTATGACCCACTTTAAAGTTTGCAATAGAAGCAAGAACCAAGACAAATACAAGTACAGGCGCGACAGATTTTAACGCTTTAATAAATAAGTCGCCTAGCAGGCTCAAATAAGGAGCAACGCCCGGGAAAACGAGGGCTACACCAATACCCAAAATAATGGCAATAATAATTCGAGTAACTAGACTCATTCGCGCTAAAACAGAAAACATAGAGGCGCCTTGTTGAAATTACGAGGACAAAATACGGATTTTAAGTGCGCCATTTTATACCTAATTTGCTAACTGACTGAAAAATATTTAAATATAAAAATTAAGTTATTGTAATTCCAGTTTTTATTATTCATTTTAATTCATAAAAATGACATATTTAATGGATTTTTATCATAAATGCCTGCTTGATATTTCTCACTATATTGAAAAAGTACAAGTAGGCATTCGGTCTCTTATGAAGTTTTAAGCAGCTGAGGTGAAAGCGTCTGAATGGCTTGATAGTGAGTTAAAAAGACATTCCCACTCAAATGTTTCAATAGTTTTGAGCTTTGTAGTCGATCCATCACAGGGCCTTTAACTTCGGACAAATGCAGCTGAATGTTTTGCTTGGCCAATTCTAGATTAATATCTTCCAGCATTTCTAAAGCACTCAAGTCGATACTGCTCACACTGGAGCAATTAATCACCACATGAGCTAACTCAGGTTGTTGGCTCACGGCATTGATCAGCTCGCCTTTCAATATATTGGCATTTAAGAAGGTTAGGCTTTCATCTATACGCATAGACAATACTTGTGCCGTTGTTTGAACTTGATGGCGTTCAACATTGCGAAAATGTTGCGTCCCCTCGACCAAGCCAATCACAGCAATATGTGGCCGGCTAATCCGCCAAAGCAACAAAATAAAGGTCGAAACCATGCCAATGATCAGGCCAGTTGAAATATCGATACAGACAACACCAAAAAAGGTAATCCACATCGCGATACCATCTGCTTTGGAATACTTCCATGCTTCGATGAAGGGTTTAAAGTCCACAAGTTTCCATATGGAGACGATAATCGTTGCAGCCAAAATAGCTAAAGGAAGGTCCTGAAAGAAACCTGTAAAATATAAGCTCACTACAATAATCAACAGCGAAGAGAGCACACCAGCCATAGGGGTCTGAGCGCCTGCATCTGCATTAACGACAGTACGAGAAAGGCTGCCTGTTACAGGAAAGGCCGAACTGAAACCTGCACTGATATTGGCTAACCCCAAAGCGATAAGTTCTTGGTTGCTGTTGAGTTGACTTCGGTTTTGTAAAGCCGTGGCTTGAGCAATGGAAAGTGATTCAACAAAACTGATCATCGCGATCATGGTTGCACCTGGCAAAAGTTGCAGAACTAAAGTCCAGTTCCAATACGGCATATCGAGTGGAGGCATACCAGATGGAATGATTCCGACGGTTTTGATTCCAAGCGTTTGTAGTTGGAAAAAATAGACCAAGGCAATCGAGGCAACCACTAAAAATAAAGGAATAGTACGCGAAAGTAATACGGTCGATCCGAACCAACCTTTTAAGGCATTAGTATTCAGCAGCTTTGGTACATAAATTAAAAATGCGATTGCACACAGTCCAAACAGCAGCGTACCTATGTGAGTTAAACTGATGTATTGCCAAACACTAACCACAAACTCGGGAATGTTATTAGCTTTTAAAGGCAGATCGACAATAAACTTCAACTGACCCAACGCAATCAGCAAAGCAGATGCAATAATGAAACTTTGGATGACGGGGTGGCTAATCAGTTGGATGAGGAAACCAAAGCGAAATAAACCCAACAGCAGGGAAATGATACCGACCATTAGGGCTAATAAACATGCCGCTTGTATATAAACTGGTGAACCAACTTCAAACATCGAGTTCAAAGTCGCAAAGGTCATCATCGAAATGATGGCAACAGGACCAATAGAAAGCGTCGGACTGCCACCAACGATGGCATAAATAATCATTGGGATAATGCTGGCATAGAGCCCAGTGATTGGCGGTAAGCCTGCCAACATGGCATAGGCCATGCCTTGAGGAACCAACATGGCAATGACGATAAAAGATGCAAGTAAATCTGACTTAAACGTAGGCGTGTCATAGTGCTTAAGCCATTGCCATGCGGGTAGATAATGGCTTAGACGACGATTCCAATCAGACATAAAAAAATCTAAATCACAAATTTAGATATATTATGCATAAAAAATGCTAAGAAGTCTTAGCATTCGTTTTCATAGCACAGAAAATATAGCAGTGATTGGTTTAGAGACGTGGTTTTGGGCAGTACAAGCTATACAAAGTATTTAAAACCTCAATCATGCGTTCATCTTTAATGGAGTAATAAATTTGTTTACCATCACGGCGCGTATTTACCACATCACTTTTACGTAGCATCATTAATTGTTGAGAAAGAGTCGGCTGTTTGATGTCGGTAATTTATTCAATTTTAGAAACATTAAGTTCTTGTTGCGACAAATGACACAAAATTAATAAACGATCAGTATTGGCTAGAGATTTTAAAATACTCACAACAACTTCCGCAGAGTCGCGCATAGACGTTATTTCAAGTCCTGTGTTCATTTAAAACCTACTCATAAAACAAAACAACTGTGCGCTTAGTATAAAACCAAGCCGTTCATAATGCTGTCTTTTCAAGTCCAATATGCATGGCTTTTAGTGAAATAAAATATTAGCTAAAGTTATATATACTTAATATTTACATCAAAATTAGTTATTCAAAATATTACTTAAGTTCTCGATATTTATATAATTTAAGCCGATTTTTTAAATCAAACTCTCATTCTTTATGATTATTTATAATAAGCTTTGAATATTTTATCATATAGAGAGCATTAAAATCATAATTACAGAGCTTTTTAAAAAATATCATTATAAATTTAAAAAATACAAACATTTATTAAAAGGCATAATTATTGCTAGATAATATTTTTGACCAAAAAGTAAACTTTGAGATGAATGTACAAATTTTTCCATCCCATTTAGAAGATGCTGATTATGTAGTTTTGTCGTCGGGTTTAGGTGGACATGCGCAGTTTTGGCAGCAACAAATTCAAGACCTACAAACCAAATTTCATGTCCTAACTTACGATCAAGAAGGTTGCCATGAAAACAGTACATTATTAAAACCAGATTATTGCATACGCGATTTGGGGCAGCAGCTTTTTCTGATTTTAAAGCAACAACATATTCAACGGTTTCATTTTATCGGTCATGCACTGGGTGGTTTTATTGGTGCGGAGTTAGCCTACTTGTGCCAATCGACCGAGTATCAGGTGTTGTCAATCACGATTTTAAATGGTTGGGACACGTTAGATGCGCATACCTATAAATGCTTTGAAACCCGAATTAACCTTTTAACATGTGCTGGCACAGAGGCTTATGTCAAAGCACAGGCCTTGTTTTTATATCCGCCAGCTTGGATTTCAGCAAATATAGAAAGTATTCAAAAGCAAGAACAGTTGCAAATTCAAAACTTTCCACCGCATGAAAATGTATTGCGACGGCTAAGTGCATTAATGAACTTTCAACTGAACGAGGAGATAAAAAAGGCTTTGCAAAACATACCGATGCATTTGATTGCGAACCAAGATGATTTCCTTGTGCCTTACGAACGCTCACAAAACCTAAAACGGTTGTTTCCGCATGCACAGTTGACTCTTTTAAAGCAGGGCGCTCATGCAGCGACTGTAACCGAAACAGTCGTGATGAATAAGGAAATGTTGGCTTTTTTAACAGTGCTGGAAAGTTTAGTTTAGATTATCGATTGTTTAATTTGGCTTTATAAATTGAAGGTGTATAGGTTTTGAAATCTATACACCTTTTTTATTTAGGCTAAAAATATAACAACTCTAGTTTGGATCATTTACCGCACAATCATTGATCACTCCTCACAGAGATAGTGCATAAAATAAAAACCAATTTTACTTTTTGGTAAAAAAATAAATTAAGTAAAAATATTTAATATATTGAAAAATAATAATAAATAATATTTGGCATGGCTTGTGCAAATAAATTTTTATCAAACTAAAGATCAAAAGTCTTGCTGTATTTAGCCTTTGATGTTCTGCAAATAATGAAATAAGTGTAGAGGATGAACGAGATGAAAATAGGTGTATTTTGTCCAATTGGAAATAATGGCTGGCTGCTTTCGGAAACCGCGCCACAGTACATGCCTTCATTTGAACTAAACAAAAAAATTGTTCAACGTGCTGAGCATTATGGTTTTGACTTTGCTTTGTCGATGATCAAACTGCGTGGCTTTGGCGGGAAAACAGAGTTTTGGGATCATAACCTAGAAACATTTACCTTGATGGCTGGGCTCGCTGCGGTGACCAGTAAAATCCAAATCTATGCAACAGCTGCGACGTTGGTGATGCCGCCTGCAATTGTGGCACGAATGGCGTCAACCATTGATTCCATTTCAAATGGTCGTTTTGGTTTAAATGTCGTGACAGGCTGGCAAGCACCCGAATATACGCAAATGGGGATGTGGCCAGGAGATGAATATTTTGCACAGCGCTATGAATATCTTTCTGAATATGTAGAAATTTTGCGTGAACTCTGGGCGACAGGTCGTTCAGATTTTAAAGGAGAGCATTTTACTATGCAGGACTGCCGTGTGAGTCCACGTCCGCAAGCAGACATGAAAATTATTTGTGCGGGTCAGTCTGATACAGGGCTTGAGTTTTCTGCCAAATATGCCGATTACAACTTTGTTTTCGGTAAAGGGCTGAATACACCGACAGCCTATGCAGAAATCAATGAGCGCTTAAAACAGCAAACCGATAAAACAGGGCGTGATGTACAAACCTATGTGCTGTTTATGGTGATTGCTGCAGAAACAGATGAAGAGGCGCATGCGAAATGGCAAACATATAACGCTGGTGCGGATATGGAGGCGATTAATTGGCTGATGAACCAAGGTGGTAAAGATACCAAATCTGGAACAGATACCAATATTCGCCAAATGGCATCTTCGGTTTCGCCTGTGAATATCAATATGGGAACTTTAGTCGGTTCTTTTGAACATGTTGCACACATGTTAGATGAAATTGGTGAAATTCAGGGGACTGAAGGTATTTTGCTTACCTTTGATGATTTTGTACAAGGGGTCGAAGACTTTGGTCAGCGTATACAACCTTTGATGAAATGCCGTGAACATATCGTGGTTGAAGCGGATGCACCACGCGTTGTTTTGGAGAAAAGCGCATGAATGAATCTATAGTCTGTGCAGAATTTACAAAACAAAGTCTGCACATAAAAACATTAAAAGCAGAACCTGAACATATTGCTTTAGCACCTGAACACACTGCATTGATTGTGATTGATATGCAAAATGCCTATACCTCAGAAGGTGGTTATTTGGACTTGGCTGGGTTTGATGTATCTAAAACCAAACCTGTGGTTGAAAACATTCAAAAAACCATTACTGCTGCACATGCAGCTGGCATTCAGGTGATTTACTTTAAAAATGGTTGGGATGACCAGTACCGTGAAGCAGGAGGGATTGATTCACCAAACTTCCATAAGTCGAATGCTTTAAAAACCATGCGCAAAAATCCAGAGCTGCAGGGAAAACTACTGGCAAAAGGTGGTTGGGATTTTGAGTTGATTGATGCACTCAAGCCTGAACCACAAGATTTAGTCATAGAAAAGCCTCGCTATAGTGGATTCTTTAATACTGCATTGGACAGTATGTTGCGGGTGCGTGGAATCCGAAATTTAGTTTTTGTCGGTATTGCGACCAATGTCTGAGTCGAGTCTACTTTAAGGGATGGTTTTTTCTTGGAGTATTTTGGGGTCGCTCTTAAGGATGCGTGCTATCAAGCTGGGCCTATCGAGGCGCAAGAAGCAAGTCTCTATAACATCAAAACCTTTTTTGGTTGGGTGTCTGATACACAAAGTTTTGTGAACACCTTTGAAACCTCAAGCAGTCAAACACTGGTAAAAACAGCATAAGTCATACATACGAAAGATAGAGGAAACCTCATGTCTAAAGAAATTATTGTGCCTGAAGGCACAGCGAAACCACTTGCACCATTTGTACCTGCAACTAAGGCTGACAATATCGTCTATGTATCAGGCACCTTGGCCTTTGATGAATACAACAACGTTGTTCACGTTGGTGATGCAGCAGCACAGACTCGACATATTTTAGAAACCATTAAACGAGTCCTTGCAACCGCAGGAGGCACAATGGATGACGTCACTTTTAATCATGTTTTTGTGAAAGATTGGGCCGATTATGGCGCGATTAATGCTGTATATGCCGAGTATTTTCCAAACGATAAACCTGCACGCTATTGCGTACAGACTGGACTGGTCAAGCCAGAGGCTTTGGTTGAAATCGCTTCGGTTGCACATGTGGCTTAAGTGGAATAATCAAATTTTAATGCCCTGATATACGATTTTTTTAGGGCATGGAGAATACGATGAATGCAAAACTGATGAATCAAGATCAAGTTGAAACCATGCTGAATCATAAAGCACCAGAGGCAATGGGTGAGTCGATGCTGGATCAACACACGTTTCGTCAAGGTATGGCGAATCTGGGGGCTGCGGTCAATGTAATTACAACAGACGGTGGTGCGGGCCAGGCAGGCTTTACTGCATCGGCAGTATGTAGTGTGACCGATACACCGCCGACATTGTTGGTGTGTTTAAACCGCTCAGCCTCTGTGTTTGAGACATTTAAAACCAATCAAGTGTTATGTGTAAACACGTTGTCGAGTCAGCAACAACATTTATCTAATCTGTTTGGGGGTAAAACGCCAATGCCTGAGCGTTTTGCTCAGGGCACATGGTCCACACTTTTGACCAATGCACCTGTATTGGAGGATGCCTTGGTGAGCTTTGATTGTGAAGTGGTACAGACTATGTCCGTAGGCAGTCATGATGTGCTGTTTTGCCAAGTCAAAGCCATGAAGCAAAGTTATGGACTAAATGCGCTGATGTATTTTAACCGTGGTTACTGTGAGCCATTACCAATGTGCTAATTCAAAAATTCCTACTTTTACAAGGAGGGGAAACCCATGCAAACAAAAGAATCGTGGTTTCCAAAATTTAAGCCTTATCAAGGCGATTTAGATACAACGCCTGTGCAAACAGATGAATATTTACCCGCAGGCAAAAGCATTATTTTGGGGTTACAACATGCTTTTGCCATGTTCGGTGCAACCGTACTTGCCCCATTGCTGATGGGCTTTGATCCGAATCTAACGATCTTCATTACAGGCATTGGTACGATACTCTTCTTCCTCATGACTGGTGGACGTATGCCAAGTTATTTGGGGTCCAGCTTTGCCTTCATTGGAGCAGTGGTCGCAGTTACGGGTTATACAGGTGTTGGAGCAAACCCAAATCTTTCTTTAGCACTGGGTGGAACCATTGCGTGTGGAGTGTTGTATGCGTTAATTGGCTTAATTGTGATACGCACTGGTACGGCATGGATTGAAAAGTTGATGCCACCTATTGTGACAGGCGCCATCGTGATGATTATTGGTCTACACCTTGCACCTGTTGCGATCAAAAGTGTGTCAGCCAATCAGTTTGACTCTTGGATGGCGTTAATCACGATTATTTGTATTAGTGTCATTGCGGTATTTACCAAAGGTATGGTGCGCCGTTTACTGCTACTTTTAGGCTTAGTTGCATCCTATTTTATTTACTTCTTACTCACCAATGTCATGGGTTTTGGCACTGCAATTGACTTTGCAAAAGTTGGTCAAGCAGCATGGTTTGGTTTGCCAACTTTCCACAGCCCAACCTTTGATGTAAACGCCATGATGTTGATTGCACCCGTTGCGATTATTTTGGTGGCTGAAAACTTAGGACATTTCAAAGCTGTGTCGGCGATGACGGGGAAAAATTTGTCTCCTTATATGGGACGCGGTTTCTTTGCAGATGGGGTATGTACCACACTGTCTGCTTCAGTTGGGGGCACAGGGATGACCACCTATGCTGAAAACATTGGGGTGATGGCAGTCACTAAAGTTTATTCAACCACAATCTTTGTTTTTGCAGGTGTATTTGCGATCTTACTGGGACTTTCTCCTAAGTTTGGCGCAGTGATTAGTACAATTCCCGTTGCACTCTTGGGTGGTGCATCCATTGTGGTTTTTGGTTTGATTACCGTTGCTGGCGCAAAAATTTGGGTCGATAACAAAATTGATTTCACCAAGAACAGTACTTTAATGATTGGTGCAGTGTGTCTGATTATGGGAACTGGTAATTACAGCTTACAAATTGGTAGTTTTGACCTAGGTGGTATTGGCACTGCAACACTAGCAGCCATTCTGCTTAATCTTTTCTTGAACCGAGGCAGTGAGAAAGAGCCAGTCGTAGAAAAGTCGGACGATCAAATCAATAGCACTATTGCACACAGTTAGGAGTACGTTTTGAGTCTGAATATTGCATTTATAGGACTTGGGGCAATGGGTTGGCACATGGCCTCCCATTTGCCAAAACTGGGTCATAATGTTTGGGTGTGGAATCGCACAGCGGAAAAAGCGTCTTCACATGCGCAAACCTTCTGTACTTTGCAGGTTGAACTTCAACAAGCGATGCAAGCCGATGTGATATTTTCATGCTTACCGACCAGTGCAGATGTTGAAGCTTTAATGGCGTTACATCCACCCAAATTTGGAAGTTTATGGGTGGATTGTACCAGTGGAGTGCCTGAGTCTGCGCAGCGAATTTCCACTGATTTGGCAGCACGTGGAGTAACTTACTTAGATGCACCTGTTTCGGGTCAAACCGTTGGTGCTGAACGCGGTACTTTGACGGTTATGGTGGGTGGTAATATCGCTGGATTTGAAAGGGCAAAACCTATTATTCAGGCATTTGCAGGGCTAATTGAATACGTTGGGGAAAGTGGTGCAGGCTTTGCGGTTAAGGCGGTGAACAATACGCTCATGGCAACGCATTTATGGGCACTGTCTGAAGGTTTGTCTATTTTGAAGAATCGAGGCGTTGACTTGGCTGGAGCATTGAGTTGTATTAATCACTCCAGTGGTAAAAGTACCATGTCTGAAACGGTGATGGCGCAAAAAGTTTTGAGTCGAACTTTTCAAAAAACTTTTGCTTTAAACCTGTTGCAAAAAGACATTGGTATTGCGGTAGATCTGGCCGAAGAAGGACAGATGAAAACACCTATTTTTCAAATGGCACAAGAACTGTTCTTAAAAACAGATAGAGAACAGGCTGCACAAGTAGACTTTAGCGCGGCCATTACACAGTTAGAAAAGTGGAATAGTGTAAGGCTCGTTTAAGCTGGTCGCTTGGGGAAAAAGCATGGGAAAACTCATGCTTTTTCTGTTTAAGTGATTTATTTATCAAATAAAAACATAAGCCCGACCAAATGTCAGTTTGCATTTAAAAATCAGGGTATGATAATGAATAGATCATTAAAAACAACATAGGAAACATTGGTATGAGTACTGACTCAGCTTTTCCAACGCCTAATAATTTAGGGATAGCGGTTTATAGTAATAATGCAGAAGCGATAGGTAACACACCATTGGTTCGTATTAACCGAATTATACAAAGTTCAGCCACCGTTTTAGCCAAAGTTGAAAGCCGTAACCCTGCATTTTCAGTAAAATGTCGTATTGGAGCTGCGCTGATTGCTGATGCGGAAGCACGCGGTGTGCTGAAAGCGGGAATGCACATTGTCGAACCAACCAGTGGCAATACAGGCATTGCTTTGGCATTCGTTGCTGCTGCAAAAGGTTATACGTTAACTCTAACTATGCCATCAAGCATGAGTATCGAACGTCGTAAAGTGATGAAAGCTTTGGGTGCGAACTTGGTTCTTACTGATCCTGCAAAAGGGATGCGCGGTGCGGTAGAAGAAGCACAGCGTTTGTTGGATGAAAATCCTGAAACCTATTTTTTGCCACAACAGTTTGAAAACCCAGCAAACCCAGCTATTCATGAAGCAACCACTGGCCCAGAAATTTGGGACGCAACAGGTGGTAAAGTTGATATTTTAGTTGCGGGTGTAGGGACGGGTGGTACAATTTCAGGGATTTCAAGTTATTTTGAAAAAGTAAAAAAACAAGCCCTGTACTCAGTTGCGGTAGAACCTGCTGAATCGCCGATTATTGGTCAAACCAAACGAGGCGAAGCTTTGACGCCTGGACCACATAAAATTCAGGGCATTGGCGCTAACTTTATTCCTAAAAACTTAGACCTCGACTTGGTCGATGAAGTGATGCCAATTGATGCAGCAACATCAATTGATTGGGCGCGTAAAACAGCAAGTCAAGAGGGGATTTTGGTGGGTATTTCAAGTGGTGCAGCGATGGCAGCAGCAGCTGAACTTGCAGCACGCCCTGAAAATGCAGGTAAAACCATTGTAGTAATCTTACCTGACGGTGGTGAGCGTTATTTATCTTCAGTTTTGTTTGAAGATATTTCCGTAGACTAATTTACTGGATAAAAAAAGCTAAACATAAAATGTTTAGCTTTTTTTTATACCATTTAGAAACTTAAAGGGCTGCATGTGAAATTTTATCAGGTGTCATGAGGGCTTGGTTGACATACAGTTTAATCAGACGCTCACGTGAACCGATTGATTTTTGATAATGCGTTGAATTGAGTAACAATGACGCACCGTAGGTTACTGTCCATACATAAGATAAATAATCACGAATGGACATTGCGCTGTCTAAAGACTTTAAGTAGTCAAAAGTCATGTCTTTAATTTCGATAATACGTTGCTCACGTATTTGATAGAGCTTCTCAAAAAGTTCTTTGAGTTTACGTTCGTTATTGGTTAAACGTTCTTCAATAACGTGCAGTAAAATCGTACGGTTCGAGTTCAACATATTATAAAGCATGTATTCGGAAACATACGTTTTAATATCGTTGTTATGCTTTTGAGAAATTTCTAGCAGGCGAGTTTCATTCAAGATAATCAGCTCTAAATAAAGTTGATTTTTACTTTTGAAATGCTTGTAGATCGTACCCTTCGCAATATCGAGTTCCGTTGCTAATTCGCTTAAGGTGATGTCTTGATTATTGTCTAATAATAAAGTCTCAGCCATGGCTAAAATTTTCTCTTTGCGTAATAGAAAATTTTGTTGGCGTACTGAAGTCATTGGCTTATTCCAGTGTATTCCATGAGAACTATAGAGAGGCTATTGAACTTGGTTGAAAATGAAAATTCAACTAAGGTCTTGGATATTACTACAATCGTTTTAAAAATATCCACTTGTTCAACAATAGAAATAAATTCAGGAACATTTTCGCATTTCGTTGTCAATAAATTTGATCTCTAGAGATCAAATTTGGTCCATTGCATTCCTTTTTCGTGATTTTTACACTATTGTCAGTATAGCCACTGTGTTCTTAGAGATGAGAACCTTTAGTGCTAAAGCCTTAAATGCAGTGTGGGTTGATAAATGGATCATCTGTCGTATGGATCGATGTCTTATTCATGTGTGTTTGTTTTAATGTCTTTATAGATGACTCGCTTTGAGACGGTAGCACTATGAAAAACATTAAAATAAGATCTGAAACGATTAACCCCTTTGTAATATGAAAAAATAGATAGGGAATGTCTTTAAGCCTTTTAATTGGGCTTAAAGCAAATAAACCGCGAAAAAGGATGAAATAGAAAATGATTGTTATTGTAGACGGTGTACGTACAGCAATGGGTGGTTTTCAAGGTTCACTGTCGAGCTGTACCGCGCCTGAACTTGGTGCGGTGACAATTAAAGAAGTGTTAAACCGTTCTGGCTTACAGCCAACCGATGTGGATGAAGTGATCTTTGGTTGTGTACTTCCAGCAGGTTTAAAACAAGGCCCTGCACGTCAAGCAATGCGTATGGCGGGTCTACCTGACTCAACGGGTGCAACAACCATCAATAAAATTTGTGGTTCTGGTATGAAAGCCGTCATGCAAGCGGCTGATGCGATTAAAGCGGGTTCAGCTGAGATTGTAGTGGCGGGTGGTATGGAGTCAATGTCAAATGCGCCGTACTTACTTGAAAAAGCACGCGCGGGCTACCGTATGGGACATGGTAAAACAACCGATCACATGTTCCAAGAAGGTTTAGAAGATGCTGAAACAGGTCTGTCGATGGGTGTACTTGCTCAAGAAATGGCAGATAAAAAAGGCTATACCCGTGAGCAGCAAGATCAATATGCCATTGGTTCTTTAAATAAAGCCGTTGCTGCGATTCAATGTGGTTTCTTTAAGGATGAAATCGTGCCTGTGACGGTAAGTAGCCGTAAAGGCGATGTTGTGGTTGATCAAGATGAACAACCGCTCAATGCCAAAGTAGATAAAATTCCAACTTTACGTCCGGCATTTAAAAAAGACGGCACGATTACTGCGGCAAATTCGAGCTCTATTTCGGATGGTGCTTCGGCACTGGTTGTAACTTCATCCGAAGTTGCTGACGCACGTGGTCTCAAGCCATTGGCAAAAGTTGTGGCTTATGCAAGTAATTCCCAGCATCCATCTGAGTTCACCATTGCCCCTGTAGGTGCCATTGAGAAAGTTTTAGCCAAAGCAGGCTGGTCTGCGAGTGATGTGGATCTGTGGGAAGTCAATGAAGCATTTGCGATGGTCACAATGCTTGCAATTGATAGTTTTCATTTAGACCCTGCTAAAGTCAATGTGAATGGGGGCGCTTGTGCACTTGGTCATCCATTGGGTTCGTCTGGTTCACGTATTATCGTGACTTTACTGCATGCTTTGAAACGTACTGGTGGGAAAAAGGGTGTAGCTGCTTTATGTATTGGTGGTGGTGAGGCGACTGCTATTGCCGTCGAGCTGCTGGACTAAAGCTGTAATATCCTTAGCTGTGCCTGTGAAGAAAATACTTTAAATAGCTATAATTCGGCATGGTTGATTTCATCAAAGGTTCGATTGATTCGGGCCTTTTTTGTTATGTAAAATACATGCAAATTAAGCGACATAAATTTTCAGGAAAAGCATCGATTGTTCAGTACAGCTAAAGGTATAATTAATGTACTTTTATTGCTGAAACGTCTGATATTAGACCTAGATGCCTGTAAAAGTAAGTTTTGAGCATTGGATCATCGCTATAATGGGTAGATGATGGATCGTCTACCATCACCATACATATAAGGAACATTTTTTTCGTGTTTGAACTGGACTGTAAATTACTCAGTATCTTTTTTTACGTTTATAAGTTTAAAAGTGTGTCACTGGCGGCTGATCATCTAGAAATGAGTCAACCGACGGTGAGTAACATTCTGAATAAAATTCGCCAACATTATAATGATCCGCTGTTTTTACGGATTGGCAATGAAATGGTGCCAACTGAGCTGTCGAAACAGTTATTTCCGTTGGTCAGTGAGGCTTTAAACAAGGTTGAAATCATTAATAATTTTACGATTGATTTTGACCAAGCCACTTCACAGCAACAGTTTAGTTTGGCCATGACCGATGTTTCACATTTGGTGTTGTTGCCGAAAATTTCGCAATACTTAAAGAAACATGCGCCGCATATTCGTTTGAATATCCGTCCGATCACCTCTGAAACCAGTTATCAAATGGCAAATGGTGAGATTGATTTGGCGCTGGGTTTTTTACCTCAATTGGAAAATGGCTTTTATCAACAGCAACTGTTCGAGCAGTATTATGTGGTGATTGCTGCCAAAGATCATCCGCGTTTGACAGGTGACAGTATCAGCACAGCACAGTACTTGGCTGAGTCACATATCGATATTGATGCGGGCATGGGGCATTACCATATTGAAAATGAACTGCTTAATTTAGAACTAAAACGTGACATTTTGATGCGTTTACCGAGCTATTTAGGCGTCGGCTTGGTGGTACAAGAAACCGATGCAATTGCGACAGTCCCGTATTATTTAAGTGAAGTGCTGCTTTCACGTGGCAATTTAAAGATCTTCAATGCGCCAATTGCCTTCCCAAGTTATGGGGTGAAACAGTATTGGCATATGTCTTGTCATCACAAAACCAGTCATCAGTGGCTGCGTCACATGTTCCATGAAATTTTAATGAAGTAATTCTTAAAATTTGATGCTTTTTAGTGCGCATAGCGAAAATATGCGTGCTTGAAATCTAAAGTGCCCATTTATTGCTCATAAATAGTATTACGAAGTTTAAAAATCGTAATACTAAATTGGCACAGCCTTTGCATCGTCTAATCTGAAAGAGTGATCTAGGGTTCCGATACATATCTATTTTATGTATGTCTGCGACCGAGAGTTCACGGTTCGAAAGAGCTACACGGAGGGATAAAAGCCCGGGAGGTAAACAGTTACGATTTAGGCAGAAGCGCATGAGCACAATAACTTATCACGACGATAACGCACTATGGACTGAACTTTTACCGGGTGGGCATCACTGGTCTGGACGTATTCAACGCGGCACTGTTTTACAGTTTAAAGCCTTAGGGGCACAAGCCAACGTTTCACTTTTCTGTGTCAACAGTGAAGATAAGCTCGAACGTTTTAATATGCCAGATAGCTTAAAGGCACAGCATACGGCATTTCTAAGTACAGGGCATGTGTTGTATTCGGACTTAGGTCGGGTTATGGCTTCAATTGTTCATGATGATCATGGTTGGAATGATGCCTTATGTGGTCCGAGTCGCACAGAACAGATCCAAAAACAATTCGGCACTCAAACTTTTCAAGATACACGAAATGAGATGTATCGAAGTGGACGCGACAGCCTGTTACTTGAAATGACCAAGTTCTCATTAGGTCAAGCCGACCTGTCAGCTACGGTCAACCTATTCTCTAAAGTTCGCCCTGATGATGCAGGCAACTTATCTTATATCGATGTCGATAATACCCATCAAACTATTGAACTGCGTTTTGAGATGGACTGTCTGGTGTTCTTATCTGCTGCGCCACATGGTTTGAGCCAAGCAGCAAAGTATCAGCCAGCCGATATTCAAATGCGCTTATTCAAAGCCTCCGCTTTAGCAGTACACGATGTCTGTCGTGATTCATGCTCACAAAACCAACGCGGTTTTCACAACAACGCACGTTATTACGCATTTGATGCTGCTTAAGCCCGAGGAGAATACGCATGACCAGTTTACAAGCATTTAATCAAACCGTTTTAAATGAAATCTGTCCAGCGGGCGAAGCATGGATGTGTGAAGTCCAGAAAGGGCAGTATTTCCGCATTATTGACCTCGAAGGCAACCAAGCAGTCGATACTTTATTTATTTCTGCAAACAATCCTGAAGAACGTTACAGCGCAACCGATACTCTAGCCATTAATCAGCAGATTTATCTAGAAAAAGGCACAGCTCTATATACCAACTATGGCAACAAAATCGCAACGATCCATGATGATAACTGTGGTCGTCATGACACCTTAGGCGGTGCTTGTTCATGTGAAAGTAACACCGTACGTTATGCACACGACACATTTCCGATGCACAGTTGCCGTAATAACTTTATGACAGCTTTAGCTATGCACCCAATCGCGAAAAAGCATGGACTAAATGTTCGTCATATTGGGCCGAATATTAACTTCTTTATGAATGTACCCGTGAGCAGTGATGGGCATCTCAAGTTTGACGATGGAATATCGGCGCCGGGTAAATATGTTGAAATTCAAGCAGAGATGGATCTCATCGTGCTGATTTCTAACTGCCCACAACTGAACAACCCCTGTAATGCCTATAACCCAACCAAAATTCAACTGATTGTACGTGAAGGCAAGGAGTAATCAGCATGTTTAAAAAAGTTCTCATCGCCAACCGTGGTGCAATTGCCTGCCGAGTAATTCGTACATTAAAGAATTTAGGCATTCAGTCTGTTGCGGTGTATTCAGAAGCAGATCGTGATTCCTTACATGTAACTTTGGCCGATGAAGCAGTATTTATCGGGGATAGCCCAGCCAGTCAAAGTTATTTAAATATTGAAAAAATTTTACAGGTCGCGAAAGAAGCAGGTGCTGAGGCCATTCACCCTGGTTATGGCTTCTTGTCTGAAAATGCTGAATTTTGTGATTTATGCGAGTCACAGGGCATTGTGTTTCTAGGGCCGAATTCTGCACAAATGCGTAGTTTTGGCTTAAAGCATACTGCGCGTGAACTAGCGATTCAGGCGAACGTGCCATTGTTACCAGGTAGCCAGCTTTTAGCAGATGAAGCGGAAGCACTGATCGAAGCAAAGCGTATCGGTTATCCCGTGATGCTGAAAAGTACCGCAGGTGGCGGTGGGATTGGTATGCGTTTGGTGTGGAATGAGGCGGAGCTGAAAGATGCTTATGCAACGGTATCTTATTTGGCCCAAGCGAATTTTAAAGACGCAGGTTTGTATTTAGAAAAGTTTGTGGAAAATGCGCGTCATATTGAAGTCCAAATTTTTGGTGATGGCCAAGGTTTGGTTTTGGCTTTGGGAGAGCGGGACTGTTCAGTACAGCGCCGTAACCAGAAAGTAATCGAGGAGACCCCAGCGCCGCATTTAAATGATGAACAACGTGACTATATTCAGGGTATTGCGGTTCAACTGATGCAGTCGGTGAATTACCGTTCGGCAGGTACGGTTGAATTTGTGATGGATACTGACACACAGCAATTCTACTTCTTAGAAGTGAATACACGCCTACAAGTTGAACATGGCGTGACTGAACAAGTGTTTGCTGTAGACCTTGTGGAATGGATGGTCACTTTAGGTAGCCGTGACTGGACTGTGCCAACAGAGCCGCTTAGATCTAAAGGCCATTCGATCCAAGTTCGTTTATATGCTGAAGATCCAATTAAAAACTTTCAACCCAGTGCTGGCTTATTGACTTATGTCGAGTTTGATCCGCAAGCGCGTAATGAAACATGGGTAGAAACAGGTTCAAACGTGTCTTCCTTTTATGATCCGATGATTGCCAAAATTATTGTGACTCACGAAAACCGTGAAAGTGCAATTCAAACCATGAGCGATACTTTGGCACAAACTTCAGTGGCAGGAATTGAAACCAATCTTGAGTATTTACAAAACATTATTGACTGTGAAGTGTTTAAAGCAGGGACACAGACTACACGTTTCTTAAATACTTTTGAGTGGAAAACCCAAAAAGTTGAGGTATTACAGTCCGGTATTCAAACGTCAATACAAGATGTCAATGGTCGTTTGGGGTACTGGGATGTTGGTGTTCCACCATCAGGTGCGATTGATCCTTTGTCTTTAAATGTAGCCAATCAACTATTGGGGAATCCATTTAATACCGCAGGGCTAGAATGTACATTGCAAGGCCCAACTTTAAAGTTTCACTGTGATAGCCAAATCGTGATTACGGGTGGCGACATGCTTGCGACATTGGATGGTGTCGACGTTGGCATGTGGCAGACCCTTAATGTTAAAAAAGGGCAAATTCTTAAAACGGGTAAAATCACCACAGGTTGTCGCAGTTATATTGGCATTAAAGGCGGGTTGAATGTACCTACCTACTTAGGTTCGCAAGCGACTTTTACTTTAGGTCAGTTTGGTGGTCATGCGGGACGAAATTTACTCATTGGAGATATGCTGCCGATTACAGCTTATACTACAGCAGGAACTGTTGCGCTCAGTGCAGCACAGGTGCCAAGCTTTAGCCACACTTGGAATATTGCAGTGATGTATGGACCGCATGGTGCGCCAGACTTTTTCACCAAACGAGATATTGAGCGCTTCTTTGAGCAAGAATTTGAAATTCACTTTAACTCAAGTCGAACAGGCATTCGTTTAGTCGGTGAAAAACCTGAATGGGCGCGTACCGATGGTGGTGAAGCAGGGCTGCATCCTTCGAATATTCATGATAATGCTTATGCCATTGGCGCGATTGACTTCACTGGAGATATGCCAATTATTTTAGGACCCGATGGTCCAAGCTTGGGCGGTTTTGTTTGCCCAGCAGTGGTTGTCAGCTCGGAACTTTGGAAAATTGGTCAGCTTAAAGCGGGCGATAAAGTTAAATTTATCCCAATTTCTTATGATCAAGCACAAGTATTAAATCAAAAATATAGCGCAGCGTTAACAGCGGATACGACTGAAAATGTAGAATTTTCTCCAAGCTTTCATGCTGAAATGGAGACCTTATCAGATGCCGTTTTAGCGACATTAAAAGGTGACAACGCTAGACCTGATGTGACTTATCGTCCTGCAGGTAATAGTTATCTGTTGGTTGAATATGGAGAGTTGGTTTTAGATCTCAATTTACGCTTCCGTATTCATGCTTTAATGCAATGGGTTAAAGACCAAAGTATCGAAGGGATTATAGACTTAACACCAGGGATTCGTTCGCTACAAATTCACTTTGACTCATTAAAACTTGATCAGAAACATTTGTTAGCATTATTACAACGGGCAGAAAGTGAATTGCCTGATGTGACCGCAATGGAAGTGCCTTCGCGCACAGTCTATTTGCCTTTGGCTTGGGAGGACTCACAAACTCAGTTGGCGACTGAACGTTATATGCAAACAGTACGTCCAGATGCGCCGTGGTGTCCTGACAATGTAGAGTTTATTCGTCGTATCAATGGTTTAGACTCAAAGCAAGCAGTGAAGGATATCGTATTCAGCACCAATTATTTGGTGATGGGTTTGGGAGATGTGTACTTGGGTGCACCTGTGGCAACGCCGCTGGACCCACGTCATCGTTTAGTGACCACCAAATATAATCCTGCACGTACATGGACGCCTGAAAATGCAGTCGGCATCGGTGGGGCATATATGTGTGTTTATGGCATGGAAGGCCCGGGCGGTTATCAGTTTGTTGGACGTACAACCCAAATGTGGAGTCGTTTCCGCAAAAATCCAGACTTTGAACAAGGAAAACCATGGCTACTGCGCTTCTTTGATCAAATTAAATTTTATGAAGTGTCTGAAACAGAACTAATGCAAATGCGGGAAGACTTTAAAGCAGGACGCTTAAAGCTTCGTGTAGAAGATGGGGTTTTAAATTTAAAAGAATACAATGACTTCCTCATTGAAAATGCAGCATCCATTTCGAGTTTTAAAGCGGTACAGCAAGCAAACTTTGAAGAGGAACGCCGTCGCTGGCATGAGGCTGGTTTGGCTGAATATGTTTCTGAAAGCCTAGATGCTGTTTTAGATGACAGTGAAATTCAAATTCCTGAAGGTGGCTGTGCAGTCGAGTCGCACATGCCAGGTTCTATTTGGAAAATTGAATGTACCTCTGGAGACATTGTGGAAGAAGGGGCAACTTTGGCCGTGATTGAAGCCATGAAAATTGAAATTCCTATTATTGCACCTGAGCGGATGAAGGTTGAAACCATTACCATTGAAAAAGGGCAAACGGTAAAAACAGGTCAGGTGCTGTTTACACTGGCACCGGTAGCTTAAATTCAAATATCAAGAAATACAAAAAAGACTGCTTAAGCGGTCTTTTTTCGATTCTGAAAGTAGGATTTGTCTAGTGCTAACAATAAATCGTTTTGTTAAATTAAGATTGCAATGCATAGCAAAAAATAGATTGTTATGAAATGGTTATAAAATGATGTTTTGAATCAAAATATGCTAATTTAGTGGGACGCTTAAAAACATTATGGCTTGTATGAAAAAAACATTACTCGGCATGTTATTCATGTTAACTTCATCAGTGCTTATGGCAAATACGCCGAGTCAGGCTGAGGATACTCAAGCATCAAATCAAAATAATATTCGTGTAACGACTCGCCCTGAAATTGTGGGCTTATGGGGAATGGAAATTCCAAATAATCGTAAATGCGTTGAATACTATAATTTTAAAAGTAATAGTGATGTTGTGATTAAAAGTGGGGAAGAATGGTCCACGGGAATTTATGATTACCAGCCATCAACCGACAAAAATGTGCAATTACCTGCTTTGATTTTACAAGTCAAATTTGATAATAACCAAGTGGATTGCTCTGGATCTCAAGAAGATCAAACAGGTGAAATGTCTCAGTATTTTGTGAAATGGCAAAGTCCATCGACTATTAATTTTTGTGCCAATGATAAAGCACAACAATGCTTTGCAACGCTACGTCGTGTACTACCTTAATTGTTTTATAAATAAAAAACCGCGATTTATCGCGGTTTTTTATTTAAGGATCAAGAAAACTATTATTTGTCTTGATTACCTTCAATTTGCTTTAACAAATGCTTTTCAAGGTAGTGAATATCCATTGCTTGTTCACAGAATTTTTCATCTTGAAGAATCAAATCTTTATGCAATGGAATATTGGTTTTAATACCGGTTAAAATCATTTCATCAAGCGCTTGGCGCATGCGTGCAAGTGATGTTTTACGATCCTTACCGTGTGCGATCAGCTTTGCAATCATCGAGTCATAGTAGGGCGGAATGCTATAGCCTTGATAGATATGTGAATCAAGACGAATACCTGCACCACCTGGCACATAAAAATTCTCAATTTTACCCGGTGAAGGTAAGAAGGTCGTTGGATCTTCAGCATTGATACGGCATTCAATCGCATGACCTTTGACTTCAACTTGATCTTGTTCAATTTCAAGACCTAAGCCACCAGCAATGCGGAGCTGTTGTTCAATAATGTCGATACCTGTCACCATTTCAGTTACAGGGTGCTCAACTTGAACACGTGTATTCATCTCAATAAAGAAGAATTCACCATCTTCAAACAAGAACTCGAATGTACCTGCACCACGGTACTGCATTAATTTACAAGCATTTACGCAAGCTTCTAAAATGTCAGCACGTGCTTGTTCAGGTAAATTTGGCGCTGGCGCTTCTTCTAACACTTTCTGATGGCGACGCTGTAAAGAGCAGTCGCGGTCATAGAGGTGAATCGCGTGGCCATTACCGTCGGCAAGAACTTGGACTTCAACGTGACGAGGTGTTTGTAGGAAACGTTCCATATACACCGTGTCATCGCCAAACCACATTTCAGCATCACGCTGTGCGGCTTGAACGGATTCAAGCAGGGTATCGACGCGTTCTACAATACGCATACCACGACCACCACCACCAGAAGCAGCTTTCACGATCAATGGGAAACCAATTTCTTTAGCTTCAGCCAGTGCATTTTGCGGTGTAACCGCATTTGCAGAACCCGGTACAGTTGGAACACCTGCTTTACGCATTGCAGTAATCGCAGAAACTTTGTTACCCATCAAACGAATATGTTCAGGGCGTGGTCCAATAAAAATAAAACCTGAGTTTTCTACAATTTCAGCAAATTCAGCATTCTCTGATAAGAAGCCATAACCTGGGTGAATGGCATCTGCACCTGAAATTTCAGCTGCTGTAATAATGGCAGGAATGTTCAAGTAGCTTTCACTGCTCGCACCTGGTCCAATACATACAGCTTCATCTACAAAACGTAGGTGCATTAAGTCTTTGTCAGCATCTGAATAGATCCCTACAGTCTTAATTCCTAAAGTTTTGCAGGCACGGGTGATGCGCAGGGCAATTTCACCACGGTTTGCAATTAAAACTTTTTGCAACATTATAAGTCCCCGTCTATTACGCGCGGTAGCGGAATAATGGTTGACCGAATTGGATCACTTCGCCGTTTTTCACTAAAATTTCTTCAACCACACCGCTTTGCGTTGCTTCAATCGGGTTCATGATTTTCATTGCTTCGATAATACCCAGTGTTTCACCAGCAGTGATGGTTTGACCGACTTTAACAAATGGCGCTTCACCTGGGCTTGGAGCAGCGTAAAACACACCAACCATTGGAGAGGTTTCTACAGCACCACGTGGTGTTTTAGCCGCTGGCGCTTGAGCAACAGGAGCTGCCATAGCAACAGCAGCACCAGCTGCAACAACTGGACTGCGACGAGTCAGCGCAATCGATTGATCGCCTTCTTTAACTTCAATCGCTTGTAAGTCAGATTCAATCATCAGGTCGATGAGTTTCTTGATTTTACGAATATCCATGTGACAGTATTCCTAATTATGATTGCGTAGAGGGTTGAATTTTAGTGAGAGCGTAATTGAGCGCAGCGCTATAACCTTGAGCACCTAAGCCACAAATAACACCAACGGCTTTATCTGATAAATATGAATGATGTCTAAACGCTTCGCGCGCATGAACATTTGATAAATGAACTTCAATAAATGGGATGGCTACACCAAGCAGGGCATCACGTAGAGCAACAGAGGTATGCGTGAGTGCAGCAGGGTTAATAATAATAAATTGGACGCCATCCGCTTGGGCTTGATGAATACGGTCAACAATGGCACCTTCCCAATTACTTTGGAAAGTGTCGAGAGAAATTGAAGCATTTTCAGCTTGTGCAATGAGTTGCTGATTGATGTCGTTCAGCGTTAGAGAACCATATACTTCTGGTTCGCGCTTTCCTAGCAAATTTAGATTCGGTCCATGAATAACCAAAATGGTCGAACTCATTTAGCTTGCTCCATTTATAAATTGCAATAAATCTTTGCAAGATGGCTGCAAAGTTTGCGTATTATGGCATAAAGTTCTACATTTTTTTTATAGTTTGTTTGAATTGACGTAGATGCTTAGTGCCAAACTTCGGCAATATAATGTAAATTTTGCAAGGAATTGGCAATGTTAAAAGATTACAAATTTTCGGATTATTACTCTTTTTTACATTGTAAGCCAAATTGACCAAAAGCAGCAGATTTGTTTCCGTTTTATGCCACAGGTACAACTCAAGTCTTGAAAAGAGGGCAACTCAGACTTCTTAGTCGGTAGCTCACGCTACATGAGATCTAGATCATTTCTTATATGGCTAAACTGTATATCAAAATAAAGCTGAAGTTTGATATGGTTTGTATCTGTACATTATCTGATCAATTTATTCTAGCTCTTTTGGTTAGCTTGACGACCATGATCAATTCAGTTGCTAAGCTTTATTGGATCAATTTTGAACTTAAAGAATATCACTTTCATCAATTAAAACATCAACTTGTTACGTTAAAATGTATATGGACGTTTTTGTCTGTTGTTAACATCTATTTAGCTGACGTCATTAACTTTTAGCAAAAAACTGAAAAACTTGAAACAGTAAGAGGAAAGTTCAGGTTTCTAAAGGGGCTTTTCAGCATCCTCCTTGCTGATAAATTTTGCCGTTAAATAAGCAAAAGACTGTAGAAAAATTGCTGAGTAGCAGAATGTATTGAAAAAATATCCTCCTATTGCGTATGGGCATTTGCTGTGCGAGAAAATTTATAAAAGAAAAGAATTGGCTATTTTGCTCATTTTAGCTGTGTAGATTCGGCTTTACATGATGGGATCTAGTGAGTTTAGGATTGGCAATAAGTGAAATTTCGAAGATATGATTTTGCAATCATAATAATTTCAGTTTGTTTTATATACAATTTTTGAGTTTTGATGATTTTAAGAGGAAAAATAAAATGAGCTAAAGCCAGCATATTTTTAATAATGAGTTTTACGTATTCCTATCGCTTTCTTTAGATAGGTACTAAAAAACAGCCCATGTAGGGCTGTTTTGAGTTCAGATCTAGAGCATTAAGCAATAAAGTCTAAGATGGCCTGATTGAAGGCTTTGGGCTGTTCGATATTTGAAATATGAGAGGCATCGATTTCAAATAGGGCACTACTTCGGATGTGATTCACCATGTACTGTGCATCTGAGACTGTTGTTACGGGGTCTTTACGCCCTGCAATCACAAGTAAAGGCACTTGAATACTTTCGAGTTTTTCACGTAAATCCGCTTTAGCCAAAGCTTCACAACAACTCGCATAACCTTCTGGGCTGCCAGCACCTAAGTCGTTTGAAAGCGCTGCTACAGTTGCTGCGTTGCTTTGGATAAAGGGTTCGGTAAACCAACGGCTCGCAGCCGTCGATGCAATGGGTTCTAAACCTTGGGTACGTACTAATGACGCGCGATCATTCCATGCTTGTTCATTGCCAATTTTGGCTGAGGTATTACATACAATGGCACGGTGAAAACGTTCAGGTTTATGAATGACTAACCACTGACCTGTAAGCCCGCCCATTGAGATACCGCAAAAAATGGCTTTCTCAATGTTTAAATGATCCAGTAAATGGATCAGGTCTAGACCAAGTTGTTCAATATCATAAGGCCCTTGAGGCGAAGAAGACTGACCATGCCCGCGAGTGTCATAGCAAATCACAAAATAGTTTTTTTGGAAAAAAGTAATTTGTGGTTTCCACATGTTGAAGTTTGTGCCTAGCGAGTTTGAAAAAACGATCGCGGGATTTTTTGGGTCACCAAAGGTCTGATAGTGAATTTCGGCATTATTTGAAGTAAAACTTGGCATATGCTTTTCCTTAATTCATTAAAAATTTTGAGTGTTTCCACTGTTGTTATCAGCAAAAAGCGTTATGAGCAGAAACACCACGGTTAAACCCGCTGAATAATCATTGCTATGCCTTGACCGACCCCAATACACATTGAACATAGCGCATAGGTTCCACCCGTTTGTTCTAATTGGTTTAAGGCCGTGGTGACTAAACGTGCACCCGATGCACCCAGTGGATGACCAATCGCAATCGCACCACCATTCGGATTCACTTGTGTGGTGTCATCTGCCAGACCTAAATCACGGGTAACGGCCAGTGCTTGTGCAGCAAAGGCTTCATTCAGCTCAATCACATCCATCTGCTCTAATGTCAGATTGGCTTGTTTCAGTAACTTTTTGATGGCAGGTGCAGGTGCAAAGCCCATAATGCGTGGTTCTACACCCACTGCTGTTGAAGCAATGATTTTGGCACGTGGTTTAAGTTGGTACTGCTCAATCGCTGCTTCTGAAGCGATCAGTACAGCAGCCGCACCGTCATTGATACCTGACGCATTCCCCGCAGTAACGGTGCCTTCTGCTGTCACAACTGGCTTAAGTTTGGCTAAACCTTCCAAGGTGGTCGATGCACGTGGATGTTCATCGGTATCGATCACAATCGGATCACCCTTACGCTGTGGAATATTCACAGGGATGATCTCATGTGTAAAAAAGCCTTGAGCTTGCGCGGTTGCGGTGCGCTGTTGACTCGCCAAGGCAAAATGGTCTTGATCTGCACGATCAATATGAAATTGTTGTGCCACGTTCTCCGCGGTTTGCGGCATGGTCTCTACACCATACATCGCTTTCAGCTTAGGATTGATAAAACGCCAGCCCATGGTGGTGTCTTCAATCTTCTGGCTACGCCCATACGCTGATTCTGATTTGCCCATCACAAACGGAGCACGTGACATGCTTTCTACGCCACCTGCAATGATCAGGTTGGCTTCTCCAGCTTTAATTGCACGGGCTGCCATGGCAATCGCATCCAAAGATGAGCCACATAAACGGTTCACAGTTGTAGCAGGCACTTCAATCGGTAAACCTGCAAGCAGTGCCGACATACGTCCAACATTACGGTTGTCTTCTCCCGCTTGGTTGGCACAACCATAGATCACGTCATCAACTTGGGTCCAATCTACACTGGGGTTGCGTTGCATCAAGGCTTGAATTGGCACAGCACCCAAGTCATCGGCACGTACTGGGGCTAAACCTCCAGCATAACGACCAAATGGGGTACGGATGGCATCGATAATATAAGCATTTTTCATTTTTAATCTTGTCCTTTAAAACGGGACTCTGCTGATAGATCAACTGTATCTAGTCACGACGGAGTCTTACCGTGTTCAGTCAAATAGAAGTAGCTCGTTCTTGTCACTTTTTTAAAAAAGTGACCAAAAATTTTGTCATCAACAAAACCTGTTCACTCGCAGCAATTTTCCACTGCTGTTGCAAAAACAATACTTTTAAAGCACTCGACAGGTTGTTGATGACTATAAGCTCTAGCAAATTTTTCTGAAATTTACTGTGTCGCATCCACCAACGGAGCACCCGTCATCGCCTGCAATTCTGCAAAGCTTAAGCCGTCGACTTTTTCAATCACTTTTAAACCCTCTGCAGTGACATCAATCACACACAGGTCGGTGTAAATACGATCCACACATTTCAAACCTGTCGCGGGATAGCTCAGTTCAGCCACGATCTTTGGTTCACCTTGTTTCGTGGTATGGTCAGTGGTGATAAAGACTTTCTTAGCACCAACAGCTAAGTCCATGGCACCACCCACTGCTGGAATTGCATCAGGTGCACCGGTATGCCAATTGGCCAAATCACCATTGGCCGCCACTTGAAAGGCGCCAAGGACTGCAATATCTAAGTGACCACCACGCATCATGGCAAACGAATCCCCATGATGGAAAAAGCTGCCACCTTGTAGCATGGTCACATATTCTTTACCCGCGTTGATCAGTTCTGGGTCTTCTTCACCTGCGGCTGGCGGTGGACCAAAAGCCAATAAACCATTTTCAGAATGTAAGAACACGTCTTTGTCTGACGGGAGGTAGCTGGCAATCTTGGTCGGTAAACCGATCCCAAGATTGACATAGGCACCATCGGGAATATCTTGTGCGACACGTTCTGCAATTTGGTTACGGCTGAGTTTTTGATAGCTCATGATGTTCTCCCGATTACACAGCAACTGGTTCAGGTTGAACCTGTACCACGTGTTGAACAAAAATACCTGCGGTGATGATGTGTTCAGGGTCTAATTCACCCAGTTCCACCACTTCTGAGACTTGCGCAATGGTTACACCTGCGGCCATCGCCATAATCGGGCCAAAGTTACGTGCCGATTTGCGGTAAACCAAGTTACCCCAACGGTCGCCTTGCTGGGCTTTAATCAAAGCAAAGTCGGCTTTGATTGGATATTCCAGTACATAATCTTTACCGTCGATGTGACGGGTTTCTTTGCCTTCAGCCAATAAAGTACCGTAGCCAGTTGGGGTAAACACTGCGCCAAGTCCCATACCTGCGGCTTGAATGCGGCAGGCCAAATTGCCTTGAGGCACCAGTTCCAATTCGATTTTGCCTGCACGATAGAGTTCATCGAAGACCCAAGAATCGGACTGACGCGGGAATGAACAGATGACTTTTTTCACGGCACCCGCTTTCAGCAGCTTGGCTAAACCATAGTCACCATTCCCAGCATTGTTGCTGACGATGGTGAGGTCTTTAATGCCGAGTTGAATTAAGCCATCAATCAGTTCAGCAGGTTGTCCTGCTGTACCAAAACCACCAATCATGATGGTGGAACCATCCTTTATTTGCGAAAGTGCTTCTGTTAAAGAAGCTGAACTTTTATCAATCATAATATTGTCCTAGGCACAACGTACCTATTAACTTTTAGAACTTGGATTGGAGCTTGGTGTTGAAGCTAAAGCTGAAACGTCAGGGCTGCGTTTGGTTAAAATCAGATGCGCAGTTAAACCAATGACGATGCCCCAAAAAACGGAACTTAGACCTAAAAAGTGCATACCTGAAGCTGTAGCTAAAAAAGTAATGAGTGCAGAATCTCGTTGAGATTCATCTTTCATGGCTACAGCGATATTGGTTGAAATTGCACCCAATAAGGCCAAGCCAGCCAAAGCGGCAACAAGCTCTTTTGGCAGCAAGCTGAAGAGCAGAACGATACTGCCTGCAAATAACCCACCTAAAATATAGAAAATGCCGTTAGCAACGCCTGCGATATAACGCTTTTCTTTTAACTCATGCGCATCTTTGCCCATACACAGTGCAGCGGTAATGGACGCCAAAACAATGGTGATACCGCCGACACATGCAACAGCTAAAGACGCAATACTGGTGGTGGTAATAATTGGCTTAGCAGGCATGTCATAACCACTCAGTTTCATGATGGCCATGCCCGGTAAAAACTGTCCCGTCAGACTGACTAAAATCAGAGGCAGGGCAAGGTTCAAGGTGGAGTGCCAAGTCCATTCAGGGCTAATGAACTGAGGAATAGCAAGTTGAACATCTAAACTCACCGCATTCATTTCACCAAGCCCAAAGCTCAAGGCCACACCAGAAAGCAGCACCCAAAGCATGCTATAACGTGGGGAAATTCGTTTTGCGACTAAAAAGACAAACAACATGCTAAATACAATAATCGGCATACTGTTAGTGGCACTAAACAGACCTAAACCAAACTGAAAAAGAATACCTGCCATCATCCCGGCGGCTACCGACTGCGGTATCCATTTCAATAATTTATCGAAGTAACCACTGACCCCAATCAGGAAAATCACCACGGCTGAGGTGATATAAGCGGCTACTGCTTCATTCAGGCTGATATTCGGGAACAGCGTGACCAACAAAGCCGTACCCGGCGCAGACCATGCGGTAATTACAGGGACTTTGAACTTAATGGAAAGGAAGATTCCTGCCACGGCTGCCCCAATAGAAATACCCCAAATCCACGAAATCATCATGGACGGGGAAACCTGAGCTTGTTGCGCAGCCTGAAAGAAGATAATGAGTGGTCCTGAATAGGAAATAAGCACCGCCAAAAATCCTGCGACAGTGGCTGAAATAGACCAATCTTCTTTCAAAGTTTTAAACAGGGTAGCCATTCATTTGCCTCCATGCAGACATGATCCTGTATATAAAGTTTTGTGACGATCAATTAGCCTTGATCGCCACCGCCGACAGGAACAACTGTACCTGTCATATATGACGAATCATCTGAAGCAAGGAATACAATCGCATTCACTTGTTCCTGAATCGTGCCATAACGGTTCATAAAACTACGATCAATGGTTTGATCGACCACTTGTTGCATCCACGACTTTTCATTTTCAGACAGTGGATTTGCATTACGTGGCACTTTACGCGGCGGTGCTTCGGTTCCACCTGTCGCAACTGCATTCACCCGGATCCCATCTTTGGCATGCTCAAAAGCCAGTGATGCAGTAAGGGCATTTACCCCACCTTTGGAAGCCGAGTAGGGCACACGGTTAATACCACGAGTCGCAATAGAAGACACATTTACAATCGTACCTTTCTGATTTTTAATCATTTCAGGTAAAACAGCACGACAACACCACAGCGTTGGGAATAATGAGCGATTCACTTCTTTGATGATTTCTTCTTCAGAAAACTCTTCAAAAGGTTTCATCCAAATTGCACCGCCGACGTTGTTGATGAGCACATCGACACGGCCATAGACTTCAAGTGCCTTGTCTACAACACTTTGAGCACCTGCGAAGGTTTCAAGGTTAGCTTTGACTGTTATTGCATCGCCTTGATGCGCTTCAATTTCTGCTAATGTTTCATCGACATAGTCAGATAAGTCGGCTAAGACAACTTGTGCGCCTTCATCAGCCACTTGGAGTCCAACCCCACGACCAATGCCTTGAGCGGCACCAGTCACAATCACGACTTTGTTTAAAAATCTTTGACGATCAGACATGATAAGTGGCCCCAATCAGTTTGCTGAGAATTTTTCAAACAGGAAGTTTGCAGGCTTTACGCCTTCGCTATCTAACCAACCACGAACAGCATCAACCATAGGGACAGGACCACAAAGGTAGACATCAACATCACCGCCATTGAGCCATTCATTGTCAATGTGCCCAGTCACATAACCTTTACGCTCATGCGCAGAGTCTGGACTTGCAACCACGGTACGGTATTCAAACCATGGAAGTTTAGCTTGGAGGGCATCCAGTTGTTCTAAAGCAACTAAGTCGAAGTCATTGGTAACACCAAACACCAAACGAACAGGGTGTTCAGCCCCTTTTTCTTCTAAAATCTGCAGCATAGACATAAAAGGGGCAATACCTGTACCGCCTGCAAGCATGACAACAGGACGAACCACATTACGCAAATAGAAGCTACCAAATGGGCCTGTAAAAGTCATTTTATCGCCCGCTTTGGCAGTACTACTTAAAAAGCTACTCATTTTGCCATTCGGCACATTACGGACCACAAAGCCCGTTAGACGGTTGCCCGGTTTCGAGCTAAATGAATAGGAACGCGTTTCTGCTGTCTCTGGGATGCCGACGTTGACATATTGACCAGCAAGGAAATGAATATCAGGTTGACCTTCATCAAGTTGAATATCAAAAGTAATGGTCGATTCTGATAAGTTTTCGACAGCGACTAAAGTACCTTGGTACTGGTGAATTTCGGTTTTGCAGACTTCAGATGAAGCTTGAATTTGGAACACGGCATCCGAGCTTGGACGGCATTGGCAAGCTAAAATATAGCCTTGTTCCGCTTCTTCTGGTGTTAACGCATCTTCAATATACGTCTCTTCAGGCATGTCATAACTACCAGATTCGCAAAAAGCGCGGCAAGTCCCACATGCACCATCACGGCAGTCTAGCGGAATGTTAATTTTTTGGCGGTAAGCGGCATCTGATAAAGACTCACCTTGAGTCACTGTAATAAAACGCGTTACGCCATCTTCAAATTGAAGTGCAACATTGTGGTTTGACATGGCTGAATATCCTTTAAAAACTTTAAAACTTGGAACTCTCAGCCAAAACTCCATTTGGCTGAAAGCATACTAAGGATGTGTGGCTAATTTAGAGATGGTAAACATCAATCACTTGGTTGATATAATCGTTTTTCAAGACCACGTATTTACTTAAAATTTGTGGTTTTTCACCTGAAAAATCAATTTCATAACGCGACATACCAAAGTAGCTATAACTGGTTTTGTAGCGGAAGCTCAGCGTATTCCAGTTAAAACGGACGGTAACTTTTTCGCCATCACGCTCAATCACTTCGATATTATTCACATTGTGACAAGTACGTGTATCTGGCATCGTTGCAGAAGAGCGTTCAGTTTTAATACGGAACACACGGTCTTCTAAACCTTGGCGGTCTGGGTAGTAAATCAGGGAAATTTCAGACTGCGGATCTGTCGTCAGGGTATCGTCGTCATCCCATGCAGGCATCCAAAATGATGCTGAAGGGGCATAACATGCAAGCCAATCATCCCATTGTTCATCATCTAAAAAACGCGCTTCTTGATACAGAAACTGACTGACTTGTTCGATACTAACGGTGTTAAGTGTTGTAGGAGCATTCATGCCACTTCTCCTTGTTCATTTGCAGTTTCAACAGCCAGTGCTTTTTCATTGGCAATTGCAATTTTCATCATGTCTAACCAGTGTTGGTGCTGAGCAAGGTAGAGGCCTTCATCTTCAGTTTTGACACCTGAAAGCTTTGGTTTTAGACCAATTTCATTGGCAGCATCATCTGGGCCATGAATCCAATGTTTTGAACCGCGGCACATATCATTCCATTCCAGTTCAATGCCTGCGTAGCCCGCTTGACATGCACGGAATTCTTCTAAATCATCTGGTGTTGCCATACCTGAGGCATTGAAAAAGTCTTCGTACTGGCGAATACGGCGTGTACGAGCTTCCGCGTTTTCACCTACAGGTGCGATACAGTAAATCGTGACTTCAGTTTTATTAACTGAAATTGGGCGAAGTACGCGAATTTGTGAACCGAATTGATCCATCAAATAGACGTTCGGATAAAGACATAAGTTGCGTGAACGCTCAATCATCCACTTCGACATTGCTTCGCCAAATTTTTCAGAGTATTCGTCAGCTTTCGGGAAGTTTGGACGGTCTTCTGGGTTCGCCCATTGTGTCCAAAGCAGCATGTGACCATTGTCAAAACCGTATGAACCACCGCCTTGTTTGCCCCAAGCGCCTGCGCTCATGGCACGGATGTTGTCACCCGCTTGTTTTTCTTTACGTTGTTGAGTGGTCGCTGCATAGTTCCAGTGCACCGCTGAAACGTGATAACCATCTGCGCCATTTTCTGCAGTGAGTTTCCAGTTGCCTTCATAAGTGTAGGTAGACGCGCCACGTAAAACTTCAAGACCTTGCTCAGATTGATCCACAATCATGTCAATGATTTTGCTGGTTTCGCCTAAGTATTCTTCTAAAGAGGGAACATCTGGATTTAAGCTACCGAACAAGAAACCTTTATAGTTGCCAAAACGTGCAACTTTTTTCAGATCATGTGAACCTTCGTGGTTAAAACAGTCTGAATAACCTGCATCTGCTGGATCTTTAACTTTTAAAAGCTTGCCTGAGTTGTTAAATGTCCAACCGTGGAAAGGGCATGTATAGGTTGCTTTATTGCCACGTTTATTACGACAAAGCTGTGCACCACGGTGTGAACAGGCATTGACCATGGCATTCAGTTCACCATTACGGTTACGTGCAATCAGAATCGGCTGACGGCCAATATACGTCGTGTAATAGTCATTGTTATTTGGAATTTGGCTTTCGTGTGCCAAGTAAACCCAGTTACCCTCGAAGATATACTTCATTTCTAGGTCAAAAAGGGCTTGATCAGTAAACACTGAACGATGAAGTTTGAATTCGCCTGTTTCAAAGTTGTCGACAAGTAATTCGTCGATACGATCGAGATGGCTAGTATTAATAACTGGGATACGTGGCATGTCCGTTCTCCGACTTTCCAAAAGTGAGGAAGTCCCCGAAATGCGACTTTGCAGTGGCTATTTCGGTTCCAAGGGTAATTAAGCGCTAGCGCGACGACGTTCAACTTCAGTTGATGGTGCAGCCGCTTGATCTTTCACCAGTTCAACATTGAATTGAATGTGTTTGAATGGACCTGTTAAACCGCGGCGTGCAATTTCAGCTTCATCGGTAATATCGACAGCGGTAGCCACCAAGCCTTCACGTGTTGCAAATGCAAAGTCATCCCACAGGTATTGGTCACCCTCAATGTTAAATTGCGTAGTTAACTTACGGTAGCCTGGTGCAGAGACGAAGTAATGTACATGTGAAGGGCGGTTGCCATGACGACCTAGCTTGTTCAATACAAATTGAGTTGTCCCTTCTGGTGGGCAACCATAACCGACAGGCATCGTGGTGAGAGCAACGTATTTACCATCTTGGTCGCTAATGATTGAACGACGTAGATTGAAGTCTGATTGTGACTTATCGAAGAAAGAGTAGTTGCCTAAGCTATTGGCATGCCACACTTCAACTTTTGCACCTTCAATAATCTGACCATCAGTGTCAGTCACTGTCCCTTCAATAATTAAAGTCGGAATTTTGCCTTCTTCAGAACCATCGTCCATACGTGCAAAACCAACCGATTCAGGTGCGCCAGCCACGTATAAAGGACCTTCGATGGTACGTGGTGTTCCGCCTGTAATGCCTGCTTTGGCATCGGCTTCATCTGCACGTAAGTCAAGATAGTGCTCAAGACCCAGCCCTGCCGCAAGTAAACCGAGTTCGTTGGCTTGGCCTGCATCCGTAAAGTATTCAAGACCTTTCCAAACTTCAGTTTGGCTCAAATCTAAGTCTTCAATCGCTTGGAATAAGTCACCCAATAGGCGAACCACAATTTGTTGAGTACGTGCGTCTACAGAACCTGTTGCTGTATCCACATTCATTGTTTTGACTAATGCATCAATCTGTTGACGATTCATACTATTGCTCCTTAAGTATGTTTGCTGTGTGGTGGCTAGCTTTATTGATTTCTTTAAAAGCTTAGCTGCCACGTTCCTTGTTAATATCCTTCACTGGATCGTAGATTAGATGTCAGTGATTCAGCTGTTTCTATTCGACCATTTAATTAACGATCATCTTCGCGAATAGACGATGGATGTCGGTTTAACGGCATCACTTCAATATTCATATACGGGTACAGGGGTAAACCTTGCAAAATATTGTGTAGCTCTTCATTGTTGTCTACATCAAAAATGCTGATGTTTGAGTACTGACCTGTAATGCGCCAAATATGTCGCCATTTGCCTTGAGCTTGTAGCTCTTGCGAATATGCTTTTTCGACTGCTTTAATTTCACTGGCAGTTTCAGCAGGCATATCCAGTGGAATGTTTACATCCATACGTACGTGAAAAAGCATGTATAACTCCTAAACGGTTAAGACGTCGCTTAAGCGCGGCGCAGCTGATCAATCTTGTTTTCATCCAGTTCAATACCGAGTCCTTTGCCTTGGGGTAAGTGCAAAGCGAAGTCAGTGTATTGAAGTGGGGTTTTTAAAATATCTTGGGTTAACAGCAGTGGACCGAATAACTCGGTGCCATAAGCTAAATTTTCAAAGGTCGAGAACAAATGTGCCGAAGCAATTGTGCCGACTGCACCTTCAAGCATGGTTCCGCCATACAAATCTATGCCTGCTAAGTTGGCAATCTTCGCGACTTCATGACCTTCAATTAGTCCACCAGACTGAGCCACTTTCACTGCAAAAACAGAGGCCGCATTGGTTTTGGCTAAACGGTAAGCTGAGCTTGGTCCCATGAGCGATTCATCCGCCATGATGGCAAGATCAAAACGTCGTGTTAAACGCTGCATCGCATCAATGTTGTCGATCGCACAGGGTTGTTCAATCAGGTCAACGCCACCATTTTGTAGGAGTTGAATACCTTTAATCGCATCTAGCTCAGACCATGCACGATTCACATCGACACGGATGGAAATGTCTGAACCCAGTGCTTGTTTAATCGCAAGAACATGTTCAACATCTTCTTCTACACGGCGTGAACCAATTTTAAGTTTGAAAATATTGTGGCGTCTTGCCTCAATCATTTTTCGGCCTTCAGCAATATCTTTTTCAGTATCACCAGATGCCAACACCCAAAGTACAGGTAAACTGTCACGTAAGCGGCCGCCTAACACTTCAGAAAGGGGTAAATCTAAACGTTGCGCTTGAATGTCGAGTAGAGCCGTTTGAATTGCACATTTGGCAAAACGGTTACCATTAATATTATTTTTCAAAGCACGCATAGTTTGTGCGATGTTTTGAGCTTTAAGGGACTTCAATAAAGGTGCAAAATAAGTTTCAATATTGGTCTTAATGCTTTCTGGACTTTCTTCACCGTAGCCCAGTCCGCCAATTGTTGTCGCTTCACCCCAACCGACAAAGCCATCTTCAGTGCTGATTTTCACCAAGACAAGCGTTTGCGTTTGCATAGTCGCTACCGCCATTTTGTGTGGGCGAATAGTGGGGATTTCGACGAGTAAGGTTTCTATAGATTTATACATCTTAACTCTGCGCAGCCTTGCGTTGTGTACCTGATTTGATATACCTTAAAAGAATAAATATGAACTGTCGAAGATCAAATTAGCATTTTAATATATCTTAAAGGTATAAATAGTCATGGAATTGAGACACCTCCGCTACTATGTAGCTGTTGTAGAAGAGCAGAGTTTTACCAAAGCTGCTGAAAAATTATTCATTGCACAGCCTCCTTTAAGCCGCCAGATACAAAATCTAGAGGCTGAATTGGGGGTGCAATTATTTGAACGTGGCAGCCGTCCACTCAAAACCACGGAAGCAGGACAATTCTTCTATCAACACGCTGTTAAACTTTTGTCTAATGCCGAAGAAGTCAAAGCTATGACTCAGCGTGTAGGTTTGGTTGAAAAAACGGTGACCATGGGCTTTGTGGGATCGTTGTTATATGGGTTGTTGCCTAAAATTGTGTATTTATTTCGCCAACAGCAGCCACATTTAAAAATCGAATTGATCGAAATGAGTACCAAAGACCAAATTCAGGCCTTAAAAGAAGGGCGGATTGATGTTGGTTTTGGACGCTTACGTATTTCAGATCCTGCTGTGCGTCGGGTTTTACTGCGTGAAGAACCGTTGATGTTGGCGGCACATTCGAGTCATCCTTTAACGGCACAAAAACAAGGCGTGTACTTGTCGGACTTGGTCGATCAGAACTTATTTCTTTATCCAAGTCATCCCAAGCCAAACTTTTCTACTCAAGTCCAAGGGCTGTTTTCCGAATATGGGCTGGAACCCAAACACTTAAAAGAAGTCCGTGAAATACAATTGGCACTGGGGTTAGTTGCCGCTGGAGAAGGAATTTGTGTGGTTCCTGAAAGTGCACGAACCATTCAACTCCCTCATTTGAACTATATTCCAATCTTAGATGATGCAGCGACTAGCCCCATTTTTCTAGCCATTCGTTCCATGGATGAAAGTGAGGACATTCGTTCATTATTTGATTGTATTTATCAGGTCTATGACCTTGAAGCAATCAAATATGACCGCGCATTTATCTAAGCTTAGGGATTTAAATTCCACAATACTTTTAACGTCTACATTTTAAAACGAGCCATTTCAGCCATCCTTGGGGATGGCTTTTTTTATAGTCATAATCGCTTGGTTTTGCTTATTTTCTGTCTCTCACTGCAATCATGGCTTATATAAGCTATTTATTTAAAACAATAAAAACCTTAACCGACCTTAAAGGTATAAATATAGAGTTATTCGGTTTTGGACAAGAAAGCTACTTTTGCTGCAATGTGCACAGCAACAAACATTCGCAAGCAGGAGGCTTAAAGTGAATACAAATCCAGTTAACATCAACACGGTGGTCGATGAAGCCAAATTTACGCCCTTTCATTGGAGTGTACTCATTTGGTGTCTACTAATTATTATTTTTGACGGTTACGATTTAGTCATCTATGGCGTGGCATTGCCACTTCTGATGCAAGAGTGGGGACTCAGTGCAGTACAAGCAGGCTTACTTGCAAGTACAGCCTTGTTTGGCATGATGTTCGGTGCGATGAGTTTTGGTACGTTGTCTGACAAATTGGGCCGTAAAAAGACCATTATGATTTGTGTGGCTATTTTTAGTGGCTTCACCTTTCTAGGCGCATTTGCAAGCAATCCTATCGAATTTGGTATTTTACGTTTTCTTGCGGGACTCGGCATTGGTGGGGTGATGCCAAACGTGGTCGCACTCATGACTGAATATGCTCCGAAGCGTATTCGTAGCACACTCGTGGCGGTTATGTTCAGTGGTTATGCCATTGGTGGCATGACCTCAGCTTTGCTGGGTGCATGGTTGGTAACAGACTATGGTTGGAAAATCATGTTCTATATCGCCATCATTCCATTTCTGGCTTTACCGATTCTTTGGAAGTTTTTACCTGAGTCTTTAATGTTCCTGACTAAAAAAGGCGAAACTGAAAAAGTCCGTGAAATTGTGCAAAAAATTGCACCGGAGCAAGCGATTCAGCCAGAAACGACATTTAAGCTTAACGAACCTGTTGCTGGTGATGACGCTCCATTAAAAGCATTGTTCCAACAAGGTCGTACCTTTAGCACCATGATGTTTTGGGTGGCATTCTTTATGTGCCTGCTCATGGTCTATGCACTTGGAAGCTGGTTACCAAAACTGATGATTCAAGCAGGTTATTCGCTTGGTGCAAGTATGATTTTCTTATTTGCTTTAAATATTGGCGGTATGGTGGGAGCGATTGGCGGTGGTGCCCTCGCAGACCGTTTCCACTTAAAACCAGTTTTAACAACCATGTTCACCGTGGGTGCTATTGCACTGATTCTACTTGGTTTCAACAGTCCACAAATGGTGCTGTACGGTTTAATTGCGATTGCAGGTGCAGCGACTATTGGCTCACAAATTCTCCTGTATACATTTGTTGCACAGTTCTATCCAACTGCGGTGCGCTCTACAGGTATGGGCTGGGCTTCAGGCATTGGACGCATTGGTGCAATTGTTGGACCTGTACTGACAGGTGCATTGTTAACTTTTGAGTTGCCACATCAAATGAATTTTCTCGTGATTGCGATACCTGGTGTGATTGCAGCTTTGGCCGTGTTTATGGTCAACTTAAAAGTATCTGTAGATGGTGAAAAAACCAAATCAAAACAAGTGTTTGATGCAGTCAAATCGACAGCCAATTAAATAATACTAAACCCATGAGTCTAGTGCATTAGTAGTAGGCTCATTTCAAAAACTGTATGAACTGTTAAAATCAATTTGCTTTTTATAAGTTGTTTATTAACGCAATTTTTAATGCGATAAAAAGTTTCATTTTAAAGTATTAAAAGAAATGCATTGCGTTAGAAAACAGCGATGAAAAAGAGAGCTAAATATTAAAGAGTAAAAGTCAGGACAGACTTAAATACACAGGACCCGTGTTAAATGAAACAATTTAAGAAGAACGCTTTAGTTGTCACTTTATCGATGTTAAGTAGTGCAGCATTACATGCACAAACCAATACAACGGCAGAGATTGAGCAACTTAGAAATGAAATTAATGCGTTAAAACAAATGCTTCAACAGAATACGCAGCAACAACAGCAGCAAGCTGTTCAATTGAGCGCTGTTGAACGCCAAGTGTTGACGACGCCAAAAACGGTTGAAAAAACGGGTTTAGGTTTGACCAAAGGTGGGGCAGAGTTCAACTTATACGGTAATGTTCGCGCGGACGCATCGTATCAGGCTGAAGGTGGTGCTCGTGATATGCCCTATAACCAAATCAATAGTGTACCTTTAGAAGGAAATGCTGAAAATAGCGATCGTTTAAGATCAACCCTTTCAGCAACGCGATTAGGTTTGGACTTTAAAGCGCCAGTCGCCGATCAGAACTTAAATGCCAAAATTGAGGTCGACTTTTTAGGCGGTGCAAACCTTGATAATTTACGTATTCGTCATGCGTATTTAAACTATGGTAACTGGCTAATTGGTCAAACGTGGTCAAACTTTGCGACTCCAGACTATATCCCTGAAACGATTGATGCTTTGGCTTATGTGGGTGCTTCAATTAAACGTACCCCTCAAGTGCGTTATACCCATAAATTCACGCCAAATACCAACTTAGTCGCGGCAGTGGAAGACCCGAAAGATGCTAGCATGAGCCAACGTATGCCTGCATTTACAGGACGACTGAATCATAAGTTTAATGATGCACTTTCAGTCAGTGGACGTGCAATGGCGCATGAAAAACGCATTCAAAATCAAGAAGAGTGGGCGTATGGCGTAGGTGTTGGTGCCAAATTTGACATCACCCCTGTGACTTCTGTGAAAGCGGACTACTACCATGTCAAAGGTGATAGCAGCTTTGTTTCCTTTACAAACCCTGGTGTAGTTGCAACAGGCACAAGTATTGAACAAAGTGAATTTGACTCAATTACTGTCGGTTTAACACAAAAGTTTAATGACAAATTACGCGGCACATTGGCTTATGGTTATATGACTTTTGATAAAAATCAGGACTACCTTGATGCTGTAGCTGATGATACCAAAATCAATAAAAACTTATGGCAAGCATGGGGTAATTTATTCTATAGCCCAGTTCAGCCTGTTAGCCTTGGCGTCGAGTATGTTTACGGTGAGCGTGAAGCATTTGTACCTGCGGCAAATGGTAGTAAGAAAGGTGAAGACAATCGTGTGAACTTGGTTGCGATTTATAACTTCTAATACTTGGAATGATAATCCGTTTTCACTTTGATCTGTATAGATCAAAGTGAAATTTCACATAGAAGCCGAAGGATAACTCCTTCGGTTTTTTATGCTTTGTTGTTTAATTTATCCCATACTCAGTTTTGAGGAGATGTTGCACATGTAATGCAATAGTCGAAGTTTCATCAGAACTTAAGTTATTTGTCACATAAGAATAAGTCATGAAAATAAAGCACATGTGTTGCCATCAACGAGTTACATTAGGTTAGGTAAGTAACTGTATATAGAGTACTTGATGACAATAACATGGATTCTTTTTACGCTTATGGCCGCTTTTATGCAGGCTTGGCGCAACGCTTTTCAAAAGCAACTCAGTACCACTGTAGATGTTTATGGCGTTACTCTAGCGCGGTTCATCTTTGCTTTACCTCTAGCACTGCTTTACATCAGTTGTCTTTACCATTTCCAACCTGTGACAGATTCCGTCCATTTTAATCTCCGTTTTGCTATCTATGTGCTTATTGCGGCGTTGAGCCAAATTGCAGCAACAGCCTTGATGGTTCAGCTTTTTAAGCAAAAAAATTATGCGATTGGAGTGGGTCTTGCTAAAAGTGAGGCAGTACTTGCCGCGATTATCGCCGTGGTCTTTTTATACGATCATTTAAGCCTTTTAGGCTGGTTTGGGGTTGCTGTCGGAGGTTTTGCAGTTTTTTTAATGTCCAAAGGGCGGGACTTTTCTGATTTTTCCGTACAAACCTTATGTATAGGTATCGGTAGTGGTTTATGTTTTGCCATTACCTCGCTCTTGGTACGTGAGGCCAGTTTAGAACTAGATAATTTACCGTTTATTCACCGTGCAGCTTGGGTGCTCTTAATGGTGATTGGAACACAGTGCTTTTTACTTTTAATGTATTTAGGTATATTTCGCCGTGCAACGTTATGGGCTATGTGGCAGCGTATTGGACTTACATTTCGTGTCAGCTTATGTAGTTTTTTGGCGTCACTGGGTTGGTTTAGTGCCATGAGTATACAGTCCGTGCCCATTGTAAAAACCCTGGGGCAGGTTGAGATTATTTTTAGTATGTTGATTTCAGCCTACTTCTTTAAAGAAAAGCTGGCACGTGCTGAACATCTCGGTATTGTATTGGTGGTGGTTGCTGCATTTTTAGTGATTTGGGCTTGAAATCTGATCTTTACACAGCCCCTGTCATTCATTTGTAATGACATTAACCATTCAAAATGTAATGTAACTGCCGTTTTACTAGTCTTCAACTCAAAAAAATAGAGATTAAACCCATGTCTAGGTTTAATCTCCAAAGTGTGTTTTCTCGTGGAGTTTAATTTTTAGGCCGAATTTAGATGTTGATGTAGCAAGCTTCAGATTTTTACTGAAGAAGGTAGTTTTGATCTGCACCGACAAAGAAAATCACACCTATACAAAAAAGCCCACAGTAAATCGCAAACCAGATAATCATGTTTTTAAAAGCTTTATCTGAAATTGAACTATCTGCATATTTTGCTGGTTTTTTTGAGTCTAGATCTTTCATGGTTACTGCACTCAACTGAGGTGATGAGTACATTATGCAAAGCAAACGACTGATGAAACAGATACAAAAACAAGATTAAAAAAATATAACAGATGAAGCAGAATTTCTCAGGGCTGTTATAGTCTAAAGCCTGTGTGACACACTATGTAGATATCAGTAACTTGTTTTCAGAGTCCTATCACTTGAAAATACAAGAAAATTAAAAATGATCTTTAAAATACCACTCATGAATTTTATGCATACTGAATCATTAGAAATGATCATTTCATTCATGACTGTAATTTTTGTACATTAACTAAAATAGCACCTTGTCTGCGTAGACTAGAGCACTTGAACCATCAGCATGACGTTTAAGTTTAAAACGAGATTGAGAGAGCATTATGAGAAATTTTGAAAATAAAGTGGCTGCGATCACAGGCGCAGGTTCAGGCATTGGTCAGCAGTTGGCGATTCAACTGGCAAAGCAAGGTACACATTTAGCGCTTAGTGATGTCAATGAACAAGGTTTGGCGGAAACCTTAAACCACGTCAAAGATTATCCTGTTTCAGTCACGCTCACAAAACTAGATGTTTCAGACCGTAAGGCTGTAGAGGATTGGGCAAAGCAGAGTGAGCAGGATTTCGGACAGGTCAATTTAGTTTTTAACAATGCGGGGGTCGCGTTAGCGAGTACTGTTGAAGGCCTGAGCTATGAAGATGCCGAGTGGATTTTCAACATCAACTTTTGGGGTGTGGTGTATGGAACCAAAGCTTTTTTACCCTACTTAAAACAAAGTGGCTGTGGGCATATTGTGAATATTTCAAGTTTATTTGGGCTCACTGCTCAACCTACTCAGAGTGCCTATAATGCGACAAAGTTTGCTGTCCGTGGTTTTACCGAGGCACTACGTCAAGAGTTAGATTTGCAAGACTGTGGCGTCAGTGCAACTTGTGTTCATCCGGGTGGGATACGTACCAATATCGCCAATAGTGCACGAATGAGTGACAGTATTCGTGCATTGGGTATGAACCCTGAGCGTGCCAGCCGTTCTTTCAATAAAATGCTTAAAACTCCGCCAGATGTCGCAGCGCAAGTCATTTTAAAGGCTGTGAAAAAAGATGAGCGCCGTGTCTTAATTGGAACAGATGCCAAAATTATCGATCTCGTACAGCGTATTACACCAACAGGCTATACACAGGCCATGAAGTTTTTGACAGGTAACAAACGCCGTAAATAAAGACGTATTCACATGAAAGATGATTTTATTGTTTTAACCGAGTATGCTAAATCGAGTAATTTTTAAATTAAAAAAAGCTTCGATTTCAATGCTGAAGCATTCCGTTAAATAGAATGATAAGGAGTCCTACATGAGTGGTTCTCATAACCATGATCACAGCCATGTTGAAGTGACTGCAAAAAATGCCAAAAAATTAACCATTGCACTTGCTCTGACGTTTACCTTCTTAATTGTAGAAGTGGTTGCAGGATTTATCACGCAAAGTTTGGCTTTATTGTCCGATGCAGCACATATGTTTACCGATGCCGCTGCTTTAGCGATTGCTTTAGCAGCCATCAAAATTGGGCAAAAACCTGCCGATGATAAACGTACTTTTGGCTATCAACGGTTTGAAATCTTGGCAGCTTTGTTTAATGCCATGATGTTGTTTGTGGTAGCCATTTACATTTTATATGAAGCCTATCAGCGTTTTAGTCAGCCGCCCGAAATTCAAAGCTTAGGCATGTTGGTTGTTGCGGCTTTGGGTTTAATCATTAACCTAATTTCAATGAAGATTTTGGTGTCGAGCAGCCAAGACAGCTTAAATGTGAAAGGAGCTTATCTTGAGGTGCTCAGTGATGCCTTGGGTTCTGTGGGCGTGATCATTGGCGCACTCGTGATTTATTTCACAGGTTGGATGTGGGTAGATACCGTTATTGCGGTGTTGATCGGCTTTTGGGTCTTACCTCGAACTTGGGTGCTACTGAAACAAAGTATCAATATTTTGCTTGAAGGTGTACCAAGTGAAATTGATATCGAATCTTTACGCAATGACTTGCTGGCTTTAGAGGGTGTACAAGGCATTCACCAGCTTAAAGTTTGGGCCATTACCTCTAAAAATGTGCATTTAACAGCGCATTTGATTGCACCCGATGTAGACCAGAGAGCGTTATACCACCAAGCTGTGGAGTTATTGGGGCATGAGCATGGGATTACGCAAGTGACTTTACAGATTGAAGAAGATGAATGCCATCCACATGAACATAGTCATTAAAAAGACTTGACCTTAGACTTAGTCTAGGCTTTACAATAGCGTCACTTTATTTCAGTACGACATTATGCGTTCTACCACATGGATTAGCGTCTTAGTTGCTTTATTCATGTTCCAAAGTCTTTGGAACGTGGCGGCAGCTTTTTGCGTCCATGAAGAACAAAAAGCTCAAGTCGTGACACAACAAAGTTTTCATTTTGGCCATCATCAAACCACCTTGTGTGTGTCTAATGATAAGGCACACCAGGAAAGCAGTGTTGATGACCATACTCAAACGGCAAATGATCAGTTTGAATTGGGTGAAGAACATCAAGATCACTTGCCCTCAATGGCACATTTGATTGTTCCGAAAGAAAAAAATTATCAACTGCCACTCGCGCTTGAAGTTCGAGAGCGCCCGCAGTTTTTTTGGCAAAATGCCTATCAAGCCCCTGATTTATTGGGGCAACATCCTCCTCCTGAACATGCCCCGCTAATGGTGGGGTAGCCTAAAACATTTCCCACCACTTCTTCTAAAAATTAGTGGGAAAAAGCATGTCGAATCAATTTAAGGCGTTTATACGTCAAGCCCTTGCTGTGGGTATAACAACAGCTGCGATGCAATGGAGTTTTGCCGAACCGATCAAGACTTTGGATGAGGCTTTGGCAAAAGTAGAGCTTTATCAAAACCAAAGTGACATTAGGCAACAGCGTCAAAGCATTACAGAGCTGAACATCAAAAACAGTGGTCTATGGCAAAATCCTAGCTTAAATATCAATCAAGATGGTTTTGGTTCAGATACTGATCGTGAGCTCAGTATTGCCATTAGTCAGCCCTTAGATGTTTTTGGACAGCGTAAGCTCAATCAAAAACTCGCAGAAACAGCGCACCAACAAGGACAGTTACAGCAACAACTGTGGACAGCACAAAGCCAATTGGTAGTGAAATTTGCATGGTCTCAGTTGGCTTTGGCACAAGTTGAAAAATCGCTGTACGCAGCACAACTCAAAGTTAGTCAAAACAATTTAGACAGTGCCAAAAAACGTTATCAGGCGGGCAGTATTGCTTTGGTTGACTATGAACGTACGCAAATCGAAAGTTTGGATATGCAGCGCTTATACCAACAAGCAGTACTGGCAGAACAAGTAGCACAGCGTCAACTCTCAAACCTTTGGGGCGAAACCAAAGCCGATATTCAACTCAATGCGACCTCAATGCCATGGCCAGATCAAAGCGATGCCACAGTACAGCGCTATATAGCTGAAGGTTGGTTGGAAAAGCTGTATGCACTGAACATTCAACAGTCCAATTTAAACATTGAAAGTTTAAAAGTGCAGGCACGTCCCAATCCGACCTTAAATGTCGGCATGAAACGGAGCCAAGCACCGAATGAAAATATCGATACCACATTAGGTGTCGGCGTGGATATTCCACTGAATATTTTTAACCGTCAGCAATACAACATTCCGATGGCCCAGCACCAGCAAAGCTTGTTGAGTCAGCAACAACAGCGCGAGTTAAAACAGCAGATTTTAGATATCGCCAATGCCATGCATGAGCTCAAAGGACTAAAACAGCAGTTCAGTTCGATGAGCCAACAAACCACTTTGGCAGAACAAGTTCAAGTGCGTACGTTGCAAGGTTTTAAAGCGGGGAAGCTGTCCATTACCGACCTCCAACAAGCTAACTCACAACTGCAAAGCATACGCCTTGGGCAGTTGCAGTTATTACGTCAAGCTTGGCAGACTGCATTGAGCGCAGAAGCACTCAGCCTAGGTACTAGCTACGAACAGATCAGTAGTTCAGATGCTTATAGCCAAATCAGTAAAAATTCAATCGCACAAATACAAGACCTCATCCTTGGCGGAGCACAATAATATGCAACTAAAAAACCAATTTGGAAAAATATCACAGCCATTGATGATTGGGCTTTTGCTTCTAGTAACACTCCTTATTGCTATAGGAATTTGGTTTAGCTCAAAAGATAAAACCACCGATGAACATGCGCATGCCGAACATGAAGAATCTGAACACGCGGATGAGTCCGAGGCAGAAAAAGGACATGCCGAGGAAGGTGAAATTCAACTGACGGCACAGCAACTGACAGAGCAAGGCATTCAAATCGCTTCAGCTCAACAAGGTGTGGTGTCTCAAGTCACCGTTCTACCCGGAAAGCTTGTGGTTAATACCGATCAGCAAGCTCATATTTCGCCAAACTTTGGTGGGCATGTGGAACAGGTGAATGTTGAGCTTGGTCAAAACGTACAAAAAGGACAAACCTTAGCTGTATTGTCTGTCCCTGAACTGATCGATCAACAGGCCAATTTGCGGATGGCACAAGCCAGTTTGGATTTGGCACGTCAAGATTATCAACGTGAACAGCAGTTATGGTCACAGGGCATTTCTGCCAAGCAAGACTACCAACGAGCAGAAAATGCTTACCGACAAGCGCAGATTACTGTGCAATCGGTGCAAAGCCGTTTAAGTGCATTGGGTGCAACAGGTGGGGTAAATGGTCGTTTTGCCATTAAAGCACCCATTTCTGGTGTGATTAGCCAAAAAGATATCGTAGTGGGTGAAAACGTACAATTGGCCGATCAGCTTTTTGTGATTGAACAATTTAAAGAGTTATGGCTTGAGTTTAATCTGCCTGCTCAGTACTCAGGTCAGTTACAAGCCAATCAGAGTCTGACATTTAAGCCGAATGCTTCTGAGCAAAAATATGAAGCCATTATCCAAAGCTTAACCTCTCAAGCCGATGCACAAACAGGACGCTTGGTGGTACGTGCTAAATTAAAAAGCCAAGCGGCGGAACTACGTCCAAATGTTTTAGTGAATATCTTTTTAGACAATACTAGTTCAAAAACAGCGCTTCGCGTCCATAAAAGTGCTATTCAAAACATTGAAGGCCAAACTTCGGTATTTGTGGTCGACGCTGAACAAAAAGGACAAGTGCATTTGAAAGCGCAGCCCATTCAACTTGGGCAAGCTTCAAATGACGCTCAATGGGTGGAAGTGATTTCAGGCCTAACAGCAGGACAACGCTATGTCAGTCAAGGCAGCTTTGTCCTTAAGTCTGAACTAGAAAAAGGCGAGGCTGATCATGCACATTAATCATGATTTACCCAAGCCTGAGGGTTTGTTTGAACGAATTATTCAGTTCTCTATTCAAAATGCAATTTGGGTCATGCTCTTTGTCTGTACATGGATTGCGGTCGGAGTTTATAGCTATCAAAAACTGCCGATCGACGCAGTGCCCGATATTACCAATACGCAGGTACAAATTAATACCCAAGCCAATGGTTTTACCGCACTGGAGGTTGAGCAGCGGATTACCTATCCAATTGAAACTGCAATGGCAGGTATTCCCGATTTACAGCTGACACGTTCGATTTCACGTTATGGTTTGTCCCAAGTCACCATCGTATTTGAGGATGGTACAGACATCTATTGGGCACGCCAGCAGATTAATCAACGGGTACAAGAGGTCAAAGCGGACTTACCTAGCGATGTTTCCCCAACCATGTCACCAGTTTCGACAGGTTTAGGTGAAATTTATCAATGGGTCATTAAAGCCGAACCGAATGCCAAAAAAGCGGATGGTACCGCTTATAGCGCGATGGACTTGCGGGAGATCCAAGATTGGATCGTTCGCCCACAGCTGCAACGTGTTGCGGGGGTTGCAGAGGTCAACAGTATTGGCGGGTTTAACAAAACCTATGTGGTTGCTCCCAACTTAAACCGTATGCAGCAGTTGAATATTTCCTTAAGCCAACTACAAACCGCTTTACAGGAAAATAATGAAAACCGTGGTGCTGGTTATATTGAGGAAAATGGTCAGCAACTCACAGTGCGTGTTCCAGGGACACTCAACAGTCTTGCAGATATTGAAAATACAATGGTTGCCAGCCCAAATGGGAACCCCATTCGTGTCGCGGATATTGCGCAGGTTTCAATTGATCATGACCTCAGAACAGGAGGCGCAACCCATAACGGCGAAGAAACTGTACTCGGCATCGCTATGATGATGATGGGGGAAAACAGTCGAACGGTGTCTATAGCTGTAGATGCCAAAATTCAGGAGGTGCAAAGTAGTTTACCGCAAGGCGTTAGAATCGAAACAGTTTATGACCGCACCACGTTGGTGGAAAAAGCCATTAAAACAGTGCAAAAGAACTTGGTTGAGGGTGCAATCTTGGTGATTGTAATCCTCTTTTTATTCTTAGGTAATATTCGTGCGGCGTTAATTACAGCCTGTGTGATTCCACTGTCTATGCTGTTTACTTTAACGGGTATGGCACAACAGAACATCAGTGCCAACCTGATGAGTTTGGGTGCATTGGATTTCGGCATTATTGTCGACGGTGCAGTGGTAATTGTTGAAAACTGTATTCGCCGTTTAGCCCATGCACAACAATTACTCAAACGACCGTTAACTCAGTCGGAACGCTTTAAAGAAGTGTTTTTGGCAGCGCGCCAAGCCCGCCGTCCACTTATTTTTGGTCAGCTGATTATTTTGGTGGTGTATTTACCGATTTTTGCACTGACTGGTGTAGAAGCAAAAATGTTCCACCCAATGGCTTTGACGGTTGTACTTGCACTCGTTGCGGCCATTATTTTGTCGATCAGCTTTGTACCTGCGGCTGTCGCACTTTTTGTTAAAGGTGACATTAAAGAAACTGAAAGCCGTTGGATGCTGTGGCTAAAAGAGCGTTATCAGCGGGTATTGGACTGTGCCTATCAGTATAAAGCGGTGGTTTTGACCTTCGCATTGTGCTTATTGATGTTGACGGGATTACTTGCAACGCGTATCGGCAGTGAGTTTGCACCACAACTGAGTGAAGGTGACTTTGCTGTACAGCAACTGCGTTCCCCAAGCACTGGTTTAGAAGAATCACTTCGTATTCAGGAAAATACGGAAAAGCTACTTCTGAAAAAATTCCCTGAGATACACGCTATTTTTGCGCGGACAGGCACGGCTGAAGTGGCGACCGATGTAATGCCTCCAAATATTTCAGATGGTTACGTCATGCTGAAACCCCGTGATGCATGGCCAAACCCAAAAGAAACACTGGATGAACTGCGTAGCCGTATGCAGGCCTATTTAGCAACGTTACCTGGTAACAACAGTGAGTTTTCTCAGCCAATTGAACTGCGTTTCAATGAGTTAATTTCGGGTGTCCGCAGCGATGTCGGTGTCAAAATCTTTGGCGATGACATGCAAGTATTAAATACGGAAGCTGAAAAAATCAGTAAATTGATTCAGCAAGTTTCAGGCAGTACTGCAGTCAAAGTTGAACAAACGTCGGGTTTACCTTTGCTTAATGTGGAAATTGATAAAAGCTTTGCAGCGCAATATGGCTTAAGTGTCAAAACCATACAAGACTATGTGTCAGCAAGCATTGGCGGACAAAATGTTGGTGAAATTTTACAGGGTGACCGCCGCTTTGACTTTGTCATTCGACTCAGTGAACAAGACCGTACTGTCAATGGGATTGCGCAACTGCCAATACAGCTTCCGAACGGTGGCAGCATTTTACTCACCGATATTGCCACTGTAAAAATGATGGATGGCATCAACCAAGTCAGCCGTGAAAATGGCAAACGTCGTGTGATTGTCACGGCGAATGTGGAAGGTCGTGATTTGGGCTCTTTTGTCACAGAAGTACAAAGTCAGCTTAAGCAGTATCCGTTACCAAGTGGTTACTGGATTGAATATGGTGGTCAGTTTGAAAATCTGGCCTCGGCACAGGCTCGAATGCAGATTGTGATTCCACTGGCATTATTAACGATCTTTATTTTGCTGATGGCCGTTTTCCATAACATCAAAGAAAGCTTGCTTGTGTTCACTGGCGTTCCATTTGCTCTAACTGGTGGTGTGCTTTTCTTGTGGTTAAGAGACATTCCCTTGTCGATGTCGGCGGGCATTGGTTTCATTGCCTTGTCTGGCGTTGCCGTTTTAAATGGTTTGGTCATGCTGACTTTCATTAAAGAGCTAAGAGAGCAATACCGCTTACATGAAGCCGTTTGGCAGGGAGCGATTTTGCGATTAAGGCCTGTTTTAATGACCGCTTGTGTAGCGTCTTTAGGTTTTGTCCCAATGGCGCTTGCCACGGGCACAGGAGCAGAGGTTCAACGTCCACTGGCAACTGTGGTGATTGGTGGAATTATTTCTTCGACGTTATTGACCTTGGTGCTATTACCAGTGTTGTATCGTTGGATGAATGCAAAAAAAGAAACGAAAGTTTAATCCCTTAATCAGTTAAAGCATGGGGAGGCAAAATAGTCTCCTCATACTTTTTTATACTACTTGATATCAGTCTGACCGCTTTTGGGAGTTAAAATGGCAAAACTGTTATAGTCTGTTATATTTTATTCACAAAGAACTGTATCTGTCCTTTCGTATAGGAAACCTTAGAATAATGAATATAGATAGAGCGTTGAGGTATTGGAAATGAACTTTTTACTGAAAAAAAATAGAGCTTGGTTTGTATTCTTTATCATTACTTTATATTCGTTTCTTGGATTTTTTCTTGGATTTATCATTTGGGAATACTTTTTGAAGTAAGTACATAGTAACGCTAAAGAAAACTAAGGCAGCTAATACTTCAAAAAGTGATCTGAATCTTACTTTTCTGACTACCAGACTCAACTCCTAACGAGACAAGTCTGGTTTTTTAAACTTTAAAACTTCCATTGTACCGAGACAGATGCATTTAAAGGATCGCCCGGTTGAATCCACATATCGCTATAGCTTGCAACATAGTACGTTTCGTCTAAGAGATTGTGCACATTGAACTGATAGCGTAGCTGATCTGTTGGCGCATAATAAGCATTTAGATTCAACAAAGTATACTCAGGTAAGTTGAAGCCATTATCTGTACTGTGTCCACTACGTTTGCCCACATAGATTGCCGTTGCACCGAGTCCAACTTTGTCTGCATTAGCAAGGTTCCATTCATAGTTGCTACTGATAGAGCCGCTGTGCTTCGGCACATTGCTGAGTCGTGAACCTTTAGCAAGACTTTGGTCTTTTTCCACTTGAGCATCTGTGTAGCTATAATTGGCACGTATAGCGAATTGATCATTGAGTTGTGTCTCTAGATCGAGCTCTAGCCCCTTACTTGAGACTTCTCCAGCGGTGATTTGATAGTTACTATCTGCTGGATCTGTGGTTAAGACATTCTCTTTATCCATTTTAAAGAGGGCTAAACTCAGCAAACTCTGTGGGGTAATCTGATATTTCCCACCAATCTCATAGCTTTTGCCTTTTTCAGGGTTAAACACATCGCCGTTTCGGTCCATGCCACTGTTGAGTGCAAAGGATTCTCCATAGTTGGCGTACCATGACCAACGATCATTCAGTCGATAGTTTAAACCCAAGCGTGGACTGGTTTGTTGTAAATCCTTTTTATTGGATGTATCTGTAAGTTTATTTTGAAAGTCTTGAGTGATGTGATCAAAGCGCGCACCAAACAGCACACTCCATTGATCATTGAGGAAAATTTGATCTTGTAGATTCAGTGCAAAATAGCGTTGCTGTTCTTCGGTGTTAATGAAAAGTGGAAGCTCGGGTAAGTATTTTCCATAAATAGGATCATAGATATCAATACTATTTGGCACGCTACTACTGTGGTTTCGACGCAGTTGTAATTGACGATACTTCATCTGCCCAAGTTCAGTGCTCAAAAGTACTTCATGACGGGCCCAGTCTTGTTGGATCGTCCCAAGAACTTCAGTTTGAAAGAGAATGTCATCACTTTTATTGTCACGGTAGCGACGCTGGCGCTCTAATGTTCGTCCATCACTTTGAATACGACGAGGTTCACTGGAAAAGCCTTTGAGCTGAGTATCTTTCACACTGAAAGCATTATTCATTTTCCAGTCATCATTAAACTGATGTGCAAGTCGAAGCTGATAGAAATGATCTTTTTGAATATGATCACCATCATCAGGTTCGCCTGTAAATGTTTTAGGGTCCATCACAAATTGTTTTTGATAACTACTTACACCACGGTCGAAGGTTCCATCTTGTCGGGTAAATTCACTGTCAAAATCTAACTGGGTTGAATCTGAAATTTTCCATGTGAGTTGAGGGGAGAAAAACCAACGCTCACTCTGCACATGATCGCGAAAACTTTGGTTATCTTCATGTGAGATCGCAATACGATAAGCCACAGCATCACTGATTGGGGCAGTATGTTCAAAACTAGCACGGTATTTTTCTAAACTATTGGCACGTAAATTCACTTCTGAAGAACTTTCCCATTCAGGCTTTTTAGTGTTGATATTCAGTAGACCGCCAGCTTCCCCACGGCCATAGAGCGCAGCCATTGGGCCTTTTAAAAAGTCGAGGGATTCAATATTCACCATATCTCGCGGAGCACTGAGTCCACGGTTAACACTCAGGCCATTTCTGATGATTTGCGCCCCAATATTGGGGTCTGTACTAAAACCTCTAAATGAAAAGTTATCCCAAAAGCCGCCACCATAATTGGTTTGACTATAGACCCCGCTCACTTGCGTGAGTGCATCGTCAATACGTTGCACATCTTGTTGCTGAATTAATGCTTTGGATAACACACTTCGACTAAATGGCACGTCTAAAATGTCATGTGAAAACTTAGTCATTGCGGTACTTTGTTGAAGGTTTTCACCCTCAGTTTCGGCTTGTAATTGGATGGTCTGGAGTACTTCTGTTGAAGTTTCGGCCCAAGTGAAAGAACTCAGTAGGCTTAAATATATGCTTGAGGAAAAAAGAGAGAATTTATTCATCATGAAGTAGAGTAGTTTAGACTTTGTATTGTTATGTTATAACATTTTAATGGGTTTGTAGTTAAAAAATCACTCTAAAGTTGAAAAAATGTCTTAAAAAAATGAAATAAATCAACCTAAGCTTTTAGGTTCCAATCCACAATACAGTGTTTCAAGTCAGCTAAAATCCCAATACCATATGCTGTATCAAATACGACTAAAGGTATGGAACACAGATCAAAGTTATGATTTAAAATCAGGTGGTTAAACTATAAACTCAATTTCGAAATGTGAACGCTCAAAGCTATCGCCAGATAATTAAAAAAAAGCTGAGATATGTTGAATAATGTGCTTGTTCATTCTACAAAAATTGTGAATACTCATGCCGCAAAATTCAGGCTGTAAATTTATCTTTTGGGGTTAGCAACGACAGTGAAAACGTATCCATTTTCTCGTTTACAAAAAGCATTATTGGCGGTTGGTTCATTTTCATGTCTAGGACTGAACTCGGTATGGGTACATGCGGCAGAAGAGAGTGATGTGGAGCAACTCGCAACCATTACAACCACTGCCCAGACTGAACAACTGGCTTATTATCAGCCCAAGGTTAATTTGTCTGGGTTTGGTCAGCAAAACCTTGCAGCAATTCCTGCATCTATTAACACCATTACTACTGAACTAATCGCAGATCAACATGCGAAAACACTGAGCGATGTGGTAAAGAACGATGCGTCCGTTGGGGATGGCTATGCACCCATTGGTTACTATGCCAACTTTGTGATGCGTGGATTTAGCTTAAATGCGGGATCAAGTTATTTACTGAACGGTAATTTGCTACGCGGTGAGCAAAATGTAGCGCTTGAAAATAAAGAGCAAGTTGAAATCCTAAAAGGCATGAGTGCGATTCAAAGTGGGATGTCAACGCCGGGCGGTGTGGTGAACTATGTGAGCAAACGCCCCCAAGATGTCCAGTCTTTAACCCTTGAAGCAGACAGTCATGGCGGCAGCCGTGTGGCGACTGACCTTGGTGGATGGTTTGGAGACAATCAACAATTTGGTTATCGCGTGAATGCAGCTTATGAAGATATTCACCCCTATGTTGAACACGCCGATGGAAAACGTTTGTTTGGCTCCTTGGCTTTAGACTGGAAAATTTCAGATCGTTCAAAACTTGAATTTGATCTTGAATCACAGCGTCAAAAACAGCGTTCGGTACCTGGTTATCAGCTACTTGGTGGTGAAACTGTACCGACAGGAGTGGAATGGGATCGTTTACTGGGCTATCAAAACTGGAGCAAACCAATCACCAATGAAAGTCTAAATACGAGTCTGAAATATAGCTATCAAATCAATGAGAATTGGAACGGCAATTTGTCTGCTTCACAAAGCCGTGTGGTCGTAGATGATTACTCAGCCTTTGCCTACACCTTTGGCACTGATGGTAACTATGACATTTATGATTTCCGTAGCCCAGATGACAGTTATCTAACCAATCAATTTAAAACAGGCTTAAACGGAAAATTCAACACTGGAGCATGGCAACATAACCTGAGTTTAGAATTGTCACATGCCTACAAACGCCATACTCAGTATGATGCAATCAACGAATGGATAGGTTCAGGAAATATTTATAATGATCCTATTAGCTATACGCCTACGGACAAAGCCTTAGGTAATCATTACAAATCTTTAGATAGTCAACAAACAGCCCTCAACCTGTTGGATCAAATTGAATTTAATGATACTTGGTCAGTTTTGCTGGGCGGTAGGCTTTTACATTTAAATGAAAGTGCCTATGCTGCGGGTGGCAACAGTATTCGTGACACTGACTTCAATCGGTTCTTGCCACAGCTCGCGTTGATGTATCAGCCTTGGCAGAACACTCATCTGTATGCTTCTTATGCCAAAGGAATCAGCGACGGCAGTCAAGCGCCGTGGTCCGCCTATGGTAATCCGGATAAAGGCATCGTAGGAAATGCCTTTGAAACTTTAGCACCAAGACGCTCAACTCAATATGAGTTAGGTCTTAAACAGCAATGGCAAGAGCTACTATTTACTGCCGCTTTGTTTGACTTAACACAAGACCATCAATATACCAACTTAGACAATTACTATGTCACCGATGGTGAACAGCATAATCTAGGTTTGGAATTGGGCTTGCAAGGTCGCGTTGCTGAAAATCTAGATATGACATCGACTTTGGCTCTGACCCGTTCACGTTTGGAAGATATACAGGTCGATGCTTATAAAGGACATCAAACTCAAAATGTACCGACGGTTCGTTTTGCCAATCATGTGTCTTATCAAATGCCTCAAGTAGAAGGTTTACGTTTACTCGCAGGTATGCAATACAGCAGCAGTAAATACGCCAACAAAACAGGGACGGTTAAAGTTTCAGGCTATACCGTATTCGATGCAGGTGCAGCTTATAACTTCCGTGCTTATGGTTATGACAATATGCTACGCCTGAATGTGGACAACCTGTTCAATAAAAAATATTGGCGAGATGCAGGAAATTTCTTCGGGGATGACTATTTATTTCTGGGTACACCGCGTACAGCACAATTTTCATGGACTGTGAACTTCTAAACAGAAATCGCTAGGTTTTAGGTTTTCTAAATTCTCCAATGTTGGGTCGTCGGAAAACCTATTACTAGTGTGCTTGATGTTAGATGTGGACTTATTCATTGACATAATGATGACGGTTGAATAAGTCTACAGAAATAGGTTTGTATAAAAAATTCTTACTGCACTATGATCAAAGCGAATTCTTAAGTTTGTGAATCAATATCCCAAAGCACTCTTTGAGGGTTTGATCTCAAGCGTTTTTACACCTTGAGTTATCGTGATAGAGGAACATTTTATGTATGATAAGAATAAACGCGCAATCGTGGTTGGTGCTTCAAGAGGGATTGGTCTAGGTCTAGTTAGAGAGTTGCTCAATCAGCACTGGCATGTTATTGCGACCATCCGAGACATAACCCAAGTCTCTACAGGGTTGAATCAACTGCTCTCTGAGTATCCAGACAGACTTGAATTAACCGAATTAGATTTAAGCTATGTACAAACGGCAGACCGTTTACTTAGTAAATATCATGAAAAATCAATCGATCTACTGTTGGTTTCTGCGGGTATTCTTGGGCCAGAACATCAACGCGTTGAGCAATGCACGCCCAATGAGATTGCCAATCTGTTTTGGGTAAATAGTATTGCACCCGTGACGATTGCGAGAAAACTTCTTCCTTTGATGAAAGAAAAGAGTGTCATTGCTTTTATGAGTTCTCGCATGGGAAGCGTTGCTTTAAACGATGATGGAAGTATGGAGCTGTATCGCGCAAGCAAGGCTGCTCTCAACAGTATCACACGTGGCTTTGCGATAAATGAGGCAATTCCTGCCCAAATAGGCGTGCTGAACTTACATCCAGGTTGGGTTCAAACTGAAATGGGCGGAAGCCATGCACCCATCAGCGTGAAGGAAAGCACAACAGGCATTATACGTGTGGTTGAAGATTTTATTGGCAAGAATGAACAACAGTTTGTCGACTTTCAAGGTCAAGAAATAGCATGGTAATAACCGCAGCCTAAATAATAATATGCAGTTCCTCACTCTTTGAGGGACTTCATATTGCTTTCATCCTAAATAAAATAACAATATGCTAAAAAGTGCGATAACCATTTAAAAATAGTCGTACCGTATTTTGAATATTTTCTTGCAACTGTTCTGTATTGGGTAAATAGGACTCATCTCTAAGCAAATAATAATGCCCAAAAACACATAACTGAATAAATTGAATCGTTGCAGTACCCACATTTTCAAGGTGATAACCATCCTGCTGATTAAGCTGCTCTAAGAACTCTTCAACAGGTTGACGACTTTGCATCATGAGGCTATTGATCATATCGGACAACTCTTGAATGCGTTGTACTTCAGGAATTGTTATCCGTATTAAACGTATATTTTCCAAAGAAAACCAACGTGTCGCAATAAATATACCGAGTTCATATAAACTTTCTGCATTCACTGTTTTATTTTTAGACCAGTCACGTATATCATCAATATATTGCTTAACCCCAGCTTGAATCACAGCAATAAATAAATTGGTTTTATTTTGATACTGCCTATAAATGGTCAGTTTTGAAACCTGTGCTTTTTTAGCGATTCCTTCAATACTGCTGGCCTGAAAGCCATTTTCTAAAAAAGAAATAGAGGCAATTTTTAATAAGTGTTGGTGTAATGCTTCAGAATCCTGTCGTGTAGGGCGTCCCGTCAAAACCTTTTTTAATTTTTTACAATCATTCGTCATCTGGCTGGCTTTTTGATACGTCATCTAATACTTCCATTAAAAGGGCATTTAAAAGAATAATCAATCTGTCCGCGCATAATGTTGAGGAAAACTATATATGAACAATGAATAACATTATGCCGATTAATTATTTTTGATTTGAATATATTTCTCTTATTTTTAAAACATAAGTAAACGACATCGTTTACTTAGATTCTTATTATCAAATATCAAAAAATGATCAAGAAATTTGAGAATTTGTAATTTAAGTAAGCTCAAAATTATGTGAGAAAAACATGAGTAAACCAAAGAGACAAATAAAATTAGGGGCTTTTTTGCAAAGTGTGGGGCATCATCTAGCTGCTTGGCGACATCCAGATGTCAATCCAGAAGATGTGACCAGTCTAGAACATTTAAAGAACTTGGCAAAAATTGCTGAGCAAGGCAAGTTTGATGCTATTTTTTTCGCAGATGGCTTAGGTTGGCCACAAGCTGCCTCTCATTTATTGGCCAAAGGTGCACCTGCGTACTATTGGGAACCCCTAACAGTTTTATCCGTGCTGTCTCAAGTGACGGAGAAAATTGGCTTAATTAGCACCATCTCAACGTCATACCTACCACCGTTCCATTTAGCCCGTTTATTTGCATCTCTAGACCATATTAGCCAAGGGCGTACAGGTTGGAATTTAGTGACCTCAGGTACTGATTTTGAAGCCAAAAATTTTAATTTAAATGAGCAAACAAAGCACAATGAACGTTATTTGCGTGCACGTGAATATGTCGATGTAGTAAAAGGTTTATGGGATAGTTTTGATGATGATGCCTATTTATTCGATAAGACCTCGGGTCATTTTTTCGATGCAGAGAAATTACACTATTTAAACCATCAGGGTGAGTACTATTCAGTCGCTGGGCCATTACAGTCTGCACGACCTGTACAAGGCTATCCTGTTATCGTGCAAGCAGGCTCATCGGAAGATGGTCGTCATTTAGCAGCAGAGACTGCCGAAGTTGTATTTACGGCACAACAAACTTTAGAAGGTGCTCAGGCTTTTTATCAAGATATTAAAGTACGTGCAGCAGCTTTTGGACGTGATGCTGAAAGCATTAAAGTCATGCCGGGTATTATGCCAATCGTGGCGGGAACTTATGAGCAAGCACTGGAAAAATTTGAACAATTACAGTCCTTAATTGATCCAGAAGTGGGCGTTGGTTTGTTGTCTGCATTTTTAGGCAATATCGATTTTTCTAAATACTCTTTGGATGATTTGGTTCCTGAGTTTCCTATCACAGAAGGTTGGCAAAGCCGACAGCAACTCTTAATAGATTTAGCTCGCCAAGAAAACTTAACCATTCGTCAACTGTATAAAAAAGTCGCTGGGGCAAGAGGGCATAAAATTTTGATTGGCACTGCCAGTCAAATTGCTGATGAGTTAGAGAACTGGTTTAACAATGGTGCCGCAGATGGCTTCAATATTTTGGCACCTACATTTCCACATGGTTTAACAGACTTTGTTGAACAAGTCATTCCAGAATTACAACGCCGTGGCTTGTTTCGAGAAGAATATGAGGGGACGACCTTACGTGAACACTTAGGCTTAACCCGCCCACGGAGCCAATACCATGACGCAGCTTAACCTTAAACATGTGGAAGTAGAACCCGCCGAATTTGCTAAAGTTGAGCAACCCACTCTCGACTATTTGTTTGGACGCAAGGTCACAGCGAAAGTCTTTTTTCTACTGTGTTTATTGATGGTTTTTGACTTTGCTGATCGGATGATTATTGCCAGTATTCTGCCATATATACAAAAAGACTGGGGTATTAGTGATGCACAGGCAGGTTTACTGAGTTCTATTTTGACTTTGGGCATGGTTTTGTTTGCTTTTCCAGTATCACTGCTAATTGAACGCTATGGCCGTATTAAAGTTGCCAGTTTGATGGGGATATTCTGGGGTATTGCGTCTGCTTTAGGTGCATTCAGCTCTAGCTTTTCTCAGTTAGCTACCACACGTTTTTTTGTGGGTGTAGGTGAGGCGGCATATGCTCCAGCTTCATACTCTTGGATAAGTACTGCATTTCCGCGCCGTCGATTACAACTAGCACTCGGTCTCTTTTCTGCCAGTCAACCGATTGGTATGGCTGTTGGCATTGCATTTGGTGGCTATGTTGCACAGCATTATGGTTGGAGGCATGCGCTGGGCTTACTTGCGATTCCTGGAATAGCCGTTGCACTTCTGCTATATCGCGGCCGTGATTATAAAAGTGTTTTGCTCCCTAAACAGGCTGTAGAAACAAGACAGAACCAACCTGAAACCGCTGGTTCAGCAGAATCTTTTGCTTTAACACCTCCATCTCGTTGGGCGTTGCTCAAGCAGAATTGGGACACGATTCGGCATACACCTTCGTTATTACTGACTTATGTCACTATGGCGGTCGTGACCTTGCAGTGGATTCCTGTGGTGTTCTTTTTGCCAAGTTATTTGCATCGGGTTCATCATTTGGAATTGGCACAGGCCTCTCTTATGACCAGTGCATTTTTACTGGTGGGTATTATTACTTTGCCACTCGGTGGCTGGGTTTTAGACCAATTAACGCATCGGTTTTTCAAAGCAAAATTCTACGTTTCACTGGTTGGCTATGCTTTAGCTACAGTATTTTATGCAATTGCCTTTGGTTTTTTGACGGATTTAAAACTGCAATTCAGTTTGATCGTCCTCGCTGGAGCAGTTTTAAGTTTCTGTAGTTCTGGCCCATTGAGCTTAACTCAAGAATTGGTTCCCGTGTCTGCTCGAACCTTGTCAGGCACAACTTCTGTGATGACCATCCACTTATTGGGTTCGATTCCGGGGCCATTTATTGCAGGTCTGATTTCAGATACGTATGGAATCTCTGCTGCACTTACCGTGCTGCCTATTCTCAGTGGGGTTATAGCACTCGGGTTATTGGCTGCTGCTTTGTACTTTTACCCTAAAGATATTGCCAAAGTTAAGCACAATGATTTGGAGCTCTTAAAGTCATGATCCTTCGACCAGCTTTTCTATTCATCACACCGATGTCATGGACACGAAATTTGCTGCGTGAGCGATGTTGCTAAGCACTTAAATTTTCCAAAAAACCTTTATTTGTCAATTAAACATTATTTTTCAATAGAAAAGTAATAGAGATTTTTTTGACTTTAAAAATGAACCATTTTCACAGTCTATGGACTTAAAACACAATTTTTTCGGGGTAAATCATGAGTTTAAATATATTGAAAGCAGCAGGATTTCGCATGGTTGCATCGCGACCATTTATATTAACCACGTTGTCTGTTGCAATTGCGGCAGCATCACAATGCCTTTATGCAGAAGAATCACAGACTGAAGTTGAAAAAGCAAAAGTCAGTGAGCAAAATGTAGATGCGATTCAACTAGAGGCTGTCACAGTTACTGCGCGTAGACGGGTTGAAAGTGAGCAGAAAGTTCCTGCACCGATTACCGTGCTGAAAGGCAAACAACTGGAAGAAGCAAAGATTTATCAGGTACAAGATTTACAACAGCAACTCCCAAACTTCACCTCACAATTTATTCATGCACGGCAGTCTAGTGTGGCTGTACGAGGAATTGGTAACAATACCGCGAATGAAGGCTTGGAAGGTAGCGTCGGCATTTACTTGGACAACGTCTATTTAGGGCGACCTGGTCAAGCGGTTTTTGACCTATTAGATATTGAACAAATTGATTTACTGCGAGGACCGCAAGGAACCTTATTTGGTAAAAACACCACTGCGGGCGTTTTAAATATTACCTCAAAGCAGCCCATTTTTGATCAAGAAGGGAGTGCTGAGATTTCGGTAGGTGAGCGCGGCTATAAACAAGCTAAAGCGACTATCAATCAACCTTTGTCTGATACTGTAGCCGTTCGATTATCAGCTTATGGGACGCATGATGATGGCTGGGTTGAAAATACCCACACAGGTGAAGATCTCAATGAAATTAACCGTTTTGGTGCGAGAGGACAGCTTTTATACAAACCCGATGATGCTTTTAGTCTAAGAATTATTGCTGAGCATAATCAGGAAGATTCGAGCACAGGTTCTTTAGTGCCATATAGCTTTGCACCTTGGAATCCGAATGGCAATCCAGCCAGTTATTTACCTTTGGGTGTGGCGGGTTCTAATGCAACGACCTATGCAGAGCGTGCGAAATTGCTCGGTGCAAAAAATATAGACCGTAATCCCTATGATTATAAGGTTGACTTCGATGCCGAACAGCAATCCAAAGTAGACCAAAGTGCTGCTTCGGCAGAAGCCAATTGGTTATTTGACAATGGCTTTAAGCTAACTTCGATTACAGCATGGCGAGATTGGAATTTTAAACCTAAGAATGATTTAGACTTTACCCCTTTAGATGGCATTACAGGAGGTTTTGAAGTTGAACAAGATCAATTTTCTCAAGAAGTTCGCTTAGCTTCACCAAGTAATGACACTTTCGACTATGTCGTGGGTGGCTATTATTTCTATCAAGATATTACCAGTAACAACGCTTATCGTACGGGGGCGGATGCTGCATCACTCACAACGGCCTATCCCAACAATGCCTATCTTTCAGGTACAGGTCGTTCAACCACAGACAGTTATGCTTTGTTTGGTCAGTCGACTTGGCATGCGACAGACAAGTTTGATTTAACCACAGGGCTACGTTTAACTTCTGAGCGTAAAAGTGGTGAAGTGAATCAAAATAACGTCGAGCCCATTATTTATGCACCGCTTAGCCCTTTATTTAGAGCATTTAACTCTGGAACGCTATCAAGGAAGGATGACAGCATTTCTGGCTTAGTGACAGCAAGCTATGCGTTTAAACCTAACATTTTAGGTTTCGCGACCTTCTCTACGGGAGAAAAATCAGGTGGATTTAACATCAACAGTGTTGCCACACCTGCTGCCATTTTAGGTAATAATGCTTTGAATATTGACTCAGAAAAAGCTGAGAATATTGAAATCGGGCTAAAAACCACGTGGTTAGATCAGCGTTTATATGCAAATATCAATGCCTTTTATACCAAAATTAAGGACTATCAGGCAGTCACCAATATTGCGCTAGGTAATCAGTTTGTGGGCTTACTGACTAACGTTGGAGACTTGACCAGCCAAGGTGTTGAAATTGATTTAAAAGCGAAACTGAGCCGTCAATTCGCCCTAAATTTTAATGCCGCATATACCGATGCAACATTTGACTCAGGCACAGCACCGACACCTTTTGAAGAGTTTAATGGTGCAGGTGGGACCAGCGATAGCGGCTATGGTAAGGGTTACCGTGATATTTCGGGCAATCGTGTCAATGGAGCAGCACGTTGGACGGCAAATTTAACTGTTCAGCATCAGCATGACGTATTTGCCAATGCACAGCACTATAGTTTAGTTAACTATGGTTGGCGTTCAGAGACTTTTGCAGATGTGAATAATTCAATTTATTCTAAAATTCCAAGTTATGGGGTGCTGAATCTAACCACTGGTATTCGCATTCCACATGGTAAAAATGACGTTGATATATCGCTCTGGGCAAAAAATGCCTTAGATAAGCATTACTACTTAGGTTTGGTTAATTCTGGAAATGGCGTATATACAGGTTCTGCTGCACAACCACGAACAGTTGGGGCAAGTATTAAATATAGTTTTTAATACCATAAAGATAACGAACATAAGTTTAGGTAGCTAAACGCGGCTTAATCATCACCTTGTATATTCTAAAAGTATGCAAGGTGTTTTATCAAGATTCAGTGTTTATTAAGATTTCAAATCTGCTTAAAAGCATTTATATAGAAAAAACTGCGTCTTTTTTTCATTTGATTCGTCTTATATAGCTTAGAACATATTTTAAATATGAAAAGTCTCATACTTTTCATTGAGCTTTGGGTGACCTGAAAAATGCCACAGTTTTTATACTGGAATTCCATAAAACCGTTTGCTTTGACTGCTACAGTGCTGGCCGTTACAAGTTTGATGAATATACAAACTCATGCTGCGAGTGAACATAAAGCCTCTTATTATCAAGTTCAAACAGGTACACTTACTCAAGCTCTGAACAATGTTGCCCAGCAAGCCAATGTATCTGTGTTATTTAATCCGACTAGAACCAATTTGTATCAAGTAAAAACCATTCAGGGGCAGTATACCTTAGATCAACTTTTAGAACGTTTAATTCAGAATACACCGTTTAAATTACAAAAAACGGTATCTGGATATGTGTTAATTGAAATGCCCTCAGTTGAACAAGTAAATGTCATTGAGACAAATCAATCAAATCTAGCGAAGAATTCTTTGTCAAATACGATTCCGGATAATCAAATTTATCAAATGCCCGCAATCGTACTAGAAGCTGAAAAAGAAGATACAGTCAAGTTTGGACAAAGTGTCTTAAACCAAAAAGCGATTGATCGCTATCAAGCCAATAATGTTGCTCAACTCTTAGATCACATGCCAAGTGTTAGCTCTGCTGGATCACCTCGTCCAGGTGGACAAACCATTAATATTCTTGGTCGGGGCGGAGTTGCCGATGTTCCTATTACCTTAGATGACTCAGTTAAAAGTTTTGATAAATACCGACAAGGTTCCGTTTTTATTGAGCCTGAAATTCTAAAGAAAATAACGGTAGACAAAGGACCACACAATGTTGAAGTCGGGAATGGCGGCTTTGGTGGTAAAGTGACATTAGAAACAAAAGATCCTGCTGATCTACTAGGTGAAAATAAAAGTATTGGAGCATTTGTAAAATATTCACGCTTTTCCAATAACAGTCAAAATACCTATACAGGCGCCGTGTATGGCAGAGCTGACAATGGTTTGGTTGATGGATTGTTTTACTATACAAATCGGGACAGTGGAGATGTAAAACGTCCAGATGGCAGTAAGTTTTTATATTCTGCTCAGGAACAAGATACATATTTGGCTAAATTTAATTTTTATCCTGCCGATGGACATAAAATTTCTTTAAATGCCATGCGAAGTGGTCATGAAGGGTGGGAACCTTTTGCCGCCATGCGTGACCAAGATGCTGTACCAAGCCAAGCAGATATTGCAAAATATGGTTACGATGAAGCATGGAAACGGCGATTGGTTTATCGTGATCAAAAAGATACCAGTTATTCTGCTGGCTACGAATTCAACCCAGAATTTAATCCTTATATTAACTTCAAAGCAGTGGCCTCCTATTCAAAAACTTTTCAGCACGATAAGCGACTACCGAGTGTCAATGGTTCATCAGCAACCTTAGGCAATGAAAGTTGGGTGAATTATACTAATACTGCATTAAAAATGAGTAATATCAGCGATATAGATTCAAAATATGGTCGTCACAAATTAAAAGTTGGCGCGCAATATCAAAAAATGGAGCAAAACTCTTTGATTTTTGATAAGAGCAATGCATCTAAACCTGATTACAACTTTGGTTATTACGAACCAAATTATATGCCTGCTGGTGATCAGCAAATGCTGAGTGCCTTTGTTGAAGATCAGTACCAGTTTAATAATATTATTATCACGCCATCGTTACGTTACGATCATATTGTCAATAATGGGAAACCAAATCGAGCATCGCGATATAACGATCCGCTGGCAGGGCATGATTATTCAACTAAAACCTATACCGGTTGGTCTCCACGTTTAGCCATGTCTTGGGCACAAACGGATAACTTAACTTGGTTTGCCAATGTCAGTAAAACATGGCGCGCTCCACGCGTGGATGAGCAATACTATGTTCAGTCAGCAGCCACAAATGTTTCTGCTACGAGTCGTTATTTACTTCCTGAAAAAATGCTCGCTGTCCGTATAGGCAATGAAATGAATTTTGATGATCTGTTTACAGATGATGATCATCTACAAGTTCGTTTAACCTATCACCGCAACCGCGGCTCTGATGAAATATTTCGAAACCGTTCAACATTTTGCCAAGCCCAAGCAGAGAATAATGCAAATACAGGGACTGGAAGCATCAGCGATTGCAATGGTAATTATCATCACGGTTTCTACCGCAATGTCACCGATTACACAATCAAGGCATATGAAGCTGAAGTCTTCTATAACCAGCCGACTTGGTTTACAGGTTTAACCTATTCTTATATTCGGGGGCAACGAGACAACTCCCCAGTAAATCCTTGGTTTGATCAAAAAACATGTATCACATATATACCACAAAAAAACGCGACCGCAACTTTGGGGGTAAACGTTCCAGAACACCACTTAACCATGGGATGGAGAGGGATTTTTGTTGCAGCACAAGATAGAAGCTTGTCTGATAATGATAAGTCGATAGCTGCATCTTCATTTTCGTTACCCAAAACCAAGGGATATTCATTACACAGCGTATATGCAGATTGGCAGCCAATTGGGGAAAAAGGGCCTGTATTAAATTTCTCGATCGATAATCTGTTTAATAGAGACTACAAAATGTATTTAGGTGAGTATATGACCGGTACGGGTCGAGATTATAAGTTAAGTATTTCTCAGAAGTTCTGATGTATATCAGTCAGATATCGCAATAGATATTTTATGGAGTGAATAGTTTTCTTCTGGAAGCTATTCATTCCAAGTGTTAAATAAGAGTCTAATTACCTCAGCATTACTTACAAAGCAAAATACGTTATTCAAACAGCACTCGCTAAACGAAAATAGGTTTACGACTTTTTTTGATGCAATATTTATCTAAAGTAGCGCTATTTATTAAGATAGAAGCTGATTGATCGTATTTAAGAAATATGAGCGACACAAAACACAATTTCTACATCTATACAATCCTATCTTTTTCCAGTAATTTTACTATGGTATGAAAAATGCTAAGAATAAAATGACTCAAAAAGGATGACCTATGAAAAAAATGATTTCAGCTTTGACATTAAGTTTAAGCCTATTACTCCCATGTGCAGCATTTGCCAAAAATAATGTCGTTGTTGTCGCTACTGGTGGAACGATTGCAGGTGCTGGAGCAAGTTCTACCAATAGTGCAACCTATACTGCGGCAAAAGTTCCTGTGGATACATTATTAAATGCGGTTCCCCAGATTCAAAACCTTGCCAATGTGACTGGTGTGCAGGCAATGCAAGTTGCATCAGAAAGTATTACGGATAAAGAATTATTATCCCTTGCACGTCAAGTCAATGACTTACTTAAAAAGCCTGATGTGAATGGTGTCGTGATTACACATGGAACAGACACACTAGAAGAAACCGCTTTCTTTTTAAATTTAGTGATCCATTCAGACAAGCCGATCGTATTGGTCGGGTCAATGCGTCCAAGTACTGCACTTTCTGCTGATGGCCCATTGAACCTTTATAGTGCGGTTGCACTTGCTGCCGACGATAGTGCAAAAGGTAAAGGAACTTTTGTGCTCATGAATGACGACATTTTTGCAGCACGAGATGTTTCAAAAACAATTAATATCCATACCAATGCATTTATGAGCCAATGGGGTGCACTCGGGACCTTAGTCGAAGGAAAACCATATTGGTTCAGAAACACAGCGAAACGTCATAATAAGAGCTCAGAATTTAATATTGAAAATATTAAAGGCGATAGCTTACCGCTGGTACAAATTGTTTATGGTTCAGGCAATATGTTGCCGGATGCATACACAGCTTATGCTAAAGCAGGGGCAAAAGCTATTATTCATGCAGGTACAGGGAATGGTTCTGTAGCTAATTATATTGTCCCAACATTAACAGACCTACAAAAACAAGGTGTGCAAATTATTCGTTCATCTCGCGTACCTCAAGGTTTTGTTCTTAGAAATGCAGAACAACCAGATGACAAATATGGTTGGGTGGTCGCACATGATCTTAACCCGCAAAAAGCTAAATTACTTGCTGCACTTGCTTTAACAAAAACAAAAGATGCAAAGGAAATTCAGCGCATTTTTTGGGATTACTAAACTCAATAACTGTGAACATGCGTAGTAACGCTTTTCACCTAAGCACCTTAAAATTTTAAGGTGCTTTTTGATTTTGCATTAAAAAATAACACAGCAGACCAATAAATACCAACCACATCACATTTATAAAGATAGGTTCGTGTTGCTATCATTTCTATTATGAGCAAGCCACATCCAACTAATAAGATTTTTAATAGACTACGCTTTATATGATTTTAATAATTATGGACCAATTTAAATATAAACTAAATGATTAAGAAAAATAATTAATTTTGTACTACTTTAATCAATAAAACCAATAAGAAGGCAGGTAACAGCTATAAGCATGTCACCTTGCAACTGACATTATATTAAAAATGATTCAATCAAAGTGCTATTGCACAGTATAATAATAAAATTTTCGAACTGTTTTTAACAGCATTTTTAGCTATATCCTCACTCTTTCCTCGCTTTAAGATTTTGCATCAACATGATTTAAAAATTATATCTTTATGAAAATTAAGTATATTTTTTAATGTATTGAATATTATTTCAAATAATTATAA
>NZ_JBBGZP010000008.1:0-407471 GCF_037572605.1 Acinetobacter sp. MYb191 | reverse complement strand
CACCGGGTTCTGATACAAACGATCTGATTGATTGGCGCAAAGGTGCAGATGGTGCGACTGGCGCAACAGGTGCCACAGGTGCGGATGGTAAATCAGCACTAGAGCTTTTGATTGATGCGGGTGAATTACCACCGGGTTCTGATACGAATGACCTGATTGATTACCTCAAAGGCGCAGACGGTACAGATGGTGCGACTGGCGCAACAGGTGCCACAGGTGCGGATGGTAAATCAGCACTAGAGCTTTTGATTGATGCGGGTGAATTACCACCGGGTTCTGATACAAACGATCTGATTGATTACCTCAAAGGTGCAGATGGTGCGACTGGCGCAACAGGTGCCACAGGTGCAGATGGTAAATCAGTATTAGAATTATTGATTGATGCTGGTGAATTACCAGTAGGTTCTACAGTTTCAGACCTGGCTGAATATTTGAAAGGTGAGGCTGGCGCTACTGGATCTACGGGTGCTACAGGATCTACAGGTGCTACAGGCGAAACGGGTGCTACAGGTGAAACTGGCGCAACAGGTGCAACGGGTGAAACAGGGCTTGTAGGTGCAGATGGTGCAACGGGTGCCACAGGTGCCACGGGCGAAACTGGTGCTACAGGATCTACGGGTGCCACAGGTGAAATTGGCGCAACAGGTGCCACAGGTGAAACTGGTGCAACAGGTGCCACAGGCGAAACGGGTGCTACAGGTGTAAGTGGATCTGCTGATTTGATTACAGGCATTACTTTAAATGCCGATGCAAATGCAAATGGAAAACTCAGTCAACGCGAGCTTTTAGATGGGCCAAATACAATAACGATTGCATTGGGTGCAGATGCCAAGGCAAATGATGTCATTGTAGTAAATGGGGCTCCGTATGTGCTTACTCAACAAAATATTGCTGCAGGAGAAATAGAAGTTTCTGTATCTGTATTGGAAGGGTTGAATTTTATACGTGTTGATGCCTCAAATAGCGATGGTCAGACAGATGTAGACTTTAAATTCTTTGAAGTCACTGATGGGAACTATATTGGTGATGTGAATGTCATAAGTGATACGAATGGAAATAACATTATTGATAATACTGAGCTAGGTTTGGGCAGTACAATCGATGTTCGTGTGCAGATTGGTGACGATGTCCGCGTAGGAGATGTTGTTTCTTTGGGCGGCGTACAACATACAGTAACGCAAGCAGACATAGATCAAAAATACGTAGAATTTCTAGATGTACCTGTAACGCAAGGACAAACTGAGACGCTAGATGTTGATATTAAATCTAATACAGGGACCGAGTTGGATGATGCATCTAAAGATATACAGATTGATGGAGCGGCTCGTAATGTTGTGGAGTCTATTGATTTCCCTGATGATTTAGATAACAACAGCACGCTGAATGGACAAGAACTCAATGGTAAAAACAATACACAAATTCAAATTACTTTAGGAGCCGATGCTCAAGTTGGAGATATTGTTGTCGTTAATGGTGACAAATATGTTCTGAGTCCGACGGAAGTTACGAATGGAACTTTAAATGTCAATGTTTCGGTACGTGAAGGTCAGAACCCAATCGAAATTAGTGCAACAGATGAGTGGGGTAATGTAGATCGAATTTCTGATGCCATTGTTGTCGATGTTTTACCACCTGCTACACCAATACTTGCACCAACAGCAGTAGATGATGTTGAGCTTCAAACTGGAAATATTGCCAATAATTCTGTGACCAATGATAGCCGTCCTGAAATTACAGGGACTGGTCGAGTTCCAGGTGAAACCATTAATCTTTATGTCAATGGGGCGCCAGTCACTGGATCAGGAACACCAATTATCGTTCAGCCTAATGGTGAGTGGAGTTATACCCCAGCTGCGGATTGGATTGATAATGATTATGTTATTACTTATACGGTATCTGACACCAACGGAAATACTTCGACTTCGTCACCATCATTAAGTTTCGAAATAGATACTGCTGCGCCAGTGGGAGGTGCTGTTTCAATTGATACACCTATTGCTGTGGATGGTGTAGTTGACACAACCGAGGCGAGTGGCAATATCACGGTCACAGGAACGCTTACGATTCCAACTGATGCAGCCACTACAACAGTCATAGTTACTGTGAATGGAGCGGAGTATCCAGCAATAGTAACGGGCAATACGTGGACAGCCAGTATTCCGGGTAGTCAGTTTGCAGATGGTGCAGGAAATGTATCTGTAGAGGCTGTATTTACAGATGCTGCAGGGAATGCTTCACCTGCAACGGCTGATGCGGCTTATACCCTAGATATTCCAGCAGTACTGAATGACTCTGTACTTGCAGGAGTTGGTGTAAATCCACCTGTTACAGGCAGCACTGTTAAAACAGGTATAAGCCTAGCTATGGACAGTACCTCAGCGCCAGTAACGGCAGTTGATGGAGTCGGTAACCCAGTTGTACTCACTGTGGGTGGCGTTGCTGTGGTTTGGAGTGGGGCAGGAACAGCAGCAAGTCCTTTTGTTGCAACGGTAGCAGGTCTTGCTGAGCCAGTGTTGAGTATCACGATCAATAATAATGGCGACTATACGATTGTTCAAAACCATAGTTTGGATCATGCATTGGCTGGTGCAGACAAAATCACAATTACTGTACCTGTTCTCGATGGTGGTGTTGCGCATGATGTATTGATACTAGACGTTGTAGATGGTGTGCCTACAGCAGCGACAGATAGCACAGCTAACTTAACACAGCAAATCATACAAGGCGCAGATACGCTCGATATCAGCGTACCGCAAACTTACCGTGGCTCTGCTGTTGAAACTTTTGGTGGCGATTCAGAAGGCGCACATGTCAGTAAAGTAACTATTGAAGGTATCGAGTTTACTTATGATGGTACGACAGTGACAACACCTAATGACTTTGGTAACTCAGGTGTTGTTGCCTCACATACTGTAGTGGATGGTTCAGATACGTCTTTAGTGGTTACCACTGCTCGTGGTGAAACCATTACGGTGAATTTAGACACCGGAAATTATACTGTTGAAGTTACAGGTCAAGGTCTTGCAGTCAATGAAGCGCCTGAGGCGAACATTGCTGGCGCTGGTGGCTTACTTGGTGGCGGTATTATCAATGCGGATGCACTGGGCGTAATTGATCTTTCACAAACACAGACGTTCTCCGTTTCGGATACCAATGAGAACTTGACCAAGGTGAATGTTGGATATGAAACCTCTAATTTGAGCTCAGCATTAGATGTATTGGTTACACAGCAGTTGAATAGCGTTGTTGATGGATTAAGAAATATTCCAGGAGATATTTTAGGGTTAGGAGATGTAGTTGCTAATCTCTTGGAGGGTTTGGGTGTTACAGATCTTATAGATCAGTTAATTACAAATCCAAATGGTTTAATTGCAGGGATAGTAGCACCAGTTGTTAAGCCATTAACTGACTTGTTGAATGAGGTATTAAATGGCAAACTCGTTCTTGATTATGATGTTCAGATGGCAACTGAGTTAGGTTTAAAAGTTACAGCTGTTGCGGGTGATTATAATAATAACTTCAAAGCGAGCTTAGTCATTGAGTCGCTAACTGCTAATGGTGTCATTGACTCATTAGCTGTCAATCAGTTATTAGGGACAGTTGAAGCAACAGATAGTGGCGGTGGTTTGTTAGATCTACTTGGTTCAAATTTGAATCTACTCACTACTTTAAATCTACAAGCAACAGATCAGGCTGGGGCACTAAGCGCTCCAGAATCTCAAGATTTAACGATTCAGTTAGGGCTACTTAGTGATGGAATCCAGTCGAATACTACTGTGATTAAAGATAACGGTTCCAATCTTAACCAAAGTGGTGCGACATCGTCTGTTCAAATCTTTGGTTTAGATGGCGATGACACTATCACTGGCAGTAACTTTGCTGACATTATCCGCGGTGGTACTGGAAATGACACAATTAATGGTGGTGCAGGTAATGACATTATTATTGGTGGCAAAGGTGATGACACGCTTACAGGCGGCCTAGGTCGTGATGTCTTTAAGTGGGAGTCTGGCGACCAAGGCACGACTGTTACTCCTGCACGAGATACAGTCATCGATTTTGATATTCGTTCAGTTGCCCAAGGTGGAGACATTATTGATTTATCTGGGTTGTTGCCAAATGCAGACCGAGTAGGGACAAGTTCAGTCAACATTGGGGACTATGTATCGTTTGTTGAAGCAGCAGGCAATACAGAAATTCACATCAGCACTGCAGGGAATGGTGGAGTAGATCAAGTTATTGTTCTCGATGGCGTAACAGGCTTTGTTGGGCAGTTCACTAGTCAAGAAGAGATCATTTCATACCTACTCAAGTCTGGAAAACTAGTTATTGGTGAGCAGACTCTTGACCAAGGCACCTATGATGCAATTAAAACTGATGATCATCTGAATATCGACATTGAAGTCAAAGATGGCGATGGCGATACTGATACGCATAACGTGGATTTAACAGTTGGTAGTTTAGAGGATGCCAATAAATATCAACCAGACTTTGATCCAAATAACGTGGCTCCAGAAATTAGCCTAGAAGTATCTACGCTCTTAGGTTTAATTGGTGTAGATGCGCTGGGCTTGCTTGATCTAAGTCGCCAAGCTTATTCGGTTGTTGATGTAAACAACAACTTGCAACGCGTTGAATTGGTTTATCAACCTGTAGTTAACGTTGGCTTAACGCGTGCTTACTTTACCGTAAGTGCAGAGTTGGCTGCTGAGTTAGGTTTGAAAGTGACCTCAGTGACAGATGGTGGTTTACTCAATCTACTCGGCTATAGCAATACACTCATCATTACGGCACTAGATGGTGGAACAATTAGCAATTTAGCTATCAATGAGCTTTTAGCAGCAGTCGAAATGCATGCGGAAGATGGTACATTGCTTACAGGTAATTTGTTAACTACAAATGTACTGAACTCAGTTTCAATGACAGCCATTGATAGTCAAGGTGCATCCTCAACGGAGAGTGGCGGTAGCCTAATTGATATCAACCTACTGGATAACTTCAGCAATGGTAGTGAGTTTATTTTTGAGGGTACGACAGGTGTAGATGCTTTAGACCAATCTACCGCAACCGATGGGGTGCGTTTATATGGTTATACAGGCAATGACACACTTACAGGTGGTTCAGGCAATGACTTGTTACGTGGTGGCGATGGCGATGACACACTGATTGGTGGTGCAGGGAATGACTTGCTGATCGGAGGGTCAGGAAATGACACACTCACTGGTGGCGCGGGTAATGACACAGCGCTATATGAACTGCTAGATAATTTAGATGCTAGAGGCGGTAATGGCACTGATACTTGGACTGACTTTACAGTCGGTGCAGGGGCGGACAAAATTGATGTTTCTGCATTGCTCGATGGACATCAGACTGCGACTAATATAGGTAACTATATCTCTGTGACAACTGATGTAAATGGGCATGCAGTGATTGCAATTGACCGAGATGGTAGTGGAACGAACTTTACTGTCAAATCAGACCTGTTAGTGCTAGATAATATTACGGCTAGTTCTTTAGGTGCAACTGCCGAAGATCAACTCAAAACACTGTTAGACAATAATCAAATCATTTTCTAAACAGAAGGAAATGAATAAAAAGGATGCTTTGTGGGCTTAAACACAAAGCATCTCTTCTCGATGTATTTGATGAATTGGATATAAGTAATAAATGAAAAAGCATATTCGCCTAAATATGATTGTAAAAAATGAGGCGCATGTCATCTTAAGATGTTTGGCGTCAGTTCGACCTTGGATAGATTCATGGTGCATTGTAGATACAGGTTCTACCGATGGTACGCAGGACATTATTCAAGACTATTTAAAAGACATTTCTGGGCAGTTATATGAACGGCCTTGGAAAAATTTTGGGTACAACCGTACAGAGGCACTACAGCTTGCAGTCTCAGAAGATCTGCCTGCTGCGGATTATCTCTTATTCATTGATGCGGATGAACAGTTACAAGCCGCTGAAGATTTTGTTTTACCTGCACTTACGGCGAAAGCTTATTATTTTCCAGTGATTTATGGCGCTTTGCGTTATCGACGCAATGCCATGATTTCTACAGCTCTAGGGTGGAGTTGGAAAGGTGTATTACATGAATATCTTCATTCTGAGCAACTCCATCGTTGGCAAACATTAGAAGGACTTAATATTTTTGTTCAGCATGACGGTGCCCGCGCGCAGAGTAAGGACACGTATTTAAAGGACATTGCACTACTTGAACAGGGTTTAAAAGATGAACCAGATAACTTGCGCTACGTTTTTTATCTCGCCCAAAGTTATCGTGATGCTGGGATGTTTGAAAAGAGTCGAGAGTTCTATTTAAAGCGGGCAGCTGCAGAGGGTTGGGAAGAAGAACGTTGGATGGCACAGCTACGTGCAGCTCAAATGGCTGATCGTTTGGGGTTGGATGAAGGAGTTGTACATCGTGAATATTTAAAGAGTTGGATTGCTAAGCAACATCGCGCAGAACCACTTTACGAGTTAGCTCGTTACCACCGATTGAAAAAAGATTTTGATCTAGCTTGTTATTTTGCAGTTCAGGCAATTGATATTCCTGTACCAGCAGATGGTTTATTTGTTGATGCTAGTGTCTATGAATGGCGGGCATTAGATGAGTTGGCTGTTTCAGCAACCTATTGTAAAACATATAAAAAGCAAGGCGGAGAAGCCATGCAAAAATTGCTAACAGAAAAAAAGTACCCAAAGATACAGCAAGTGCGCATGTTGGCAAATGAGAAATTTTATAAATGAAAAAAAAGGAAATGATTCGCTCTGAATCAATTATTTTAAAGTACAAATGGTCTATTACTGGAAAAAAAACGCATCATGTATGTAAACTTAAGAGTTCTGTTCTTTGGCACTCATCTTTATATTTAAGTCTAGCTTTATTGCTTCCTGCGACATTCGCAAGTGCCAATACAGAGCAACCATCTTCAGTTAAAAGTAAAATCAGCCAAATATGGCAGCCTAAACCTGATGATCAAGCCAATACGATTAAAATTGATGATTTTAATCGTTTATTCACCAATACATCGTCAGTCCAAGAGTTACCAAAAATAAGCGCCGCAGCGATGACTGGCATGCCAAGTCATAGTGTAAGGTCTGTCGCTGTAACAAAAAGAAGCCAACTGGATTTTTTAGATGCGATTCGGCAGGCATTGCAACGTCGTCCTGAAATTACTCAAGGCATTGCGGAAGTTGCTCAGCAGCAAGCAAATATTGATACCGTCAAATCACAGTATTTTCCTCAAATTTCAGGAGGATTTAATACTGGCGACTTTACGACAGGAGAGCGTGGCCGACAAGTTTTTAGCATTTCAGCGACACAAATGCTGTATGACTTCGGCAAAATTAAAAGCGCCGTGACGGTAGAGCAAGCGAAACTAATGCGAGATCAGGCAGAGTTATTACTTGAAATTGATGATATTTCGTATCAAGTGGCGAATGCGATTGTGAACATCAAACGCTATGAAGAGCTTGTAAAAATTGCAGATCAACAAATCAGTGGTATTGGTCGTATCGCCGAAATTGCGAGGTTACGTGCGCAAGCAGGTATCAGTAGTCAAGCAGACCCGATTCAAGCGCAGTCAAATTTAGAAGCAGCGCAATCGACCAAGGTGGTTCAGGAAGCCCAATTGCATCAGTATCAACAAAAACTAAGAACTTTATTGGGCTACGACGTTTCAAGTACCAATGTAAATATGCCAAGTTTTTTAGTTGAAAAAGCAGGGTTATACGATGAAATTGATTTTAATAACGTTTCAAAAATGATGGCAGCGCAAACGGCAGTTCAAATTGCGAAATTTCAGAAGCAACAAACTAAATTAAATGTCTATCCAACGTTAAATATTAAAGGCAGCCTGAGTCAGGCGGTAAATGGGCGCAATCCAAATAATAACGAAGATGATGGTTTTTATAATTCTATCATGCTTGAAGCTTCAAGCACCTTTTTTCAAGGTGGTGCAATTAGTGCGAGAAACCGTGCTGCTAGCTATGCAGAGGAAGCGGCTAAAGCACAAGTCAGTACTGTTTATTTAGATGTATTGGATCAAACTCGTTTGATTCAGACAGAAGTGGAAAGTAAGCAAAAGCAAATGGTGGTTCTTGCTCAACGACGTGAAACCACAAAACGAACCAAAGAACTTTATCAAGAACAATATAAATTAGGCACACGAACTGTTGTTGACTTGCTCAATGCAGAACAAGCAATACATGGCGCAGCTCAGGAAATTGAGGCTGCGCGCTATGATATTTATGCGGCACTGATTCGATACATTGAAATTACTGGACGTAGTAGAGCGGTTTATCAGTTAAATAATACGCCTATTCAGGGGTTTGAGGTGGTGTCATGAGCAGTTCATTGAATTACCAACCATGGCTAAAAGCAGTGCTTCGTATTGCAAAGCATTATCGTATCGAAACATCAGAAGAACAAATTCGTTTACAACTCAACTGGAATCAAAGTGATTCTATCACAGAGACTCTGACACTCATGACCCGTCAACTGGGGATGAGTCTACGTCAAGTACCATTCAGTCAAGATTTACTCAACCCATGGTTGTTACCTGTCGTTGTCGAGTTATCAGATGGACAAGTCGCTGTAATTGAAAAAGCCGATTCAGATGGCAATATCAGCATCCAGTTCAGTGCTGACGAAGGGCTTACACAAACCTATACCATTACGAAACTACAAGAACATATTCGCTTTGTTTATATCATTCGACCTGAAAAATCGGTGAGTGATGTCCGGGTTGATGAATACATCAAGCCTTATGAAGCCAGTTGGTTTTGGGGCATCGTATTACAAGACTGGAAACGTTATATAGACATTATGTTTGCCTCTTTAATGGCGAATATCCTTGCATTAGCAACCGTCGTATTTTCTATGAATGTCTATGACCGTGTCATTCCAGCACAGTCAATCCCAACGTTGTGGGTGCTGGCAGGTGGAGTATTAATTGCGGCAATTTTTGAGTTTTCGATACGCGTTGCACGGGTTTTTTTATCGGACATTATTGGTAAAAGAGCAGATTTAAAAATATCGGATCGGGTATTTGGTCATGCTTTACGCATTAAAAATAAAGAACGCTCAAAATCCACGGGGACATTTATTTCTCAAATTAGAGAATTAGAAGGGGTTCGTGAACTAGTCACTTCAACCACCATTTCAGCAATTGCCGACTTACCTTTTTTCTTAATGTTCTTAGTTATTTTTTGGCTCATTGGCGGCAATCTGTTTTGGGTCATGCTCGTGGTTGTCCCCCTGATGATTTTACCAGGTCTACTGATTCAAAAGCCTTTAGCAAAACTGGCTAAAGAAGGTATGCGTGAGGGTGCGATTCGTAATGCCATGCTCGTTGAAGTGGTACAGGGTATTGAAGATATAAAACTGCTTAGAGCTGAGTCTCGGTTTCAAAATCAATGGAACCGAATGAATGAAATTTCTGCGGATATTTCTATGCGTCAGAGAAAGTTGGTGGGTGTTTTGAATGCATGGACGCAGAAGATTCAAGGGTTGACCTTTGCTGTTGTCGTGTTAGTGGGTTGTTTTGCGGTCATGAAAGGTGAAATGACAACGGGGGCATTGGTGGCATGTTCAATGCTGTCTTCTCGCATGCTTGGACCTATAGCACAAATCACAGGTGTACTTGGCCGTTTCCAACAGGCAAAAGTTGCAAAAACAGGTCTAGATGAATTGATGAAACGAACGGTTGATCAACCCGATCGGGCGCATTTAATTCATCGTCCTGTGATCAATGGTGATTATGATTTAACAGATGTTAGCTTTAAATACAGCGATGGAGATGAAAAACCCAACTTACACATTGCTAAATTAGTCATAAGACCTAGTGAGAAGATAGCAATTCTTGGACGAAATGGTGCAGGTAAATCGACCCTTTTGCAGTTGTTATCGGGGATGCAAGAACCCACACAAGGCAAGATTAAACTCGATGGGCTTGAATTAAGACTGATTGATCCTGCAGATGTAAGAAGGGATATGGGGTTGCTCAATCAAAATGCACATCTCTTTTTTGGTACAGTTCGAGAGAATTTGACGCTGGGTGCACCTTTGGCCAGTGATCAAGAAATTTTAAATGTCTTAAAAATTACAGGCGCACTCGATTTTATCCAAGCTAAAAAGGAAGGACTCGATTTTCAAATTTTAGAAGGCGGTACTGGGTTTTCAGGTGGACAACGTCAGGCCTTGTTAATGGCACGCTTATTGATTTGTCAGCCGAATATTTTACTGCTCGATGAACCGACGTCATTTTTAGATGAAGTCACAGAAAAACAATTAATTGGTCATTTGAAACAATGGTTAAGACCAAAAACCATGATTATTGCAACTCATCGTCGTGCGGTCTTAGAACTTGTTGATCGGATTATTGTGGTGAATGATGGAAAGATCGTGATGGATGGACCACGAGATCAGATTCTAAATCAATCAAAACAACAAAAAACTACTGAGGTGCTGAAGTCATGAGTCAAACGGAGTCTGGTCAAAAAAGCGTTTCTGCTCTTAATTTCCAACCGCCTTTACCCAGTGTTAGCAAGTTCATCTGGATGATTTGTATTGGATTACTTGTTCTGTTGGCTTGGGCATGGTTTTTTGAATTAGAAGAAGTCTCTACGGGTACAGGCAAAGTGATTCCATCTTCTAAAGAACAGTCGATTCAATCTTTAGAAGGTGGCATATTAACCAAGCTGTATGTCAGTGAAGGGGAAATTGTAAAGCAAGGACAAGTTCTAGCACAGCTTGATCCAACGCGTTTTGCTTCAAATGTAGGTGAGTCCGAGTCACTCTTAATTGCGTCAAAAGCGACTGCTGCACGACTTCGTGCGGAGGTCAACGCTACTCCCTTGGTGTTTCCAGAAGATGTGCTAAAAATTCCGAAGCTAGTTAGTGAAGAAACTGCATTATATCAATCTCGCCGTTCAAATTTAAATGATTCGATATCTGGCTTAAGTCAGGCTTTGGTTTTGGTGGAACAGGAACTTGCGATGACAGAACCTCTTGTCGCAAAAGGGGCAGCCAGTGAAGTAGAGGTACTTCGTTTGAAACGAGAGGCCAATGACCTTCGAAATCAGATGAACGATATCCGCAATCAATATTATGTTAAAGCACGGGAAGAATTGGCCAAAGCAAATATTGATATTGAAACTCAAGCACAGGTAATTAAAGGCAAAACGGATACCTTACAGCGCACTGTTTTTAAGTCACCTGTACGGGGCATTGTCAAAGAAATTGATGTCATGACCATTGGTGGGGTTATTCCACAGAATGGAAAATTGATGACCATCGTTCCTTTAGATGAACAGCTTTTAATTGAGGCCCGCATATCGCCACGCGATATTGCTTTTATCCGGCCAGATCAAGATGCTTTGGTGAAAGTGACCGCCTATGATTATTCAATTTATGGCGGTTTGCATGGAAAAGTGACGGTCATTTCACCAGATACAATACGAGATGAAGTCAAACAAGATCAGTTCTATTACCGTGCTTATATCCGTACAGACTCTGACAAACTCATCAATAAGCAGGGTAAACAATTTAATATTACACCGGGTATGGTGGCAGTCGTGGATATTAAAACAGGGCATAAGACAGTGTTGGACTATTTAATTAAACCGTTTAACAAAGCCAAAGAAGCACTGCGTGAACGCTAATATCCATCTACTTTGTTTAAAACAATAAAAAAGCCAATGATGACATCACATGCATTGGCTTTTTTATTAAGTTGCTGGTTTTAAATAAGAATAAGAGCTGAAAATTTGCCTGAAATAGACTCTGTTTTGAATCATTTAAGCTTTGGTTTTGGTCGAAACCCAACAGAGTAGAGCACCAAGACAGACCATCAATGCGCCTTGCCAAAAACTGAAAGTTAAATGCGTACTTAAAATGACGGCAGAAACCACAGCAGAAAGCACAGGAATAAAATATGATGCGGCAGCCAATAGCGTGACATTGCCATGCAATATACCAATATTCCATGCGCCATAGCCCATACCCATTGCAAAGGCTGCGAGGACTAAATAAATGGTGGGTTGCAGTTCAAAACTCAAAGTGCTTTCACCTAACAACAACCATTTAACCCACAGCACAATTGAAACTAAAATGAAAAAGAGTGTCACCCCATTTTTACCATTCGCCATTTTTGCGGTGAGGGTGCAATAAGACGCCCAAAGTACAGTGCCGAGCAATGCTAAGCCATAGCTTAAAGGGTTATTTTGCACATTGCTGAGAATGCCTTTAAAGCTTAATCCTTGATCACTGCCCAGCACCCAACAAATTCCCACCAGCGAGATAAAAAAGCCGGGTATGATCAGAAAATTGGCTTTTTGTTTATTAAATACAATCGCAAAAATGATGGTAAAGGTCGGCCACAGGTAGTTCACCATACCAACTTCGATGGCTTGTCGACTACTGGTTGAGTAACCAATGGACAGAGCAAGGCAAATTTCATAAGAGACAAATAGCAAGCTACCCCAAGCCAGATAGGGAAGAGGAAAGTCTTTTAACCGAGGCCAACCAAATAAGAGCAACAAAAAAACAGAGGCCAATGAGTAAATGAGGGCGGCTCCCCCAATCGCTCCAAAGCTGTTGCTCACCTCTTTAATCAGAGCAATAATTAAACTCCATAATACAATGGCAGCCAGACCAATCCATGTTGCTTTCGTCGCGTTCATTTTGTTTGTAGTCTTTAACATATTAATTTAATTTGTAAATTATGTTTAGCATTTCCATTGTTGGGTTTTAAAACAGATTTACAGTGCAATTTTTCAGGCTACTGAGTGCCGCCGACATTATACGGACAAATGGTGGCCAGTCGCTTATAAACCTGATAATGAATCACGTGAATTTACTCCACCTCAAGAGGCTGCTCATGCTGCTTGAGAATTCTTGCCAAGCTTTGTATAGCACACTCCATTTGTATCAACTCAAAATCTCCTAAACCAAGCACTAAACCAGAGCGTTTACGTTCCAAGGAAAAGGTCGAGGAAACTGCTTTAATCGCAATACCAGCATCGAGTACAGCTTGAGCGATTTTCCGATCATCCATGTAATCTGCAAGCCATAGCACCATATGCATGCCTTGATCTCCACCTTGTAAATAGCCTAAGTGTTTTGGAATATAACGTTCAATCATGTCAATTAAATATCGACGGTTCTCTGCATAGACATTACGAATCCGTCGAATATGACGTTCTAAATAACCTTCTTGAATAAAGGCAGCCAAAACATGCTGATCAGCAGAGGGAGGATGACGGTCGATCAAAACACGCAATCCACAAAAAGGGGCGACCAACGCTTTGGGCAGTACAGCATAGCCGAGTCGCAGTGATGGGAACAGCACTTTGCTAAATGTCCCCAGATAGATGACTTGTTCAGGTGCTAACCCTTGCAAGGCAGGAAAAGGCTGGCCACTGTAGCGCAGTTCACTGTCATAATCGTCTTCAATAATCCAAGCGCTTTGCTGTTTGGCCCACGTGAGCAATGCTGTGCGTCTAGATAAACTCATCGGCATGCCAATTGGGTATTGATGAGAAGGAGTTACAAAGGCAGCACGGGCATTTGGCGCGAGGTTTATACCTGTATCGACTTGAATTCCTTCTTCATCCACGGGAACACGAACAATGTGTAAGGGTTGTATTGAGTTTTCTAGTAGTGCGGTTGTACCTCGGTAGGCAGGGTCTTCGACCCAAACTTGGTCTTGTGCTTTAAACAGAATTTGACTACAGATATATAGAGCTTGTTGGATGCCACTAGTTATCACAATTTGCTCAGGTTCACAGTGTACAGAGCGAGAGCGTCGTACATAGTCAGCAATCGCAACTCGTAAGGAAAATACACCTTGTGGGTCATCATAGCCAGAGGGTGCTCCTACTCCTCGAGCACGATAGCGGTTGCCAAATTTTCTCCAAATATCATTCGGTTGGGTGCGCCCAACAGGTACAGAGACTGCAAAAGGAAGATGGGGAAGCGGTTTAAATTCTTGCAATACTTCAGCATAGGCCTGAGCTGCGGGTGTTAGCTGAACGTGAGTAGGCTGAGTATTTCTCCGCTCCTGAGTTTGCTGATGCTTTGAATGCAATAAGGCATCTGAAACGAAAGTACCTTGACGCGCACGTGCCTCTAAAACCCCTTCAGCTAAGAGTTGATCATACGCTTCAATGATGGTGCCACGCGAAACACTTAATGTCATCGCCAATTCTCGCGATGAAGGTAAGGGATCGCCTGCTTGTAAATCACCATTTTGTACTGCTTGTCGCAAGGCTTGAATCAGTTGGGCGGCTATTTGTCCCTGCATTTTATTGAGTTTTGCGATAGAGGGGAGCTCTACAACTTTTGCCATTCTTGCCATAATTCTGGTCTACTCAAAGTAATACAAACTGGTACTTTTGAATAATCCAATTAAACCTGAAAATTTACAACAACAAATATAGCAACAGTGAGTTTAAGGAGGTTGTCTCGTGTATATTCCAGCAGATTTTGAAGTGACTCAAATAGATGAGCTACATCAGCTCATACAGAATTATCCATTGGGTATTTTATTTACACATGGGATCAGTGGTTTAGATGCAAATCACTTACCCTTTGAGTTACAAGCCGATAATACTGAATTTGGCATATTGCATGCCCATGTCACTCGAAATAATCCTGTTTGGCAAGACCTGAAGAATGGCGATGAAGTGTTGGTGGTCTTTCGAGCTGGGGACGCGTATATATCACCGCAGTGGTATCCCAGTAAACAAGAGCATCATCAGCAAGTACCGACATGGAATTATCGAGTGGTACATGCTTATGGTCGTGTGGCTATTCGGGATGATGTACGTTATGTGCGTGGTGTGGTGGCACGTTTGACACGAACCCATGAAGCGGCGCAGCCAGAGCCATGGAAAATGTCGGATGCCCCGAAGGACTATCTTGAACCCATGCTAAAAGCAATTGTGGGGATTGAGATTGAAATTACTGAATTGCAAGGCAAATCGAAACTCGGCCAAAACAAAGAGCATCGAGATGTTCTCGGTGTGGCGAATGTACTGACAAAAACGGGACAGCTTGAGATAGCCGATGCAATGCATTTGATTGCCGGATCAAAAATCAACTCGATCTAGCCACAGATGATCCAACTTAACGAATTGAAATATAAGGAGTGAGCCATGCAGTGCTTAAAACCTATGGTTTTACAGGGTGAGAGAATTATATTAAAACCGCTTGAGTTTGAACATGCATCAGCACTGTGTGATGCAGTGCGTGATGGCGAGTTATGGAAATTGTGGTATACCCGCATTCCTTCACCTGAGCAGATGACGGCGGAAATTCAACGCCGCCTAGATTTACAGCAGATGGGGAGTATGTTGCCATTTACGGTGGAAGAACGAGACAGTGGTAGGCTGTTAGGGATGACGACTTTTATGAATATCGAAGCCGAGCACCGCCGTGTTGAAATTGGCTCAACATGGTATAGCCAGTCCGCGCAGCGTAGTTATGTCAATACGGAGTGTAAAAATCTTCTACTTTCGCATGCATTTGATACTTTGAATTGTATTGCGGTTGAGTTCCGTACGTCTTCTTTTAATTTTAAAAGTCGGGCTGCGATTGAACGTTTGGGAGCCAAATTAGATGGGGTACTTAGAAGCCATCAAATTGTGCAGAACGATATTTTAAGAGATACATATGTGTACAGTATCTTGAAAAGTGAATGGCCTGCGGTGCAGCAGCATTTGAGAGCACTCTTGAGCAAGTAATCATGTTCTGCCGATCTGATTCCTTTTAGCTGAGAAAAGTAATGTATAAAAAAGTGGCATTATTTTAATATGAAAATAATGCCACAGATGTACAACTAAATGATCACTGATATTAGACTCAAATTCACCAGTCGTACTTCAGACCCACTCTAAAGTTGGTCGGTGCTCCATAATAACTGTTGGTGGTCGATAGATGATATTTCTCATTAAACAGGTTATTTAAATTGAAATTCACTAACAGATTTTCATTGATCTTATAACGCGCCATCAAGTCAACCAATGCATAGCTGTCTTGTGTGAATCGAGCACCATTCGGTCCGCCATCTTGATAAATTTCACTTTGCCAGCGTAGCCCACCGCCTACTGTTAAAGCTTCATTGAGATAAGGTAGGGTATAAGTGGTAAATAATTTGGCTGTATTGTTTGGGATACTTGTATTTAAGTTTTTACCATCTTTGTCCTGAGAGAGATTTCGAGAAAAACTGGCGGAGAGCTGCCAAGTGTCCGTCAGTTTACCTGTAGTTTCTAACTCAAAACCTCGGCTTTTTGTCCCAGATTCTGTACGGTATGCTTGAGAGCCATTTGGTGCAGTTTTCCCTTCTATTGCAATGCTTTTATTGTCTTCTTGGGTTTGATAAATGGCAGCACCGAAGTTTAGTTGGTTATCAAAGAATTCACCTTTAATCCCCAGCTCTGTGCTATTTCCTACCAGTGGGTCGATATAGCTACCTGTGATGGTTTGCTTGTCTTGTGGTAAGAAAATATTGGTATAACTTGCATAACTTGTCCATTGCTCTGTTAAGTCATAAGTAATGCCCACATAAGGAATGAATTTATTTTTTTCTTCACGTTTTGAGGTCACGAGTTCTTGATTTGAGTTAGTGTAGTCTTTATCTGTACGTTGCCAATTTTCTACGCGTGTCCCTAAAATCATCGCTAGTGGATCTGCGAGTTTCAGACGTACTGCACCAAATACAGATTGGCTTTTCTCATCATTACTGTACCATCCACCAATCATTGTTTCAGGGCGAGTGGGGTTACGCCCATCCCATGCAAAGATGTTATCTAGTTCCCCATCCCATGCGTAGTTATTATTCCAGCTTGAATAGGTTGGACGTTTATTTTTACTTGTGGTGTAGGTGGTGCCTAAAACCATTTCATGGGTTTGGTTAAATAAGTCAAACGAGCCATTTAAAGTTAAGTTAAACAGGTCTTGAGTGGGTTCATAATCCCAGCGAGTTGCATAAATCATAGCTCCTGCGCCTGTTTGCTTATCAATACCACCTGAATAGACATAACCAACCACTTCATCAGAAGCGGTAATGGTTCTTGAGGCAACACCTTTAAGTTTCCAACGTTGGTTAAATTGGTGTTCAATATCAGCAAAATATGCAGTTGTTGTACGATTTGAGTAGGTCCAATCAGCAGCATTTGAGTCCGAGCGTGACCAATCAATTGAAGTACCATCGGTATAAAATGAAGGTAAACCACCACGGGCAATACCTGAAATATCCATCTGTTGGTAGCTGACACCTAAACTGGCTTTGGTTTTTTCTGTGAGGTCTGCCTCAACAACACCATAGGCAATTTTACGTTCTTCACTATAGCGGTCGATATAAGAGTCACCCGTTTGATAGGCTAAAACGGTACGTCCACGAATCGTGCCTGCTTGGTTTAATGGAGATGAGGCATCGACATCGGTACGATAGGTGTCCCATGAACCTGCGCTAGCGCTGACAGAGGCTTTAAAGTCTTGTAAGGGTTTCTTACGTACCATATTAATACTTGCACTGGCAGAGCCTGCACCTGTCATTAAACCATTGGCACCACGTACCACCTCAACACGGTCAAATAAAGCAGTGTCCTGACTTTGGAAAATACTACTATATGAACTCATCAGCTTTACGCCATCGAGCAAATAGTTATCAACCGTTTGACCACGTGCATAAATAGGCGAATTATCACTGCCGATGTTGCCGCTTTGGTTAATGGTTAAACCTGCGGCCTGTGAAACAACATCGGTCAATTGCGTCAGGTTTTGATCTTCCATTTGTTGGCGGGTAATAACACTCACCAATTGTGGCGTCTCTTTGAGTGAAAGTGCCAAACCCGTCGAGGCAGTGGTGGCTTTGGCTGCATAAGAACCGGAGCCTTCAGTTGTTAAGTTATTGCCTGAGTTTGCTTTTAAAGAAATAGTTTCCAGTTGAGCAGTTCCATCTGCACTGGTCACTTGACTACTGTTTGCACCTGAAGCGTTATTGGCTTGACTATGAATGGCTTCAAGTTGAACTTCTCTTGTTTGAACTTGAGCTCGTTGTCTTGATTGAATACTATAGCCGCCATTGTTGACTTTTACTGCAAGCAAAGCATGAGGTTGTAATAATGCAGCCAACGCTTGATCGACTGCATAATTACCTTTCAGCGACTTCGCTTGCAAATTTGAAAGAGCCTTTGAGTCATAGCTGATGGTTGTCCCTGTTTGGATTGCGAGTTGTTTTAGCGCCTCATCTAAAGGGAGTTGAGTAATATTCACAGGATACGTTGTGGCAGCATAAACAACAGTAGTAGCGAAGCTTCCTGCCATCAGTGGCATGCCCCATAAAACTGCGCGAATAGCCATCGCTAATCTACTTTTTGCCTGATAATCCTTCATGCGGTGTTCTCGACTGGGAGTGTATTTCTGTATAAGTCGAGTCAGCTCAAAAAAAGGGTCAAATTTTTATCTTTTTTTTATTTTTAATAAATAAGCACTGTAATAATCCAATTCAAGCTGATGGGTATAGGCCAAGTTCTCTAGACTTTGCTTTGGGTTTTTTAATGAAAATACCCCTGAAACACGAACTTTTTCTAACTCAGGATCGATAAAATAAGTTCCATTTTGATAACGATACAATTCATCCAATACTTTTTTAAGTGGCCATTGTTCTACAACCAGTAAATGTTGTGTCCAATAGGGTTGGTCATTTTGAAGCGGGTTGATGACTGAAATTGAGCTGGCATCAAAACTGGTACGTTGGCCTTGCTGTAAAAGTTTTCGTGTAGTTGTTTCAGCAGGGTATAAAGCTACTGAGTGTTCATAAACTTTAACTTTAGTGCGATGTCGGTCTTCTTGGCGAACGGTAAATTGCGTACCCAGTGCTTCAATTTTGCCATCTTGAGTAGTGACCATAAATGGACGATGCTGCGGATCTTTTGCCGTCTGAATATAAATTTCGCCTTCCACTAATTCAATTTGCCGAGTTTGTTTTGAAAAGTCGACATTCACATAACTGTTACTGGCTAAAATCAGCTTCGTACCATCTGCTAAAGGCACTGTTTTAATTTCACCCACTTGGGTATGGTAGTCGGCTTGCCACTTTGCCCAAGGCATACTATATGCACTTAAACCAAGGACTAAAAAGCCTGATAGCCCAAACAGCATATTGTGTTTTAAAGAAGTATTAAATTTTTGCTTAGACTCTACTAATGCATCAGGTTGGAAAGAGGAAGGTAAACCAGATAAACCTTGAGTAAAACGTTCGATTTGTGAAATAGCTAAAGCATGTTCCTTACTTTCAGACTTCCATTGCTCAAATTGCTGTAGTTGTATTTCGGTGATTTCCCCAGAATGAATCAGCACTAGCCAATCAGCGGCTGCATCTAAGATACTTTCAGGAAGGGGGGAAGGCTGTGACATAGCAGTTGTAAGGAAATCGATTAGTCGGTTGGATTATAAAGACTTATACAGGCTAAAAAAGCCTGCTTCATATCTCTTTTTACTGTTGCTTCAGAAATATTCAGCTTTTCGCTAATCACTCGATAGGTCAGACCATCTAACTGAGACAACAAAAAGACTTGAGATGTACGTGTCGGTAGTTTCTCAAGCATACGATGAACCTGATATAAGGTTTCTCGAATGCACACCTCATGTTCTGCCGAAGGGTAGTAGTTTTCTGGTAGCTGTGCCAACGCATCTAAATACAACCTTTCAACATGCTGATGCCGCCAGTGATCAATGATCACATGTTTAGCAATACCTATGAGCCATGCTTGAGGCTCTTTAATTTTTTCAAAACAATATTCACTTTTCAGAGCACGATAAAACACTTCCTGACTCAGGTCTTCAGACTGATGGTGGTGTTGCAGTTTGTGTTTGAACCATGACAACAAGGTTGTTTGATGGGTGTTGTAGAGATGACTAAACCACAATTTTTTTTGGACATTTAAGTTCATATTTTTAACTCATGACCCTAGAACAATATCCTGAATCTCAGCAGTAAAAGTGGGATAAAGAAATGAAAGGTTGAATATTAATGATAATCATTATTAAATGCAATTACAAATAGCAACATTTAGCGTGAGCTGTTTTTTGTTTTCATCCGTCTTATTAATAGATATGCGTGATTTGGGATAGGAAGTTTCAATTTTTTAAATACTTAATTTGATCAAATTTTAAAAAATTGTATGGATCTTCCGATTTTGAACAGTATGTGTTGGGCGAGAATTTTTTGTAATGAATAGGAAATGTAATGAGTGAGCCATTGAACAATAACAACCCAACAAAACATTTTCTTTATCGTCGAACACTTTGGATTGGATTCATCATTGTCATTTTATTGTTAGGCATGGGAGGGCTGTATTGGAAAAAAGCTATGTCTCAACCTAGCGAAGAATATAGTCAATGGGATAAACCTGTGCCTGTACGTATCGTTCCTGTACATCGACAAGACTTACAGGTGGAAATTAAAGCCATCGGTACAGTTGTTCCGACCCATACAGTGAATGTGCAAACTCAGGTCTCAGGCGTTCTCAAGCAGATTTATTTTAAAGAAGGTCAGACTGTCCAGAAAGGGCAACTTCTTGCTCAAGTTGACCCTGCACCATTTCAGGTAGCTCTGGCACAAGCAGAGGGGACACAACAGCAAAACTTAGCTCAATTAAGAAATGCAGAAACGGAGTTAGCACGTTATCAACTGCTGTTTAAGCAAGACTCAATTGCTAAACAACAAGTTGAGCAACAGCACGCTTTAGTCAATCAGTTGAAAGGGCAAATACAGGCCAATCGTGCACAGGTAGATGCAGCCAAATTACAATTGTCTTATACCAAAATTTATTCACCGATTAATGGTCGAGTTGGTTTTCAGCAGAAAGATGCAGGTAATTTAATTCAGGCCAATGACACGACAGGTTTGGTCAGCATCACCCAAGTTCACCCCATTTATGTACAGTTTTCAGTTGCGGAACATGATCTAGCTCATTTGCGTAACAACATGAAACAGGGACATCAAATACCAGTTAAGGCATGGGATAAAGCAGAACAAAAGCAACTTGCGGTTGGGCATGTACAAGCTTTGGATAACCAGATTGACGCCAATACAGGCACATTAAAGATCAAGGCCATTTTTGATAATCGTGATGATGTTTTATTTCCCAATCAGTTTGTTAATGTTCGTTTAAATGCGCATACCGTTCAAGATGCCATCAGTATTCCGAGTGATGCCGTGCAACATGGGGCCAAAGGCACCTATGTGTATATCGTCAATTCGCAGAAAAAAGCAGAAATTCGGATGCTCACTCTGGGTTTAAGTTCTAATGGGCAGATTCAAGTTTTAACAGGCTTAAACGGTACGGAGCAGGTGGTTTTAGAAGGGATTGATCGCCTTGCAGAAGGCAAAGAAGTTCAAATTGTCTCGGATCAACCTCAAGCCATGGCCACATCAAAACCTGCTGTTGGATAAGACATGAATATTTCAAAGTTCTTTATTATCCGTCCAGTCGCAACCACGCTGTTGATGCTGGCATTGCTGTTTAGTGGGTTATTGGTTTGGCGGCTTTTGCCAGTGTCAGCCTTACCACAGGTCGACTATCCCATTATTCAGGTTTATACCTTTCAGCCTGGGGCAAACCCTGACACGGTACAACGGACTATCACCGCACCGCTTGAACGGGAAATGGGCAAAATTGCGGGCTTAAAGCAAATGTCTTCGCAAAGTTCTGTCGGGGCGTCTGTCATTACCTTACAGTTTGAGTTAAGTGCTGAACTAGGTGTAGTGGAGCAAGAAGTACAATCTGCACTAAGTACTGCCAGCAGTAAATTACCAAGTGATTTGCCAACGCCACCTGTATATAGAAAGGTCAATCCAGCCGATGTGCCTGTCATTACCTTAGCAATTAGTTCAGAAACTTTACCTCTCACCACGGTTTATGACATGGTGGATACTCGGGTGGCTCAAAAGCTTTCTCAACTCACGGGTGTAGGTATGGTGAGCCTTGCTGGTGGGCAACGACCAGCGATACGGGTGCAAATGAATCCTGCTGCGCTTGCCGCTTATAAAATGAGTGCCGAAAATGTCCGCACCGCCATCAATGCCGCCAATGCCAGTCAACCCAAAGGCAGTTTTGATGGGCCCTATCGCAGTACTATGCTGGATGCCAATGATCAAATTCGTTCAATTGGTGACTATGAAAACCTCATATTACGCTGGAATAACGGTGCGCCGATTCGATTAAAAGATGTGGCACAGGTGATTGAAGGCAGTGAAGACCGCTATATGGCGGCATGGGCAGACAGTCAAGCCGCTATTTTGGTGAATGTACAGCGTCAACCGAATGCCAACGTGATTCAAGTGGCCGATCAGATTAAACAGCTGTTGCCTGAGCTGCAAAAGAACCTACCCGACAATGTCAAAATTCGAGTACTGACCGACCGTACTGAGAGTATTCGTAGTTCGATCCACGATGTGCAAAAGGAATTGGTTTTTGCAGTTTGTTTAGTGGTGATGGTGACTTTTCTCTTTCTAAGAAACTTATCAGCCACCATTATTCCGAGTATTGCTGTTCCACTGTCGATCATTGGTACGTTTGTACTGATGTATTTTTTAGGTTTTTCAGTCAATAACCTGACCTTGATGGCGCTGACCATTGCCACAGGCTTTGTGGTGGATGATGCGATTGTGATGTTGGAAAATATTGCACGACATCGTGAAGCTGGTGAAAGTCTGATGCAAGCGGCACTCAAAGGGTCGAAGGAAATTGGTTTTACGCTCATTTCTTTAACCATTTCATTGATTGCAGTTCTCATTCCACTGTTGTTTATGGGCGATGTGGTGGGGCGATTGTTCCACGAGTTTGCGGTGACTTTGGCAGCTGCAATAGCAATTTCTTTAGTTGTCTCTTTAACCTTAACGCCGATGATGTGCGCTTATTTACTCAAAGGCAAAGCATCATTAAAAGAAACAGAGCATCAAACTTCAGCCAATAGATGGAGTCTGGATAGCATCATTCAGCAGTATGGAAAAGCTTTGCAATGGGTATTTCAGCATCAGACCCTGACACTGGCCGTTATGCTGAGTACAGTGTTACTCGCAGGTTTTTTGTATTGGATGATTCCGAAAGGCTTCTTCCCTGTGCAGGACAGTGGCGTTATCCAAGTAGTGACCGAAGCGCCAGACGATATTTCATTTCAAGCCATGAGTGAGCGCCAGCAAGCATTAGCGGCTGAAATTTTAAAAGATCCCTCTGTTGAAAGTCTATCTTCGTTTATTGGAATTGATGCCAATAACCCGAAACTTAGTAATGGTCGAATTCTTATTAACTTAAAATCACATGCAGAACGAGAGGGTGCAGATCAAGTCATGTCACGTCTGCGTGGAGAGTTGGGCCATGTTCAGGGTATTCACGCTTGGATGCAACCTGTGCAGGAGTTAAGTATTGAAGATAAAGTTAGTCGTACTCAATATCAGCTCAGTTTGACGTCAGCAAAAAACACAGACTTAGCGTTATGGACACCCGTCTTGGTAGATGCTTTACGCCAACAACCTGAGTTTGCAGAAGTGAGTAGCGAAGACGGTGGGCAAGGTTTACAGGCGTATATTGATGTCAATCGAGATGCAGCAGCGAGATTCGGCTTAACGGTAGAAGACATTAGTTTGGCTTTGCAAAATCTATTTGCACAGCGGCAAATTGCGACTCTATATACCCAGTCGAATCAGTACCGCATTGTCCTAGAGCTGGCGCCAGAATTAACTCAAGGGATACAAGCTTTAGAGCAAACCTATCTCCATAATGCCAGCGGAGAGCCGATTTTACTCAGTTCTGTGGCAAGCATTGTGCAAAAACGAGTCCCGATTATTTTACAGCAACAAGCTCAATTTCCTGCCAACGGTATTTCTTTCAACCTTGCAACAGGCGTAGCTTTGGGAGATGCCATTCAAGCCATTCAACGTGTAGAGCAGCAGCTCAATTTACCTGCTGAAGTTAAACTTCAGCTACAAGGGGCTGCTACTGCATTTGAAAACTCGCAACAGCATACCTTTTGGTTGGTGATCGCCGCGATTGTGACCATGTATATCGTGCTTGGGATGTTGTATGAGAGCTTTATTCATCCCATCACTATTCTTTCAACCTTACCATCTGCGGCAATCGGGGCCTTATTGGCGCTGTTTATGGTCGGTCGACCACTCGATATGATTGCTTTAATCGGCATTATTTTATTGATCGGTTTGGTGAAGAAAAATGGCATCATGATGGTGGACTTTGCCTTGGCAGCACAGCGTCAAGAGGGTCTTTCGCCTCAGCAAGCGATTTATCAGGCGGCGTTGATGCGATTCCGCCCCATTTTAATGACGACACTGGCGGCATTGGTTGGTGCTATTCCACTGATGTTGGCATCAGGTTCAGGGGCTGAATTACGTCAGCCTCTAGGAATTGTCATGGTTGGTGGTTTGATTTTAAGTCAGGTACTGACGCTATTTACCACACCTGTGGTTTATTTATTTTTTGATCGTTTACAGCATGCTTTTCAAAAGCCGAAGTTGCCTTTCGTTGAACTTGATGAAACAAGGAGCGAGTCTTGAAACTGCTCTCTGCTTTGGTTCATCGTCCTGTTACTAGTGTGTTACTGGGCATCGCAATTGTGTTGCTTGGTGTATTGGCGTATTTCCGCTTACCCGTGGCGTCCTTACCTCAGGCAGATATTCCGACCATCGTGGTGCGAGCCAGTTTACCTGGGGCAAGTCCTGAAAGTATGTCGGCGACGGTTGCAACACCTTTAGAACGGGCCATGATGGGCGTTTCTGGGGTAAAAGCAATTAACTCTTCCAGTAGTCAAAATACAACGCAAGTGACTTTGCACTTTGACTTAGAGACCGATATTAATGAGGCGGCACGAGAAGTACAGGCGGCCATTAATGTTGCAATGTCACAGCTTCCATCAGGAATGCCTAGCCCACCTGAATATTTCAAGGTTAATCCAAGCCAAAGCCCAATTTTTTATTTGGCATTGAGTTCAGCGCATTTATCTGCGGGTAAATTATATGAAATTGCCAGCAATCAACTCCAGCCCAATCTTGCGCAGATAAGTGGAGTTGGTGAGGTTGAAATTGATGGCGCGTCTATGCCTGCGGTGCGGATCACCTTAAATCCGAATGCACTCATTGCACAGGGCGTTTCATTGGAACAAGTCCGTACTGCAATTGAAAAAAGTAATACAGTACAGGCATTGGGCGTGGTTGAAACCGATCAACTTCGTTGGCAAGTTGCACTATCGAATGATTTAAAACAAGCGCAAGATTTTGCCAACTTGGTGATTCATCGTAATGCTCAAGCCATTGTGCGTTTAAAAGATGTGGCTGAGGTGCAAGATTCTGTTGAAAACCGCTATGTCAGTGGTTTTCATAATGGTCATCCTGCGGTGATTATCAAAATTAGCCGTCAACCCAATGCCAATACCGTGGAGACCATTGATCAAATCAAAGAAAAACTGCCTGAATTAAAATCACTGATTCCCGCAGATGCGCAATTGACTACGGTGATGGATGGTTCTGAAATCATTCGCGCAGGTTTAGCGGAAGCCCGAGATACACTGTTGTTTTCCATGCTGTTGGTCATTATTGTCGTTGCCTTAATATTAGGGCGTATGCAAAGTGCTCTTGTGCCGGGTATTGCCATGCTGGTGACTTTGGTCGGGGCGTGTAGTTTGGTGTATTTGGCAGGCTTTTCGCTCAATAACCTCTCCATTATGGCGGTGATTGTCGCTATTGGCTTGGTGGTGGATGATGCGATTGTGGTGCTGGAAAACATTGAGCGTCATATTGAGCAGGGAGATTCTCCTGTACAGGCTGCCATTAAAGGGATTCAGGAGGTGGGGCTGACTTTAGTGGCCATGAATTTGGCTTTGGTGGTGATTTTCATTTCAGTGCTGTTTATGGGCGGTGTGATTGAGCGGCTGTTCCGCGAGTTTTCACTGACCTTAGTTTTTATTGTAGTGTTGTCTGTTTTTGTTTCCTTGGTCCTAACACCAAGCTTATCTGCACGTTGTTTAAAACCGTTAGAGAGCGACCAACATCAGCCTTTATATCAATTTAGCCATCGTTGCATGCAGCAGTTCAATCATGCTTATTTAACATCTTTAAAATGGATGCTAGCACATGGCTATGTCGTGATTTTATTTTGGCTAGGTGCGATTGGGGCTTCATTCTATGTTTATCAGCACCTGCCTAAACGGGTATTGCCTGAGCAAGATACAGGACGGGTTGAGGCTTTTATTCGTGGTGATGACGGGTTTTCCTTTCAAATTATGCAACCCAAAATTGCAGCCTTTAGTGAAAGCTTGTTGAGTGACCCTGCTGTAAAAGATGTGGTTGGAACCTCAGGCGGAGCAGGCGGAACCACCAATTCTTTTTTCATGGTGAGTTTAAAACCCAAAGCAGAGCGTGAGGGGCAAAGCTCACATGCCATTGTCGAGCGTATCAAACAAAATGCGCCGTGGCAGGCTGGGGCAATTTTCTCAGCGCGTGTAGAACAAGAGTTAGAACTGGATGATCCTTTTTCAAGTGGCAGTGGCCAAGATTATATGCTGCTACTACAGTCAGATGATGTTGCACAGCTGCGCCAATGGGTACCGAAAGTCGCGCAGGCCATGCAAAAACTGCCTGAACTTGAAGAAGTGGAAACCATGGGGGATGAAGGCGCGCAGCATGTTACCCTAGATGTAGACCGTGAAGCGGCACGCCGTTTGGGTGTTGATATTGAAAGCATTTCAAGTGTACTGAACAACTCATTTTCACAGCGCCAGATTTCAACCATTTATGATCAGACCCAACAGTTTCATGTGGTCATGGAGGTAAATAGGTACTTCACGGAACATCCTGAATCCTTAGCCAATGTACAAGTTCCCAACAAAGAGGGACAGGCTGTGCCGCTACGTAACTTTGCGACATGGTCTTATGGAATTACCAATGATCGAGTGTATAGACGTAATCAATATGCCGCTATGGGTATTGGTTATGTGGTGAAACAGGGCTATAGCTATGAACAGGCCGATGCCGCGATCCGATCTGTCCTCACTGAAGTGATGTTGCCAAACAACGTTTTTATGACCACGGACAAAGATGTAGAAGCAGAAAGTTTACAAGCGGGATTAAGTACGCCTTTACTGATTCTTGCAGTGATTTTGTTGATTTATATCGTGCTTGGGGTGACCTATGAAAGTGTGGTTCATCCGTTAACGATTTTATCGACCATCCCTGCTGTGGCTTTAGGCGCATTGTTGACCTTATGGATATTTAATTTTGAGTTTACCCTGATTGCATTGTTGGGCATGTTTTTACTCATTGGTATCGTGGTGAAAAATGCCATTTTATTGATTGACTTTACGTTATATGAACGGCGTGCAGGAAAGTCGGCATATCAAGCTGTATTGTCTGCGGCGGCTCTGCGTTTTCGCCCGATTTTAATGACCAATACCGCAGCATTATTGGGTGCAATTCCGCTGGCTTGTAGTTGGGGTGAGGGGGCTGAGTTACGTCAGCCTTTGGGTGTGGTCATTGTGGGCGGCTTAGCGCTTGGGCAGCTCTTAACTTTGTACACAACGCCTGTTTTGTATTTGCTCTTTGAAAAATGGGCTGAATCTTGTTCGAGATTTAAACGTAAATTTGTGCTGCAAAGCTTAGGCAAATAGATAGAGAAATAGGAAAATAGAATGTCAGGTTTGGTTTATAAAAATGTCTTCAGCCTAAGTTGTGTGTTGTTGTTGACTGCGTGTAGTTCTACGGCGGTCGTACGCCCTCCCGAATATAAAACACCGCTGATTCATGTAGATGAGCAATATAAATATGCTGCGCTCAATTGGACAGAAACAGCAGGCTTAAAAGGCGCGACAGTCGCATGGTGGGACATTTATCAAGACATTGTTTTAAGCCAACTGCTGCAACAGTTAAATGCAGAAAACTTAAATTTGAAACAGGCTGAGGCACGTTATAGACAAGCCAATGCTTTACTTGAACAGCAAAAAGCCAGTCGTTCTGTCAGTCTAAGCTTAGAAGGTGCTGCCAAGCGTAATGGCGCAAAGTATACATCTCCAAACAGTCAGTTTAGCACAGGGGTTCAGGCCAGCTGGATTCCCGATGTTTGGGGACGTGTGGCGAAAGCGATAGATGGACAACAGGCAAATTTAGAAGCAGTGCAGGCGGACTTAGCCGCAGTAAAGTTGAATCAACAGTTATTGGCGACTGAGGCTTATTGGAACATTCGTGTTTTGGATGCGCAACTTGATGTATTACAGCAAACCCAAAAAAGTTACATACGTTCAGTGCAAATTTTAAAAAACCAATATACAGCAGGGATGATTGCGCGGGCAGATGTGATACAGGCAGAAACGCAGTTGAAACAAGTGCAAATACAGCAGATTGAAATGCAGCGTGAACGTAATTTACAGGAAAATGTGCTGGCAGTCTTGCAGGGTAAAAGCGTAGCTCAGTTTCAATTGGTAAAACGTCAGCAAGGTTTGAGTATTCCTACTGTACCCACGCAGCTACCCAGTCGTTTACTCATGCAACGTCCCGACGTGATTCGTGCAGAGCGGGAACTTGCGAGTACACATGCACAGTTGGGTTTAGCGCAAACAGCTTGGTTGCCAGATATTAGTATTGGTCTTAATGCAAGTTTAAATAGCCAAGTGTTAGGTCAGCTGTTCCAAGCCCCTGCATATTTATGGTCTACGGGACTAGAAGCTGCTTCGGTTATTTTTGATGGTGGAAAACGGCAAGCTGAAATTGCCCAAGCGCGGGCAAGTTATGATGAAAAATTAGCAGCCTATAAGCAAGCTGTACTTACGGGCTGGAAGGAAGTTGATGATGCTTTAATGCAAACTTCAAGTTTGAAACAACAACAACTGGAGCAAGCTCAGTTACTGCAACTGACTAAAGAAAATGAACAAGTGGTGATGCGACGTTATAACGCAGGTTTAGTCAGTTATTTGGAAGTGGTCACGGCGCAGAATTTAAGGCTGCAAGCTGAACAGAGCACATTAGAGTTACAACAAATGCAATTAAAAAATACAGCGCAATTAATGACTGCTTTGGGTGGAAATATTTCCTAACGCCTTGGTTTTTTCACATGGTTATTGGCCCAAACGAAATTAAGCCTTACATCTTGGGCATCAGATGTAAGGCTTATGCTATTTATTTGAAAGTAACAATAAAATAGAAAGTATGTGCTATTGAACACGAACTTTTATGACACACCGTTTATAAAAACAGTGCGCCTGACATTGCTCCAAAGAGCATGACCCACAGTGGATGAATTTTTTTAACTAAACTTAAACCAGTAGCGACGATAACGATTGCAATGAGTAACCAGTTCTGAGCAGATGCTGCGGCAATAATATAGGCACTGACCAAAACCAAGCCGACAGTAATTGGTTTCAGTGCTTTTTCAAACATGCTACGTAGTGGGTGATCCTTACACTGATTCCAAAACTTGAGTGCAAATATAGTCAGTACAGAAGAGGGCCCAAACTTCGCCAATGAAGTCACGAACAGTCCAGCAGGTCCAGCCACATGCCAGCCGACCAGTGGCACAATCATCATGTTGGGGCCCGGAGCAGCTTGAGCCATGGCAAACATGGTACTGAACTCTGTGGCAGTAAGCCAACGATGCACTTCAACCACTTGATGTTGCATTTCAGGCAAAATGGCATTGCCGCCACCAAAGGCCAGTATAGAAAGCTGGGTAAAAACGATGGCTAAGGTGATTAAAATCATGCGTTTTTTCCTCTTTTTTTCAAGCTTAAGACTGCGACATTGATGCTCACTAAGATCAGTAATGTCAGTGCCAATGGAATTTTAATAATCAGCATAAAGACAATGGTCAGCGCAATGGTAAAGATCGTGAGGTAACTTTTCAGAATGGGTTTCAACATCTTTAAACCCATGGCAAACAGTAAACCTGCTGCTGCCGCTGCTAGACCCTGTATCATGTGCTGAATCATGGGGATACTTTGAAATTGGCTATAGAGCTGATACAGCAAAATCACAATCACCGTCGGTGCAAAAATTAACCCGAGAACGGCACTGATAGCACCTTTAACTCCCTGAAACTCATAGCCAATCGCAACAGCCATATTAATGATGTTTCCACCGGGGAGGATTTGACAGACACCCAATAAGTGCGTGAACTCTTCTGTGTTGAGCCATTTTTGGTCTTCTACAACCATTTGGTGCGCAAGTGGCAGTACGCCACCAAAGCCCATGAGTCCCAGCTTCATAAAGCCTGCAAAAAGTTCCCGAGAGCTCGGGTGGCTTATTTGTTCAGCAGGGAGTACTTCAGTGTTCATGTCCTTCACCTTTTGTGGAATATGCCCAGTATGAACCTGTAGACATATGTTGAAAAATGCTATTTTTGACGTTATATATACTGAAAAAGTATGTTTAATAGGGCAGACATGATCGATATTCATAAACTCAGAGCATTTGTTGCAGTGGTAGAAGAAAGTAATATTTCGCATGCTGCTGTTCGTTTGAATATGCAACAACCACCGTTGACACGGATTATCAAAAGCTTGGAAGAAGAGCTGAATGCTCAACTGTTAAAGCGTTTGCCACGTGGTGTTGAGGTAACGGAAGCGGGCAAGGTTTTGTACAAAGAAGCCCTTGCGATATTGGCGCATGCACAGTTAATTCCTAAACGTGTGCAGGATATTTCTTTGGGGGTCGAAGGTCAGATTAATATTGGCTTTACCAACTCGGTTGGCTTACATCCTTTTTTACCGGCCTTGCTGCGTAACTTTCGGGAAACTTTTCCACGTGTTTCAATTCATCTGGAAGAAGATGGCAGTAGCTCGCTGATAGACTCCATTAGTAATGAAAAAAATGACATTGTGTTCTTACGCAAACCTGCACCGATTGGCCTTGGTTTAACCAGTCTACATGTATTAGATGAACCGCTCATTGTGGCTTTACCCAACAATCATCCTTTGGCTGAACAAGCCGAACCGATTCACTTGCTGGATCTTGAACCGCATGATTTTGTGTTGTATCGACGTTTAGCAGGGCAAGATTTATTCGATAATATTTTGGCCAGTTGTTACCAAGCTGGATTTAGTCCCAAAATTGTACAAGAAGCGCCACGTTTAACCTCGAGTTTAAACTTGATTGCTGCGGGGATTGGTTTATCCATCGTGCCTGAGGCCATCCGTGACTTTTGGAATAAGCAGATTGTTTATAAAGCACTCAAGGCGAACAATCCATGTATTGCGCCGATTTATGCAGTGTATAAAGAAAATATAGACAATGTCCGTTTGCAACACATCTTAAAGTTATTGCAATAATCTGTTGAATATTGAGCACCTTATTCTGCCTGACAAGAGCCGGCTTAAAGTGCTAAGGTAGAGTGATGATGTGTTGTATTTAAAGTTTTATACCTATAACGAATGCTCGTACGGAGCAAAATATAATATTTAGCAATATGAGGTGTTTAACCCATGCTTTTTAATAAGGTTTCTTTTGCACTCACGGCTCTACTTTCTTCCACTGTGGTAATGATAAGTGGTTGTGCAACCAGTCTGTCTAGCACCGCTTCAAACACACAACAACAGGCGCAAAATGCCTTATTGGTCTATGGTGGCCCCATTTTAACCATGCAAGGCATGCAGCCCAGCTATGTCGATGCCATGTTAATTCAAGACGGAAAGATTCGTTATACAGGCACATTGTCTGAGGCTGAAAAGCTTGCGCCACAGGCGAAACGCTTAAACTTGAATAACAATACCGTCATCCCAGGCATCATTGATGCCCATAGTCATTTAAACTCTGTCGGTATGCAGCAAACTGTGGCAAATTTATATCCGCCGCCAGATGGCAAGGTGGTGAGTATTGCCACACTTATCCAAGAAATGAAGGCGTGGGCGAAGCAAAATCCAACTTTTGTCCAAGCGACTTCTGGCTGGATTATTGGCAATGGTTATGATGATGCCCAGCTACAAGAGAAAACCCATCCGACAGCCACAGATTTAGATCAGATTTCAACGACTCAACCGGTGCTGATTTTGCATCAGTCTGGACATTTGGCCTCTGTGAATCACAAAGCGCTAGAGTTGTTAGGCATTAATGAAAAAAGTAGTAACCCCAGTGGTGGTGTGATTCGACGTGTGGTGGGGACCAATATTCCGAATGGTGTACTGGAAGAAAGTGTTGTGATTGAGGCCATGTTACAGGCGTTTAAAACGGTCCCACCTGAAATGATGCAGCAGATGGCGTTGACTGCGGTACAAACCTATATGAAAAATGGTTACACCACGGTACAAGAAGGACGGGCTGATCGTGGTACTTCAGAACTTTGGCGCAGTTTGGCCAATCAAAACAAATTAGCCATCGATGTCGTTGCTTATCCTGATATCAGTTCAGAACAGGCGTATATGCTCGAAAAAGGTGTAAGCAAAAACTATGTCAATCACTTTAGAATTGGTGGCGTGAAAATTAGCTTAGATGGTTCACCCCAAGGTAAAACAGCGTGGTTAACAGAACCTTATGTGGTTCCACCTGAAGGGAAAGATAAGAACTATCGTGGCTATCCTGCATTTCCAGAGCAGAAAACAGTTCAGCACATGATTGATTTGGCTTTTCAACAACAATGGCCAATTTTGGCACATGCCAATGGTGATGCCGCGATTGATCAATACCTTAATGTGATTGCCAATGCACAAAAGAAATATGATGCCTCACAGCGACGAGATGTGATTATTCATGCGCAAACCATGCGAGAGGATCAACTGGATCGGGCGAAACAGCTTCACTTGATCCCCTCATTTTTTTCTTTGCATACCTACTACTGGGGCGACTGGCATGTAGTACAAACCTTAGGTGAAAAGCGTGCTGAACACATCTCACCAACAGGTTCGGCCTTAAGAAAAGGCATGATTTTCACCGAGCATCATGATGCACCTGTTATCCCACCGAAAAGCATGATGGTGTTGGATGCAACGGTTAATCGCATCACGCGAACAGGCAAAGTTTTGGGTGAGGCTCAAAAAGTTAGCCCGTATATCGCACTTAAAACGATGACGGACTGGGCTGCATATCAGTATTTTGAAGAAGATATCAAAGGCACATTAAGTACTGGGAAATACGGTGACTTTGTTGTTTTAAGTGACAATCCAATCACAATTGATCCGTCTAAAATCAAAGACATCAAAGTTCTTGCAACCTATAAGCAAGGACAGTTGGTTTATCAAAGATAAAGTTGTTTAGCGGCTTGTAAACCTGCGACTGAAAAGGTCATGAGATGTTTGACTAAAAGTGCAGGTTCAAGCTTGGAGACATTTTTAAGTGGGCTTGGACCATTTGCATCTGCCAAAATCAGCATCATACAAGGCGCGACGGTGCTGAGTACACAAGGCAAAAGTGCAGGATGATTTTCATCGATACCTGAAACTTGGCTAATAATTTTTTTAACCAAAAGAAACTTTCGCGCACCATCATTTTGCATAAACGTGTATAGGTGGGTGGTCGGTGAAAAAAGTTCACGAACAAACACCTTGCTATGCCAGACATCGGTTTCAACCAGCTTACCGATCAGGCTTCCAAAAAAAGCTTCCAGTTTTTCAGTGGGCGTTTTAGAGCTGTTAAGCAAGGTTAAGAGTTCTTGTTCATCAATATAATGCGTATGTGCTTCGGCAAGTACGGCACGATATAAGCCATCACGACCATCGAAGTGATAGTTAATGGCAGCTAAATCGACTTCGGCCAGCTTGGCAATGGCTTTACTCGTGGTTTTTGCAAAACCATCCTGAGCAATTAGGCGGCCAGCAGCATCCAAAATTTTCGATTTGGTTAAATCACCATCGCTACGTCCAGCTCTAGACATTATTTACTCTGCATCAAAATTTAGACTTGAAGTATATCTTTCTTAACTGAATTGTTATAGTTTAAATTAAATTTAAACTTGTATTAAAACTAAGCAAAGGTTTGGTGTACATGAACAAAAGTAAGTTCATACTGCTGGTTGGGGTATTGCTCATTGCTGTAGCGGCTGCATTTTTGTGGTTCAGTCGAGACAAAGCCGATCCCGATCATCTGGTGTTATATGGCAATGTTGATATTCGACAAGTCTCGCTAGCATTTGAAACGGCTGGGCGCATTCAAAGCTTGGCTGTTCAAGAAGGTGATCGCGTTCAAAAAGGTCAGGTTCTTGCCGAACTAAATACCGAATCGCTGATTATACAAGCACAGCAAGCCCAAGCACAGTTACACGTTCAACAGCAAACTTTAAATGAGCAAGCTGCGGGCAATCGACCTGAAGAGATTACCCAAGCGAAAGCGAAAGTACAGTCTGCCCAAGCCCAATTTGAAAATGCCGATAAACAATATCAACGTTTAAATGTCTTAAATCGGAGTACTGCGGGTCAAGCGGTGAGTAAGCAAGAAGTTGATGCTGCAAAAAGCAATATGAAAATGGCGGAAGCAGCTGTCGGTGAAACAAAAGCCAACCTAGAGCTACTTTTGAAAGGTGCACGCACAGAAGATCGTGAAGCGGCTAAAGCACAATATGAATCGACCAAGGCCAATCTTGATTTGATTGATTACCAAATTACGCAAAGTAAGCTGCTGGCACCTGTGAATGGCGTAATTCGTGCACGTTTACAAGAAGTCGGCGACATGACGACTTCAAACAAGTCCGTCTATACCATTGCCCTGATCCATCCTAAGTGGGTGCGTGTTTATGCCAGTGAAACGGATCTTGGACATATCAATATGGGCGCAGCAGCCCAAGTCCTTCGTGACTCACAGCCGAATCAGCCCATCACAGGAAAAATTGGTTATATCTCATCTGTCGCTGAATTTACCCCGAAAACGGTACAGACTGAAGATATCCGCACGACTTTGGTTTATGAAGTCCGTATTTATGTCGATGACCCGAATGACCAACTGAAAATGGGACAGCCTGTGACGGTGCACATAGCAAAATCATCTCATCTAACTGCCACGAACAATCCTTAAGGAATGGTAGTAAGTCGATGTCATTAGAGAGCGTTGTGATTGCCACAGATTTAAACAAAACCTTTCAAGCAGAACAAAAAGGTTTGGATGATGTTCAGGCTTTGCAAGGCATAAATATGCAGATCAAGGCAGGGCAACTGACGGCTTTGGTCGGGCCTGATGGTGCTGGTAAAACCACATTTTTAAGATTGATCGCAGGTTTATATGAGCCAACCACTGGAAGCTTAAAAGTCTTAGGAATGGATGTCGCCAAAGATCCACAATCTGTGCAAGATCGTATCAGCTACATGCCGCAAAAGTTTGGTTTGTATGAAGACCTCAGTATTCAAGAAAATTTAGACTTGTATGCGGATTTGCATGGCGTGCCAATGGACGTTCGCAAGGAGCGTTTTGCACGTTTGCTCAAGATTACCGACTTGGCGCGCTTTACTGAACGTCCCGCAGGAAAACTCTCTGGGGGTATGAAGCAGAAGTTAGGTTTGGCCTGCACTTTAGTGCGTTCACCTGAACTATTGCTGTTGGATGAACCAAGTGTGGGTGTTGATCCACTCTCACGCCGTGATTTGTGGATCATCATTGAACAGTTGGTGAGGGAGGAGAACTTGAGTGTCATCCTCAGTACGGCGTATATGGATGAAGCTGAGCGCTGCCATCAGGTTTATGTCATGTTGGATGGGCAAGTCTTAAAGCAAGGCACACCTGACGAACTGACGGCTCAGGCACAGGGACAAACATGGCAAGTAAAACCCAGTCCCAACATGAAGGCGCGGGTGTTACAAGCACATTTACTCGATAATCAACATTATATTGCCGATGCAGTTCCCAAAGGAGATGTAGTGCGTTTTATTACGCGAACTGAAAGCCTCATACTTCCAGCAGATCTTTTGCCCAAAGGCGTTGTTACAGAACCAAGAGCAGCAGATCTAGAAGATGCATTTATGTTGCTTTTACACGAGGCGAAACATATTCAAAAAACGGTATTGGCACAGGAAAATTTAGCTTTAGACCCTTCAAAATCATGGATAGAAAACTCTGATCCACCACAAGTTAAAACAGAGCAGAATGTAAAACAGCAGCTCGAGAAACCTGTGATTGTGGTGAAGGATTTGGTACGCACTTTTGGCGACTTTACCGCCGTAGCCAGTACCTCGTTTGATGTATCTCGAGGCGAAATTTTTGGTTTACTTGGCCCCAATGGTGCAGGCAAGACCACGACGTTTCGTATGCTCTGTGGCTTACTGCCCGCCAGCAGTGGTGTGTTGGAAGTGGCAGGCATGAATTTGCGTACAGCTCGTGCGCAGGCAAGGGCAAAAATTGGTTATGTATCGCAGAAGTTTGCCCTGTATGGCAATTTGAGCGTACTGGATAATCTAAAGTTTTTTGGTGGCGCTTATGGCTTATCGGGCAAACAGTTAAAGCAGAAAATTGATAAAGCGTTGCTTCAGTTTGAACTTAAGCCACATGCTAAAAGCGGTGATCTACCAAATGGTTTTAAACAGCGTTTGTCGATGGCAGCAGCACTGTTACATCAGCCTGAAATTGTATTTTTGGATGAACCGACCAGTGGTATTGATCCATTAGCAAGGCGCTCTTTTTGGTACACCATTGGAGAGCTAGCGAACCAAGGCATGACCATTATTGTGACTACACACTTTATGGAAGAAGCTGAATATTGTGATCGGATTGCGATTCAAGATGCAGGGAAATTGTTGGCGATTGGCACACCTCAACAGATTCGTGGGATGGCACAGTTAGAGGGTGTAAATGATATGAATGGCGCTTTTATTGCCATCGTTGAACATTCCCGTGCAGACATGCAGGCTCATTGAGGAGCGTCACATGAATCATTTCTCAGCTTTCTGGACACGACTGTTTGCTTTGACACGTAAAGAATCCAAACAGCTGCTTCGTGATAAAAGCAGTATGGCGATCGGTTTAATTTTACCGATTATTTTAATTTTACTGTTTGGTTATGGACTGTCTTTCGACTAAACCAACGGACGCGTCGGGGTGGTGGAGCAACAACCCACACCACAGAGTCAGCAACTGATGAGTGGGCTAAACGGCTCTAAATACATTACTGTAAAGCACTATCCAAGTTTTAGCCAAGCTGAAGCTGCAATGGGCAATGCGGAAATTGATGCCATCGTCAATATACCCAGCAACTTTGCGGAGCAATATGCAAAGGGAGTGGGTGCTGTTCAGGTCATTACGAATGGCCGTTCGACCAGTATTGCTTCGGCTTTGCAGGGTTATATTACCAGTGCGCTCAATACCACCAGTTTGATACAAACAGACCGAACCAATGCAGCTTCGGTGGGTGGCATTATCACGGTTGAACAACGTATGTGGTTTAACGAGTCTGCAAATAGCACATGGTTTTTAGTGCCGGGTTTAACTGTCCTAATTTTGACCTTGGTTGGCGCATTTTTAACTGGCTTGCTGATTGCACGAGAGCGCGAGCGTGGCACTTTAGAAGCATTATATGTTACGCCCGTACGTCCTCTAGAAATTGTACTTTCAAAACTGGCGCCTTATATCGTGATTGGGATGATCGATATTGTGATGTGCTTAGTTGCAGCACATGTTCTGTTTGATGTACCCATTCGCGCATCACTGCTCTCTGTCATGAGCGCTTCTTTTTTATATTTAATGGTGTCGTTACTGCTGGGTCTGATGATTTCAGGCCTATCAAAAAGTCAGTTTCAAGCCAGTCAGATGGCACTACTGGCCAGCTTCATGCCCGCTTTGATGCTTTCAGGTTTTGTGTTCGATACACGAAACTTACCGCTAATTGTGCAAATCATCAGCAATGTTTTACCGGCAACGCACTATATGACTTTGATTAAAACGCTATTACTCGGTGGTGATGATTGGTCTTTATGGTTCAAAGAATGTGGCATTTTATTGATCTATATCGTGCTATTCACGGTAATGACCGCGCGTACGCTGAAAAAGCTTTTGGGCTAGCGAAAGGAAAAATGGTGTTATGGCAACGTTAATACGCTGGTTTCGTTATCTTTGGGTGCTGATCCGAAAAGAGTTTTTAGCCATTTTAGTCGATCCTGCCAATCGGGTGACCTTAATCGCGCCTGTATTTATCCAAGCGGTCTTGTTTGGTTATGCCGCAAGTTATGATGTGAATCATGTTGATTATGCTGTGCTGGATCAAAGCCGAAGCCAAAGCTCACAACAAGTTTTAGCACATTTAGATGGTTCAGGAATTTTTAAACGAACAGCAGATTTGCAAAATAATCAACAAATCCAACAGGTGATTAATGATCGAACAGCCTTGGCGGTCATCATCATTCCTGCTGACTTTGAGGATAAGCTCAATAATCAAGAGTCTACGCCGATTCAAGTGATTCTAGATGGGAGAAACTCATCGACCGCAAGTATGGCGGGCTCCTACATCAGCAGTGTGGTGGGGCAGGTCAATCAAGAACGTTTGGGAACCAACTCCGCGATCACGGTACAAGCGCGGACATGGTATAACCCGAATGTCGAGTCGAGATGGGGCATCATGCCATCTCTTATTGCAACTTTAAGTATGATGCAGACACTGTTACTTTCGGCACTTTCAGTAGCACGCGAGCGTGAACAAGGGACTTTTGATCAGCTCTTAGTTACACCCTATACCCCGACGCAGATTATGATTGGTAAGGCGATTCCGCCGATTATTATTGGAGTTATTCAATCTTCCATTATTTTAGCGATTATTCTGTTCTGGTTTCAGATCCCGATGAATGGCTCCTTGATCTTACTGTATTTTGGATTATTTGCCTTTAATATTGCCGTTGTGGGTGTAGGACTGTCGATTTCAGCAATTGCACTCAATATGCAACAAGCCATGCTGTATACTTTCTTTTTGATTATGCCTTTGACTCTTTTATCTGGTTTACTAACTCCTGTACAAAATATGCCAGAAGTGTTGAATTGGCTGACTTTTGCCAACCCGCTACGCTTTGGCATAGACTTGGTACAACGGGTGTATTTGGAAGGTGCGAGTTTTGCGCAAGTGAAATGGGACTTTGTACCAATGTTAATATTAGCCATAATTACCTTGCCTTTGGCTGCGTGGTTATTTAGAAATCGTTTGTCATAATAGAGTGATATCTTTATGTTTCTCTTATCGATACAGACTGTGATTCGGCGTTTGACGTTAAATAATGCAATCAATATCGGTTCATGATTAAAAAAAACGATTTTTGCATTGTATTTCTAGCTTAAGCTTTTTATTATTGCCCGCTTGTTTTCGCGATCAGCTTGGAATGGAACCTTGAGTAATTTTCTAACCGAACACCTGATTCATCGAGATGAAGACTTTATGGTCATCCATAAGCCTGCAGGTATACTCACCGTTCCGGGGAAGACAGAAGACTTACAAGATTGTATGATCAATCGTTTAGTCAAACTAGAACCTAAAACACTACTGATCCACCGTCTTGATCGTGATACCTCAGGTATCTTGGTTTTTGGTCTCAGCCGTTGGGGACAAAAATCCATTTCTCGTCAGTTTCAAGAGCGCCAAACCGATAAAACCTATCAAGCGATTGTGGTTGGTCATTTAGATGGTCAGGGCACTGTTGATGTGCCTGTGATTTATGATCCATCCCGTCCACCGTTACATATTGCAGAGCCCAGTCATAACAAGCCTGCTGTGACGGAGTGGAAATCCATTGAACATTTTGAAATACAGGGTCAGCCCGTGACTCGTGTGGCGCTCACCCCCATTACAGGGCGTTCACATCAACTTCGTGTACATATGCAGTTTTTAGGTCATCCTATCGTGGGAGATACGCTCTATGCTGCGCCTGACCAGCAAGATTTGATGCCGCGTTTGTGTTTACACGCAGAGCGTTTGAGTTTTCATCATCCCCAAACCAATGAACGTATCGAATTTATTTGTCCAGTACCATTTTAAGTACGTGGAATCATCAAATTTGCTCACTTTTTTAGTGAGCTTTATGTCAAAATATATTGCTTAAAGGTGTATAATTTTGCTCAAATATCAAACAATGTTTGAGTGTTAAATTTGCAGTCCTAACTTGTAGATAAAGGTGTAAAAATTGCAGCAGTTTGCTATTGGTCAACGTTGGTTATCAGATACTGAAACGGAACTAGGTCTAGGAGTTCTTATTGATGTAGATGAGCGATCTGTCAGCATCTTATTCCCTAAAAGTGATGAAACACGTGTTTATGCACGGAATAATGCACCTTTATCGCGTATCATTTTTAACGTGAACGATGAATTGCAAGATCAAGAAGGCACCAAGTGGACGGTTGAATCACATGAAGACCGTCATGGTGTGGTGCGTTATAACGTTGTTCGTCGCTCAGAAGATGGCATGGAAGAACGTAAATCACTGAACGAGACTCGCATTGGTGCGCAAATTCAGCTGTCTAAACCGCTTGATCGCCTATTGGCAAGTCAAATTGACTATAAAGAATGGTACGACTTACGTATTGAAGCGATGCTGATGCAAGCCAATATGAAGTCGAGCCCACTGCGTGGTATGGTCGGTTCGCGTGTTGGTCTGATTCCTCATCAGTTGTATATTGCACACGAAGTGGGTCAACGTTTTGCACCCCGTGTCCTTTTAGCCGATGAAGTGGGCTTAGGTAAAACCATTGAAGCTGGATTAATTATCCATCAACAGCTTAAAACGGGACGTTCAGAACGCATCCTAATTTTAGTACCCGATTCACTGCAATATCAGTGGATGATTGAAATGCGTCGTCGTTTCAATTTGAACTTCTCATTATTTGATTTAACCCGTACGGCTTCAATTAAAGAACATGATCCTGAACTGAATCCATTCCTGACTGAACAATGCATTATTGCGTCAATCGATTTGATGATTGATCATGATGACTTGCGTGAACAAGCCCTAGAAGCTGGTTTCGATCTGTTGGTGGTCGATGAAGCGCATCACTTGATGTGGAATGAAGAAGACGGTGGTAATGACCGCTATGACTTGATCGAAGAGTTAGCAGAAAAAACACCGGGTGTTTTACTGTTAACGGCAACCCCAGAACAGCTGGGTGTGGAAAGTCACTTTGCGCGTTTACGTTTACTTGACCCACAGCGTTTTAGTTCGCTGGATCGTTTCTTGGATGAAGAAACCCAGTATCAACAAACTGCAAAAATTGCTGAAGTACTGATGTCAGATATGCCCCTTGAAGAAGGGCATTTAGCTGCATTGGAAGGTTTGTTAGGGCATCGCATTGAAGATGCACCCGAACAACGTTTCCGTGCCATTCATGAGCTTTTAGACCGTCATGGTACAGGGCGTATTTTGTTCCGTAATACTCGTGAGGCCATTCAAGGCTTTCCAGGTCGTGACTGTCAACCTGCACCTTTACCTGCCCCAGAAAACTGGTCTAAAGACGGTAAATTGCGTGAACAAATGTGGCCAGAAGAAGCGCAGCTTGACGGTGCGTGGATGGAAGCTGATCCACGTGTTATGTGGCTCATGGAAAAACTACGTACAGACTTAAAACACAAAAAAGTGTTGCTTATTGCACGTACTGGTCCCGTGGTTGAAGCACTTGAAAACGTACTCCGTTTACATGCGGGTATTCGTACTGCAATGTTCCATGAAGGCATGAGTTTGCTTGAGCGTGACCAAGCGTCGGCTTACTTTGCTGAAGAATCTTATGGTGCACAAATTTTACTGTGCTCTGAAATTGGTTCTGAAGGTCGTAACTTCCAGTTTGCATCAGATTTGATTTTATTTGATTTGCCTGCGAACCCAGATGTACTTGAACAACGTATTGGTCGTTTAGACCGTATTGGTCAAGAAAACCGGATTCAAATTCATGTGCCGTATTTGATTGGTACAGCGCAAGAACGTATGTTCCGTTGGTATAACGAAGCATTAAATATTTTCAGTAATATCTCGCCAACTGCGCAAACTTTACAAGAAAACTTTATTGTTGAATTGAAAGATTGTTTACTGACAGATCAAGGTCAGCAGTTTGATGACTTACTCGAAGCGGTCAGCGTACAACGTGAAGCCTTAGAAGCAGAGTTACAATCAGGTCGCGACCGTTTGCTTGAATACAACTCTTGTCGTCCAATTGTGGCGCAAGAAATTGTACAAGCGCTTGAGTCTTATGATGACAACACCACTTTGCCAATGTTTATGAAGCGTTTTATGGCGTCGACAAATATTGATTTTGACGAGCAAAGCAATGGTACAGTCATCATTAAACCAACCGATCAAATGCAAGTTCAAGGTTTAACCTTGGACGAAGAAGGCATGACTGCAACCTTCTACCGCGATCAAGCTCAGATACGTGAAGATGCTCAGTATTTAACCCTTGAGCATCCATTTACTGAAAGCGTAATGGAAATGATCAACACTCAAGGTTTTGGTAGTACCAACGTTGCAGTCTTGAAGTCAGCTGCTTTACCGCAAGGTTCGGTATTGTTGGAAGTGTGGTTTAAGGTCGATGTGGTTGCACCGAAAGCTTTGAATTTGCCTTCAAGCTTACCGCAGCAGCTGGTTCGCGTTTTGTTGAGTGAAAAGGGTCAAGACCTGTCGCAGAAAATTGCGCCTGAAATTTTAAAACCGTATTTGCATCATTTGGATGGTAATAGCTGTCGTCAAGTCGTGAAAGCACGCCGTGAAGTGATTGAACAGCGTTATGTACAAGCATTAGAGCTTGCACGTGCGGCTTTACCAAGCTTTGTGCAACAGGCGAAAGAAGTCTACGGCAGTAAGTGGCAATACGAAATTGACCGCCTGACTTACTTAAAGCAGTTTAATCCGAGTATTCGTGAAGACGAAATTTCGCGCCTACAAAAACTGCAAAAAGAAGGTCTTGGTTTGCTCGATGGCCTATCGGTCACACCAGAAGCAATTCAAGTGATGGTTGTGGTTAAACCATAATTGGAATCGCTGTATGAAAAGCACCTTCGGGTGCTTTTTTAATGAATTTTTAAAAAGAGATTGTTTAAGTTGTATTTGAAAAGTAATCCATTGAAATTTTAAGCGCTTGCTTATGCTAGAATTTTCGCCATTAAAACTCTAATGTATCGAACAATAAATTATGTCTAAAGCTCTAGTAACAATGGGTTCAAAAACAACACATGGTGGCATAGTCACTGAGTGTGAAAATAGTTTTGTGATCAACGGCATTGCTGTGCACTTAAATGGAATGAAGCATTTTTGTCCTAAGTGTCGAATGGTGGTTTCTGCGATTGCAGCAGATCAGAGTACAACGGTCTTGGGGCGTGCTGTGGTGATTGCAGGAGACAAAACCAACTGTGGCGCTACTTTTTTAGGTAATCAGAACTTAACTGTTTCTGCAAAGTAATGTCAGATCTATTCCGGAATATTTTTAAAATTGGCCGAAGTGATCAAAGTCTATGACTTAGCATTCATCCTGCGCCATTTCGTTTAGATTGAAAAACGATTATGGTAAATAAGCTACAAATAATAGATCTGAATGACATGAGCAAACCAGCCTTACACTTTACCCATGCAAACGGCATTCCCTCGGGCAGCTATCAAAAATTCTTTCAGTTTTTAAATAAAGATTTTGATGTCAAAGCGATTCCGATGATTGGTCTAGATCCGCACTATCCTGTGGAATACCGTTGGGAAGCCTTGGTGGATCAAGTTATTTCAGATATTGAACAGCAGTTTCCACGGCAACAAGTGATTGGTTTAGGGCATTCTTTTGGCTCTTTACTCACGCTTATGGCGGCTTATAAAAAACCACAGTTGTTTTCTCAAGTGATTATCATGGACCCACCGTTTGTGATTGGTTCTAAGGCCTTTTTATTTGAAGCGTTACAAAAGTTGGGATCGAAGTCCATTGAAAAACTCACCCCGGCTGCGATGACGGTCAAACGTCGTGATTATTGGGAGAGTATTGAACAGGCCAGTCAGGCGCTCAGACCGAATCGTATTTTTAAAGACTTTGATGAACAGTGTTTTGCGGACTTTATAGAATGTGGTTTAAAAAGTGATCCGACTCGAAATGGGGTGACGCTAACCATTCCCAAACATACTGAAGCAGAGATCTTCAGGACAGTGCCTGCATGGTGGTGGCGTACCCCACGCAAAGCACCGAGTATGCCGATTCATGTATTAACTGCAGAAGACAGCCATTTCTATAAGCAAGGTTTACCCCAAGGGATGAAAAAAACCTATGCGATTGAGTATAGCGTGTTAGAAGGCGGGCATATGTTTCCGTTGGAACAACCGAAACAGACCGCTGAATTTGTGCAACAGCTCATTAAAGAGCAACAGCGAAACAAATAAGAAGATATTTCAGCGAATCTGTTGGGTGTAATAATAGGTTAGCGAATCATCGCTTCATCCAAATGACGTGAACCTTCCAAAATCATGCGAATCATGATCATGGTTTGTTCGGCCATTTCTTTACGCTCTACACTTGGCATATCAATCACTTTGGCACCCATATTGAAAACCAATTGGGTGATTGCCATGGCCACCAATTCAGGGTGGAAGAGTTTGCTATTATTTAAGCGTTCTAAACGAATTAAATCGTCTTTGAGCTCTTGCTGGAAATAATTCAACTGTCTTTCGACCGCATTTTTATAAGATGCCGAACCCGTATATGCTTCGCGTAATAGCAGGCTTAAGTTGCCATCATCAGCATCGAGTTGTTCAATAAAAACTTCGACTGAGCTACGAATAATGCTTTCTTGGCGAATGGCCTTAATACGTGCTTCATGCAAAATTTGACGTAGCACAACACCTGCACGTTCAATTAACTCAATAGCCAGTTCATCGGTATCTTTAAAATGACGATAAAAACTATTCGGCGCAATGCCTGCTTCACGTGCGACTTCACGCAAGCTCAGGGATGCAATACTTTTTTCAGGACCAATCAAATTTAAAGCAGCTTGAAACAGTTCATCTTTTGTAATCGTTGCTTTTCGACCAACACTACGTGCAAGCACTGGTGCATGTTTTTTTGAAGCTTCATGCTCTGTGTTGGTTGTATGGGTTTGAATGGTGGTCGGTGTCATATTTATCAAGCAATTAAATCAATCGGTTCATTATAGCCCCACTGGTCGGCATTGTGAAACGAAACGAAACAATCAGAGTATATATACAAATATATATACATGTGTATAATAATTCAAAATCTATGGCGTGGTCCTTTACTATGCAGATCCTTGAAAAAACTAAATCTCCTTTAACTGAGTATGCTGAGAGTGTTATAGACCGACACACAGCTAACTTTTGGCTTCAAAAAATCAACCCACTTTGGTCGATACACCAAGCTTTGGGTAAAGTGGTAAAAAAAGAGCAAGTTGCACACGATATGGTGAGTTTGACGCTGCAAACCAACCGTCATTTTCAAATGGGGCAAGCGGGACAGCACCATCCTGTGTATGTCGTGGTTCAAGGCGTACGTTATGAACGTACCTATAGTTTGACCCAGATTGATGCGCAACATGTCTTGCTAAATGTGAAAAAAGTAGACCAAGGCAAGGCAAGCCATTGGCTATGTGAGCAGGCTCAAATTGGCGACGTTTTAGAGTTCGGCCAGCCTTATGGCGATATGCAATTAACTGTAAATGATCAACGGTTAATTTTACTTGCTGCGGGCAGTGGTATTACCCCCATGCTGAGCTTACTGAAACGTTTAGAGAAGACCGCCAAGCTTAAAAAGCAGCCTGTACATTTGATGTATTGGGTGAAAAAGCATACTGATGCAGCTTTCAAAGCATATTTTGAGCAGTTGGCAGCACAATATTCAAACTTCACATTCAGCATGTTTTATACCCAAGAGTCAGATGAAGGTGAGCGTTTAAATCAAAATCATGTGTCTCGACTGGATCAGATTGAAAATGCAACGGTATATGCATGCGGCCCTTCAGGGTTTGTAGCTACGGTTGAGCAGCTTTTCGCTCATGCCAACACCTTAAAAACTGAAGCGTTTAGCATGAGTCCATTTGCAAATGATGATGTTGGTTTTGTGAATATTACCTTAACAAAGTCGAAGAAGATTTTAAGCATTCCCAAAGGTCAATCCATTCTTGCAAGTTTGGAACAGCAAAATGTGAAGCCTCAACATGGCTGCCGTATGGGAATCTGTAACAAATGTGCCTGCAACAAAGTTGAAGGTTCGACCAAAAACTTGGTCAATGGTGCACAAAATTCTGAGCCTGGAAATTTTCTAAAAATCTGTGTCAATACGGCACAAACCGATCTTATTGTTGATTTATAAGGGGAATAAATACAATGAATATGCCTGTTAAAGTTGAATATTTTAAAAATCCTAAGAATCGTGAATTAACGACATTCGAGTTAGATGAGCTTGCACGTGAGCTAGATGCCATTAAGCAAGAGGTGCTGGATGATATTGGTGAAAAAGATGCGCAATATATTCGTCGTGTCTATGCAGCGGTGCGTTATGCGTCTATTGCAGGTCGTGCATGTTTATTTGCAGGTTGGTTCCCACCTGCATGGGTGTTGGGCACGGGCTTGCTGAGTTTTGCCAAAATCATGGAAAACATGGAGTTGGGTCACAACGTAATGCACGGTCAATATGACTGGATGAATGACCCTAAGTTTAATGGTCAAAACTATGAATGGGACATTGTAGGTACAGCAGATAACTGGCGTCAGACCCATAACTACAAGCATCATACCTATACCAATATTAAAGGGATGGATGATGACATTGGCTATGGTCTGCTTCGATTATTCCCAGAACAACGTTGGAAACCGGGCTTTTTATTGCAACCGATTTATAGCATTCCATTTTGTTTGTTGTTCCAATGGGGCGTTGCCATCCAAAACTTGGAATTAGGCAAATACTTCAAGGGGCGTAAAAGCAAAGCACAGACTTTAGCCGAATGGAAACCTATGCAGCGCAAAATTGGTAAACAATTGTTTAAAGACTATGTGTTTTTCCCACTCATTGCAGGACCTGCGGCGTTGCCTGTCTTTACAGGGAATTTGGTTGCAAATGGTATCCGTAACATGTGGACATTTAGTGTGATTTTTTGTGGACACTTCACCAAAGACGTGGAAGTTTTCCCGAAAAAAGTACTGGAAAATGAAAGCCGCGGTCACTGGTACATGCGCCAAATTCGTGGTTCGTCGAATTTAACCGGTTCAGAAGCATTCCATATTTTGACAGGGCACTTAAGTCATCAAATTGAGCATCATTTATACCCAGACGTACCCGCGCGTCGTTACCGTAAAATGGCACCGAAAGTACAAGCGGTGTGTGAAAAATATGGCATTAACTATAACAATGCCAGTTTAGTAAAACAGTATGGCAGCGTCATCAAACGTATTGTGAAATATGCATTTCCCTTTAAAAAGTAAGTAAAAAAAGCCACTTCATTTGAAGTGGCTTTTTTTGTTATTTACTAAATTGACGTAATGTCTTTACCAGATGATGGTAATCACCTTGTTTGGCGATATTGAGCACATGTTCAATCTCATGTTTTAACCATTTTTGTTTTGAAGCATTAAAAGCAAACTGCGCCAATAATACAAAGGGACTTTCACCGAATTTGATCGAAAGACCTTTGACATACTTGGGTGGAGATAACTGTTCCATATTGATGCCTTTTTATAATTTAAGTGGAATGGTTCTCAAAATATTTTTATTAGGCAAAATTTATCATAAATATATTTTTTGGTAAATAAAACATACTGAATTTTAATAATAAATATTTTTAAAAATTTAATATGGCTAATTATTAATCCATGCTTAATAATTAGCTTATTTGGCGATGATTTGATGTATTTGACAAGTCGGGAAGGCTTAAGTCTGTCCCTACCAAATAGCTAAAATCGGCTAAAGACAGCATTTGTTTATCTTCAATGCTATTTCCATAAGCATAAACGGCATGATAACTATCCAGCTCATATTTTTCTTGGATACGTTGAGCTTTGTATTCACAACTACAGTCTGCGGTCAGATAGCGCCCTGTATAGTATTGCTGGTCTTGTTCAACGCGGGTACAGATCAGATCGATTGAGAGTATTTCACACACATATTTTAAATAGATATCAATTGAAGCAGAGACTAAAACCACATCATCGCCCAAACTTTGGTGTTGCTTTAGTTGGCTATAAAGTGCTGGGTTAAGTCCTTTGATTAAGAGTTCTGCATAGCGTTTTGCATAAGCGTCAATTTCGCTCACTTCAGCTTGCTTAAACATCGCATGGAAGAGTTTAGAACGCATATGATGGGCAGGATAAAAACCCAAATAATAACTTTGAATATAAGGCAGGACTTTTAAGCCTTGTAGGGCAATATGCCGTTTTGAATGTACATAGAAGATGAACCCCGTAAAACTGTCTTTGTCATACAGGGTGCCATCAAAGTCAAATAAGGCTAGATTTTTATGCGCTTTGCACGTTGCATGCATGTTTGATAACGTCCATTGACACGAGTGGCAAACCAGTTGGTATTGTAGTCACGGCTGAGCTTTGGACCAGAAATGACGACTTCTGGCATCATGGCATAGAATGGTTCTTTTTTAGTGACTTCTTGATACAGTTTAGCCACAGCGCGATAGGTTGCTGTATCTTCAAATTTTTTCTCTTTCTCTTTTTTCAGGTCAGAGCGAATTTGACGCGGAGTAACCAAAATATTGTGCTGAGCAAAAACACTGATGAGTTCGCGCTCTGATTGACTCTTTGCAGATTTAGGTGAGCCATCTTTGCCATAAAGTAACAAGTCGCCGTCTAAATCAAGTTCTGCTTCGGTTAAGTCATTCAACATACTTTGGAAAGCGGCATTTCGACTTGAGTACATACCCGAGTTATAGTCGGCAAAACGGTAAAGCGGTTTGTCATAGTCAGCAGGGTACATCATCAGTCGGTGAATACCGTAGTACAGACCACCATATTGACTATAGAGGTCGGTACGAAGGTCAGCCATGCTGCCACCTTCACGTTTATTGTCTTTAGCATAGCCGATATGCACTTGCATTGAACCCAATGTGGTAATCGGGTTCATTTTTTCGCCCACGTCCTGACCGACAAGTTTGGCTGCACCTGTGAGTGCACTGACGTGATAGTGCTTTGACATATAGTCAAAAATTTCACGGTACAGTTCATCCAGTTCGCGTTCTGTTTTAACGCGGCGCATTTGGCTTAAATAGTTATCTTCAGGGCTTGGCTGCTCTTTTAAGACCTGTTGGAAATAACCTGCGATGGTGCCACCAATGGCATCACCGAGCTTATCTTTAAATTTTTCATCTAAACGATCTTGGACTTCTTTAACCGCTTTTTCACCCAAACCATAAACTTGTGGATCTGCAACAAAGTTAGACTCTTGATCAACCACGGCAATGATCGAACACATATTCTCTTTATTTTGAGGAATACCAAACTGCTCTGAAATATCGTAAATATCTTCAGCCCATGAACGGCGGTCATTTACGCGTCCGGGAATGATGCGTGCGATTTGTTCAGCATTGAGCTTAGGCTCATCATCTGTCCACCATGAACGATCACCGCAGGCGGTTAAGCCTATAGATATGGTCAAGACACTTAGTGTTTTTAAACCAGAAGAAAGAAACAGCTTTTTATTCATAAACAGAGAACACATGATAAAAGGTGAGCCGAAACAGCAGGTGCAGTATACTATGTCGGTCGAAAAAGTGATGAATTTATATGTATATTGGTCGGTATCAACTGTCAAATCATTTGATTGTTGTTCCGATGGTAGGTGGGTTGAGTTGTTAAGACGAATGAATAGTATTCAGTCTGTTATCGGTTTTATTGTGGTGCAAAATTCGTGCAATAGATTGAGGGGAGCTTAACTCATGACACTTCCATTTTTTTTAAATTCTTTTTTAATAAATCAAACAGAAAATAGTTCAATGAATAGACTGTAATGACATTCTAAAAACAAATTTAAATTAATATTTGAAAAATAAAGTAAAAGGGTTAAGATCTAAAATTAGATCAAAAAATATACTTTCAATAATAATGAGGGGAATATGGAAAATTTTATTAATAGACTAAGAAGCCATATTGAGCATGTGAAAAAAGTAGGGGGCCACTGTACTACAGAAGAAACAACTAAACAGGCTTTAATCCTTCCTTTATTAGATATTTTAGGTTTTAGCCCTTATGACCCGACCAAGGTACTTGCAGAATTTGCAGCTGATTTTCCAGGTGTGAAATCTACAGAAAGAGTTGATTATGCACTTTACTGTAATGGGCAACCTGTAATGTTTATTGAAGCAAAACCTTATGTTGCTAATTTAACGAATCATGCTCCGCAGCTGTCTAGATATTTTAACAGTAGTTTAGGGGTGACGATTGGCGCGATCACAAATGGTAAAGAATGGAGATTTTTTACTGATTTAATTAATCCAAATGTGATGGATGATAAGCCATTTTTAACAGTTGATTTTACGAAGAACAAAGCTGAGGATTTGACACAGCTAGCTGAGTTTAAACATGATAATTTTCATGTAGAAAAGCTACGCTTTTTTGCTGAAGAAAATCAATATATCCAGCAGTTTAAAACTGTAATAAAAAGAAGTATTAATGAAGTTGATATTGATTTTGTTCGCTATGTGGCTCAACAAGCAAGTATTCCTCGTCAATTAAACACTAAATTTTTAGAGTCAATTCAGCCTTTTGTAAAGCAAGCTGTTGAGCAGTCAATTAGTGACACCGTTGTTAAAGGACTATCTTCGCCTACAATTATTACTGCCCAGCCAGTTGAACAAAAAGTAGAGGAGACTATTGAGATTGTATCCGAAAGCTCCACGCTAGCTGACATTGTTAACTCTGAAAATGAAAGAATTGTGACTACAGTTGATGAACAGGAATTAAGTCGTATTGTGACAGAGCTATTTCCTGAAGTTGAATTGGTTGCTAAAGATACAGAAAGCTATTTTAGCGTGCTGTTTCAGAATAAAAATAATCGCTGGTTATTTAGATATGATGTAAATCGTAAGAGACCAACCATTCAGTTTGCAGTAGCAATTGATGACTATCGAAAAAAAGAGTTAGAGCGGGCAGGATTAGAAGTGCAAAATAACGGTCAAGTTTTTTTAGATAAACCTGAACACATCTATAGAGCCGTAGGCATTTTAAAAGATTGCTTGGATTACTGTAGTAATGATGACAACTTTAAAAGAGCACCTAATTCCTAATAGAAAAAGCCACTTTATAAGTGGCTTTTTCATAGCACAGTAAAACTTCATACTTGAGAGATAGGATAGTCCTTACTTTGTCATTACAAGTCATTCTTGGACGTCACTGTCGTGCAAAGATATCAAAATGATGTTTCTAATTTTCGATGAACTATGAACAAGAGTTATGGAGTACAGCCAAAGGCTCGATAACAAGCCTGAAAAGCTTATCAAAGAGTAGGCTTTTTTATTTGTGCTATAGTTTAATTGTTACTTAGCAGGCAGAACAATATGAATATCTGTATTGGTGGTGACTTGGATGGTCAAGTAGTGATTTTAAATAAGATGCGATTTAATGCAAAAGAGATAGATCAAAATAAATCATCGAGCTATATCAAGCAAAAGTACGTTAAGGGCGATCAAGTCTTTAATTTTTGGCGACATGCAGAAATGAAAATATGGGATGTTACTCATCAAGTTGAGTTGATTTTAGGAAAGAAAAATTAGCTAGAAGCGGGTAAATAAGCTTTATTCGCTTTTAGTGAAGATTTTCTTATCAATATCGATGAAAAAGCATTTCGTGTGGGGTTGAGTGTTAGCAATAAAATAATATGTTAAGGTCTATCTATTGCACGCTAAAAAGCTTATAGTGATAGTGTATTAGAATTATTTATTTTATTGTATTTACTAAAGTTATTTCGCAATTGATTCAACTCTGCGGTTTATCCGATGTATATGATTTAAAAGATTAATTCTTATATTTTTCAAAATTTAAGAGAATATTTATGTCAAACATTACAACTGGTACCGTTAAGTGGTTTAATGAAACTAAAGGCTTTGGTTTTATTTCTAGCGATACTGGAGAAGACGTTTTTGCACACTTTAGCGAAATCCAATCAAACGGTTTCAAAGTGTTGAATGAAGGTCAACGTGTTCAGTTTACGATTGTAGCTGGCAAAAAAGGCCCTCAAGCAAGCTCTATCACAGTAATCTAAGAATATTGTGAATTAAAAAACCCGCTTCAGTTAGCGGGTTTTTTAATGGCAGCTTATTTACTATTCGGTTGTTAAGGCGTTGTGCGCTCACTATCTTTAGGGGTGAATGGCTTATTTAAAAACATATGAACAAATGTTAATTGATCTATAAGAAATCTTTTGAAGGACTTATTAAGAATAGTAGAAAAATCCCTAGATAAAGGGATTTCAATGCTAAGTAATCAATATGAGAATAGGAATGAGGTGAAATTGTGATATTTGCTATGACACCGTAAAAGACTCTAGGAACGAGTTTAGTGATGAAAGTGTAAAAGCTGACTCGGAAAAATGGAGTGATCTATGAGTATTGTTGAATTACAAGAAGTGAAGCGCCACTTACACTATGCCGATGATAGCAATGATGTTTCATTAAAAAGCTTTATTGTTGCTGCTGACGCTATAATTAAAAATTACATTACAGATAGTTTTGGATCGGAATATCCATCTGCCATTAAACAAGCTGCTTTATTATTAATCGAATACTGGGAACAGCACAGAAAAGATGGGGGAGAGGTATCTGTGAATGGTAACTACCTCCCAATACCCGTACTCTCTTTGCTTAATCTATATCGTAAGCCCACTGTTTGATAGGTGATGTAGAGAATTGTATGTATCTTTAGGCATGGTATATTTGAAATCACTGCATTGTAATTGAGAATTATTTGCATTTATTGGGTTTGTGCGTTAGAATCAATTTCAAGAATAAAATAAAATTTGACAATGATGTTTCATTAACCCAGCTCTATTGATTCTCCAGAGGCTGGGTTTTTTATCTGCTTTAACAAAAAATAAAATTAGGTTAAATTATACCGATTGTTAAAATAATTATGAGAATAAAATATCATGAACAAAAAATTTGAATTACATGTACTCAGCCAAATCTATGACTTTCTAATTGAAAGAGAAGGATTCACTGCTCTGAATCTTCATTTTAAAGTTATGGAATTCTTTAGGGAGTTACATGTAGGGGATAAGAGGGATTTTGTTGTTTTGGCACCGAATAAAATCTCAGGTAATTTCGGTGAGGTTACTCATATTCATTTATTAAATATTCCACATTTCCATGAAAAGGAAAAATTCATTCATTGGGCACATAAAGCTCTAAATCGCTAAGCAACTCATTTGTAAGAAGAGAATCATGTTGTTTCATAAATTAAACATTGAAATCTTTAGATTTTGATAAGTTATCTTTTTAAATTGTGCTAGGCAAAAATGATGAAAATATTTGCAATAGTAAGTTTAGTTTTAATGCTGGGATTAACGGCATGCCAAAAAAGAGATACAGATACGAAAGAGCAGGATAAAACTACAACGCCACATTCCATGGATAAAGATCAGTAAGAAAAAGCTCGCCAAATGGTGGGCTTTTTCAAGAGTTAAAATGGTATAGTAGCGCTGTCATTTAAGTACTTTTTTCTATGTCTGAAACCTATAAATACATTTACACCCAAATTAGTACATTTGGATCATTACCTACACATAAAGTTCTTATAAGTAGTGTAGGAAGGAAGACAAAATTAGTTTTCGCTGATAATACTTTTGTTTATAGTACTGTTTCTGATTGGGCTTTAAGTCATTCGGGTCTTGATTCTAGGAAATCAATATGGTCTGAAGAGCCTAAGTCATTTTTAGACAGTGAAAAAACAAGATTAAGCGTCTATAGAGCCTCACATCCTGCTTTTATCACTGAAGCAAGCATTGGTTAAACACTAGTATTTTGTATGCTGCTTATGTAATAACTGCTTATATTACAAATAAAGTTTGCTTTGCAGATGTTAAGGGCGTATAAAGCTAACTCGTTGATGCGGGATGGAGCAGTCTGGTAGCTCGTCGGGCTCATAACCCGAAGGTCGTTGGTTCAAATCCAGCTCCCGCTACCAACGAAAAAGATTCAAAGTTTATAGCCTAGTCTTCACAGATTAGGCTTTTTTTATGGCTGGTTAATTTTATACATAGCGGTTTCTAAGAACGTGCTTTTATACAAGTTACTGGAATGGTGTGTAAGCAGTGAAAGCACAGTATTTCTAGAAAACATCAGAGTTGTAAGTGACGTAAAACAGGTTTAAGTCTTATTCTGATTCTAAAGGCATAATGGGTTTTCCAAATAAACCAATATTTTTATCCCCCCATTGTTTTAATGCAACCAAAATAGGTGCTAAAGAAGTACCTAGTGTTGATAATCGATATTCTACTTTAGGAGGAACAACGGCATAAACCTTTCGTAGAATCAGTTGATCCTCTTCAAGTTCACGTAATTGTCTAGTGAGCATTTTTTGAGTGACATTTGGAATTTTCTTCCTCAGTTCATTAAACCTTAAAACATCATCTTCTAATAAATGCCATAAGATAATACTCTTCCATTTACCATCAAGTAATCCTATGGCAGCTTCAACAGAGCATCCTGGTGTGCAATCAAAACGCGAATGTTTTAGCTTACCCATTTCAATAGTATCCTTTTGGTAACTATAAGACGAATTTGTCTGTATAACTTAAAAAAGAATATTAAGTAAACTCAAATAACAAAACAAGAGGACAAGTGAATGAAGGCTATTTCTTATATTGACGGTATGGATCATGGATTTCAAAATCCACTGGAAGATATTGAAAAAGCGATGCCGAGCTTAAAAGATCGGGATTTGTTGGTTAAAGTCAAATCGATTTCGGTTAACCCTGTCGATACTAAGGTTAGACGAAACCCTGTCGTAGCAGGCAACATGCGTATCTTAGGATGGGATGCAGTAGGTGAGGTCGTTGAGGTCAGTTCTGGCGTGCAACATTTTAAAGTCGGAGATCAGGTCTGGTATGCAGGTGATTTAACTCGGGATGGGAGTAATGCTGAATATCAGGCAGTCGATGAGCGTATTGTTAGTTTAAAACCACAAAGTCTGAGTGATGCTGAAGCTGCTGCGCTGCCATTAACCGCTATTACAGCGTGGGAAATGTTATTTGATCGTTTCAATGTTGATTTAGATCAATCTGATAATATTTTAGTGATTGGAGGCGCTGGAGGTGTAGGATCTATTGCGATTCAATTACTCAAAGCGAAGACAAATTTAAAAGTTATTGCTACAGCATCTAGGGAAGAGACTAAAGCATGGGTTAAGTCTTTAGGGGCTGACTACGTCATCGATCATACCGAAGATTTAAACATGCAAATCAAAGCATTGGGTTTAGACGCACCTCGATATATTTTTTCAACCAATCAAACAGAAACGTATCTTCCTCAAATTTCTAAGCTTATTGCTCCACAAGGTAAGTTTGGCTTAATTGATGATCCGAAATCACTAGATATCGGTGAGTTTAAGTCTAAGTCGGTTTCTGTACATTGGGAGTTCATGTTTACACGTTCAATGTTCAATACTACAGATATTGAACAACAATCTCAGCTATTACATCAGGTTGCAGAACTGGTAGATAACCATAAAATTAAAACCACGCTGAATCAGACTTTAGGCAAAATTAATGCACAAAATTTAAAACTAGCTCATGAGCTGATTGAATCTGGTCGGGCGAAAGGAAAAATCGTTTTGGAAGGCTTTTAATTCGTTTTAAGCTCAGCTTAAATAAGCGGGTTGATTCTTAAGTTAAACACTTGAAATTATACAATTAGGATCAATATTCTGAGCAAGGCCATTCTAGGGTTCAGCGCACTAGGGTGGCTTTCCTCTTTTTGAAATCAGTTTCGTTCTTACACATATAACAAAGAGCCTTTAGAATAATTTTTTCAATCCACTTAGTGTTATGTTATAACATTTCTTTTTTAATGGGGTGAAGAATGAAACAGACAACTTTAATGACTCTCATTTTGATGGTTATTCAACAGACACATGCAGAACAAAAAGTTACAGCTTTAGATCCGCTTATTTTTCAAGCGGAAAAGATAGAAGTTACTTCAGTCATTATAGAGAAAGAGAGAATCGAAACATCAAATACACTTGGAGATGCACTTAAACATGTTTCAGGAGTGCAAAGTACATCTTTTGGTCCAAATGCTGGTGCACCCGTGATACGCAGTTTATCGGGTAATAGAGTGAGTATCCTTGAGAATGGGCAAACCATTAATGGAATGAATGCGATAAGTGGCGATATTAATATTCCATTTGATCCACTCTTTACGGAAAGCGTCACCGTTCATAAAGGCACAAACTCAGTTAGATATGGGGGGAACGCCATTGGGGGGAGTGTGGATATTGATACTGGACTGATTTCAAAAAAGTTGGAGGATAAAAGTCGAAGTTTAGATATCGCTTATAAGAAAGGTTTTAATGATTTTAATGCCCACGGTATTCGTTTAAATGTAAACAATCAAAAAAACTTAAGCACAAATATTCAGTTCTCAACCCAAAGTATTTCTTCATATAACATACCTGGATCAAGCAAAGCTGCAGTATGTGATACAGCTGTTTTTCCGAGTAGTGGCGGCATAAATTCTGCTTTGGCCGATGCATGTCAAAAGGACTCTAGAATCTCAAATGTGTTTAATAAAGCGCATAATCAGTATTTAAATAAGCACGTTTTAGAAGATATCGAGAAGAACCCAGAAAATTTCTATGATTATTATGATGGTTTAGAGTCTGCTAAATACACAGATGAGGCAATCTCAAAACGGTATGTAAATGGTTCATTGAAAGAGTTTATTAATGATCCGAACCCTGATTATGTGCCGGACACGGCTAAGTATGTACAGAATAAAATTAACAATGATGTAACGCCGAATTATAAAAAGAAACTGGGTAACAGCTATGCCAGAAATGAAAACATGGCGATAGGGACAACCTATTTCTTAAACAATGGCTATATTGGCGTGAGTGCTGACTATAAAAGTAGTGAATATGGTGTTCCAGGTTTTTCTATGGAAAACAAATCTTTTCAGAGCTTTTATAGTGATGGCTTGCCAGTGGGTGTAAAAATCGAACAGAATCGTTTTGCCGTAGACTCACTGTTTAGAGAGCCATCAAGCCTGCTGAAGAGTGTGCAGCTAAAAGCATCTAAACTGTCAAACACATCTGGAGAGTACATTGGTGCAAGAAAAGCCAATGAGTATAAATTTGATACTGATACAGCTGAATTGCTGTTTGAACACATGCCTTATAAAAACCTGATTGGAGAAATAGGAACGTCTATAAATGCCAGACAGGTTAAGGGCTCAGGTTCAGAACGTTATTTACCGAATGTGAATACAGTTTCTCATGCAATATTCATTCAGGAAAAACTAGATTTCAATAAAATTTCTTTTGATGCTGGTTATCGTGTCGAGAAAGTGAAACATGAGATTCAGGATCAGAGCTTTAAGTTGGCGCGTAATGCTTCAAATAGTACGCTTGAAGATCAGTCCTTTGATCTGAATAGTTTTTATATAGGATCGGAGTTTAGAGTTACAGACTATTTGGGTTTCAGACTTCAGTACAGTGAGTCGGAACGAGCACCCGAAATCAATGAACTCTATGCCAGCAACCCTCACTACTCAGTCATGACCCAAGAAGAAGGAAATCAACAACTCAACAAAGAAGTCATGCAGGGTTTAGAGTTTACAACTACTCTGAATTGGGATTCGACCAATATTGCAGTTTCATTGTACCAAATGGATTTTGAGGACTATTTGTATTTGTCCCACTCAGGTGCCTCTATGCGGAACCGTTTACCACTGAAGTATTGGAAGCAAACAGATACAAAAGTGAATGGTTTTGAGTTGGATATGAACCATATGTTTTCCCTCGACAACTTTGGGGATTTAAAAGTAGGTGGCTTTGCAGATTTGGTCAAGAATAAAGCGACAGATCCTGATCGTTTACGTTTAGCCAATGATGGAATCTATTTGCCCAATATGCCAACCAACCGCTATGGTGCAAATATTGAGTGGACATTAGAGAATTGGTCAGCGCGGCTGTCTAGTATTTATTATGACAAACCTCGTTACCTAGGTAAAAATGTGGGTGAGGAAGTACCATTGCCTGCATACAATTTGCTCGATTTAGATATTCGTAAAAAAATGACATTGAAAAACGCCAGTTTTGATCTTTTTATCAATGGTTCTAATTTGCTGGATGAAGATGCACGGCCGCAAAACTCTCCATTAAAATATATTGCACCCTTGCCAGGCCGAGCTTTCCAATTAGGCATAACGATGCATATTTAATATATTATCCTCACTATAAGTCTAGATAGAGCGCCGTGGGGCGCTTTATCTTTATTCAAATTAAATAAAAGTAGTGCCTTGTGAGCATTAAAAATCTGAGGTACGGAGGATTTCGTATAGTTGTGATTATTTGAATACCCAAGAGTTATTTCACTGTTCCTGCTTTTTGCATTTCTTGGTAAAGCTGATCAAGATAATATTGCTGCTGGACGTTATCTTTAAAGTATCGTTGATAATTCACACTACAACTATCTACATCAGCGATATTATTTAGATTGAATGTCCAATCATCCGTATTTTTAACACGAATGCCTAAGTCATCACTACATTTCTGCCAAAGTTGAGAAAATCGTGTCTGCTTATTGCTTGGGAGTTGGTTGAAACGTGCATAAACGCTGAAGCCTTTCATTTCTGAGTTAAAATATTTGTGAATAAAACCAATGGGTACACCAGCCCAATTCATTGATTGATCTTCTGGGAAGGAAATCCTGATGAGTTTTTTTTCGTTCAGTAATGAATCTTGTTGGCCTGATTTAAAATGTTGTTCTTCATATTCTAGTTTTGTGCCTATAGGTACATTGATCTTTTTCACGATCATTGGTTGTGTCGTGATGTAATAGGGATAATCAGGCCTACCATTGCCGCCTGTAGGGTTCATATTGCCAACACATGCTACCAAGTTTGAGAGTAGTGCGATGCAAAAGATTAATCTAACTTTATTATTCATTATTGATCCTAAAAAACTTTATTTAAAGGCTATTTTATTTATCCAGAATGAACCCATAGTACACCTTATGCGAAACGTTTGAAATTTCATCTCTAGCCTCAATTTTTTGGTTCAAGCTATTCTAAGGCTCAGCACACGACTAGGGCTTTTTTTAGATGCTACTACTTCTATTTTTAAGGACGATTCAATTCATTACAGGGAACATCTAATATAATTAAAATTTATGATAGCTATAAATAACTTGAATATTTATTTGTTTCATGTATACTTGGCCTAACTAGAAAAAAGTAATGTTTAGTAAATCTTCTTTAAGTATCGCAGTTTTAGTCATAATCCTCCGTTGTTTCAGATCTTAAGCTCCACTTTTATTATTTTCAAAGTTACATCTAGTCATTTTTTTGACTAAAATTATTAAAATTCAGCAGGATATATTATGTCTACTACAGTTACCGGTACAGTTAAATGGTTTAATGAAACTAAAGGCTTTGGTTTCATTCAACAAGAATCTGGTCCAGATGTTTTTGCTCACTTTCGCGAAATCGCTAGCTCAGGTTTTAAAACATTGCATGAAGGCCAACAAGTGTCATTCAGCATAGAGCAAGGTCAAAAAGGCCCAAATGCTGTAAATATTGTTGCTTTATAAGAAGCATTAAATATAAAAAAGCACTGAATAGTGCTTTTTTAATGACCAAAAATTATTAATTAAATATTTATTCCTTGTTGGAATATATGAAAAAAACTGGTGGAAATTGAAAAAACTTAATACATTAATTGCTAAATCTTCAAATGGTACTGAAATTATAGTCTCGTTAATTCCTCTAAATAAAATGCAAAATACCCGTGATGGATTGAAATCTATTGAAGTGGGTAAGCGTGTGTTGCTTCAGTCTGGAATCGAAGTAGACTTAAATTTAGATGGTAGAACATTCTATACCGCTTTAAATCAATTATTTAAATTTAACTATAAAGTTGCCTAACTAAATATTTGATTATATTTTTTTAAAATGAATTAATATTATAGGTATAGAAAAAATGTTAAAGAAAAATGTTACTGTCAAAGATCAATTCGGTACTGAGTACTCTATTCAGGCGACTGTAGATAAAAACTCTTGCAGCACAAAGTTATATTCAAATTTAAGATATATCACTGTTGATGGCGAAGATATTCGTCCTGGTTTTGAAATGTTCTTCCAACGTCTAAATAGCGGTAAAATTTTTAAGCTAATCTGAACGTTATTTTTTATTTGGTCGTGATGACTAATACTACAATATCTTAACCACCCCAATCATTCCTCCTCAAATCTATTTGAATTATAAAACAGTTATTTTAAATAATTTGAAGAGAGCTATGTCACACAGAACACTTTTGTTAATAAGTAGTTTAATGACATAGCTAAAAAGTATTCTTAGCAAAAAATCTTCTGTGAATGTCAAGAAAAATTCATTTTATTATATAAATATTATAGGTTTAATGATTATTAGCTTGTCCACGAGAAATTCTTAATCTCCAAATTTCTTTCAATAATTAGTTTTCGAAGTAGCCCTTTGCCTATTATTTGTTATATTCCTAGCTCAATTCGCTCCTAAATGAGTTCCAAAAGCGTCTTCCGCAAATGAGTTTTTAAAAACCAAATCCATAGCTGGTTTCTGCCGTATGACAATATGACCTATATCATATTTGAGCTCATTGAAAGTAAGTATAGAAATACTAGCGTATGACGATCTGCATAATCAACACCTGTTTGAACTGAAGGCTGCTTTTTCGTATTCAAGATCAAGATAGAATTTACTGCATTAAAAATATAATAAAAAGTTTACAATAAAGATAGTAATAATTATCATTCTCGAAAATATTTTACAGAAGAGGAATAAAAATGCGCTTGTCTCACTTTAGTCTTTGTTTGCTCACTACGGCTATTTGTACCCAACTGTATGCTGAAGACACAGCAACAAATGACTCTACAACACAAAATACTGAAGCTAAACTTCCAACTATCGTGATGACAGCAACACGTACACCGAAAAGCATTTCCGAAATTGCAGGAACTGTCCAAACCATTTCTGCTGATCAAATTACGCAACAGGCTGGTCCAGGTCGTAAAGTTGCAGATATTTTGGCGCAACTGGTTCCATCTTTAGCACCAAGCAGTGGAACGAGTAGTAATTATGGTCAAACTATGCGTGGACGTAATGTACTTGTAATGATTGATGGTGTATCACAAACTGGTTCACGTGATGTAGCGCGTCAGTTAAATAGTATTAGCCCAAATATGATTGATCATATTGAGGTGGTTTCAGGTGCGACCAGTATCTATGGTTCAGGTGCGACTGGCGGAATTATTAATATTATTACCAAACGTGCTGACAAGTCTGAGCCTGTAAGCTTTCAAACAAAATTAGGTGTGACATCGGCCGATAATTTTCGCGGTGACAGCCTAGCTTATCAAGTGGGCCAAACGGCTTCATTTGCAAATGATAAAGTCGATGGTTTTCTTGGCTTAGACTATACCAATCGTGGCTCACAATTTGATGGTAATGGGGATCGTATTTCATTAAGTCCTTGGCAGGGCAGCACCATGGATACCGATACTATTGATATGAATGGTCGTTTAAACTTTAATTTAACTGACAACCAAAGTTTAAGTTTTGGTGCTCAGTACTATAAAGATGAACAAGATACAGAATATGGGCCTGATTATTCTTATTTACTCACAAAAACAGATCCATCTTACAAAGCGGTCAAAGGTTGGAGCTTAGATAATCAGCCTTTTACTGAACGTTATGCTTTTAATACGCAGTACCAAAATCAGGATTTTTTAGGTCAAGTTCTGAATGTTGAGGCATACTATCGAAATGAGAAGTCACGCTTCGTACCTTATGGTTATTCAGCTGACGGTATTAGTGTAAAGCAAAGTCAATCCAATGTGGATTACGCAGGTATTCGTTCAACTTTACAGTCTGATCTTGTAGTTGCTGACCGTGATTTAAAACTAACTTATGGCTTAGACTATGATTGGGAAAAAGACCATCAGTGGGCAGACTACTACATGCCAAGCAATAATGGTTTAGTTTATACCCCAACTGGAGAAAAACAAGGCTCAGGACCAGATACTGAAATTCAGAATATTGGTACCTTTATACAAGGGGACTATGCCGTAACTGATCAGCTTAATATTCAAGCCGGTGTACGTTACCAATATGTTCAGGCAGACACAGACAGCTATTTAACTGCACGTAAGCCATATACATTAATGGCGGCAGACTCTACAGATTCAGACAAATTTCTGTTTAATCTAGGCACTGTCTATAAACTCACTGATACTCAACAAGTCTATGCCAATTTTTCTCAAGGCTATAGCTATCCAGATGTACAACGTGTATTGCGTGATGTTGCAGCATATACTTTAACCACGTCTGGTATCGCTCCAATCACTGTGAATAGCTATGAACTAGGCTGGCGCTTAAATCAAGACACAGGCTTAAATTTGGGCTTAACAGGTTTCTATAATAACTCTGATAAAGTCGTTCAATTTAACTCAGATCGATCTGTAAATGTTGTCGACACAGATCAGCGAGTTTATGGTGCGGAGGCAACAGTAAGTTACCCATTTATGGAAAATTATAAGGTGGGTGGCACTTTAGGTTACACAAGAGGCCAGTATAAGGATGGAGCCAATAATTGGCATGAGTTAAATGCTTTTGCAGTTTCACCAATGAAAGGCACATTGTTTGCAGAATGGAATAATGAAGATGGCTATGGTGTGCGTGCTCAAATGCTTGCAATCAAAGGAACTGACAAAGCCTATAAAGATGACCTAGAGTTAAAAGCAGCTGGACTGAGTGATAGTAACAGTGCAGCAAAGATTAAAGGTTATACGACTATGGATGTATTAGCACATTTTCCAGTAGCGAAAGGCCGTATGGACTTTGGTGTTTATAATCTATGGGGTAATCAATATAAAACTGTATTCGCCCAACAAGCAGCAGTGACCAATGCCAACTCATTGTTAGCGATCCCAGCGGAAGGTCGTACTTTTGCACTAAGTTATACCATTAATTACTAATGGTGCCTGAAGCATGTTATGTAGAACTTTTTAATTCTATCTAAAATAATCGGGATAACATTTTTAGTTAAATTCCTAAGATTTAACATATAGCATCATTATTTTATGCAAGGCCATTCTAGAGCTCATGGAACTAGAATGGCTTTCATGTAATTTTACTCATCTGAATTATTTTTATGATTAATACCTCAAACTAACTTCTCGTCGAATTACACGCGACGAGAAGGCAACTTACAAGACCTGATTGTAAACTTCGAATCTACACATTTTTAGGGGACTTGAGAGGATACGTATGATCTGTCCTCATAATCTATAAATACAGAATATACGCATAAACACTCAATCATTTTGAGTAAATATTCTATTTGTGTAGAAATGTAAATGATAATTAATATACAATGATTCTCATTTGCAAATGGTAGCTTGTCGTATGCAGTATTTCCCACCTAATAAAATTTGGCTTGTCGTTCTTTCAACTCCTTTATTTAGTTCATCTCTTTATGCAGCAGCATTTGAGCCAGTAGCAAGTTTAGCTCCTATTGTGGTACAGGCTGAAGACGAGGAGGATGCTACGGAAAACAGTAAAAAATATAAAAAGAGTAAGTCTTCTCAAGCAACCAAAATGAATATTGCATTGAAAGAAACACCTCAGACAGTGACTGTTGTGACACAGCAAAGAATGCAGGATCAAGGCTTAGCGACTGTTGCAGACGTGATGCAACAAGTAGCTGGTGTAAGTATTGGATATAACGATAGCGAACGCCCAAATTACAACGTTCGTGGGTTTGCGGTCGATAATATTCAAATCGATGGTATTGCATCATCTTATTCAGGTGTTAGTGGTTCCGTAATTGCTATGCCTGTGTTTGATACGGCAATTTATGATCACATTGAAGTTTTAAAGGGGGTAAACGGCCTAAACACTGGGTTAGGTGAGCCTTCTGCATCAATTAATATGGTCCATAAAAAACCAATACAAGAGCTTAATGCACAGCTTGGAGCAAGTTACGATACTTTCGATGGGCGAAGATTTACTGGAGATATTAGTGGCGGGCTGTTAGCTGATGATAAACTTAACGCACGTTTAATTGTTGCGACATCAGACGGTGGAACAGGGAAACATTATTATGAAAAGAATACAACAACGATTTCAGGATCATTAACGTCTAAACTCACTGATCAAACTCAACTTACTTTGGGTATTGATTACCAAGATGATGACCCTCACGGTCTTGGTGGAGGTGTACCAATTTTCTATAGCGATGGGAGTCAAACTAACTTTTCATCAGAAGATAACTTTGGTTCGATGAACTGGGTGAGATGGCAACGTGAATTACAAAATAGTTATGTGTATTTAGACCATAATTTTAATGACAGATGGAAGGCTAAACTTTCATTCAGTCGACAGGATCTGGATGCATTTGCTAAAACATCATATGCATACAATGGAAATTTAAACAAAGATGGCACGGGTTTAAGTTATTCACATTGGGCATCTGAAGGGGATTTGAATCAAAATACATATGATTTAACAGTTAATGGACTATTCGACTTATTTAACCGAGAACATCAAGTGGTCTTTGGTTTTAATGGTTGGGATAGAGAAGCTAATGAATATGGACTCACTTACCCTACTTACTCAGCAGGAAATACAATTAATGATATTGAATATTTCTACGGAAATGCATCTCCTGATTTCAAACCAGAAAGAACGGGTGTAGACAAAACAACAGACACCAAAATGTTTGGAACTTTTATTAATACACGATGGAACCTCGCAGACCAGTTCAAGATTTTCACCGGTGGACGTATGTCTGACTGGGAGACTAAAACCCATAACTTCAATCAAGGCCAACTCATCAGTACGACTTCAAAGCAAAAGCAATCTAGTATTTTTGTGCCTTATTTAGCTGCTACGTATAACATTTTTCCAACTAGCACTATTTATGCAAGTTATACCGAAATCTTTAAACCACAGTCGAGTTTAGATGCTAATGATAATTTCTTGGATCCTGTTACGGGCAGTAATACAGAGCTAGGTTTAAAAAACAGTTTCTTTGATGATCGGCTAGACGTCAATGCGGCAGTTTTCTATGCTCAAAAAGACAATGTCGCTGAACAAATCGCTGGGACTGGGTTAAATGGCATTGAAGCGCGTTATAGAGCTGTGAAAGGTGCTAAAACGAAAGGCTTTGAAGTTGAAGCATTAGGTCAACTTACGGATGCATGGACGCTTACATTTGGATATGCATACAATGACACAGAGGATGCGAAAGGCGAACAAATTAATACCGCAAATCCAAAGCAGACAGCTAAATTCAATACAAACTACCAGTTTAGTGGTGATCTTTCTGGATTGAGAGTTGGCGGGAGTTTAAATTGGTATGGTTCAAGCTATGATTATATCAATATGGGAACACGAGCTCAGCCTAACCTAATAAAAGCGGAACAAAAAGATTATGTTGTAGCAAGCTTGTATGGTGCTTATGATCTTAATGAGAAAACCCGCGTGTCGCTAAATATTAATAATTTATTTGATGAGCAGTACTACACCCGCATCATTGCAAACTACAAAACTGGCTATATGGGAGACGGCAGGTCTGCTGTAGTTGCGTTAAATTATAAATTTTAAAATGTATGAAGTCGCATTTTTTAATGAAAGTTAGAAAATGCGACTTTTTAGTATCTAGATTTCTAATATCGAGCTTAGAAAATTTTAACTGGGGTAACTTATCGCTTTAAATGGATTTTAGCTTAAGGTACTGAGTGTGGAAATATACAGTTACGTCCATTTGCTTTAGCAAGATATAATTGCTCGTCTGCTCTTCGTAGAACACTTGTTTTAAGCTCTTTCCTTTTCCAAGTCACTACTCCAAAGGACATAGTTACTTCTTCAATCATCGGAAACTTACAAGATTCAATGACTGTTCGTAGCCGATCAGCCATTTTCAAAGCTGAATCTAGTTTGATACTTGGTAATACGATTAATATTTCGTCTCCTCCCCAACGAATAAGAGTGTCCTTGCTACGCAAATTTTTGGAGAGCTCATGCATGACTTGTTGTAAGACCTTATCTCCTAATGCATGACCATGAGTATCATTAATGGTTTTAAAGTAATCGATATCAGCCAATAACACGCAGCAAGAGTTATCTTCATTGCACATGTCTTTTTGAATGGTATCTAGAAGATGTTCACCATAGCGACGATTAAAAATGCTCGTCAAACTGTCGTAATTGGCCCACTCTTCAAGTTGACTCTTGATCTCGATATGATGATTAATATTTCTACCGATACTCACATTGTGTGTAATTGTGCCATTACGGTCTTTTAGAGGGGATGAAACGAGCTCTAAGAAATGCTTTTCATATACGTGGTCTTTATTTTCAATATCCTGATTTTTTATTCTTTGTAGTTCTATCAGCTTTTGATCATGTGGATATAATTTTGTGATAGGTTCATCTTTTAAATCTGCTAGGGTGTAGCCCGAGAGTTCCTCTGCGGCATGATTCATAAATTTAATTCTAGCTTGATCATCCGTGATCACTATCGTATCAGGTGTTGTATTTATCGCTGCAACCAACATCGCTTGATATTTAAGACTTTCGTTTTTTTCCGTGATATCTCGTTGAACGGATACAAAATGGGTGATTTTACCTGTTTCAGTTTTAATCGGGGAGATGTTCCATTCTACAGCGTACGGTGTTTTATCTTTGCGATAATTAATCGTATTGTTATGGAAAAATAGTCCATTAGATATGCAATCTTTTAACTCCTGAATCACGGTTAGATCTGTCTCAGGCCCCTGCAAGATACGAGGCGATTGTCCAATTAACTCTTCTTCGCTATAACCTGTCATTTCACAAAATGCTGGATTGCAGAAAAGGATGTGTGGGCCATTATTCTCAAAGCAGGCATTTGTAATGACGATCGCATTAAATGATTGTTGAATAGCCATAGTCATTAAACTATTGAATTCAGTCGCTGTTAATTTTTTGTGTTCAGAATATTGAGGCATATTGGAGTGAATCACTATGTTTCTTTATTGTTTTCCCTGTTCTTATTAATATCATAAATTAGACTTTAAATTAATGAATAATGCTGATTTATAATTTATACAATATAATCAATAACCTAAATATTATTTATATGGTTACCCTTGTCATGTACTGAAAGATGCAATTATCGATGAATTTATAGAACCTTTTAAAGGGTATTACGTCTATTGTTATGGACGACATAATAAAGTCAAGATACCAGAATATTGTGATCAGAAAGTTGATGTAGCACAAATGTTCAACCAGAAGTTTTACAAAGGATGTAAGGAATACTTGAAGGGATGAAGGATGTTGTACTTAAAAGTACTTTAATCTACAAGATGTTGGAAATAGTGGGTAGGCAGGTAATTGATTTTTAATGTTTAAGTAAAGCCTAGCCTGAATGAAAAGCTGAGCATTCTATTTTTCTTTACATTTTTCGTTTAAGCTTTTTTTTAACAGCTCCGTTTTATAAAATATTTAAAACTTAGGAAAAGCGATGAAGGATAACTATCCAAAACCTATAATAATCATGCATTGGATTACCTTTGCTTTAGTTGCAATGGTGTATCTGACTGCAGGTGATCCCACAATAACAGACTGGAAAGGCCAGATTCATGTTGCAGGTGGGATTTTAATATTTATTTTATTTTTCTTGAGATTGAGTTTTGTTTTTCTGTATAGAAAAAGTATTCCTAAAACTGAAATAATTAATTCTTACCAGATAATGTTATTTAAAATGGTCAGATTTTTCCTTTACTTAAGCCTATGTATTGTTCCAATTGCGGGTTGGATGACATTATCGAGTTTTACTGATAATTTCCAAGTTTTATCGTTAAATTTACCGCTTTTGAGCACTGTTTGGGGGAGTGACTATATTGCAGATGCGCATCAATTTTTAGGGAATCTCTTTATCGCGCTCGTGGGTTTACATGCCTGTGCGGCATTGGTTCACCACTTCATTTTCAAAGATAACGTCTTAAAAAGTATGCTTTTTAAAAAATGATGTGATTTAGAGGCTATCTGATGGCTGCCTTTTAGATTCGTCTGGCTTTTTTATTATGAGTATTTCATAGTCACATAACACATGATAAAAGATGAGCCGAAAGTGTAGATGCAGTATACTGTGCCGGTCGAAAAAGTGATGAATTCATATGTATATTGGTCCGTATCAACTGTCAAATAATTTGATTGTGGCTCCGATGGCAGGCGTAACTGACCGTCCATTTAGGTCTCTGTGCAAATACTTTGGTGCAGGGCATGCTGTCAGTGAAATGATGACATCAGACCAAACGTTACGGATGAGTAAAAAAAGCTTATATCGTGCTAATTTTGATGGTGAATTGGCGCCTATTTCAGCGCAAATTGCAGGATCAGATCCCAAAGAGTTGGCGGAAGCTGCACGATATCAGGTCTCAAATGGTGCTCAAATTGTGGACATTAATATGGGGTGTCCAGCCAAGAAAGTCTGTAACAAACTGGCAGGTTCTGCACTTTTAAAAGATGAAGACTTGGTGGCTCGAATTTTGGATGAAGTTGTGGCTGCAGTTGATGTACCTGTAACACTTAAAACGCGTTTGGGTTTTTTGAATGGTCATGAAAATATCTTACGTGTAGCGAAACGTTCTGAAGAGGCGGGTATTGCGGCGTTGGCATTGCATGGGCGCACCCGTGAAGACATGTATTTGAACACGGCTCGTTATGATTTAATTAAAGAAGTAAAACAGCTCATTCGTATACCAGTGGTTGCCAATGGGGATATTGATAGTCCAGAAAAAGCCAAATATGTACTCGATTATACCGGTGCAGATGCAATTATGATTGGTCGCGCTGCGCAAGGGCGTCCGTGGATTTTTCGTGAAATCGCGCATTATCTGGAGACGGGTGAACATTTGGCAGCGCCAAGCATTCAAGAAGTAAAAGAAGTTCTACTTGGACATCTTGCCGAACTGTATGCATTTTATGGGGAATATTCTGGCTGCCGAATTGCACGTAAACATATTGCTTGGTACACCAAAGGTTTACGTTCAAGTAATGAGTTTCGTCAGAACATGTACAAAGTGGAAAGTACAACTGAACAATTTAAAGTGGTCGCTGACTACTTTGACCAGTTACTCATACATGGTGCAACCATGAATGACGTACAGGTTGAACAGGTCAATTTGTTAGAAACCAAATAAACAAAGCTCCACGTATGGAGCTTTGAGTGAATAATGAGACTTAATAACTGACTTGCTGCATTTCAACCAACAGTTGGTTAATTAAGTCAGGTGCTTCCATGGCACGAATTTGCGAAACATTCGTACCTGCCCAAAATGCACCAAAGCCTTGATCGCCTTGTTTACTTGCTACAGCATGTAATTGTTTTCCAAGATCATAACAGTACGGATAAGCAGCAACCGCAGGGCGGTTCGGTAGATCAATCTGGGTATGCCAGTGACCCAGTAAGCCGCGAGCAGGGCGACCTGAAATACTGGCACTTATTTGTGTGATGTGCTCATGGAAAAGTGCATGACGGTAGGCATCATTGGCATTCGACGTTTTACATTGTACGAAAGCTGTTCCCAACTGTACCGCACTCGCGCCGAGGCTTAACATCTGCTGAGCCTGTGTACCATTCATAATGCCACCCGCAGCAATAATAGGGCACCGACAGTGCTGCGTCAGAAGTTGTACGAGGTCGATCGTACGTATTGCACTATCAAAATGTTCATTAAAAATCCCGCGGTGTCCACCTGCTTCTATGCCTTGAGCAATAATAAAATCAATCCCTGCTGCTTCAATGGCCCGTGCTTCCGCTAAGTTGGTTGCAGAAACCATGGTTAAAATGCCAGCGTCTTTTAGCGCCTGTATTTGGTGCGGATGCGGAATACCGAAGTGAAAACTGACGGCTTTAGGGCGAGTTTCAAGTACGACATTTAAAAAGTCATCATTGTCCAAAAAGCTAGGATAAATACAGTGCAGTTGAGTAGGTGGTTCTGCATCGTATTGTTCAAAATGAGGTCTTACAAAATCAATCCATGTTTGTGCGATAGTTGGATCAAGTTCGACACTTTGATGACAGAAGAAATTAACTTGAAAAGGTTGTTCGGTCAGTGCTTGGGTTTTTAAAATTTGGCTACGTGCGGCTTCCGCGGTGTTTGCGCCTAATCCAAGTGAGCCTAGCCCGCCTTGATTTGAAACCTCCGCTGCAAGCTCTGGTGTAGAAACACCGGCCATTGGTGCAAGGAAGATAGGATGTTTAATTTCAAGACGTTCTAATAATAAAGACATGTACTTGCTCCTTTTACATATAGACACTTTGCCCAAGCGCTGCAAAATTGGCAAATAATATTCAGTATTTTCTCGAAAAATATCTAAAGCAATCACGTTTATTTCTCGGTTTTTGGCGACAAGCCATGTCGTTGGGTATGTGTATTGGCAATGCTTTTAGTCTGAAATTTTTTATACTTTTATTTTAGATTTTACCGAGGATCGTCATGACCGATCGTATCCGTGAAAAGCTACAGATTCTAGCTGATGCAGCTAAATATGACGTGTCCTGTTCGTCCAGTGGTAGCAATCGTAAAAACAACAATCAAGGTTTGGGAAATACAGGAAACGGTATCTGTCATAGTTATACAGAAGATGGTCGTTGTGTTTCATTGCTTAAAATTATATTTTCAAATGTCTGTATTTTTGATTGTTCGTACTGTGTTTCTAGACGCTCTAACGATGTCAAGCGAGCCGCTTTTACTGTACAAGAAGTGGTGGATTTAACCATCAACTTTTACCGACGCAATTATATTGAAGGGTTATTTTTAAGTTCAGGTATTTTTAAATCAGCTGATTTCACTATGGAGCGAATGCTACAAGTGGTGAAAAAGCTTCGCCTTGAAGAAAACTTTAATGGTTATATTCACCTAAAAACGATACCTGGTGCTTCCCAAGAAATTATTACTGAGGCCGGCTTATATGTAGACCGCATGAGTATTAACTTGGAAATGCCAACGGAAGTTGGTTTAAAACAGTTTGCACCTGAGAAATCACATGCAGAAGTACAAAAGGACTTAGGCATTGTACGCGATCGCTTAATTCAGTTGACGGATGAGCGGCGTGTGATTCAGCATGTACCGAAGTTTGTACCAGCGGGACAAACCACTCAGATGGTGGTGGGCGCACATCAAGAAACAGACAAAGATATTATTTTAATGGCAGATCATCATTACAAAGTGTATCAGCTCAAACGGGTGTATTTTTCAGGCTATATCCCGATCAATGAACAGGAAAAAATGCTTCCTGTCGTGGGTTCTGCACCGCCATTATTAAGAGAAAATCGGCTGTACCAGTCAGATTGGCTCATGCGTTTCTATGGTTTTGATGCGCAGGAAATTGTGAATGATCAGCATCCGAATTTAGATTTGGACATTGACCCGAAGCTAAGTTGGGCATTACGTAACCCTGAGCATTTTCCTGTTGATATTCAACATGCAGACTATCGTATGATTTTACGTGTTCCGGGTATAGGTGTTCAATCGGCTAAAAAAATTGTGCAAGCTCGTCGTTTTGGGCAGATTCATATCGATCAACTAAAGCGTATGGGCATTGCTTACAATCGGGCACAGTATTTTATTCGCTGTGCAGATACGCCAAAGTTTAAAAAAGAACAACCAGCGAACCAGATTCGGCAGCACATTTTGCAATCGGGGCAATCCAAATATCAAAAACAGCTTTCGCCTCAACTGGGCTTCGGTTTTTAGTATGTCGATATATCGCTTTGATCAAAGCATGACTGGACTACTGAGTTGTGTATATAGAAGCTTTCAGTTTAAAGATTTTGACGTCAAGCTTGCATCTAACAATTCCCAAGCCAGCTTGTTTGATGAGTGTATTGAGGTTGCTTCAAATGACGAACACGCAGAGCGAGTTTGGCGAGGGTTAAAGCAAAAAATTACGGCTGAAAGTCTACGATTTTTTTATTATTGCTTTCTGTCTGAGCAGGAGCAGGCACATCAACATCTTTTTAATTTCTGTATCTATGTATTTAGAAATACACATGCGGTAGATCATAACTATGCGCATACGGATGTGTTGGCTGTTTCGCAGTGGGCCAAACAAGTGGGCAGGGAAAAGCATCGTATGGAAGCTTTTGTCCGCTTTAAAAAATGTCAGGATGGATTGTTTCTAAGTTTGGTACAGCCGGATTTTAATGTTTTACCACTGATAGAACGGCATTTTAGAAACCGATATCAAGATCAAAGATGGTTGATTTATGATGAAAAAAGAAATTTTGGCATTTATTATGATTTGACAGCTGTGCATCAGGTGGAAATGGATATAGATCAAATTGATCATGCACACAAAGCCGGACACAGTCAGTTCTTTAGTGTTGAATTAGATGATGATGAGCTGCTGTATGACCAGTTATGGAAAGATTATTTTAAAAGTATCAACATCGAGGCAAGAAAAAATATCAAACTACATGTGCAATATGTTCCTAAACGCTACTGGCGTTATATGAATGAAAAAACAATCTAGCGAGAGCAAGTAAGGCGTTGACTCATCATTTTCTATAATGTTTTAGGCTGTTATGGGAATGAGAACAGACGTTAAGCAATTCATGCTAATTAAAAAATAAGCTGTTGCACCTGTAGAATGGAACTTCAGTCATCAGTAATAGTGCATCTGAGTAGTGGCTCAGAGAAAAATGTGCAAGCTTAAAGTTGATGATGAATGATGCTTTCAATAGTAAAAAGCCCATTCAATCCATGGGCTTTTTACATTTTTAATAGGTAGATTGTTAACGCTTATCCTGTTGTTAACGTTAAACATGCACATTAAATAGGGAACCAATCCAACTGGCAAACAGCATCGCAAAAATTCCCCATAGCGTCACACGAAATGCGCCTGTCCACATAGAAGTCCCAGAAAAGTAACTTGATAAAGCGCCTAAACCGAACAATGATAGTACCCCTGTAAGAGCAACTGACTGAGTCAGATAACCTTGAGGGCTTAATAGAATGGCTAGCATAGGAAACAGAGCACCTAGTGAAAAGGCGAGGGCAGAAGAACCCGCGGCTTCAAGTGGCTTGGCACTGGTATTTTCATGGATGCCTATTTCATCACGAGCATGTGCAGACAGTGCATCATGTGCGCTGAGTTGTACTGCGACTTCATGTGCCAGTTTGGGTTCTAGTCCACGTTGTATATAAATTTGAGTCAGTTCTTTAAGTTCTAAGTGAGGGTTTTTATCTAATTCTCTGGCTTCATGTTTTAAGTCGGCTTCTTCAATATCCGATTGAGACTTCACCGAAATATACTCGCCCGCAGCCATAGAGCTCGCACCTGAAATGAGCCCTGCAATACACGTGATGAGTAAGGTATGGCTGGTTGCGCCACTGGCCGCCATCCCCATAATTAAACTGGTCACTGAAATGATGCCGTCATTGGCACCCAATACCGCTGCACGTAGCCAACCAGTACGATGAATTAAATGAGGTTCAACATGGTGAGAATAGGACATGACGATAGATCATCCTCAAATTTTAAAGTTATGATTTATTTAATAATGCACGTTTCATCTACTATAGCACAGCCCATAAAAAAGCCTCCGAGTGGGAGGCTTTTTTGAGTTTAGAAATATTATTGCGCTTTTTCTTTCACATCAGCAGCACCTTGTTCTACTGCACCAGCAACATGAGCTGTTGCTTCTTTAGAGGCATTTTTAACATCTTCAGCAGCAGCTTCAGTTTTCGCAGCAGCTTCGTCAGCGGCAGCACCAATTTTTGCAGATGCTTCATCTGCAGCTTTTTGAGTGTCAGATACGGCTTCACTTGCAGCTTTATTAATATCATGACCTGCTTGTTCAGCAGCATTTTCAAGGTGTTCACCTGTCGTTGCACCTGTTTCAGGTGCTTTTTCTTTTGAACAACCCACTAAAACAACAGCAGCAGCAAGACCTAAAGCAATAAGTAATTTATTCATTTTCATATCCTTTTCGTTTTATACCCAAAAGTAGGGGTTGGGCAAAATATAATCTACTTTGAGTGTAAAGCAGACTGCATTATTGTTAAAAAAATGTAATTTTTTATAAAAAACAGCATGATAAAAAGGCTTATAAGCTGAGTTGCCTATAAGCCTTTAGCAGGGAAGCGTCTGAGAGGATTACACGCCAGAACGAATAATATAATCAAAAGCAGACAGAGATGCTTTTGCACCTTCACCTGTGGCAATGATGATTTGCTTGTAAGGCACTGTCGTACAGTCACCTGCGGCAAATACACCTTTGACATTGGTTTCGTTGCGATCATTAATCACAATCTCACCACGGTTTGAAAGCTCAACCGCTGTTTCTTTGAGGAAATCGGTGTTTGGCAATAAACCAATTTGCACAAAGATTCCTGCAAGCTCAACCGAATGTTCTACATCAGTTGCGCGATCTTTATATTTCAATGCTGTCACTTGCTTACCATCACCCACAACTTCGGTTGATAGGGCGTTCAGGATTACTGTGGTATTAGGCAAGCTATGCAATTTGTCTTGCAACACTTGGTCCGCACGTAGTTTGGTATCAAACTCAACCAAAGTCACATGTTCTACAATCCCAGCAAGATCAATCGCAGCTTCGACACCTGAGTTCCCTCCACCAATCACAGCAACACGTTTGCCTTTAAACAGTGGACCATCACAGTGTGGGCAGTAGGCAACACCACGAGTACGGTATTCTGCTTCACCAGGCACATTCATTTCTCTCCAACGTGCACCTGTTGAAAGGATTACCGTTTTAGATTCAAGCTTCGCACCATTTTCTAAAGTGACTTCAACTAAGCCATTCGCGGTCTCATCTGCACCTTTGATGTTAGAAACACGTTGTAAGTTCATGATGTCCACACCGTACTCACGGACATGTGCTTCCATTTCAGCAGCAAACTTCGGCCCTTGGGTCTTTTGAATCGAGGTATAGTTTTCAATGTCCATGGTATCCATGACTTGACCACCCATACGTTCAGCCACAATCCCCGTTTTAATGCCTTTACGTGCGGCATAAATGGCAGAGGTATTTCCTGCAGGGCCACCACCAATCACTAAAACATCAAAAGCATCTTTGGCATTGAGTTTTTCAGCTTCTTTGGCAGCAGAATTGGTATCCAGTTTGGCAATAATCTCTTCCAAAGTCATACGACCTTGACCGATATGGTTATTGTCTTGGAACACCATCGGTACAGCCATGATTTTGCGTTCTTCAACTTCGTCTTGGAAGAATGCACCATCAATCATAGTTGCTGTCGTGCCTGGATTGTAAATGGCAATCAGGTTCAACGCTTGCACCACGTCTGGACAGTTATGACAGCTTAAAGAGACAAATACGTCAAAGTCAGACTGGATGCCCAAAGCTTTGATTGAAGCCAAAACTTCATCAGATACTTTAGGTGCATAACCTGAGGTTTGTAACAATGCCAAAATCAAAGAGGTAAACTCATGTCCCATCGGTAACCCGGCAAAGAACACACGCGGCTGTTCGCCCGCCTTTGTCACACCAAAGCTGGGTGCACGTGAGTTTTGGCCATCAAAACGTGCAGTCACCAGTGGAGACAGTGCTGCAACCTCTTCAACCAATTCTTTGATTTTGTCTGATTTTTCAGAACCGTTCAAAGTCGCAACCAATTCAATCGGACCTTCTAGGCGTTCAAGAAGTGTTTTTAATTGAGCTGAAGTATTTTGATCTAACATTGTTAAGCTCTCCAAAGCAATCTATAAAATTATTTGATAGAAGAATCATAGAGTAAATCTAAAAATAGATAAAACAGTTTGTTTTTATTTTAATAATCGGTTTTATAGATTTAAAGATATTCATCATAAAAAGTCCCACTAAACGCAGGACTTTAAATGAAGTAAAACTTAGGATTCACTCTGCATCCGCTGTTCAATTCTTAAAGTTCTGGCTTTTAACTGACGTGTCAGACCAAACAACACAAGACTTAGCACTGCCATCAGTAGCATCAAGATAAGCGAAAAGAATTGCATGATCTTCGTGAACTGCGCTGCTTGCTGAACTTGCTTTTCTACACTTGCAGCCATCGGCGTGAGTGTTTTGCCATAGAGTTGATGCTGCATCGTCCATAACTGTTCAGGCTTAAATCCATATTCAATAAAATGTGAATCGTTTTTTTCTGCTTGGACCAGAGCAAGCACATGCGGAATTGCTGCATTTTTATCGACAGGTTGATGTAACAATGCCGTCTGCGCAAGCAAATAATGTTTTACGGGGAGCTGAATGTCTGATTCCTGCAAATACTGCGCTATTTCACTTTGCTGAATATTTTTATCGTAGTGTACGATTTGCTGAAAAGCCTCGCTTTCATCATCTTTTAAATCATATTGCACATAGGTCAGACCTGACCAAAGCAGAATAAAGGCAATCAACCATGCCACAAACTTCAGTATAAAAGACTGAAAACGTACATAGAAAAAATGAATTTTCCGTGCATAGTGCACCAGTATGAATGCCCCAATAAAAGACACCATGATCTTGAGTACAAGCCAACCAAACCACAACAGCAAATTCAGAAAATAATCTGGCTGATGTCCAAGTGATGCGAGATTTTCATCGACACTCATGGGCATATGTAGTTGCTGTATTTCAGTGCTCAGCCCAAAAAAGCTATAGACAAAATCAGGTTGTAGAAAATAACTAATGCTGGAGGCAATAAACAAGGCTGCACTCAACATACACCATAAACTCAGTTTACGTTGACGTTGTTTGAGTGCAACCACGCCTTGTTCAATGTGCTGAGGCTGAACAACATACTCATCTAAGGAAGGCAAGCGCTTCTCCTCTATTGACCATCCACCTCGGCATTAAGATGGTGTCGTACGATTAGAACTCGAGTCTAAAACCAATTGATTCAAACTGTCCTGCAAACTACGCAAACGTGTGGTTGCTTCCGCACGTTTCTGCATACCTTCTTTTTGTATTTGAATCACATCATTTACTGTTTTAATGAGGGTGTTTTGTACATGTTCAAGCGTCTCAATATCAATCACTGAACGTTGATTGGCTTTTGCTGTATCTACTGAGTTTTGATGTAACAAATCGGCATTGCGCTTCAATAAGTCATTGGTCGCATCGTCAATGGTATTGGCCAACTGCACACTATTCTTCTGCTCATTTAAAGAAATCGCCAGACTAATTTGGTTTTTCCATGCAGGCAATGTGATGTTTTTAATCGCATAAAACTTATCGACCAACATCAAATTATTAGACTGAATAATACGAATCATCGGTAGTGTTTGCATGGCTGATTGTTGTAAAACCTGCAAATCACTCACGCGTTTTTCCAAATTATTGGCTAAATGATTGAGGTCGTAAACTCTCTGCGTCGTGGTTTGATCTTGTGCCTGTGAAGTCAGCGTTGAGATTTACTGCTGAATTTCATCCTGTTTCAACTTACCTGCTGCGATATACACACCGAGCTGTTTATATTCACTTTGTACACCATTAAACATCCGATCTAAAGTATCAACACGTGCTTTTAAACCAGACTGTGATTTTTCAATTTCTTTCACCAAAGTATCAATCTGTTCTTTGGTGGTATTAAAGTGCATATCAATATTATTCTTTGCGCCTTTAATTTTGCTCATCAAGCCACCGAAGAAACCTGAATTTTTCTTTTTATTTAAGATACTTGAGGTATTCAGTTGTTGTGCAACTTGTACCACCTGATTTAGCTTTTGCCCAGTTTCATCAAGGTCCTTGTTTTGCACTAAATTTAACAACTCATCAGTATATCCTGAGGTTTGTGTCGCAATATTTTTACCATACTCCGCCACGGCGTTATGGTTGATTTCTGCCAACTCTTTCCGAGCTGCCAAGACCGCATTGAAGTCATCTTGTTGCAAGCCAATTTCTTGCAAATTTAACTGTTGAAACTTATGTTCAATCACTTCAGTGGTTGGCTCCACCACAAGACTGTTTTGTTCTGAGTTGGTCATAATTCACCTAATCTATTTCTTAAAGTGTTGGTTTCTGTAGTGATTTTTTTAAGGTATGAATCAATTTTTCACGGCTATTATCGAGCTTTTCTAGTTCAATTGTCGAGCTTGATTGCTGCGATTGTTTGACATGATATTGCCATGCTGGAATCAAGACCTGTTGTGCCTCTTTATATCGGTCCAACAAACTCAATGAAAGCTGCTGAGACAATTGCATTTGAGTGATCGCAATATCATTACTGCTTTGCAAAGTCTGCAAGCTGTTTATTTTCTTGGATAAACGTTCTGCAAAATTATCTAAAGGATGTGCATTCTTCACAAATTTAGGGTATTCCATTAAAAATGCTTCAGCCGCAGATATATATTTAGCCATTTGCTCACGTAAACCAGTAAGCTGCTGATAACGTGCTTGTGACTTTTGAATTTCAATTTGTAATTTTTGGCTGAGATGATTGGCTCGATCCAGCAGCTGATCCAGTTTTTTATAGTATTCAACTTGGGTTGAACCATATTCAATATCAATTCCCAGCCACTTTTGTAGCCCATTAAATTTACGCTTCTTCAGGTATTTTTTTGAGTCAGCCAATGACTGGATCAGTTGCTCAATGGTTTGGCTCAACTGTAAAGTGAGCTGCGGGTCTATTCCATTTAACAGCGCAGACTGCGCTTGAATGACACTATCTGCATAATGATTGAGACGATATTGATCGTTCAGCAACGGAACCAAATCATTACGCTGGATACTTAAAAGTTCATCTGAATTGACTGGTATATCCCTTAAAGGAACAAGAACGTCAATTTGTGCCATAGTGCTTTAACCCAATAAAGAAATTGAATAAAATCATTTTTATAGTACAGCTTTTATGTCAAATAACATGTAGATTTTTGCAAAAATGCTGTGACATCTTTTGTGCCGTAGAAATTATCACGAAGGTTATATCTGTTATTAAGTACTCTATTCGTACTAGACCCAAACCTATTGAGTAGAAATAAAAGATCCAATCAATACATACTCTGTTTTTATCTTCTATGGAGTTACAATCCTTTATGAAACAAAACGCATATTTGAAGTCATAAAAAAGCCATGATCAACATGGCTTTAAAATGGGGTGTTTCGATATTATAAATAATCGCCTTCACGCTCAGGTTGATAAACCACTTTTTCAATTTTGACTTTCATCATTTGACCATCTGGCTGCGGCCATTCAATTTCTTGACCTTCAGCTAAGCCAAGAATTGCTGCACCAATTGGAGCTACAACATTGACCTGTCCCTTCTCGCCTTTAAAATCATGCGGATAAACCAAGGTAATTTCAGATGCTTCTGTAGATGGCGCAATGGTCAGTAAAACTTTTGCATTCATCGTTACCACATTGGCAGGCATATCTTGTGGAGCAACAACATCGGCGCGTGCCAATTCTTCTTCAAGCAACTGCATAGTCGGTGTAAGTTTAGGCTGATGTTCTAACATCGTTTCTAAACGATGAAGATCCTGCTCAGAAATGATAATTGCTGGGTTTGCCATATGCTGCATTCCTATTTGAATACGGTATGAATAAAATTCTTATTAAAAATAATTTATTAGCCTATAACTTCTGTTATATCAGAAATGCAGTCTAAATTACATTTCAACTGATTTTGATTTTTTAATGCTATAAAAAAAGCCCCCTTGAGGGGGCTTTCTCAAGTCAGAACTTAGTTTGCGTAAACAGGAAATTTCGCACAAACAGCTTCAACTTTCGCTTTAACAGCGTTAATCACAGCTTCATCACCTTTGCTGTCTAGGATATCAGCGATCCAGCCAGCAAGTTCACGTACTTCAGCTTCGCCGAAACCACGAGTCGTCACAGCCGGTGTACCAATACGTATACCAGAAGTCACAAATGGTGAGCGTGGGTCATTTGGTACAGCATTTTTGTTCACAGTAATGTGAGCTGCACCTAACCATGCATCTGCTTCTTTACCTGTTACATCTTGCTTGATAAGAGATAACAAGAACAAGTGATTTTCTGTACCACCAGAAACGATGTCATAACCACGAGCAATAAGAACTTCAGCCATTGCTTGAGCGTTCTTCACCACCTGTTGTTGGTAAACTTTGTATTCAGGAGCCATTGCTTCTTTAAAGCAAATTGCTTTAGCCGCTACCGCATGAACCAATGGACCGCCTTGGTTACCAGGGAATACAGCTGATTGTAATTTTTTCTCAATTTCTTCGTTTGCTTTTGCAAGGATTAGACCTGAACGTGGGCCACGAAGTGTTTTGTGTGTAGTGGTTGTTGTTACGTCAGCAATCTGAACTGGGCTTGGGTAAACACCAGCAGCAACTAGACCAGCAACGTGAGCCATATCTACAAATAAGTAAGCGCCAACTTTATCCGCGATGTCACGGAAACGCTGCCAATCTACAATTTGGCTATAAGCAGAGAAACCAGCTACGATCATACGTGGCTTGTGCTCAACTGCTAAACGCTCAACTTCTTCGTAATCAATTTCGCCAGTTTCAGGGTTTAAACCGTACTGAATTGCGTTATATGTTTTACCAGAAAAACTTACTTTAGCACCGTGAGTCAAGTGACCACCGTGAGCCAAACTCATACCCAAAACAGTGTCGCCTGGGTTAAGAAGAGCTAAGTAAACAGCAGAGTTTGCTTGTGAACCTGCATGTGGTTGAACATTTGCGTAATCTGCACCGAAAAGCTCTTTAGCACGGTCAATCGCTAATTGTTCAATCACGTCTACATATTCACAACCGCCGTAGTAGCGTTTGCCTGGGTAGCCTTCAGCATATTTGTTTGTAAGTTTTGAACCTTGCGCTTCCATTACTGCTGGAGAGCAATAGTTTTCAGAAGCAATCAGTTCGATGTGCGCTTCTTGGCGAGCATCTTCATTTGTGATTGCTTGCGCGATTTCTGGATCAAATTCAGCAATTGAGATATTGGCAAACATTAGCGAGGTCCTATGAAATTAGGGCTTTTAAGCCGTGCTAAGATTGGCGCGTATTGTAGCATGAAGTTTATAAATTTCGAGAACGAACTTTACGCAGTTTTAAATAAAAAATCGCTCATAAAGTAGAACTTAATGAGCGATTTGGGTCAAAGCAAATTACTGAATTGGCATGAGAGTTTTGACATCGGTCAGAATATTAGGAATATTTAACGCATAAGCTGAACCATGATCCCATGTTGCCTCTGTTCTATATGAAATTGATGAGTTTTTTGCAGCCTCAGTACTCAGCAAAAGATCTGTTGCCTGAATTGGAACTGTAGCATCTGCAGCACCTTGATAAATAATGATAGGCGTGCTGATTTTAGTTTTTAAAGGTTGTGAACCATTGGCTAGAAAATCTTTGACTGTAGGAATACTGATCATAAAATCAGGTTGGGTACGAGGATAACCATTAATAGAATTATTATTTAAAAATGCATATTGACCCATTGCCAAGCCAAATTTATTCCCTAAAACAGTATAACAATCTGATTCAGCGTTTTCGGCAATTTGATTCGTAGGCGTTTTAAAAACTTGGAAATACTGTAAATTTGGATTCTGATTACGTAAACCTGCTGTAATCAGTGCGGTAAAGGTATCTAAAGAAGCAAGCGTTTCTATCTTATCATTTACGTCAGGCTGTGCTGCTGCTTTCAGTTCTCCTGCAGTTAAAATAAAAGATAAATTCGAAGCAGGTGCAACAGCGACTGTACCTTTATAGTCCAATTGAGCTCTAGACTGATATTGCGCAGCGCCCAGTGCCGCATGACCACCTTGTGAGTGACCAACCGTCATCCATTGATTAGAAGCCTTAGCGCCTAAATAGTTACGCGTAGCAACCACCGCATCCGTAATTGAAAAGGCCTCACTTTTGACATTTAAGAATGGATGTAATTGATCGGCTGTTGGTTCACCCAAGCCTTCATAATCAGGAGCAACAACCACATACCCAGACGCTAAGAAGCCATCTATCATCCCTTTAACATACGTATTCAATGGAATACGGCTTGGCGCACAGGCATCTGCAACACCCGTTGTACCATGTGCCCACACCACAATCGGCCAACCTTTGGCAGGTACTGCAGTTTTAGGAGTAAAAACCAAAGCTGTCGTTTGTACTTCCCGATTATGGACACCTAACATCTTATAAGTCATGACTACACTTTCACCAGCGGTAGCTGACATATCTGTAGCTGTATATGCTGTTGGCGTAGTTACGACTGGATTAACAATATTGTTTTTAGGAATCCCATCATCCACACCAACAGAAGTTGAATCGCCATCCCCTCCCCCGCAGGCTGTTAAAACAAGCACAGAACTACTGACGAACACGGCCAATATATATTTTTTCATCTTAAAATTCCTTAATGACATTTTTTCTTGTTGTAACGATTCAAATCACTTGAATACCTTAATGATTTACGCCTCAAAATGACGCATGGCAAGACCAGTTACGAGAATGATACAAAGTGAACATTGTCTGCAAATGCACACTCACCATTGTTATAAAAACTGGTAATTTCGAGTTCAAAATAAATCCTGCTCCTACAACTGAATTCAGGCAGTGAGCTCTTCTCTAGTCTTGGTTTGAACCGAATCCCAAAGAATTATTTTAATTTTAAGCAATCATTTTGCTTTTCAAGCTGCCTAAATAAATCGACAAGTAGCTTCCAACTTTTCCCTTGCTTAATAAATTCTGATCTCTAATCACCTAGGTTCACCAGATTATTTAAACAACATCACCGCACAAAATCAGCGAATAAACCACAAATCTGGCAGTCATAGGCTGTCTTGATAGTCTTGGAAATGATAAATTTATTCAGCTTTTAATTTTCGGATATGCACATGCAAGCCATTATTCTCGACACAGAAACCCATACCCTAAATGGTCAACCCATTGAGATTGCATATGCACCGATTGAAATTGCAAATGGCAAATTAAGCCTAGACAAAAGCCAAGTATTTGATCAGCTCTATACCGTCGATGAACCGATCTCATTCGCAGCGATGGCTGTGCATCATATTTTAGAGTCAGACCTCGTTGGGAAGCCTCACTATACGACCTTTAAACTCCCTGCCGAAACGCAGTACATCATTGGTCATAATATTGATTATGATATTCGTGCTATCGAAAAATGTGGTGTCGATACTTCTCATATTAAAGCGATTTGTACACTCGCACTTGCACGTTTGGTCTGGTCTGATGCTGAAGCCCACAATATTTCGGCACTCATTTATATGATTTCAAAAGGCAGTGAAAAAGCCCGTGAAATGATTAAAAAAGCCCATCGTGCCGATATGGATATTATTTTAACGGCCAATATTTTAATGCATGTGGTTCATCAATTAAAAATAAACAGCATGGAGCAATTATTTGCTGTCTCTGAAGATGCTCGTATTCCGCGAGTCATTAATTTTGGCAAACATCGCGGCACAGCGATTGCTGAACTCCCTGCTGACTATATTCAGTGGTTAATGCGTCAAGATGAACTCGATCCTTACTTACGCAAAGCTTTAGAAAATACGAGCATTAAAACGCTCTAAAATGTATTGTCATAAATTCTTAATATTGTTGTAATTTTCAGCCTGTATGTTCAGCCTTAATTTATTTGTTCGGGGGAGTAAATTAAGGTATGAATCATTATCAAAAAACAGCATTGGGTTTAGATGCTTTACAACAACGTCATATCCCACTCAATGCGCGTCAAAGACGACTATTGGTTTTAATTGGTACAGAAGATTTTGAACAATTGGCTGACCAGTTCAAACAACGCATCGCAACGCCTGAAATCCTCGGACAATTAATTGAATTAGGTTTAATTCATTCCACACAAACAGCTCACGTCTCTAGCCCAATAGAGCCTCTATCCGAATCTCAACCACCTGCCACACTACTAGAAAATAGTCAAAATAGCGTCAATCCAATAGATTTAGACAGTATAGCGCAAACTCCTACACCACCCGCTCCTACACAAAGCCCGGCCCCACCACTTAAAGCTTATAGCTTTGAAGAAACACGCGATTTGATGATGAACTTATTACAACGTTATTGTGGCTTAATGGCAAAACAACTCATTCTTCAAATTCAATCGGCGACAGACTTACACAGTCTCAAACGCTGCCAAATGCAATGGATTACGACGTTACAGGAAAGTCGAATAGAACCCACAGTACTCAACCAACACTTACAACAGATCAATCACTCACTGTTGCGTTTTCAGGCAGGTTAAATAAATAGATTCAAAGGATAATAATTGAGTCTTTTCGGTCTTAGTTAAGATTTAAAAGCTACAAGTTTTATTAAAAAACTCTTGTTTTACATTTTATTCAGGTAATGAATCTTAATGTCTTTAATCGATTTTTAAGACTTTGGCACAATGGTTACTCGAACCATTTATCAAACAGCTTGATAAATAGAAAATATGTGTGAAGTGATATCCTAATTTCACTTTATGACCCTCAATATAATCGCTCAAAAAAATTTATCTCTTATATACTGCAATGGGATCACGTAACTCGACGTAGATCGCCCATAAAAAAAGCCCATGTAAACATGGGCTTTCTTCAATAGGGTTAATCAACAACTCGGTATATATTTTCCGTTTGTCGACTTTCAAATAACAGTTCAATACTAGGCAGAATCACTTCACCATCAACAACGATATGTTCAATTCGTTTAAACAAATCCAAACGTTCTGCTTCGGAGTTTTCAGGTACTTGTCTTAACTGGGCCTTCACATTATAAGTTTGGCTGTATTGGTCCTTTACCTTTACATCTACAAGCTGAGTCATGGTCATTTTCCTTTTCTTTTTTTAGCTCTGCTTAATCTTATAGCACAAGTTTTTTCCAACACCGCCCTTAGAGTTGTTAGAATTTATCGCAATGTTAATTTATATAAATATTTTCAAAATCATAACTATAAATCATAAACTTAAATCAAATATGTTTAACAACCGAGATACATAGTCATATTTTTTCACATAAAAAAAGCTCGCATTGCTGCGAGCTTTTCTATGTTGGAAGGCTAGTGCTGATTTATTGTTTGAACATTTCGTTTCAAACTCAACGAGCTGTCATTGATCCGTCCAACTACATCGTAGCGTCTTAGTTATCGACCTACTGTAAGTACAATATAAAAGCATTTTTCACTATCGACAAGAGCCTATGACATTTCGAAACAACTGTACAAATAAAAGCCAATTGATATTTTTTAAAAATAAGAGACCATACTGAAAGCCAAAATCTAGTAACATCTCAGCGTCAAATCAAGTAAAATCGCGCATTCAACCTATAAGTTCTTTTCCATCTTAGTTCAATAGATTTTGAGTGATTTATATCGGTATTGTGGTTATACAAAACTAAGTTCATTTCTCAAAACTTATTTGTTTAATCGTGGTTTTAACTTTAGCGTTTGGTTACGTCTTTCGGCTTCAAAATCGTGGATCGGCAAACTGGCCTACCCTATTTGTTATTATAAGAAGAAGAAATACGGGATCGATATCCACTGCACCACAAAAATTGGCTATGGCTTGTTCATCGGTCATGGGGGACCTTTGATTGTCAACCCAACTACTGTGATTGGAAACAATGTCAACCTTTCTCAGTTTACAACGATTGGTGCCAATGGCGGTCGTCAGGCCGCTGTAATTGGCGACAATGTATATATTGGCCCAAATGTCTGTATTATCGATAATGTTAAAATTGGCGATAGTGCCACCATCGGTGCAGGTAGTGTGGTCACCAAAGATATTCCTGATAATGCAACAGCTGTAGGTAATTATGCAAAAGTCATTCACTATAATAATGCTGGAAATTCAGTAAATAAACGCTGGATGAATTGCAACTAAAACAACATCAGCATAATTTAACCAACTTAGCACTCTATAAATATAACACAGACTGACAATTTTTATACTCCGTAAATTTTAAGACATAATATGTTGCTGTTGTATTTCAAAAGCTCATGAATAGGAGAAATTAGGTTAGGGTAAATCTTCGTTTTTGTTCGATGAATAAGATAGAGGTACATTATGACCACGATTAATATTTCAGACATTAAAGAACATTCTAGTGTAATTGCCGTATGTGGAACGAAGATTGGAGATGTTGACCACATAGAAGGTAAAGAGATCAAACTCACCAAACATGGCGATGGGAAACACCATATTATCCCAAGTGCATGGGTAAGAGAAATTCGAGAGGATCAGGTCATGTTAAGCAAAGATGCCCAAGAAATTAAAGATAATTGGATTGAAGCATAGACTCAAAAAACTGCAAAGCTACCAGCCTTTGGGCTGGTACTGCATATGATATAGACATTAATTAGATGCAAAGTACCTAATCTACATCCATCTATCTAAGCTTGATCAATATTGATCTATAGATAGTAAAAGTATAAAAATTACTCAACCACAGCATTCTTAATCTTTAAAAGGGTTTGAAAGTTTATCTTTAATACTTAACCAAACCAAAAAAGCCATAATAAATAAAAGTAATCCAATCACGATAAAGAATGTTTCACCCACAACGAAACCGGTAATGAGCGCCCCTAACCCGATGAATGATAATAAAGTGATCAATGCGATGCCAAAGACATTCATGTTTGTTCTCCAATGATCGAAATAATAAAGAGCTCATTATTACGTTTAGGCATGTCAATTTAATGTTGTTTTCATTAAACTTTAATAGTGCTTTTGATTGATTATGCGCTATTGTGTACTATTCATATTATCTTAATGAAAACTAATGTAATTTTTATATAAAAATTACATATATATTAATATGAAGTTTCTCTATACTTAGAAAAATACCAGCAATCAAATTCGAGCAATTTTCACCCAGATTGATTTCAGTCATGAGAATTGAGCTTCTACAGGCGTCACAACAAAACTTTAAAAAATCTGTTCTTGTCTTGGGGGCATGAGTGATCAAGAAATCTGTTTTTCATAGTTTAGATTTACAAAAACTTATTTTGATTTTAATTATTGGCTGTGTCTCAAGCTTGTTTCTAATTTCAATTTTTGTTCTGAACTATGTCATCAAAGAGCAGTTAACCGAAAACTCTTTAGCTGCCAATCAACGCTATGCCTCAAAAATTGCATTTAGTACCGACAAATATTTTGAAAGTATGTTGAGTGAGCTGCGCTATAGTGCTCAAATTGTTGGTCAAGATTTCTCAAATCAACAGGTTTTAAAAGCTGAAGTTACGCGTCTTAAAGGTCAATCACAAAAATTTAACTCAATCACGATTATCGATAAAAATGCTTTTATTTTGGAATACTCACCCGAGACCTTACATGTTAATCAAAAAAAACAATATAAAACTCCAGGTATTACCGAAGCATTAAAGCTCAAGAAAACCTATATTTCCTCTCCATACAAAGGCTTGTCAAACAATTTAATTGTGCTGATTGCTCAGCCTATTTTTAATCGTAAAAATGAGTTCCTCGGTATCGTCACGGGCTCGATTTATTTGAATAAAGAAAACTTGGTGAGTGAGCTGTTAGCTACCACTTATTCTTATAAGAAAAGTTATACTTATGTTGTTGATAATAAAAATAAGATCATCTTCCATCCAGATAAAGCTCGCATTGGCGACTCATTAAAAAATAATACCGGAATGCAATATATTACCTCCCACCCCACTGGAAAGATTGCACTGGTCAATAGTAAAGGGATCGAAAACCTTGCGGGGTTTGCGGCAATTCCAAGTGTGAATTGGGTTGTGGTGTCACAACAACCGACGTTAGAGTTATTAAGCCAAGCCAACTCGATCATCGTTAAAGTAACACTGGCTATGCTCGGTTTCTATTTACTCTTGTTCATTTTTGTGTGGAAACTTTCTTACTGGATTTCGTCACCACTCAATAAGCTTGCACAAATGGCCAGCATGTTGACGCGCCCAAATATTGATCAAGACATTAAAAACATCGATCCTTGGTATTTTGAGGCTTTACGCTTTCGCACCGCTCTTTTGCTTAGCTCCAAACATTTTAAAGATGAAATTGCAGAGCTTAAACAACACGTGAATACCGATCCGCTGACGGGACTTTATAACCGCCGTGGTATGAAACTGTTTTTAAATGAATTAGAAGCAACCAATACACCTTTTTCGGTACTGACATTGGACATCGATCACTTTAAAGCAGTGAATGATAGCTACGGGCATGATCAAGGTGATCACGTATTGAAAAAGTTAGCGTCTCATATGAAAAGTAACTTTCGTCAACATGATGTGTGCTGCCGTGTCGGTGGAGAAGAATTTATTGTCTTTGTAGTACACGAAGATCCAAAGATTGCCTATATAGCAGCTGAACGACTTCGTAAAACAGTAGCACAAAGCTATATTGACCCAATTGGCACGATCACGGTTTCAATTGGTATCGCCTCGTGGCCTCAAGACTCAGACAATATTCAAGATGTAATTAAATTGGCAGATCAAAAACTCTATCAAGCCAAGAATGATGGTCGAAATTGTATCCGTTCGACATCATCGGACTGACATAGATTTCGTTCAATATAAAATTAGGCCAAATCATGCAGTGCTTTCAGATCCATCTGTTCAAAAATGAAAAGGCCTAAAATGGCCCTTTTCATGCAAGATGATTCAACTCATATTTTTAAGTTCTATCATCTAGTTCACTCTGTTTTTCTAGTTCTGCATCATTTAACAACTGCCCCGTATGTTGTGGCTTAATCAAGGGTGCAGTAGGTCGTGGGTTGCGCTGCGTATATTGTATACCTATGCCCGCTTTGACATCATCAGCTGCAACTTCGGTTTCAAAACGTTGATTATCTAAAGCTCGGATATCATCACTCACTTGCTGAATTTCATCCTGACTTGCACCCAGTTCCTGCAAGGCCATTTGACCTAGAGCTAATGCAGACTCAAAGGTTTCTCGAACCATCAAACTGACATTTTTCTTGGACAAATACAGCGCGTGTTCACGGTCATAGGAACGGACAATCAACTTAGCCAAAGGAAATTCAGCATTCACCAATTCTACAATTTTATTAATCGTTTCTTTGTGGTCGACACAGACTAAAATTGCTTCTGCGGTATCTGCCCCTGAGGCATGTAAAATATCTAAACGACATCCATCGCCATAATAGACATCAAAACCAAACTTTTCCGCGTTTTGGATCATGTTGACGTCATTATCAATAATGGTCACATCCACACTACGTGCCAATAACAGTTGACTGGCCACTTGACCAAAACGACCAAACCCAATCATTAATACTTTACCCGTTAAGCCATCGGCAACCCTGACCTGATCAAGAGAACTTTCATCCTGTTCAAGAGTAAAGCGTTTAAATAACACGCCGATGATTGGCGTCAAAACCATAGATAATACGACAATCGCGGTTAAATTGGACTTGATGGTGTTATCGATAATTTGGGCTGTCGTCGCAGCACTAAACAATACAAAGGCAAATTCTCCCCCCTGCGCCATCAGTAATGCACGATCTAAAGCTTCGGGATGATTACTCTTGGTGAAGCGCGCGACCACATAAATCATCAACGCTTTGGTAAACATCAACGCAATCACACCACTGACAATCAGCGGCCAATTTTGCCTGACCACTGCCAAGTCCAAAGACATCCCGACGCCTAAAAAGAATAATCCCAGTAATAGGCTGCGGAAGGGTTCAATATCGGCTTCAATTTGGTGGCGGAAAGTTGATTCGGACAGTAACACTCCCGCTAAAAATGCGCCCAGTGCCATGGATAAACCACTGAGTTGCATCAGCAATGCCGCACCCAATACCACCAACAACGCCGCCGCAGTCATCACTTCACGTGCTTTAGCAGCAGCTAAAATTTTAAATAATGGATTGAGTAACCAATGCCCTGCAACAATTAATCCAGCGATGGCCAACAGTCCGATGCCAATCCCTTGTAAATTGATAGATGAGCTTTCCGCCGCTTGATTGGGTGCCATAAATGCAACCAATGCCAATAAGGGAACGATCAATAAGTCTTCAAACAATAAGATCGCAACGATCTTTTGACCACGTCGTTGATGCAGCCCTCCGCGATCATTTAGCAATTGCATCACTATCGCAGTCGACGTCAGTACAAAACCCGCAGCACCAATGAACGCTATTTTCCAGCTAAAGCCAAACAATATGCCCATACCCGTTAAGGCAATGACCGAAATAAGGATTTGCAAACTGCCCAAGCCAAAAATCTCTTTCCGCAAACTCCATAAGTGCGAAGGCTGCATCTCCAATCCGATGATAAAGAGATACATCACGATACCGAGTTCAGCAATATGTAAGATGGCTGTAGGATTGTTAAAAAAGGCAAAACCAAATGGCCCAATAATCAATCCAGCAATTAAGTAGCCTAATATCGAACCTAGACCAATACGTTTAAAAATAGGGACAGCAATGACCGCTGCACTCAACAGTACAACAGGCCCAACCAGTCCTAGTGAATCTACTTCTGCACTCATCTTGTTCCCATCTTGGTTGTTGGCAATCCATGCCAATTTCACGCTATTTTAATTTTATTCACTAAGGTCTACGCCTGTACGGAGAGGACGTCTCATCGGTAATCTTTTCGTTCTCGATTTCTCAAGACTTATCATCAACGCTCAACATGCTGCGAATTAAGCATGGCTTGACCTGTCTATGTTTAAAACTATATACAGCATTGTTGCTATACAGCAAGATTTTATTCGAGGAATAAAAAAACACATCACTACTTATGAACAGAAGATAATCAAGAGCAGATTTTTATAACAGATAGATACTTAACAATAGTGTTTAGTAGAATTCTATCGTCAAAGATCAATTGTATCTTTGACGATATAGAGATGACATTCAGAATTTTTACTCCATCCAGATAAAATTGGACGCCGTATGTTCAAGCATATTTTCTCGCCCCAGCCACACAAACAATGGCTGCCAAAGTGACGACCAACATCGTCCAACTCACGCTTTCATGTAGTAATAGAGCGGCAAGTGCAAGTCCCATAAAGGGTTGGAATAATTGCAGTTGACCAACGGATGCAATACCACCTTGTGCTAATCCTCGATACCAGAACACGAAACCCAGTAACATGCTAAAGACAGAAACATAAGCCAGTCCTATCCATGCGACTGTACTGACATTCTGAAATGAAACAGGCATGCTCCATAATGCTATTGGCAACATCACTGGTAACGAGAGCAGTAAAGCCCAACTAATGACTTGCCAACCGCCCAATGTTCGCGAAAGTTTTGCTCCCTCTGCATAGCCTAGCCCACATAGAATAATTGCTGCCAGCATGTATAGATCGCCTTTCCATACGGTATTCGTCTCTCCAAGTGCAGCATAGCCTGCTACAAAAATAGCTCCTAGCACTGAAAACAACCAAAAAAGTGGCTTGGGCCGTTCACCTCCGCGTAGAACTGCAAAAATCGCAGTACTGATAGGTAATAATCCTAAGAACACGATGGAATGTGCAGAACTTACATGCTGTAGGGCCAAAGCAGTTAAGAGTGGAAATCCAATGACCACGCCCAATGCACTGACTGCAAGTGCAGGTATGTTTGAAGCGGTCGGGCGTGCTTGGCGAAGTAACACCAGAAAAAACAATCCTAATAGCGCTGCAATTGTGGCCCGTGCACTGGTTAAAAAGATGGGCGTAAAATCGGCAACGGCGACCCGTGTTGCAGGTAAAGAACCCGCAAAAATAGCGACACCGATTAATCCGTTTACCCAGCCGCTGTTTGCCTGTTTCATGGCGTGATTCTCTTATCGTTAATCGCTTAAGTTGAACATAGACCGCATGTTTGAATCGAGATACAATCCAGTACAATAAATAAAAACTGTTATGTATAAAAAGCCCATACAGTTGAGGAGAAATGGAATGCGCAGCCAAACTCGAATTGATGCAGTTATGGATGAAATTAAACTCAAAATTAGTTCACGCACCTATCTCCCCAGTCATCGCCTTCCCTCTGTGCGCCAACAAGCACGGACATTGCAGGTCTCTGTTTCAACCGTTGTCGAAGCCTATGAACGTTTAATGGCTGAAGGCATCATTCTGTCTAAACCCGGATCAGGCTTTTATGTGTCTGGCCCCGTCGCACCACTGGCTTTAGCCCAAATGGGGCCTAAGCTAGATCGAGAGGTCGATCCTTTATGGGTCTCTAGACAAGCCTTGGATACAGATCACAGCACACTCAAACCGGGTTGCGGCTGGTTACCACCCGAATGGTTATATGAGACTGGTGTTCGACGTGCTCTACGTAGCATGGCAAAGGCAGATAGCTTAGAACTGGTGGAATATGCAACAGCAGCAGGACATCCTGAACTGCGACAATTAATTTCTCGTCGTTTAACTCATATTGGCATTGAAGCTTCGCCTGAACACATCATGCTCACCGAATCTGGCACGCAAGCAATTGATTTGATCTGTCGTTTTTTATTGGAAGCTGGGGATACTGTTATTGTCGATGACCCTTGTTATTTTAATTTTCATGCTCTCCTCAAAGCTCATCGCATAAATATTGTGAGTGTGCCGTATACTCCCCATGGCCCAGATTTGGAGATCTTTCAGTCTGTTTTAGCTCAACACTCACCACGACTGTATATCACCAACTCAGGCATACACAACCCAACAGGTGCAGTACTTTCTCCCGTCACGGCGCATCGCTTACTTAAATTGGTCGATCAAACCAATTTAGTCATTGTGGAAGATGATATTTTTGCCGACTTTGAACATACCCCTGCCCCACGACTGGCTGCTTTTGATGGACTCAATCGTGTCATTCAAGTTAGTAGTTTTTCAAAAACGATTTCAGCCTCTTTGCGCTGTGGATATATTGTGGCCAAAAATGAGTGGATTGAAAATCTAACCGATTTAAAGATCGCCACCTCTTTTGGTGGTGGCCGACTTGCCGCCGATATGGTGCTGATTGCCTTAAAAGACAGTGGCTATCGTAAGCATATGGAAACAGTGCGCTTACGCCTAGCTCATGAAATGCAAAAAGTCATCGCTCAGCTCGAAGCTTTGAATATTCACCCGTGGCTAGTCCCGCAGGCGGGTATATTCCTCTGGTGTAAACTTCCCGACGGCTTCGATGCTGCGCTCATTGCGCGAGAGTGTTTAAAACACGGCGTTGTTTTAGCACCAGGAAATGCGTTTAGCCAATCCTTAAATGCACAGAATTTCTTACGCTTCAATGTCGCACAATCGGTAGATCCGCGTATTTTCGAAACGCTCAAAAATGTGTTAGCTCAACAGCAAAACTCAACATAATAAAAGCCTCTACTTAGAAATAGAGGCTTTTATTAAAATGGTTGAATGGCTTATGAACAATACTCGTCACGTTGATGCTCAATTAAAGACAGTGCGGCATTCCATGCTTTCAGCATCACCATTTCAATCAATTCACTTTCAAACTGTTGAGCTGTGTGTTGACGTACAGCTTCAGACGGAAGATGAAGCTCTGCTCCACCTGCCATCGCTTTAATCTGCGCTTGGCATGCGCGTTCAAGGAAATAAATCTCGTGGAAAGCACGTTGAATTGAATCCCCTGTCGATAGCAAACCATGATTACGTAAAATCATGACTCGGTTTTGCCCCAAGTCTTTCACAAGACGCTCACGTTCTTCGGTCAATAACGCCACCCCTTCATACTCGTGATAGCTAACTTTGTTATAAAACTTCAAAGCATGTTGAGACAAAGGCAATAAACCATGATTTTGTGCAGACACTGCAATGCCATCTGCGGTATGCGTATGAATCACGCAGTGCACATCTTTACGTGCATCATGGATCGCGGAGTGAATCACAAAACCTGCGGTATTGACCAATTTCCCCTGATCATAATCCGCAATAATATTGCCTGCATAATCAATTTTAACCAAATGCGAAGCCGTCATTTTTTCAAAGGGAATGCCATATTGATTAATCAGAAAATGACCGTCTTCGTCGGGGACACGTAGACTAATATGCGTATCAATTAAATCGGTCATGCGGAAATGCGCAATTAGACGGTACAACCCCGCAAGCTGACAACGCGCATCCCATTCTTTTTCTGACACGACATCTTTTAGACTTTTCATCGCATGTAAACTGGTCATTTGTTATCCCTATTATCTCTATCCATTAAAGTTGACATTGAGCTTGAAGGAAAAAGCTCAACCCTGCTTAAGTCCTTCTCTCAACATAAACTGATTCTTCGTAAAATAGCGAAACCTGTCTTGAATGATTCTGCTATTTCCGTGTGCTATCAAGCAACTTAACACGCTATGACGTCGATGATGTTTTAATGGAGTCATTCACGAAGATGGTTTTTCCTTTCAGCATAGAGGGGGCAAAATCAGCCATACTGCGTAGAGTCCGAGTAAAATGCGCCTGATCGGCAAAACCCGCTTCCAAGGCAATATCAATCAAACTCTGACCTGCTGCCCAGAGTTTGATGGCATAGCGAATACGCAACCAAAGAATATAGCGCCGCATTGAAATCCCCAGTTGCTGACTAAACAAATGCATCAACCTCGACTCAGACAGTCCCGTATGTGCCGCGACTTGAGCTACTGTGGGAATCTGTTGAGGTACAAGTTGTTGAATATAACGACAGGCTTGTAAAACGCGGGCATCCCATGGCAATACCTGCAACGGATTTGGGTTTAACGTTGACAGCAGTACTAAGACCAATTGTTTAGCTTCATCAGGACTGAATTGCCCAGCGATCAATTTTTGAAACTGTGAATGAAACGCAGCGAGACAAGAGGCAGGTAGAGAACGAATCTGTTCGCCATTCAGCAATGGATACAAGTATCCATAAAGTGCATGATCAGGATCAATCATGAGTGCAAGATAAGGCTGATTCTCTGAATCGGTACTGTGCATCACATTGGGTGCCATCACCACAATATCGTGATAACGACGTAGTTGGTCGTCTAAAGTGATTGCAAAAGGTGTGCCCAAGCCAATTTGTAAAAGTGCTGGAAAATGGGCATGGGCATTATTCAACTGCTCATGAGTCACATACAAAATGACGCCATCCCAAGTGTAAATTTTACTTTGATGCGCTAACCCTAAACTCGCGTCCTTGCTTTGCGATAGCATATTCGTTCAAGACCATCTTTGGTTTGCTGTTTAAAACTACGCCTTGTAAACACTAAAGGAGTAGGACATGTTACAGAATACCCAAACCCAAATTAAAAACAATATGCAAGATTTGGTGAATAACGCCCATCTTTCTGCTGCATTGGTTGCAAGCCCGACTGTGCAAATTAAGGGAAGTGATGGCCATTATAAAACCTTAAAAGAATTCTATCCCTTCTATCTTTCTCAGCATGAAGATCCCACTTGCCGACGTTTACACTTTGTGGGAACCACCTGTGTGATCGGGATTACCGCGGCTGCGGCGATGACCAAAAATGCAAAACTACTCTGGGCTTTGCCTGTAGTGGGTTATGGATTTGCTTGGATCGGTCATTTCTTTTTTGAACATAATAAACCAGCCACATTTACCTATCCGTTTTACAGTTTCGTTTGTGACTTTAAAATGTATAAAGACATTTTATTCAAACGCGTCGATTGGTAAATAAAAATGCGACTGTCTTATATATTTGTAGGGCAGTCATTTGATCAAAATCTGACGATTATTGCTAAGGTTACGCGCCAGAAATGTCCTATAAAAGTGATGCTCCTTAATCACATCCAATCAAGCCATCTACTTAGGCTGCATCAACGTCCACTATACACGGCGTCATCATCTGCTCTAATGAAGAGTGATCAATACTTACCAACAGCTCAATCAAGTCACTCATTTCTCACAGGCTCAATTTATACAATAAGTCCTTTCTTTTGACCGAAAATCCCCCCTTGATTGCTCATTTACAACCCTACTCTCCAATTCTTTTCAGTGATTAACTTGAGCTTGGACACCATGGTTTTCAATGTTGAGTGACCTTCATCAAGTCACCCAAAACTAAAACATAGTGCCAAGAAGACAAACAATAGCTATTACAAGTCAAAAAATTCTCAAGGACGATTTACATGAAACTCAGCCCATTGGTGATTGGAATATTTGGAATATCCTCTTGTAGCTTGATCCATGCATCTGCTCTGGATCAATCCGGCCAGTCGATTCTGCCCTTTTTAGAAACAGGACATTATGCTGAAGTCAGCATTGCCAGCGTAGATCCAGATATTTCGGGAAAAATTCGCAACCGACCAGATTTAGTCAGTGATGTGACGAATCTCAATACTGGTAATATGGGAAATAGCTTTCAATATTACAATGCTGCTTTAAAACTGCAGCTAACCGAAGACGTCAGTTTTGGCCTTTTGTACGATCAACCATTCGGTGCCGACATTCACTATCCGCTGCAATCCAATAATACATTTTCAGATAATGAGTTCAGCCAACAAGGCACTTCTGTAAACGTGGATACCCACAACATCAGTATGCTTCTCGGTATTAGTCCATTCACAAACTTTCAACTCTACGGCGGTGCCGTCTATCAATCGGTAGAGGGTGATGTCTCACTCCGAGGAAATGCCTATGGTCCCCTTTTTAATGGATATGATGCGAAATTTAAACAGGACCATGCAGTGGGTTGGTTAACAGGTTTAAGTTATCAAAGGCCAGAGATTGCCTTAAAAGCAGCCATCACCTATCGTTCTAAAATAGATCATAAACTGCAAGTCACGGAAACGGTCTTTGATGAACCTTTAGAAGCCACACTTCCACAGAAAACAAAAATTTCTACGCCTCAATCCGTCAATCTTGATATTCAAACAGGGATCGCTTCGAATACCCTCGCCTATGCCAATTTGCGCTGGGTCAACTGGAAGGAGTTTAAAATTCGCCCGACCCAGTTTGGTGCTTTGACCGAATACATCTCTTCAATCATCAGTGATGGTACTTATGTCGATGGCTTTGATTTAGACAGCTACCAGCACGATCAGTGGGCAACAACACTGGGAATTGGACATCAATTCACCCCAAAATGGAGTGCATCAACAGAAATCAGCTGGGACTCTGGCACAGGTGATCCTGCATCTAATTTAAACCCTACAAAAGGTTCATGGGGCCTTGGTTTCGGTGCACAATTTAACCCAGCACCCCATTACTTTATTGCAGGTGGAATCAAATATTTTTGGCTCGGTGATGTTGTTGCAGAAGATGGAACTTACCACCTACCGATATCTGGTATTCAATCCACAGCTGAGCAAGCAGATTTTAAGAATAACAGCGCCATCGCTTATGGTTTTAAAATGGGTTATCGCTTCTAAATTAAGTCCATAAAATAAAAGCCACTCGATTGAGTGGCTTTTATTATTCTCGAAAAGTTTGCCATGTTTCAAAAGCATGCTGTTGATACAGTTTTAATTCTGAAAACTGAGGAAGAATCGCTTCACTTTGTTTGGGTCTTAAAAACACAAAATCGTCCACTTGAATATCGCAATTTCTAGGAACATTGACCAACTCTTGATTACTACTCCGTCCATATAATAAATGCGGACGACACTGATTAGGATAAACATAATCCGCCAGCCAATAGCCACCATAAATAAACAATGCCTTCGATTTATGCGGTAATTTATTCAATAAAGACATTGCAGGTAATTGCGCAAAAGGCAGAACTTTCAGCACAGGAGTCGCAATCCATAACGCAGGCTGTAAAGGCTTCAATGATTCACTTTCAAAATCGCTGGGTTTGAGCAGCATCGAACCAAAAGACAGATCATTACAAACGCTCTCTGAGACATGAAAGTCAAAGGTCGGACTACCTCCACCATTAAAACAAAGATCACAGTTCCAAAGGGCTGGAAACTGCATTTGAATGACCTTTTGATAATTTAAATAAATCTGCTGCGACTCTTGATAGGCCTGATCTGGTTTTTTGATGATAGATGGTATTTTAGTGACATGCGCATCGTAGCCCATCAAGCCTGACAGTTTTAAATATTGTGGATATTGCTGGATCACGCTTAACATTTCAGCGAATTGCGTTTCAGACTTTACCCCACCACGATGTAAGCCCACATCAATTTCAATATTCACTTGCAGACTTATGGCATAGTCTTTGGCTATCTCTAAATATTGCAACAATCGTTCTTTGGTATCGATTAGCCATTGGATATTGGCCTTTGTCCAAGCTGAGTTTTGTGCATAAAAAGCACGAGCTGCTTGGGCAGGCATGGGCTTCCCCAACAAAAGATCAGCCTCTGAGAAATTTTCTAATATCAACTGGATATGAGGCAGGTGAAAGACCATAAAACGCTGTGTATTCAATTTCTCCGACAGCAGCTGGAGTAAATTTAAGCTGGCTAAAGATTTAACCACTAAACGTGGTCTTAGCTGTTCCGCCTGAACGAGTTTCGTTTGAATATATTGGAGGTTCTGTTGTAATGCAGCGTCATCTACAATCAGTTGGGGTGTCGCAATCCCTTGTGTTTTTAAGTCTGAATTGAGTGTTTTAAAATAATGATCCAACATTCTTTTTGTCCTGTTCTGAATAAAAGCGGCCAACTTAAACCAGCTTACTAAACATATGACCTATCGGCTAAAAGCCAAAGCCATCAACTTGAGCTTTAGTGTAGAGCTCATCGTCAGGTTTGTGCTTAGCTAACCATCCTTCACATACAGCCATACACTTTAGCCATATCCTGCTCACCACCAATCATCCCAAAAACAATTGCTCTAAATAAGGATTCAAAAATTTTCGCTCAGGGTCCAGCTGCTGACGTAACGTAAGAAAATCATCCCACTTCGGATATAAACTTCGAAGCTGCGTTGCCGTCATACTGTGCATTTTTCCCCAATGGGGTCGTCCCTTATATTTCTGAAAAATAGGCTCCACAATATCAAAAATTAACCGTGGGTCTTGCTTATGATATTGATGCACCGATATCGAAATGGAGTCTTGCTGATAAAATGGGCTGATCCAAATATCATCCCCTTTGACAAAACGAAACTCTAGCGGAAAAAAGGTCGCAACCTTATGTTGTTGCAATGCCGCTAATACCTCTTCTAAGCAATCCAAACCGTCATCAACAGGAATCTGATACTCCATTTCATTAAATTTGGTATTACGTACTGTTGGAAATATTTTACTCGACCAATCCACTGCTGTTGTTGGTTTAACAAAAGTGCCTAACAGTTTTTGCACATAAGGATTCAAGGACGGAAAGTTTTTAATTAATTCAGAGCAGACCGTTAACAACGTATCCTCAGACGGATAGCTTTCTTTACGAGGTTGTAGCTCTTCATCTGTCTCATCTAAGGTTTTCAGCATCAGTTTTTCAGCATGGCAAAAAACAAAACATTCAATATGTCGATGCTGATGTTTCCATTGCTGAATAAACTGCATCATGTCTGCTACTGTACAAAGCTGAATATGTTCCTTCAGTTTAAAGCGCGGACGATTTTGCATGGTAATTTTGGTCAAAATACCCAGACTACCTAATGAAACACGTCCTGCCGCAAAGATTTCTGGATTTTCGGTGCGACTACAGTTGAGAATTTCACCTGAAGCAGTTAATAACTCAAAATCTTCCACATAAGCTGAAATACAGTGCAAGTCTGCACCCGTACCATGCGTTCCAGTTGAAACGGCCCCCGCAAGGCTCTGTTGATCAATATCGCCTTGGTTCATCAAAGCTTGATTGATGGGTTCTAGATATTGATCCAAATTGTACAATCGAGTCCCTGCATAAAGACTGCACCGACTGTGGGCTGTATCTGATGAGGCCACACCAGAAATTTGGTTCAATGACACCAAAGTCGCATCGGTGCATACTAGGGGGGTAAACGAATGTCCTGCCCCCACAACCCGTATTTTCGGGTGACTTTGTACAATATGCTGTAACTCCAATACATTGTCAGGGTGCAAAATGTGTTGTGGATGAGCCTGTTGAAACCCTGACCAGTTCGACCACGTATATGTCTCTTGAATTTTCATGGACGACTCACTCCACATTCGCCCAGTACATACACTTTACTCAGCCGACTCATTTGATTTTCTTGCTTTGTCCAATCCTTTGGCTTCATTTGATTTCCCTTTCATCACTACGTTGAATTGATCTGCGCTTTGGCATATTGAAAGTTAAACAAAATTATGAGATACCAAAAAGGGTTGAATGATCGCTATTCAGGGGGGCAAAACGGACTTATGCCTAAACAGTCAAATTATACCGTTCATACACGGCAATATATCCCACCCACAATATTGGCGGGGCTGCTGCATTATGCAGAACAACAACATTGGGATTACAGCGCGTGGTTCCAGCATTCAGGCGTGAATATCAATCAAATCCAGCAAGCGCATGGCTATGTGAGTTTTACTCAGTTATGTCATGTGATTCAGAATGCCTTGGCTTCAAGCCAGCAACCTAGCTTAGGCTTAAAAATTGGCAGTAGTGAAGGCCTGATTTCCATGGGTATTTTAGGTTTTGCCATGCAATCCTGTAAAACTGTAGCGGATGCCTTAGAGATTGCCCTACGTTACCATCAAGTTTCGGGTAGTGTTTTAAACTTAAACGTTACAATTGCTGAGGAAAGCGTTGAATTAGAGTTCATCGAAAATATTACACCGACAAACCTCAAAATATTTTTCTGTGATGAACTGCTGAGCAGCAGCATGGCTTGTTTCAACGCTATGCTAGGCGATCATCAAGATATTATTCAGTTAGAGCTGAGTTATTCTCCGACCACGCATCTTGCCGAATATCAAAAAATTGTCTCCTGCCCGATTCGCTTTAATGCAGACAGAAATGTCATTCGCTTTAAACGAAGTATGTTAGAGCGTCCACTCAAGACTTATAGCCCTGCCAACTATTCAACTGCCATCCAGATTTGTGAACGTGCACAACAAGAAATTGATCAGCTCAATAATGCACAATATGCATATTTATTAGACCAGCTCATCGATCAGCACCTTCCTGTACGCTTTGATATGCAACTCGCATCAGACTATTTACAAATGAGCGAGCGTCATCTTCGACGTTCCTTATTGCTAGAAGGCATTAGTTTTCAGCAAATTCGACAAACCGTGCTAGAGCGAAAAGCGAAACAGATGCTTGAAAACAATCTCTCCATTGGGGACATTAGCCAAGCTTTAGGTTTTAGTGAAGTACGTGAATTTCGTCGGGCATTTAAACGTTGGACAGGTCAAGCCCCATCTGTTTATAAAAATAGCACCGAATGATCCTAAGCTGATACAGAGGCCTTTTTTCTGTTTTTATTCGTTCCCTCTTTAAAAGTTGAAGCTGAAATGTGTTCAATTAAAGCAACCAAACTGCTTCGGTCAGCTGCTTAATTTCATCCATATCATGGCTGACATATAGCATCGGGATATGGGTTTCATGTTGGACGGTTTGAAAAAAAGGAAGGATTTCCTGCTTATGTGCAGCGTCTAACGCAGACAATGGTTCATCTAATAATAATAAATTTGGCGAATACAACAGTGCCCGACCCAATGCAACACGCTGCTTTTCACCACCTGAAAGCTTCGTCGGCATACGACTGAGTAAATGGTCGAGTTTAAGCAGTTCAATAATATAATCGGGATCAAAACGTCGGCTTTCAGGCCGAATGCGCTTATAGCCAAACAATAAATTTTGCATCACCGTCATATGTGGAAACAGTTGTGCATCCTGAAAAACCAAACCTACATGACGTTGCTGTACGTTTAAATTGATCTTATTTTCAGCATCGAACCATGTCTGATGGTTGATTTTAATCCAGCCATTTGCTGGGGTATTAAGTCCTGCAATAGCATGCAAAATACTGGTTTTTCCTGATCCTGATGCTCCAAATAAACCAACGACAGGATGTTCAGATGAAAATGTCTGATCGAGTTTAAATCTGCCTAAATTTAACTGAATATAACAGTCAATCATCGTCTTAATGCCCTCGTTTGTTTTTCTGATAGCGATGGAACCATTGGGCAAACCATAACGCCAAAAATGCCACAGTTAATGACAGAATAATCAGTCGCCAAACCGCTTGTTCTGTGTCGGGTTGCTGCATCAAGCTATACATGGCCAAGGGCAAGGTTCTGGTCTCGCCTGCAATGTTACCGACAAAGGTAATGGTTGCACCAAACTCACCCAGACTGCGACAAAAACATAAAATCGCCCCTACCAATATGCCACTGCTGGCTAAAGGCAAAGTGACATAAAAAAAAGTACCCAAAGAGGAAGCACCGAGCGTTTTCGCTGCCATTTCTAGCCGTTGATCCACCAACTCTATGGCCAAACGAATCGATTGAACCAAGAGTGGAAAGCCCATCACGGCTGAAGCCAAAACTGCGCCTTTCCAATTAAATGCAAAATTGAGTCCCAAGGGATCAAGATACTTACCCAGTATTCCATTTCCTCCAAAAACCTGTAATAGCAAATATCCTGGCACCACAGGCGGCAGCACCAGAGGTAGAAAAATAAACGTTTCAAATAAGGATTTTCCAAAAAACTCTTTACGTGCCAAAACCCAACCCACTGCCAACGCAGGGATCAGGCTAAAGGCCAAACAGGTTGCAGCCACTTGGCAGGATAACTTGAGTACCTCTATTTCTTCAGCCGATAAAGAAAACATCATCACTTGGCAGCAGATAAAATGGTAAAGCCATATTTTTTAAAGACTGCATGTGCTTGTTTACTTTGTACAAACTGATAAAACGCTAGCGCATCGGGATTATTTTTGACAAGACCTAGGGGATAAACAATCGGGGTATGGGTATTGATAGGGAAAACGCCAACGACGGTGACATCTTTACTGATAGCAGCGTCGGTTGCATAGACAATGCCAAGCTGACATTCACCACGTGCTACAAAGTTGAGCGCAGCTCTGACATCTTCAGTTTCAACCAATCTTGGTTCAAGTTTTGACCACCACCCCAGTGCGGTCAGCGCCTGTTTCCCATATTTTCCTACAGGAACACTTTTGGTGTCACCTGTACAAAGCTTGCCCTGAAAGGCAGTAGAAGGATCAAAAATTTTATCCATTTTTATTTTGACGGGCTTAGCTTTTGGCGAAATTAGAACAAGACGATTGCCCAATAAATTCACATGTTTATTCGGCACAATTAACTTTTTATTTTGTAGATAATTCATCCACTGTTCATCTGCCGAAATAAAAACATCCGCAGGTGCACCCGCTTCAATTTGCTTGGCCAAGGTCGACGATCCTGCGTAAGAGGTTTTCACGCGTACTCTTTTTTGTTGTTCAAACATTGCATCGACATCTGCTATAGCATTGGTCAAGCTGGCCGCTGCATAAACGGTAATGGCTTGCTCTGCATGTACCTGTGCCCCAAGAGTCAAACCACAACACAACATCGCATATTGCATGCACTTATTCTTAAAATTAAGCAGCACCATATTCCCCTTAAGCGTTATAAATTGATCGATATGTTTTCAAAAATATATGGATACTCAAGCAACGTCAATTCCAGAAACAGATTATTTATCGCTCAAGTTAAAGTGTTTGTATCTTAATCACGTGACTGATACTGCTCTTGCTATCGAGTGAGTAGATAAGAGGTTTTATCAAATAGAGGAAGCTTATTCGTGTATGCAATGACTGACTACGAGAAGCATCTAGTTGAACTGAATAGATTATTGTTTCAGGTGTTGAGCTATTTCTTCAAAATCCTGCTCAATCGCAACGCGTGCTTTTATTTCCATCTGTCTAAATTGACTTAAAATACTTTCGCCCAAGTCTGTGAGTTTTGCCCCACCCCCATGCGTTCCACCTTTTTGAGTTTCGACCAATCCTGACTGAAAGCTATGATTCATGGTTTCAACCAACTGCCATGCACGGCGGTAGCTCATATTCATACTTTTTGCAGCTTGAGAAATTGAACCTGTACGGCGAATTTCTTCCAATAACTCGGCCTTACCTGGCCCAAAGGCAATGTCTTGATTGAGAAGTATTCTGAGCTGTAATTTTAATTTGACGTCCTGCATACATTCACTCAAATAAAGACCAGTCATCGACACAGATGACCTAAAGAAAAACCGTTTACTTTTTATACAGCAAAATTTTAAATATCAAGTATATAAAACAAAACCATCACCGCGGCAAAAACTCGCTAAGGTCAAACCTGACTGCTTTGCCATATTAATCGCCATACTGGTTGGAGCTGAAATACACGCCAGCAAGGCGATATTCAGTTGAGCACACTTACGAATTAACTCATAACTGGCGCGGCTGGTCATCACCACAAAACCTTGATTTACATCATAATGATGTTCTGCAATATAACCCAATAGTTTATCTAAAGCATTGTGTCGGCCTACATCCTCAAACAAAGCCACAATTTCCCCGGCTTCAACCCATGCAGCAGCATGTGCACCGCCCGTCATTTGGGTAATTTTCTGTCGAGTATTGAGTTGAGCAATGGCTTGCGGAATTTGAGCCAACCATCCCTCACAGACGGCTGTGGTAATTTGAGGTAAATCCAAATGAAGCTGCTGTAAACTTTCAATCCCACAGAGACCACAACCCGTGCGTCCAACCATCATCCGTCGATGTTGTTTGAGCGCCATAAAGGCTCTGGCAGAAATCGTCATTTCAACTTGAATCCCAAATTCAGTTTCGTATATGTCCAAAGAGTAAAGCTCTTTCAAACTCGTCAAAATACCTTCAGACAAGCTAAAACCTTTGGCAAAGACGTCAATATCGGCTGGCGTCGCCATCATTACAGCATGCGAAATCCCATTATAAACCAAGGCAATAGGGTATTCTTGCACCACAAAATCAGATTGTTCAACAGCTCTATTTTCACTTAAACGCTGAATATTAACAGTTTCATAGCCCAGAGAATTAAACGTCGACGCCCGAATATCCATAATAATTTTCCAATATTCCCTAAACACCAAACCCTTCAATCATGAAAAAAATGACACCTGCAAATCAGGCGTCATTTCAGCATTGAATCAACTAACCTCTCGATTCACGATCTGATTGGCATCTTCAGGATCAACCGCTTGTGCCAAGTTGAAATGTTCAGGCGCTTGGCCTGCATGCAAAATCACAGGCACGCTTTTCGAAGCTGGTATTTTGGCGTATTTATCATGGCTACTGAGTGCAACCAATGGATTGGTCTCCGGATAATAGGCTGCAAGGCTACCCCGTGGAATGTTATACGGGACGATACGGAAGCTTTGAACCACACGTTTAACACCATCCGAATAAATACTTTCGATATCCACCCATTGATCTGCAACAAAACCAGCCGCAGCGATATCTTCTGCATTCATAAACAAAACACGGCGCTGACCAAATACCCCACGATAACGGTCATCCAGTCCATACAAGGTTGTGTTGTATTGGTCATGAGAGCGTGTGGTCATTAGGGTATAAACTTTGGCCTCTGTATATTGTTCAGCGTATTTATTCTCTTTATCTGCATACACTTCAGCCAACGGCGTAATTAAAAACTGTGCCTTGCCTGCAGGCGTATTCCATACATGCTGATTGGCTGGATGCTCTAAGTGAAAACCACCCGGCTGATAGACACGTGTATTAAAATCATGGAATTCATCAAACACGTCTTCAATCGAATCTCGAATACGGTCATAACTTTCTACATACCATTTCCACTTGATATCACTGTCTGGTAAGACGGCTGCCGCCATACGCGCCACAATGTCAGGCTCTGAAAGTAGATTCTTAGAAGCAGGCTCATTACGCCCTGCTGAAAGATGCACATTACTCATAGAATCTTCAACACTCACTGCCTGTGGCCCATGCTGTTGCATATCAATTTCGGTACGCCCCAAACAGGGTAAAAGTAATGCCTCTTTACCACAAACTAAATGGCTACGATTCAACTTCGTTGCAATCTGTACTGTTAAATCACAACGACGTAAGCCTTCTTGTGTATACGGTGTATCTGGAGTGGCAACAGCAAAGTTACCACCTAAACCAATAAAAACTTTTACATCACCTTCATACATCGCCTGAATGGTATCCACCACGCCAAAACCATGTTCACGTGGCGACTTAATGCCGAATACTCGGTCCAGACTATCCAGCAATTTTGGGCTTGGTCGTTCATTGATCCCCATGGTTCGATCGCCCTGCACATTACTGTGCCCACGAATCGGTGCTAAGCCTGCCCCTGGACGACCAATATGCCCTCTTGCCAACATTAAGTTCGCGAGCATATGTACATTCGCAGTCCCGTGTCGATGCTGTGTAATCCCCATGCCCCAACAGAAAATGGCCGTTTTGGCATCCAAATACATTTTAGCTAAAGATTCTAAATGCTCAGGGCTAAGTCCCGTATGTACATGAATATCTGACCATGCAGTACGATCTATTTCTTCCATCATGGCATCGAAACCGACTGTATTCATTTCGATAAAAGATCGGTCAAAAACGCTCTTTTTCCCAGCTGCCAGTGCTTGAATGTCCCATTCACGTAAATGTTTCAGCATCCCAAACATGAGCGCATAGTCACCGCCTACGTTGGGTTGGAAATAATAACGACTAATAGGTGTACTGCCATTGGTCATCATCTCAACAGGTGCTTGCGGATCTTGGAAACGTTCTAAACCACGTTCTTTTAAGGGGTTAATGGCAACAATATTGCCTCCACGGCGCGACACTTCACGTAAAGTCCCCAACATCCGCGGATGGTTGGTGCCCGGATTATGCCCAAAACTGAAAATCGCATCGGCGATATCAAAATCTTCTAAAGTCACCGTTCCCTTACCCAAACCAATTGAGTCACGTAAGCCAACACTGGTGGTCTCATGGCACATATTTGAACAGTCTGGGAAATTATTGGTACCATAAGCACGGACAAAGAGTTGATATAGAAATGCCGCTTCATTACTTGCACGACCAGAAGTATAAAATGCCGCTTGATCTGGATGATCCAAGGCATGTAAATGTTTTGCAATTAAGGCAAAAGCATCATCCCATGAGATGGGCACATATTTATCGGTTGCGCTGTCATAGCGCATTGGGTCGGTTAAACGGCCTGAATCTTCAAGCAAGAAATCACTTTGCTCAGACAGCCAACTGACCGTATGGGTTGCAAAAAAATCAGGCGTAACACGTTTTGAAGTGGCTTCAAAGGCAACGGCTTTCGCACCGTTTTCACAAAAGTTAAAGGCATGTGCATCTTTTTTTTCAGGCCATGCACATCCTGGACAGTCGAAACCTGTGGGTTGGTTAATATTGAGGAGCGTAATCGCACCTTTTTTGAAAACTTCCTGTCTCTTTAAGTTTCTTGCAACACTTAACAACGCGCCCCATCCACCCGCAGGATTGGTATAAGGTTCTATTCGTGCATAGCTGGTTTCTTCATCGTCATGCTTTTTCTCTTCAGTGTTTTCCATCTCACCGCCCTCAATATTTATCTTCAGTAAAAAGTTCTGCAATGATCAATTCACTGTTCGCTTTGCTCATAGCATTTGCAAACGATTTGGATTGCTCATCCCTTTTTATTGCTCTTTTCTTATTCATCATGCCTACGTTTTTTGGCACAATTCCAAAATACTTCTGATCAAAAATATCACCCTTTTGGTATGCAATTTCAATAGATGAATTATTACAAAAGGCAAAGACTTGATGGATCGTGTTCAGGGAAAACCCTCTCAATTTTTGAAAATAAACGAACTAAACAGCTTCAAGACTCCGTTTGATCTTTGAAATAAAACATTTCATACTCTCGTTTATAAAAACTAAATCGTATGTAAATACGAAGTGGAGCGACTATGGACGGTTCGACTACTACAGGCTTAGAACATACGTCAGCGCAACTGATCGATCAATTTGGCCGTCATAAACATAAACTCCGAATCTCACTGACAGATCGTTGTAACTTTCGTTGTAGTTATTGCATGCCCGATACACCTGAATGGTTGGCCAAAAAAGACATCTTAAGCTTTGAAGAGCTGTTAACGTTTTGTGAAATGATGGTGGGGCTAGGCATTCGGCACATTCGCTTAACAGGTGGAGAGCCTTTGATGCGTCAAGGCGTGGTCAATTTTATTGATGCTTTGAATCGACTCAAGCCACACGGTTTAGAACGTATTTCCATGACCAGTAATGCTTTCTATTTAAAGAAGTATGCACTAGCGCTAAAAGAAGCGGGACTAGATGATCTCAATATCAGCCTCGATAGCATTCATGCAGACACGTTTATGAACATGACTAAACGTCCGATAGCACCAGTCCTCGAAGGCATTGCTGCAGCACAACAAGCCAATCTACCGATAAAATTGAACTGTGTTTTAGTCGCAGGACAAAATGATCATGAAGTGCTTGAACTGACCGAATGGGCTTATCAACAGAATATCGCATTACGTTTTATTGAATATATGCCTTTAGATCAACCTGAGCACTGGCAGCCTCAAAAAGTCATCACTGAAGATAACATTATCCGAATACTTGAACCCCATTTTCAGATTCAGAAACAAGCTAGACAACATGACCCTGCAACCATTTATCTGCTCAATGATCAGTACACATTAGGCATTATTTCCACCATCAGCAAACCTTTTTGTCAAAGCTGTGACCGTTTACGTATCACTGCAACGGGAGAGCTTTTTACCTGTTTATTTGCCAACAAGGGAACACCGCTACGTCATTTACTTCAACAAAAAGATCCCGCTTTATTACAAGCCCAGATTCTGAACGCGGTATGGCATAAAAAAGCAGGGTTTATTGAACATCAACATGCCCCAACACGCAAAATCAGTATGCATGCCATAGGGGGTTAATTCGCAGGTAAATTTTGAGTTTGTCAGTCATTCGACTGTATCCGCATTTATTTTTGTGTTATCTAAATACGTCATAAACTTTTTCTCTTGATCGAACAGTTTCATGTTAGATCAACACTTCAATGTTTCGGAATACTTTATGAAAAACGTTGGCATGAAGCCAGAAAGCTATCGCGTTGCAACTGCAAGCTCTGAACTGCTTGCCCCTGCACATTGTTTACAACTTCTTGCCGACGGCAATACCGAAAAAGGTGATGCTCTCAAAACAGCCCGCATTGCTGGGATTTTAGCCGCAAAACGTACCGATGAACTGATTCCGCTGTGCCATCCGCTACCTATTTATCGTGCCGATGTTGATTTTGAACTGCTTGTCGACCGTGTGATTATTCGTGCAACCGTTGAAACGATTGGGCCGACAGGTGTAGAAATGGAAGCGTTGACCGCTGCCAGTATTGCGGCCCTCACCATTTACGACATGCTCAAACCCCATTGCGAACCGCATGAGCTGATCATTCAGCAATGTAAACTCGATCTGAAAAAAGGCGGAAAATCACACTTTAAACGTCATTTGCGTCAGCCTGTTTCTGCGGCAGTATTGGTTCTGTCGGATACCGTTGCCACAGGTCGAAAACCCGATACTGCTGGCCGCTCCGTCGTCGAGACCTTAACCGAAGCTGGTTTTGATCCAATTCACTATCAAATTTTACCTGACGAAGCCGATCAGTTAAAAGCATTGGTCTTAGAGCTCACTCAATCTTATGCTTGCATTATTACTGTAGGCGGAACAGGCATCGGCAAACGTGACATTACAGTAGACACACTTGAGCCTTTACTTGAACGTGAGCTCAATGGCCTGATGGAAGCCGCACGTGCTTTCGGACAAAAACGTACCCCTTATGCTGCGATGTCACGTGGCGTTGCAGGTTTTATCGACCGTTCATTGGTGATTACCCTTCCGGGCAGCCGTGGTGGTGCAAGTGAATCTATGGCAGCCATTTTACCGGCTTTGGTTCATATTTTTGATGTCTGCCGTGATCTACCGCATCCAGGAGGTTATGAATGAGTTGCTCTGGCGTTGGTTTAATTACACTCGATCAAGCTCTTAGACACTATAGCGCCGTCCAAACATTGCCTGTCGTTACTTTGCCTTTAGTACAGGCGCATAGACATGTTTTAGCGGCAGATGTTTTATCAACAGTTGCTTTGCCTCTATTTACCCAAAGTGCGGTTGACGGCTATGCGCTGCGCTCTGAAGACTTGCAAGCTGGAATTACTAGCTTTGAATTAGTTGGTGAAATTCGTGCAGGTATTGAAGAACATATTGAGATTCAAGCAGGACAAACCGTTCGTATTTTTACTGGGGGTAAACTGCCAAACTCAGCAGATACTGTGGCTCGACAGGAAATTATCACGCGTAGCCATAAGCAAGCGACTCTAACTCAAGCTTTGGACAAAGGCGCAGACATTCGTTATCAAGGTGAGGAGTTATCCATCGGGACAACACTTGCACAGCAAGGCCAGCGTTTAGGCAGCGGTTTAATTGCAGCACTCAGTATGGCGGGGGTTCAGCATGTCGAGGTTTATCACCAACCTAAAATTGCAGTGCTTATTACAGGTGATGAAGTCAGTACGCAACTGGACAATCAATCTAAAGTGTTCGATGCCAATGCGCCAATGATCCGTACTTGGCTCAAAGAACAGGGTTTTGCTGAAGTGCATTTAGAGCATGTAATTGATGATGAGAAGATACTCACACAAGCGCTCTCGAATGCCATGAATCATTATGATGTAGTTATTACTACAGGCGGTGTTTCGGTTGGAGATTATGACTTGATTCGACCTGTTTCAATGGCTTTAGGTGCAACAGAGATTTTCTGGCAAGTTGCACAAAAACCGGGTAAACCACTGTATTTTGCTGAATATCAAACAGACCATCATCATTCTTATTTGATTGGTTTGCCTGGGAACCCTGCTGCTGTGCTCACCTGTCTTGCTGTACATGTATCGACATTATTGGCGGCTTTACAGGGGGTTACGTGTCCTGCACCCGCGTGGAAAAAAGCTCGCTTCAACGACAGCATTAAACAAGACAGCCGTGAGCAACTGGTTCGCATGGTATTAGATGTCAACGAATTTGGACAATTAACCGTTTCCAAACTCGGCAAACAACAATCCCACATGCTCAGTAATTTAAATCGGGCCAATAGTATAGTTCGAATCCCTGCTCGATCTGATGCCCCTGTAACATTGGACTATGTCGATTTCATCTCGATCTAAGGACATCGATTGGATAGTGATACAAACCAAATGCTTTTTGCACACGGTCTAAGGCTTGGACAGCTTTGTCGTAGACCGTACATCTCAATATTGAACGATCGTTATTGCTCCCCCTATACACGGATGTTAGGTCAAAATCATGCAAAACTACCCAGCAACAGCACTGGTGATTTTAGCGGGTGGGAAAGCCACACGAATGAATGGGGTCAATAAGCTTTTGCAAAGATTTGACAATGAAATCCAGTTGTTAAAAATATATTCAGCTTTTGATGGAAAAGTTCAGGACATATGGATCAATAGTCATCGCGATTATGCGCAATATAGTGAGTTGATTCCTGATATTCGCAGTTTCAAAGATAATAGTGCCAGTTTTTTAGGGCCTTTAATCGGTATGCAAACGGCATGGTCATATGTGCAGGCTGATTATATTTTATTTATCCCGTGTGATATTACCAACATTCCACAAGATATATTGCCGCGCCTGCATCACACATTAGAACAACATCCGCACTCTTCTGTTGTCTACCTGAATATCAATGGACAAGCGCTCTACCCTTTTTGTTTGTTAAAACGCAATAGTCTAGAAACCTTAAATAAGCATTTACACCAACAACAATTCAGCTTAAAACACTGTTTCAACAATCTGTCGCCACAAACTTTAGATATTCAAAATGCGCATTTGACTTACCACAGCCTCAATTCATTTGAAGAAGTGCACGATTACCAAAAGTCATTAGACTCTTAGTCGAGTCATATCATTCAAACAGTACTGTCATAGATAGATATAGCGAAATAATAAGAAAAATGGCGTTTTATTTGTCTGTACAAACTGACTTTTCCATTTTGATGATCAAATTAAATAATGCTAGAGTGAATTAATAAGTATTCAATAAACTGAAGTCAGCAACCTATTTTTTAAATCCGTTTTGACAGAGGCAACATGCAGGACATTCATATCAAAATCGAGGCTTATGGTGCAATTGAAAAGTATCTTCCTGCTGAACTTAGCCTGAGCTGTGTGCCGAACAGTTTAATTACTGATGTACTCGATCAAATAAAAATGCGTTATCCATCTGCTTCTGATTTGCTGGAACGCTGTGCTTGTGCGATTGGTGAAGATATTGTGGCGCGTCAAAGTCGATTAGCACAAGATAGCACCTTGGTGTTACTTTCACCCGTTGCTGGAGGCTAAGATGTTAGAGTTTGCTCGTATTCAAGATACTGCTCTCAATTTAGAGGATTTTGACAGCATTCAAGCATTTCCTGAGTGCGGTGGAACAGGTATTTTTATTGGTACGGTTCGAAACCATCATGAAGGACGCGCGGTTCAGGCACTGAAATATACATCTTATGCACCTGTTGCCGAAAAGATGATAAGAACGATTGAACAAGAGATACAAGAAAAATATGCGCTTCGCTATGTTCGGGTTGTACATCGGATTGGTACATTAGACATTGGCGATAAAGCTATTATTGCCATTGCATATGCTCCACATCGCCGAGAAGCATTTCAGGCCTGTGAAGAAGCGGTTGAACGTGTTAAACATGAAGTTCCCGTTTGGAAAGAAGAGTTTTATACCGATGGAAGCAGCCAATATGTTGCAGGCTGCTGTATTCGCCAAGACTATGATGAAAAGCATGAACAACACCATCATCACTAAAAATACTTGCATCCATTGATGCTAAAAACCAATGAAACCCTTTAAACGAAAATAACGGGAAGTCATTTACCAACATCATCAAGTTTAGTTTTTCCAATCAGCCCAAAGCCCTCTTCTACTTTGAGCTTTGGACTCGAATGGCGTTATTACGGCTTGATATTATGAAGCACTTTTTGACTTATAACCGACGAGCATCTTTTCTTTCAATTTTTCAATATCTTCATCCGATAAGCCCAAACCTTCTGTCGCATAACTATCAATACTGCCATACACTTTGATGACTTCATCGAATTGTGCTTTAAAGAACTCTTCACGCACATCAAGAACTGGTCGATATATATTTGCGGCTGCTTCACCTTGGGTACTGACCATATATTGATACGTCGCATTGACACGGTCTGCGGTATACGCATTTGTTAAAAGATAATCTTGTAAGACATCATCATACTTCATGCCGACCAATAACTGAATCACAGCGGTAACCCATCCCGTACGATCCTTGCCTGCTGTGCAATGATAAAGCTGAACACCATCAGTATAAATTAAACTATTAATCACTACTCCGAAACGTAATTGAGTGCCTTTATCATGCGCAGCCATATTCGCCATTGAGCTATTAAAAAAATTGATCATATCTTCAGCTGTCGCAATCCCTTTCGGTAGATCACTTTCTTTTGAACCAGCAATATTCACCATCATAATATTGGTATCGGGACTCAAAATGTCTGGGCTTTTTTCTCTTTCAGAATTGGTTCTCAAATCATAAACGGTCTTAATTTCCAATGTTTTAAAGGTTTCTAAGTCTGTTTCATTTAATGGTAAATAATTCGAGCGATAAATCACACCTCGTCTTAATTTCAAACCATCAATATTGACATAATTGCTTGAAATGCTATTTCCTGCAATATCACGAAAGTTATCTGCTGTTTCAATTTTAGGCGTATCTGCCAAATATAAACTCGGATCATCCGTAGTATTTGCCGGATTATCAACGACGGTGTTATTAGAGTTATTCGCATTGCTTGATGAGTTCGAATAACTACTTTCCTCACCACATCCTGTAAGGATAATCGTTCCTACAAGGAATGGGACGAATAAACTTTTTTTAAGACAAGAAACTAAAAGGCTTTGTTTGGTACTGACGTCCATGGTCTTTTACACATCTGATTTACGGAAGTCGTATTATTGTTAGAGCACATTACATTTACATGAATAATCAAGAATAAAACAAAAGCCAATATATTAATTTTTATAGTATTTATCTCAGAATAAGATCACATTCGCGACATAAATCACAATTTAAAACACATCAACCCGCGTAAGTGACCAGATAGAATACTTTAATCATTTTGTCATTTTTTTATGATAATCAAATGCTGCGCAGAACACGATTTGTTATCGCTAGACCAGTACTAAGCACATTAGCAGTTCATGTGATTGCATCAATTGATACTAAAATTTTCCCCATATCTAAAAATACACGAGCTTCCATATGCTAACGCATGCACTAAATTTTTAATATTTTGCCTTGGAAAATAAACTTTTCTAAGCTTTAAGCGTACAAAAACTGATTCAAACCAATTACTTCTTCTATATAAATTCGATCAATTTACTTCATATAAGATAACAGAGTCGTGGTTATTATTTTAAAAAACTTATATATATTTCAAATATCTAGTCTTTTTATAAATGAAAAATAAACATTTAAATTGTTGCAAGAAATATAACGAAGGTAGCTTTGAGTGAAATGAAAATAGAGCTTGAAACTGTATTTTTAATATATTTTAGATAACTTCGGAAGGAATACAATAAGAAAATGGTGCGCTCAGCGGGACTCGAACCCACGCCACAGGCTTCGGAGACCTGTACTCTATCCAGTTGAGCTATGAGCGCGCGAGCACATCATATCAAAAAAAATCACAAGGTAAAGCATCTATATAGCTTAGAGTGATTTTCCTGCTTATGCTTTATACAATGTTCCCTATCTGCAACACAGAATTGCGAGTAGATTACTTGGTTTATTAGGCATAATCGCTCACAATAGTGCCACTATTAATCATTCGAGAATTTCATGACTGATGCATTGACGTTAAGAGATTTGTCCAAAACCTATAAAAATGGGTTTCAGGCTTTAAAAGGCATCGATTTAACTGTTCCTGAAGGCGAGTTCTATGCCCTTCTTGGACCAAATGGTGCAGGCAAATCTACAACGATTGGTATTATCAGCTCATTGACCAAGAAAACCTCAGGCACTGTCGAAATTTTTGGACATAATCTCGACACACACCCCTCTCAAGCTAAACAATGCTTAGGAGTTGTACCTCAAGAGTTTAACTTCGGTCAGTTTGAAAAAACCTTCGATATTTTAGTCACACAAGCGGGCTATTATGGTATTCCTAAAAAAATTGCGGAAGTTCGTGCCGAAGAATATTTAGAAAAACTCGGCTTATGGGAAAAACGCGGTGTTCAAGCCCGTATGCTTTCAGGCGGTATGAAACGTCGCCTGATGATTGCCCGTGCCATGATGCATGAACCGAAACTCCTTATTTTAGATGAACCCACTGCTGGGGTTGATATTGAGCTGCGTCGTTCGATGTGGGACTTCCTCACAGAAATGAACAATAAAGGCACATCGATCATTTTAACCACACATTATTTAGAAGAAGCAGAAATGCTGTGTCGTCGAATTGCCATTATTGACCGTGGTGTCATTAAAGAAGACACCAGCATGAAAAATTTCCTCAATCAACTCAATGAAGAAACCTTTATTTTTGATTTGGCAGCACCGATTGAACCGATTCATATCGACATCATTGGCGTTCGTTTCCATTTAGTCGATGCCGTGACTTTAGAAGTGACTATGGATAGAGCACATACTCTCAATGACTTATTTCAATTGCTCGAATCGCAAGGAATCCAAGTCCGCAGTATGCGGAACAAATCCAACCGTTTAGAAGAACTGTTTGTGAAGATGGTCGAAAAAAATCTCGAAGGAACTACGCCATGAACTTAAATCAACTTAGCGTAGCTTTATATACTCTGGTACATAAAGAAATTCGCCGCTTTATGCGCATCTGGCCGCAAACCTTGCTTCCACCTGCCATTACCATGAGTTTGTACTTTGTGATATTTGGCAATTTGGTCGGTTCTCGTATTGGTGAGATGGGCGGATTTAGCTATATGCAGTTCATTGTGCCTGGACTGATTATGATGGCGGTGATTACCAACAGTTATGCTAACGTTTCTTCGAGCTTTTTTAGTGCCAAATTTCAAAAAAGCATTGAAGAGCTGATCATGAGTCCTGTACCTTTGCATGCCATTTTATGGGGCTTTGTCTTAGGCGGAGTCTGTCGTGGGGTCTTGGTTGGTATCATTGTGACGGCCATGAGTTTATTTTTTACTGACCTTTATATTACCAATTGGTTTGTTACGATTTACACCGTCTTGGTCACCTCGTTCTTATTTTCACTGGGTGGTTTTATCAATGCGGTGTATGCGAAATCTTTTGATGATATCTCCATCATCCCAACCTTTGTGCTGACGCCTTTAACTTATTTAGGTGGCGTATTTTATGCCATTTCAGCACTCAGCCCTTTTTGGCAAAATTTATCGTTGATCAATCCGATTGTGTATATGGTCAATGCTTTTCGTTTCGGTATCTTAGGTCATAGCGATGTTAACGTCGTCGTCTCCCTATCTGTTATGACCATATGCTGTGCAGTGCTTTATGGCATTGCTTACTATTTACTTTCTCGTGGTTCAGGAATGCGTGAATAATGAGTGTAGAACATTCTCTTTTGGGTAAAGACACCAATTACCCTACAACTTATCAACCCGATATTCTTTTTCCTATTGCCCGTGCCACAGCACGTGAGCACTATGCACATGTTGAAGGTATTCAACAAGGTAAAGACTGGTGGCATGTTTTTGAAATTTCTTGGTTAAATCACCATGGCGTTCCGCAAGTTGCCATTGGTCGCATCAGTCTGCCTGCCACCTCGCCCAACCTCATTGAGTCAAAGTCATTAAAGCTTTACTTTAATAGCATGAACTTTACTCAGTTTGAGTCTAAAGCGGCATTTAAAGCAACGGTTGAGCAGGATTTATCTATAGCCGCTGGCGCAGATGTGAATATTGATCTTTTCCATGTCGATGACGTGGAAATTAATCAACCTGAAGGTATCTGTATAGATGAACTGATTCCGACCCAATTGGAAAATCATCCCAATGCTAATCTGTTGGCATTAGATGATGCTGCGGAAGATGTTGAAGTACAGATTTACTCGCATTTACTCAGAAGTAACTGTCCAGTCACTGGACAACCTGATTGGGGCACGGTATTTATCCGATATAAAGGTAAAAAGCCTTGTTATAACAGTATACTGGCTTATATTATCTCTTATCGTCAGCACAACGGTTTTCACGAACAATGTGTGGAACAAATATTTGCCGATATTTGGCAAAATTTGAAACCTGAAAAGCTGATGGTGTACGCAGCTTATACACGTCGTGGTGGTTTAGACATTAACCCTTGTCGTGTGTCAGATGTGTCATGGATGCCCCGCCCAATTCGATTGGCGCGACAATAAAATAAAGAACATTGAGGTTAATACACGATGCCATTTTTTGGTTTTATTCCATCGACTGAACTTTTACAGACTATTCAAACTGCTCAGCAGAAGAAAGACTCAAGTGAACCTTTATATCCACTTCGAGATAAAACAGCACTACTCATCAATGATGAAATTATTGATGCCATTTTGACTGAGTTAGTTCGTCGTTTCCCACCGAGTGATAAACGAGACACAGCCGAGAAACTAGCTGGCTATATTAAGTCAACAGTTGCGGTTCTGTTGAAGCAGCTTTTAGGCAAATCATCGAATGATGTGGTTCAAGCATCGATTCAGTTTTCTGAAAAAAGCTTGTTTAAAGATGCTGAAGGTCAGTTCCGTGTGGGTGAAGCGTTAGATGCAAGCTTAGTGACCAACCTCAAATATAACTATGCTGAAATTAAAGCAGGCAATGAAGTAGATAAAGCCGCGTTAACTGAACTGTATAAACAGTTTGCTGAAGCGACTGTACGCCACTTCATGAATGACTTTAATAAAACCCTCGATTTGGGCATGATTAAGCGTAAAGCGGCCGATATCGGTTCTGCAGCTGTCATTAAAGCAGTGCATATTGCTGCCAATAAAATCATCCCCAATCTAACCAAAGATGAACTTTTAGCTTTAGCTGAATATCACGACACCTTATTTCATGCTTAAGTGCTAAAAGTCTTTCGAGGCTTTTCAGATCAAAATGACTCTACTTGTGTAGGGTCATTTTGGTTTCTAAGCTGTGATTTCTTGCTCTTTATATAAAGTCCATATATAAGCTGAGACCAGATCTTTTGGTCATTGTCACTAGACTCTAAACACTACAATTTTAATTGCTTCTATATATGGAATACTTTTTATATCAGTCAGTAAAACTTGACTTATATAGTCACGCAAATAATCTGCCTGAAAATCAGCACCATTTTGAATAATCTGTCCTTTATATAGGCTGAGTTTGTCTTTTTTTGTATACCTATTTGCCCGCTTCAGTACAGACAATGTTATCTTAAAGCCTATTCACGCTAGACTCCGTTCACAAGAATTTCGACATAACAGAAATGCGAACTATGGGCTTTACCCTATTCGCTTTACTCCACTGCCAATCACGACTCTGGAAATTAGACTTCTATGTTAAATTTAAACTTTTATAACAAAGTTAAACGTTTACCTTTATTGATTGGCGCTTTGTCGATCACCAGTTTTTGCCAAGCCAACGATTTCGCTTCTCATCCTGACTATTACAGCTTTAAACAAAAAACCATGCAAAATTATGGTCTGTCTGCTGAACAAGTTGATTGGGCGATGAATGGTTCTAAAAATGTACCCAACATCATCAACATTATGAACCGCCCTGGTGAAAGTAAACCGTGGTACGAATATAAAACCAACTTTATGGCAGAAAGCACTATTCAACGTGGTGTCCGTTTTAAAGCACAATATGCAGATACTTTAAACCGCGCCGAACAACAATTTGGTGTACCGCAATCAGTCATTCTCGGCATTTTAGGGGTAGAAACAGGTTTTGGGACGAACAAAGGTAATTTTGTCACCCGTGATGCTTTAGCAACTTTAGGTTTTGGTTACGAACGTCGTAAACAATATTTCCAAGATGAACTCAGTGCTTTAATTGCATGGAGCTATAAAGATGGCGTGCCAACCAACTCGGTTGTAGGTTCGTATGCAGGTGCAGTTGGCTATCCACAATTTATGCCAAGCAACATTCCAAAGTTTGGCGTGGATTATGATGGCAATGGTCATGTCGATTTACGCAATTCAGCTGTCGATGCCATCGGCTCGATTGCCAACTATTTAGCAAATCATGGCTGGCAACGTAATCAGCCGATTGGATTTGCAGCACGCTATAGTGGCTCAAATCCTGAATCAGTCATTGCTAAAGATTTAACTTTACCGACGCCTTATGGGGTATTAAAAAATCAGGGCATTCAACCGACCAATCCGATTGTCAAAATCGATGATTTAGATATGGTGAATGTGATCCAACTACAGGAAAATTATGGGCAAAGTTATTACATCACTTACCCTAACTTTCAGGTGATTACGACCTATAACAAGAGTCGTATGTATGCGACTGCGGTGTGGCAATTAGGGGCTGAAATTGCTAGCCGATAAGGCTAGTTTTTTACTCAATTTCTAGATGTCAATAAAAAAATGTTTAAAAATGATGTAAATTTCGGCATTTTTCATACCTTGTTACAATATTGATTATTTTTTAATCAAAAAATGTTCGGTTTATGTAGTTTTTATCATTATTTTAATTAAACACTAGACATGCTTATGACTGCATGAATATTATCCATTTCGTCAAATGTTGTTGCAAAAGTGAATTAACAGGCAAGTTTTTTTATCTTTCAACCACTTAGTTTAAAGAAAAAAGTATTGTCTTTTGGAGTTTATAAATGCAGTCTTCACTTAAATATATACTGGCCATTGCCTCGACCATCGCGCTGAGCCAATCGCAAGCAGAGATGGTTCAGTCATCATTTACCAATGATAATGATAACTCTCGCCTAGCTGCGCGTGTCTTGAATAAAGATGCTCAAGGCTTCAACTCACACTTCTCAAATTTAAATAGCCTTTCAATCACTGAACGTTCAGGCGATAAAATTCGTCGCGAAACAATCGCTGCAAAAATTGAGATCCCTGAAGAAGAGCCTTCAGTGATTGAAAAGTTAAATACTGTTGCATCAAATACAGTCCGTAAGTTTAGTCAAACGGGCATGGCGTCTTGGTATGGTCGTCAATTCCACGGTCGTAAAACAGCAAGCGGTGAAACATTCGATATGAATGCATTAACTGCAGCTCACCGTAGCTTGCCGCTAAACTGTTTTATTCGTGTAACGAATAAAACCAATGGTAAAAGTGTTGTGGTTAAAGTAAATGACCGCGGCCCATTCCACGGTAACCGCGTGCTTGATCTTTCTTATGGCGCTGCTAAGCAACTGGGTATTACCAATGCCGGTACTGCGAAAGTCAGCATTGAACGTATTGATGGACCAAACTCTTAAGACTCGTCCTTACAACACGCATTTGACAGTAAAGCCACAGTAATGTGGCTTTTTTATTGCCCTATCTTTGCCTAATGTTTTACACAATCGTAAACAGCTCGATCTCCATCATTTGATCCCTCCCAGATGCTTAGTTTGAATAAGATGCAAAATCTAATCGATCCGATTTTTTGAAGTGAATGCGCTCACAATTTTTTTGCAGTGTTGGAAGACTATATTGAAATAAGTGTTTTCTTGGCTCATTCCTATCTGATCAAAGCCAATTTTCTACCTACCCTGAACTCTAGTTTTATCCATTCTTCAAATTAAAATGATTTTATGAATTACCTAGTAAATTAAGCGCCATTTTTACGATATTGGACTCACTATTACCCTGCTTGTTTTTGTATAATTGAGCCAATTGTATGGACCAAAACTCAAAAGAAAAACATCTTCTTTCTTCAAAGTTCTCAAACCCCGCCTCATTTGCTCTATTTTCAACTTTTTTAGTTCCCCAATCAAAGCTACGCCAATTTGATAGACATAGAAAAAATCGCAAATGGTGAGCATTTAGAGCAACACAAATTTAAAAGCAATGAAAAAGATCGGGCTCGCACACTTTTTTATCCTTTTTTCGGTATTTTATGGGCCTATTTGCTGATGAAATGCTAGAAATCGAATAATAGATTCAGACCATAAAAAAATCCTAAACTCAGCAAAATACTGAGCAATAATTTTCTCGTCAAAAGAGTGATGAACAGCGTAAAAATTGCCCCATAAAAATAACTATTTTGAAGTATCCCTTTCCAGTGCCCGCCTTCGAAAAAAACCAGTGGCAAACAAATCGAAACCATCAGACAAGGCGCGGCATATTTCAGCATGCGTGTCGCAAATTTAGGCAGTCGAATTTGAGTTTTAGGCTCTAAAAATAAATACCGATTAAAAAAGGTCACACAGGTCAGACTCAAAACAAATAACCAGGTCATGTTTTAGTCCTCCGCTCGATCAAAGCGCGCAGCAACCCACATCCCACTAAATCCAGCCAGCAAAATAGCTGATCCGAGTTCTAACCAACTTAAAATCAGCACCATGATCGATGAACTCACCACGCCATAAATTGCGGCCTTATTTTGAATCAGCATCATCGCCATAACCAAGAACACCACCACAATTGAAAACTCTAAGTGGAGATTTGAAAGATCAGGCACAATATTCGCAAGTAAAATACCCATTAAACTAAACAGCACCCAACTGACATAAAAGCTAAATCCTGCACCCAACATATAGGCATAAGATGGTTTTTCCTTCAGCATCGCGGTGGCGTAGAGTTCATCGGTCAGTAAAAAACCGATGCTCAATCTTCTTTTGAGTGACCACGGCTTCACCTCTTCTCTTAAACTCAGTGCATAAATAAAGTGCTGACTGGTGAGGAAAAACACGGTGATCAGAATACTCAGTAAAGATGCACCCGTCATGAGCATGCTCAAACTGACTAATTGTGCCGCACCTGCAAATACTAACGCTGACATGCCTATAGCTTGCATAACACTTAGACCCGCATTAATCGCTGCTGAGCCTGCCAATATTCCCCATGGAATAACCGCGACTGAAAGTGGCAACATATCTTGCACGCCACGGAAAAAACCTAAACTTTTCTGTTGGATCAATTGCGACTGCACAGCAGACTCCATTTTTCAATTCGCTAGAGTCAATATGCTGCATACCTTAGATGGCTTTCTTGTATGAAATTGCTGTTATTTTAAATTTTATGTGCCAGATATTGCGCAGGCGTACAACCCAAAGACTTTTTAAAATGACGAGTGTAATGGCTTTGATCAGAGAAACCACAGAGTTGTGCGACTGTCGCAATCTCGCAGCCTTGTTTAAGTAAATATAAAGATTTACGTAATCGAAACTGTACCAACCATGCATGAGGTGGAAGTCCAGTAAACTTTTTAAATTGACGTAATAAATGCCATGGGCTCATCCCGACGACAGCGGCGAGCTCGGCCAGTTGATGCTCTCTTTCAGGTTCCGCAGCAAGTAGTTCTTGTACCAAGACCACTTTACGCTGTGCTTCGGGTAAGTCTTTTAATATTTTCTTAGATTGATTATAACGGCTTAATAAATAAGCCAAAGTTGAAATATATAAACTCTGCTTAAACAGTGTATTTTTCGGCTGTAATAACAAATCGAATAGCAAATTCAATTGTTCGGCTAGTCCTTCATCATGAACCACAGCTTGCGGAAACCACGGCATAGTGCCTGCTTCATGAAAAAAATCTTGACTCACCTCTTGGATCATTTCAGGAGTCGGATAAATTGCCCGATAACACCAACCAGTTTCAACAGCAGAAGAACCCGTATGTACCTCATCAGCATTCACTAAAATAATATCGCCTTGCGGCGCAATATGCTGATTTCCTGTGCGTAAAAAAGACTGCGCACCTTCATCAATTAAACCAATACAGTAGCCTTCATGGGTATGTTTTGAAAACTGCGTATGTTGATAGGAGGCTTTTAACATTTCAAGACCATCAAGTTCTTGAACATGATGGTAATTTACAAATTCACTGGGTCTGATTTCGTGCATGAGTTGGCCTCTCCTGAACACTCAGCATACTGCGATTCAGCAAAACGTATAGAACAAAATTGCTCTACTACTGATAGGTTTTTCCTTGGTGTTTTAACCAACCACCTTCATGGCGCTGTTGTGGATCGTGATGTGTCCAGTGGATCACCCCGCCTTTTTCACTATATTCGTATTAACCATTGAAGCCAACGGTATCCCCTTTTTGTAAGCGTTCAATACGTGGCGCCAAATCAATATTATGTGCAATCAAAACCGTCATTGCATTAGGAAGTTCTACAATAAATTTTTGATGACGAGAACCGTCATTATCATCTTTAAGCACAGCCACAACACGCCCTTGTGATTGAACCTGAATATTACTTTTACGGCTTTGAAATGCTTGGGCAATTTTTGCTGCGCCATCAAGTACCTGATTTTGCGGTTGACTGGTCTGTGTAGTGGGTTCTACCGCGGCTGATGGTGTCGATGTTTGTAATTGATTTTCTTGAAGATCGATTCCGAAATACGCAGCAATCAAAAGTACGATCACCGCACCAATACTCAGGTTGGTTTTGTTGGCCACTTATCTACTTCCCCGTTTTATTTTTATTAATTGTATAAAAAAAGCCCCAAAGGGGCTTTTTTTACTCAAAATAATTTTTCAATTATTTTGCAGCAGCTTGAGCAGCAGCAACTTCTTCAGCGAAAGAAAGTTCAGCTTTTTTCTCAATACCTTCACCCACTTCAAAGCGAGCAAATTGAACAACTGTAGTACCAGTTGCTTTAAGAACGTCAGCAACTTTCTTGTCGTTGTCGATTACGTACATTTGACGATCAAGAGCAACTTCGTTCAAGTATTTCTCAACTGAACCAGTGACCATTTTCTCAACGATGTTTGCAGGCTTACCAGATTCGATTGCTTTAGCTTCAGCAATTTCTTTCTCTTTAGCGATAAGTTCAGCAGATACACCTTCAGCAGAGATAGCAACTGGGTTGAATGCAGCAACGTGCATTGCAATACCTTTACCAGTCGCAGCATCGCCTGTGTAAGATACAACAACACCGATTTTCAAACCGTGTTTGTAAACTGCAAGGTTTTCGCCTTCAATGATTTGAGCACGACGAACTTGGATGTTTTCACCGATTTTTTGAACAAGAGCAATACGCGCTTCTTCTACAGTTGCACCATCTTCAAGTTTCAATTCAGCAATTTTAGCAGCATCAGTTTCGCCAGCAGCTAACGCAGCAGCAGCAACTTGAGCAGAGAAACCAGCAAAGTTTTCGTCTTTAGCAACGAAGTCAGTTTGGCAGTTTACTTCTAAAAGAAGCGCTTTGTTACCGTCTTGAGCGATAGTAATCGCACCGTCAGCTGCAATGTTACCCGCTTTTTTAGCCGCTTTAGCTTGACCAGATTTACGAAGGTTATCAATCGCTAATTCGATGTCACCATTCGCTTCTGTTAATGCTTTTTTACATTCCATCATTGCAAGACCAGTACGATCGCGCAATTCTTTAACCATGCTTGCTGTAACTGCAGTCATGTCAATCTCCTAAATACGGTATAAAATGAATTCTTTTTAGAACAGAAACGGCCCAGAGCTGTCTCTTGGGCCGTCTGCATACATGACGCTTACTTTGCCACCATCACATGTCGCAAAAATGACAAGCTTACGTCAAACGCATTAAGCCTCAGGAGCTTCTTTAGCTTCTTCAACTTTAGCTTGTGCATTTGCTTGTGATTGAGCATATTCTTTACCAGCAAGAATCGCATCAGCCATAGCAGAAGCATACAAAGTAACTGCACGGATCGCATCGTCATTACCCGGAATAACGTAGTCTACGTTGTCTGGGTTAGAGTTTGTATCAACGATACCGATTACAGGAATACCAAGGTTTTTAGCTTCTTTAATTGCAATTGCTTCGTGATCAACGTCGATTACGAATAATGCGTCAGGTAAACCACCCATGTTCTTAACGCCGCCTAAAGCGCGTTCAAGTTTTTCCATCTCACGAGTACGCTCTAAAGCTTCACGTTTAGTAAGCTTAGCGAAAGTACCATCTTGAGATTGAGTTTGAAGGTCTTTAAGACGGTTGATAGATTGGCGAAGTGTTTTCCAGTTCGTCAACATACCACCTAACCAACGGTGATCAACATATGGTTGACCAGCACGTTGTGCTTGTTCACGGATGATGTTAGAAGCAGCACGTTTCGTACCAACAAACAATACTTTATTCTTTTTGCTAGCAAGGTTGTTAACAAAGTTCAAAGCATCATTTAACGCAGGAACAGTGTGCTCAAGGTTGATGATGTGAATTTTGTTACGCGCACCAAAGATGTATTGACGCATCTTTGGGTTCCAGAAACGTGTTTGGTGACCGAAGTGTGCGCCTGCTTGAAGAAGGTCGCGCATGCTTACGTTGTAATCTGCCATTTTCTTTACCTTAAAGTTTGGGTTAGGCCTCCATATATCCGCATCCTCCACCCTAACGGGCACCCAGAGAAATGTGTCGATATATGTGCGGATTTTATTGCCCCATCGCACAAAGCCCGTGAAATTTATTCACGAAAAAGCATTTGATAAAATGGGCGGCTATTTATACCATAGTCACACACAAATTTCCAAAAGTTTTTAGAGATCATGAACAGTACTTACGAAGCACCCCGTCGACTCATCAAAAGCGCTGAAGACATCGAAAAGATGCGTGTGGCTGGACGACTGGCGGCTGAAGTCTTGGATATGATCAAGCCACATATTAAACCAGGTGTGACTACACTTGAGTTAGATACGATTTGTCACGATTATATTGTCAATAAACAAGACGCGATTCCAGCATGTTTAGGTTACGGTGCAGCACCAGGTCGCCCTGCTTTCCAACATGTGATTTGTACTTCTGTAAACCATGTGGTCTGTCACGGCATTCCTTCAGATGCAAAAGTGTTGAAAAAAGGCGATATTTTAAATATTGATGTGACGGTCATTAAAGATGGTTTCCACGGCGATACCAACATGATGTACATCGTGGGTGGCGAAACTTCTATTCTCGCGAATCGTTTATGTAAAGTGGCACAAGAAGCAATGTACCGTGGAATAGCAACAGTGAAGCCGGGTTCAACCATTGGCGACATTGGTCACGCCATTCAACAATATGTCGAATCGGAACGTTTTGGTGTCGTGCGTGAATACTGTGGTCACGGTATTGGGACTGTGTTCCATGACGAACCTCAAGTCTTACACTATGGTCAACCAAACTCAGGCATGATTTTAGAAGAAGGCATGACCTTTACCATTGAACCAATGGTCAATGGTGGTGATTGGAAAACTAAATTACTGGGGGATAAATGGACGGTAGTGACCAAAGACCATAGTTTGTCTGCACAGTATGAACATACATTGTTGGTCACTAAAAACGGGGTTGAAGTGTTAACTGCACGTCCTGAAGAAGATTTATCACGCTTTCAGTCTTAATTGCTGTCATTGGCATGAAATATGATGCCATCTGTCAAAAAGACCACCTTCAGGTGGTCTTTTTTATGACTAAGCAAATATTGAATTTTAAATTTATTTTTATTTTACATATACATAGAATCAAAAAACACTCAACAGTAGCTTTCTATTACATTCATTCACCTGTAACAAAGATTGCAAGCTAGTAACACGATCACACAAAACGGGTTTTGACATTCACAAATGTCAAAAACACATGTCCTTCAAAAACAACAGCTTTATCGTAGCAGCAACCTTAATAATACGCTCTATAAAAACGAATAGCTAATTTGGACATGGAGTCCCAGAATGAAAAAAATATTGCTTTGTGTAGCAACGTCTATTGCTGCTTTACCTATGCTTGCACATGCAGATTCACCTTATTTTAGTCTACAAGATGGTGATGGCTTTAAACGCTTCTCTGTATCGGTCGGTGCTTTGCACGTTATGCCACAAGGTAAAGCTCAACCTTTCCGAGTTAACACATCGGTTAAAGAAAGCGAAACTGCAAAAGTTGGAGATATCAAAGCACAAACGGTGCTCGACAATATCAAGCCAGGAAGTAGCGTCAATCCTCTCTTAAAGGCTACTCTTGATGGGCTAGCTTTAATTAATGCTGATGTCCCCTCAGCACTAAGTGGGACTGCTGAAATACGTGGCCTCAGTCAATGGGACAACCCAGGCACAGGTTTAGAAGCCGATGATGTCACCACATTGGGCATCATGACCAATTACTTTTTTACCGACAATATTTCTTTTGAAATGAAAGCAGGGATTCCACCTAAAGTCGATTTACAAGGCAAAGGAAAAATTTATGCGCCTTTTTCAGCAACTGCAACACCTATGGGCGGAGCTTTAGGAAATTTAGAACTTGAAAATGATATTTTCATTACCGATTTGGAAGCACACGGCCCTGCGGCATCTGCACGTGCGTGGACACCTGCTTTCGAGTTCCAATATCACTTTGGTAAAACAGGTGTGAATAAATTCCGCCCCTATGTCGGTGTGGGAATGATGTATGCCTACTTCAATGAGCTAGAAATTAACCCACAAACTGAAAAAGACTTGATTGCAGCAGGTCATATGATTGCCAATATTAAAGAAGGAAATGCTGGCGCATCACTTGAAGGGAAAAAAAGTTCAGCCAATCCCAAAGTTAAGCTAGAAGCAACTGATGCCTTCGCGCCTATTGCAACCGTCGGTTTCACCTATGACTTTAATGATAAATGGTTTGCTGTCGGTTCCGTGTCCTATGCTCATCTTAAAAATGAAACCACGATCACCGTCAAAGATGCTACGCACGGTGAACTGATTAAATCCACAGCCGATATTGAAATTAACCCTATTCTAGCGTATGCAGGTGTCGGCTACCGGTTCTAAGCCTTAAAAGAACTACAAAAAAGACGACACCAAGTCGTGGTTTTTTCATGAATATTCATTGTTTTTATTGATCAAATAGTAAATTTTTTATCATCGCTTTCAGCAAATAATTCACTTAATATAGCGAACTCTAAGCTCATTTTTTGGTTGAAATATGTCAGAAACTCGTTTTTCCAAACCGCTGATTTATATGCTCATTGGAAGTGCAATAATTCTGGCATTATCACTAGGTGTCCGACATGGCTTTGGACTCTACCTTGTGCCTATGAGTGATGAGTTTAGCTGGGGACATAATGTTTTTAGTCTAGCGATTGCGATGCAAAACCTGATTTGGGGCGCTGCGCAGCCCTTTACAGGCGCATTAGCAGATAAATATGGCTCTAAGATCGTGGTTGCAGTCGGTGGTGTGTTGTATACCATCGGTTTGCTGCTCATGGCAGTCAGCTCAACGGGTTGGTTACTCAACTTAAGTGTGGGTCTTATTTTGGGCCTAGCATTATCTGCGACCTCTTTTTCTGTATTGTTATCCGCGGTGGGTCGTGCTGCACCGCCTGAAAAACGTAGCCTTGCTATGGGTATTGCCAGTGCAGCGGGTTCTTTTGGGCAGTTCATTATGCTGCCGTCAACCTTACTGCTGTTACAAAACTTTGGCTGGTCTGCGGCGTTGGTCGTTTGTGCACTTTTAATTGCGATGATTGTTCCACTGGCCTGGATGCTCAAAGCCCCGGCCTTTGTTGTACCGAATGCGTCAACCAATCAAGTTCAGCTCAGTTTTAAAGATATTTTAGTCATTGCGAAAAACCATAAACCATTTTGGTTCCTATCACTTGGTTTTTTGGTCTGTGGCTTCCAAGTAGTCTTTATAGGTATCCATTTACCTGGCTATTTGATTGACCATGGTTTTAATGCAACCACAGGAACTGTTTTCTTAGCGCTGGTCGGTTTATTTAATATCGTTGGCACCTACACTGCTGGTTGGCTAGGTGGGAAATATTCTAAACCAAAGTTACTGATGGGCTTATATGGGCTCAGAGGCATTGCAATTATTGCCTTTTTAATGCTCCCGCTCAGCACATTCACCATCTATAGCTTTGGTGTGGTGATGGGTTTATTATGGTTATCTACAGTGCCTTTGACCAACGGTATTGTGGCCAATATGTTTGGTATTAAATATCTGAGCATGCTGAGCGGCATCGTGTTCTTTACTCATCAAGTCGGTTCATTTTTCGGTGGATGGCTGGGTGGTGTGAACCATGACGTGACAGGTAATTATGACTTGATTTGGCTGTTCTCTATTATTCTGAGTGTTTTTGGCGTACTGGTACATTTCTTTGTCGATGAAAAGGCGGTTGTCCATGACTAATTCATTTTTATGGCTCAAATGCGGTATCGGCATTAGTATTATTGCTTTGTTTGCTCTGGCGATTAGCCTTTGGCTGAATACGCCTGACCTGTTTGAGTATTTTAATCAGGCATTTTGCGCACATTAAATCTGCATATTTTGAGCTATATATTTCATTATAAAAGAAAAGCAATATAATCATCAGCTTAGTATTTTTTAAATTTTTTCATAAGTTTAGAACTTCTTTTAATTTTAAGATTACACATATTTTGATTACATTTTCTCTAGACCCCATATCTAGAGAAAATAATCAAAATGACCGCATTAACCCAACTTTCACAAGCGATTCATGATGCTCCACGTTGGCATCAACCTGAACAATTTCAAAATCCAGAAGAAATACAAATTATCCCACTGGCGGAAGAAGCCTTAGGTGCTGTGGTTTTTGGTTTAGATGCCCGTAAAGCCCAAGCAGGAGAAACCATTTATCGCTTAAAACAAGCTTTGGCTGAACATCTAATTTTAATTTTTAAAAACCAAACTTTGGATGATCTGCAATATTTAGCCTTTGCCAGCTATTTTGGTTCTATTTTCCGTCCAAGTGCAGACAATCCTGTGCTGGCTAGTCAGTCTGACACTGGTGTTCCACCCGATGTGGTTCCTGTTTCCAATGCAGTCGGTCAAGGCGACTATACTGGTCATGGCGAACTCACCCCACATGCCGATCACCAGTGGACACCTCTTCCCTCTTTTGGCTCTCTGCTCTATGCCCTTGAGCTTCCTCAAGACGGCGGACAAACCTCTTGGTTCAATACCATCAAAGCCTATGATGCACTTCCCGATGACGTCAAAAAGCAGATCGACCAGCTACAGCTGATTACTTATAACCCATTCGTCCGTGCGCAAAGTAATACAGGCAATACGGGTTATGGAGACAGCCCTTATTATCGCTTTAAAGATCAACCCATTTTAGGTCATGCCTATCCTCATCCCTTAGTCCGCACACATCCAAAATCTGGGCGTAAAGCGCTTTGGCTCAATACCCGTTCGGAAGTTGAATTACTCAATGTCGATGATACCGAAGGCAGTGAACTGATTGCTGCACTTCGTACGCATATCCTCAAACCTGAGTTTCGCTATGAACATCACTGGGAAACTGGAGATATTGTCTTTTGGGATAATCAGGTGACACTACATTCACGTCGCCCCTTTCCGGTCGATCAACGTCGCTTACTCAAACGTATTAGTCTTGCAGGTGGGCGTCCTTACTAAGCGATAAATAAAATGAATGATTTATTGGTATGACACCAAAATGTCACGATTGTTTTAGATAATCTGTTAAAAAACCAATAAAAAAGCCCATCGTTTGATGGGCTTTTTTTATTTCTATGACTTAAGCATTGCGTTTCGCAAAGTCATCCATAAAATTCACTAGGGCTTGAACGCCTTCTAGTGGAACTGCGTTATAAATACTTGCGCGCATCCCACCAACTGATCGGTGACCCGCAAGATTCAACAAATGGTTTTCTTCAGCTTCTTTCAGGAAAAGTTTTTCTAAATCTGGATTCGCCAAAGTAAACGGCACATTCATAATTGAACGGTTTTGAACAGCAATTGGGTTTGCATAAAAATCGCTTGCATCGATATAACCATAAAGCAGTTTTGCCTTTTCAAGGTTCACTTTATGAATCGCCTCAACACCACCTTGTTCAAGCAACCATTCAAACACCAGACCTGACAAGTACCATGCATAGGTCGATGGTGTATTGACCATCGAATCATTCTTCGCTTGTGAAGCGTATTTCAAGATGCTTGGAATTTCAGGTTTGGCTTGATCTAGCAGATCTTCACGAACAATAACCAAGGTTAAACCCGCTGGGCCAATGTTCTTTTGTGCACCTGCATAAATGATACCAAATTTACTCACATCAACAGGTGCAGACAAAATACTTGAAGACAGATCCGCAACCAATGGCGCATTGGTTTCTGGAATAGCCGAAAACTGAAGACCACCAATCGTTTCATTGTCTACATAATGCACATAAGCCGCATCTTTAGATAAGTTCCAAGTGCTTGAGTCTGCAATGGCAAGTTTTCCATCAATTTGCGTACCCGCTTCAATGACGTTGATATCGCCATAGCGCTGCGCTTCTTTCAGTGCTTTCTCAGACCAAATTCCAGTATGGATATAGTCCGCTTTGCTGTTTTTACCCAACAAATTTAAAGGAATCGCGGAGAACTGAAGTGAAGCACCACCTTGAAGGAACAAGACTTTATAGTTCTCTGGAATGTTCATGAGTTTACGTAAATCTGCTTCTGCTTTTTCAGCCACAGCAACATAGTCTTTACTACGGTGACTCATTTCCATGATGGAAAGACCTTTGCCTTGCCAATCAAGCATTTCAGCTTGTGCTTTTTCTAAAACGGCAGTAGGTAATGCAGCAGGACCAGCACAGAAGTTGTACGCGCGCATGATTTTTCCTTTCAAAGTGAAACACAATAAAATGATGGCATTTAACCACAGATAGCCAGTGCTTGCAGTAAATTCAACTGAAAATATTTCAATGTAATCTCACCTTTACAGTCAAAAACTCAATCAAGATCAACGATCCAGTTTGAACTCAGCACTGCTCAATCAATTACAGCAGCGCTTTCCCATTCACCTAAGCTCAAACGAAAGCATTTCCTTTGCTTAAAAATGTCGCTAATCTATTGATATACATTTGCAAATTAAACAATTCAGTAACTGAGTCAGCATTCAGAACAGTTAGATTATGCGTATACTGTGCAAAACATAGAAAAGAGTCGTGCTCATGCCACAAAGACTATTCAACATGCTTAATACACCAGCCAACAAATTCTTATTGCGTACATCACTGCCATCAATCTTGTCATTAAGCATGTTCGGTCTCAGTCTCGGAATCAGCTCGACGACTTTTGCTGCATCTATCAGCTATCAACAAGCTGAGCAAAGTGTGTTACAAGACTCGTATAGCACACAGGCCACTCAAGCCTTACAACAAGCCTCAAAACTAGAAGCTGAAGCGGTCAAAGGTTTGGGGCTACCCCGTATCGATCTAAACGTACGTGCTTATGCTTTTCATAATGAGCTCGATGTGCCTCTTGGTGCACTCAAAAATAATTTAGAACACACACTGACTGACGGTGTAGCCACAAAAATTGATGAGTGGCAAAACACCTATCCAAATTTGGGCGATTTAAGTGGTTTAGAGCAAGGAATTGATCAAACCATCCACAATGGTGTGGGACTTATTCCGAATAGCTCGCAAATTACCTTAGAAGATCAAGTCATACGCCCGACCATTTCTGCAATGATGCCGCTTTATACAGGTGGGTTAACCTCAAGTGTGAAACAAGTCGCCAATATCAAAGCAAAACGTAGCGAACTCAATACAAAACAACAGCAAGACCTACAACGCTTTGAACTGATTCAAGCCTATTTCAATGTTCAACTGCAAAAACAGTTGCTCGCGTCTAGCCAATATAATTGGCATGCAATGCAAAAACACTATGACAATGCTCTTAAACTCGAACAACAGGGCTTCATCAGTAAAGGCCAGCGCATGCAATTTGAAGTGGCAAAAAACAATGCACAACGCAGTGAGCAAGCCAGTCAGGCCAATTTAAAAGCCAGTTTATTTCAGCTGAATAACCTTTTACAAAGCAGCCAAATTACTGAGCTCACCACACCACTCTTTATTAACAGTACCCAAAACCAAGATCTGAATACCCTACTCAGGTCATATGCAGATCAATCGGCTTTAGTACAAAAACTGCAAATGGACACTCAACTGGCACAAGCCAATGTCACCGCACAAAACGCCGCCAAGAAACCACATATTTTTGCCTTTGGTGAATACAGTCTGGACGATAAAAATAACTGGATCATTGGCTTAGCCGCACAGTACAATCTGTTCTCAGGCATTGATAAAAACAAAAATGTCCAAGCAGCAGAATTACAACGCTACGCTTCTGAACTGATGACAGCACGGACTAAACAAGAAATTGAAAATGTGATTTATAAATCGTATAGCGAAGCCACCACAGCGCAGCAAAGTGATCAGTTATTACAGCAAAATATAAAAGCAGCGCAAGAAAATTTACGTATACAAGAACTGTCCTTTAAAGAAGATATGGGAACAGCGACACAAGTGATTGATGCACAAAATATGCTCAGCGCTTTAAAAGCAGAAACCGCACTGAATGCCTATAAATATGTCATGTCACTGGCGACGCTTCTACAAAGTCATGGTTCGATCCATCAGTTCCAAACCTATCTTCTGCAACCCAATACGCGATTTATTCGTTAATTCTTTGATGAGAGCCATTTAATGAATCAAGATCAAAACCAATCTGATCCGCAAAAACCTGAAAAACAAGAAGATCAAGCGGTGCCATCAACAGAGGAATTAACCACAAATAATACTCAAGAACAGGCACAGACTGAGAGCGAACAGACTGAGCCAGCATCAACCAATACAAACCCCGAGCAAAAGTCCAAAGCGATCAAGCTGATTGGGGGGCTTGCTCTTATTATTCTATTCATCGTAATTGCTTTTGGACTGTGGAAGGCCTATCAACTGAAAACGGTTGAAATCCAAGGTCGGGTTGAGGCAGAAACGATCCATGTTAGCACCAAAGTGCCAAGTCGAATTGATGAAATTTATGTACATGACGGACAGAAGATCAGTAAAAACCAAGAACTCGTTCGACTGTATAGCCCAGAAGTCGATGCCAAAAAACAGCAAGCATTGGCCAGCTTACAGGCTGCTTTAGCACTCCAGTCCACCGCTGACCGTGGCTCTCAGGAAGAAAATATTGCAAGTTTATACGCCAACTGGCAAGCACTGAAAGCACAGCAAACTTTGGCACAAACCACCTATCAACGTGGTGCAAACTTGTACCAACAAGGTGTCATCTCGCGACAACGTCGTGATGAAATGCATGCTGCGGCGCAATCAGCTGCTCAAATGACAGAAGCGGCATATCAACAATATGCTCGGGCTGAACGTGGCAGCACTCCACAGCAAAAAAGTTCAGCAGATGCGCAAGTGCAAATTGCAAAAGCAGCTGTTGCTGAAGTCAATGCACTTGAAGCTGAAACCAAACTACTTTCACCCATTGACGGTACCGTGTCTAAAACCTATGGCAAACCCTCCGAATTGGTAGCGATGGGTGTGCCGATTGTGAGTATTATTCAAGATCGCGAGCTTTGGGTATCACTGAATATTCGTGAAGACCAATACGCCAACATCTATCAAGCAAAACAAATTGAAGGCTTTATTCCAGCCTTAAATCTACATACCAACTTTAATATTAAGAATATTGATGCCGAAGGCGAATTTGCCACCATTAAGACCACACGCCAAACAGGAGGCTATGACATTCGTAGCTTTAAAGTTCATTTGACGCCTGCGCAAGCCATTCCAGACCTAAAAGTTGGCATGAGTGTGTTGTTTAAAGTCAAAGAGAGCAAATAATGCTAAGCGGGCTACTGCGGGAACTGAACTATTTACTGAAGCATAAGTGGGATCTATGTTTAGTCACGCTTGCCCCACTGTTTATTATCGTGCTTTTTTCCAGTATGTTTGCCCAAGGTAAACCTGAACATTTGCCTATTGCGATTATTGATCAGGACCAAAGCGAGCTAAGCCAAAACATACAGCGCTACTTGAGACTCAACCATACTTTAGATGTCGCCATCGTCAGTGATCAAAATACCGAAGTTGAAAAGCTGCTGAACCAAACCAAAGTTTGGGGTTACGTCAGTATTCCCAATGGCGCCGAACAACGTTTTGTTCAAGCTAAAGATGCTGAAATCAGCATTGCCTATAACCAAAGTTACTTTAGTGTGGGGAACACCATTTCATCAGCTATGTTAATCAGCACAGTTGAAGCCATGGCAAACTATGCTGGTGAAAGCTATTTAGAAAATACTATTCCTTATTTAGATGTACCTACACCACACGTTAAAATTTCGACCTTATACAACCCAAATTTGAGTTATGAGTTCTATTTAGAACCCTTTATGATTCCTGCGATTTTGCATTTACTACTCTGCTGCTGTGTCGCATTTTCAGTCGGTCAAGAATTTAAGTTTCATACAGCGCAAAATTGGCTAAACAACCAATCTGCTTTTAAAGCCATTCTCACGAAAAACCTGACCTATGTACTTATTTTTAGCTTATGGACATGGGCGTGGATGTTTTGGCTAGTCGAAATTCGCGGCTGGTTTGTTGCAGGTCAACTTTGGTTGATCATGTTGGCACAGCTTTTATTTTATAGTGCCTATGCCTTGATCAGTAGCACCATTGTTTTAGCCACCAACAACTTATCTAAAACCTTTGGTTTAATTGCTGTGTATGGCGGCTCATCGCTCAGTTTTGCAGGAGTGACGCTCCCCTTAAATAACGCACCACTGTTTACCAAATTTTGGGCCAATATTATCCCTTACACACCTTATGCCAAACTACAAACCGAACAATGGGTCATTGGTAGCCCAATCAGTTCATCGCTGTTACCTTTACTCATACTTATCCTCTATGTGGTCTTTTACGCTTTGACCTCTATCCTGCTCCTCAAAAAACGAATCAAAGGAGCAGTGTCATGAAGTCATTTTTGCACTATTACCTCAAGACGTTTAAAGACATTATCGCCAATCAGTCGATTTTAACCACGCTCATCCTCTCGGTGATTTTCTATAGTGTTTTCTATCCGACTGCCTACAAAGCACAGCAAGCAGAAGCTTTACCGATTGTGATTGTGGATGAAGAACAAAGTATCGTGACCAATAACATCATTCAGCACGTTGCGCTCAGTCCAAATGTTGAAGTGAAAGCTGTGACAGGCAATTTCCTTGATGCTGAAAATATGATTAAACAACAGCAAGCCGATGGTATTTTGCTCTTACCCGAAAATCTTTCCAATAGTCTTCGGCATGGCGAAGTCGGTGGGATTGGGCTCTATCTCAGCGCGGCAAACTTCTTAATAACCAAGCAAATTGGGCTAGGTCTCGCTACCTCAATTGAAAATGCTGTACGCGAGCATGTGGAAAAATTTGGCAATATCTCGCATTTTTCCCCAGCCATTTCCATTCATCAAACGCCGCTTTTTAACACCATGTCGGGTTATGGCAGTTATATCTTCCCCGCCATTGCTCCGCTGATTATTCATCAAACCATTGTGCTCGGTTTAGGGATGTTATTGGGCGGATACCGCGAACAGAAATGGCGACCAACGACGACGGAATTTTTTGCGATTTTTTGCGCCATTCTGACCATTGGTATGCTCGGTTGTTTATATTTATTTGGCTTTATTTATTGGTTAAATGACTATCCACATGGGGGGAATTTTAATGGCATGTTACTGGCCGTGCCGATTTTTATAGGCTGTATCGTGGCTTTAGGCATGTTGATTTCAACATTTTTCGATATGCCTGAACGTGCAGGACATGTCATTGTATTTACCTCTATTCCGCTATTTCTACTTTCAGGAACAGCATGGCCACACGCCGCAATGCCCGCTTGGATGCAATACTTGGGCAATGTTTTGCCATCGACCCAAGGGATTCAAATGTTTATTCAACTGAACCAAATGGGTGTACCAACTGCACTTATTCTGTCGAAACTACTCTATCTCTTTGTGTTTGGTATAGCGTGCGCAGCATTTGCTTATTGGCGTCTCAAGCATCGCTAAATTTTAGAACGTATTGATAGCAATCCTACCCATTTAATCCGTTGAAGCCCCATAAAGTTTGACATCAAAGCTGCGAATTTTTGTGCTTCCGCCGGCTTTGTCAAAACCAACATCGTATTGAACTAGGTTTTTATTGCTATAAGCATACTCATAGGTAACTGCGTACAAACTTGGCTTTTCTGTCGATTTTTCAATGTGTTTCGATACAATTTTTTGAGTCGTAATGGCTTGTTTAGGAATCGATTTTGCGAATTTGCGCATGTCTTTTTCATGAGTTTTAAATTCACGCTGTAACTCTGGCTCAAAATAAGTATAGAGCTGCGGAAAATCACCCTGAGTAAAGGCTTGATAAGCTTGCTGAGCCACTTGCTCTTGAGCAGGACTCGGATTTGGGATCGAATCCAATGCCTGTTGTCCCAATTTATCACACGCTGTTAAAGCCAACGCACAACTCAAAACCAGTAATTTTGCTTTCATAAAATCTTATCCACCACCAAGTCATCGCCAATATGAAAAAGGACGCCGAAGCGCCCTTTTCTTGTTCATTCAGTTAGTCTTCGTTCGATGTATTGGTATCTGTTGTATTTTCAGATGCATCTACATTTACTTCGTCAACCACAGTTTCTTCAGTTGTTTCAATAGAAGCATCTAAAATATCATCTTCGACTTCAACTGCTTCAACAGCAACGACACCGACCAAGATTTCTTCATTACCTAAACGAATCAGACGTACACCTTGTGCATTACGACCCGTTCTAGCAACTTCAGAGGCACGAGTACGAACTAAAGTACCGCCATCAGAAATCAACATCAACTCTTTAGATTCATCAATGGCAACCGCACCGACCAACTCACCGTTACGTTCAGATGTTTTGATGGCAATAACACCTTTACCACCACGTTTCTTGGTTGGGAAGTCATCAACAGGCGTACGTTTCCCATAACCATTTGCAGAAGCACACAGTACTTCGCCAGTTTCAGGTACAACAACTAATGAAACAATACGGCTCGCCACATTTAAATCAGAAGATTCTTCATCATCTGAATCCGTGTCAGTTTCAACATCATCTTCGGCCTGGGCTGCAGCTAAAGTGACACGCATACCACGCACCCCTTTTGCAGTACGTCCCATCACACGTGCATCAGTTTCAGAGAAGCGAATTGCTTTACCTTCATTTGAGAACAACATGATTTGCTGTTCGCCATCGGTGATTGCAACACCAATCAAGGTATCTTCTTCTTTCAGCTCAATTGCACGTAAACCATTTGAACGAACATTACTAAATTGCTCTAATTCAACACGCTTGACTGTACCAGACGCTGTTGCCATAAATACAAAGAAGTTCTTACGCATTTTCTCTGCAAGATCAGCAAATTCAACAACGGTTTCATTGTCCAAATCTGTTGTTGAAAGCTCAACACCCAACTCTTTCAATTGCTTACGTAATGCATCAGAGAGTTCATCAGCATCTTCAGCCAACTCATCGAATGAAGCTTTTAACGCTTCATAATGTGCGTCGATAATACTATTTTCACGTAATATCGCGACATTGCTACGCACAAAGTTTTTGAACTCAGCTAAGCGTTCTTTAAATTTCTTCGGCGCATCAATCACAGGAAGAATTGCTGTGATCGTCTCATCGGCATCCAGTGGCAATAAGTTCACCATTGGGCGACCTTTCGAACCACGCGATGCTTGAGGCACTTCAAACACTCTCAGGCGATAGACTTTACCAACATTGGTAAAGCACAACACTGTGGCATGGTTAGATGTCACAATCAGATGCTGGATGTAGTCATCTTCTTTCATCGAGGTCGCAGATTTACCACGTCCACCACGACGCTGCGCAGCATAGTCTGAAAGTGGTTGAGTTTTCGCATAACCTGTTTTTGAAACAGTCAGTACCACTTGCTCTTCAGGAATTAAATCTTCACGCGAGAAGTCAATACGAGACTCAACAATTGCGGTACGACGAGCATCGCCGTATTGTTGCAAAATTAAAGCTAATTCTTCTTTAATCACTGCCATCAATAAATTGAAGTCATTTAAAATAGCTGTAAGTTCAGCAATTTGACCTAAAATTTCAGTATATTCAGCTTGTAACTTGTCTTGTTCAAGACCCGTTAAACGGTGCAAACGAAGTTCAAGAATCGCACCAACTTGCGCAGGCGATAAACGATATATCTGACCATCTAAACCAAACGGACGACTTGGATCTTCACCTTCAATTTCGTCTGGACGTACAGAAACAGAACCTGCTTTTTCAAGCAGTGCAATTACATTCCCAGCTGCCCACTCACCTGCTTGTAAACGCTCACGCGCCTCAGCTGGGTTTGCAGAAGTTTTAATGGTTTCAATGATCGCATCAATATTTGCTAATGCTACCGTCAAACCCTCTAAAATATGGCCACGTTCACGTGCTTTGCGCAATTCAAACATGGTACGACGCGTCACTACTTCTTGGCGGTGACGAATAAATGCCGCAACAATGTCTTTCAAGTTCATTAACTTTGGCTGGCCGTTGTCTAAGCACACCATGTTAATGCTGAAAGAGTTTTCCAACTGCGTGTTTTGGAATAAGTTATTTACCACAACTTCAGCGTTTTCACCACGCTTTAAATCGATGGCAATACGCATCCCGTCTTTGTCAGATTCATCACGTAGCTCAGAAATACCTTCCAGTTTTTTCTCTTTCACCAACTCAGCAATACGTTCAATCGTTCTTGCTTTGTTGACTTGATATGGAATTTCTGTGAAAACGATCGTGGTACGACCTGTTTTTTGGTCTTCTTCAAAGTGGTATTTACCACGAATATGCAAACGACCTTTACCCGTACGGTAAGCATCAACAATGCCCGCTTTACCGTAAATAATGCCACCTGTAGGAAAGTCTGGACCCGAAATATATTCCATCAATCCTTCAATTGAAATATTTGGGTTTTCAGCATAGGCCAAACAAGCGTTCACTACTTCAGTCATATTGTGCGGCGCCATATTGGTCGCCATACCCACAGCAATACCTGTAGTACCGTTAATCAGTAAGTTAGGAATACGCGTTGGCATCACTTGCGGAATACGTTCAGAGCCGTCGTAGTTGTCTTCCCAATCCACCGTATCTTTTTCAAGATCGGCAAGGATTTCATGAGTCAACTTACGCATACGAACTTCGGTATAACGCATCGCAGCTGCGCTATCGCCATCGACCGAACCAAAGTTCCCCTGACCATCAACCAATTGATAACGCAAGCTAAAGTCTTGAGCCATACGAACAATGGTTTCATAAACAGCAGAATCACCGTGTGGGTGATATTTACCGATCACATCACCAACCACGCGGGCAGACTTTTTATAAGCTTTGTTGTAGTCATTACCCAATTCGTGCATTGCATAAAGCACACGACGATGAACAGGTTTTAGACCATCTCGAACATCTGGCAAAGCACGAGAAACAATCACGCTCATTGCATAGTCAAGATACGAGTTCTTGAGTTCATCCTCAATCGCAATCGGTCTGATTTCCGATACGCTCATGCATACTCCTTATTCTACAAACGTAAAACCGCTTGCATTTATATGTCGTAAAACTTGCAAAATTATTAGTTCAAAATACTGAACTAAAAACTGAAATATAGCCGTAAATTATAGCATAAACACTCTGATTTTTGTGTCACGTCACCACAGTTAATCTCGTTAATTTTCTTTAATTTAGGGGTTATTTTTTACACATGTATAGGATGTACATTTACAGCTCCATCACATTCCCTATCAGCGTTGCATAAAATGCAAAAAAGCCCTCATTTTTGAGAGCTTTAAGCCATGTCTTGCCTATCTTTGGACTTACTGATCGATCCCTTGCTTATCGCGCTGCATAATATGAAATGCCACCATAAACAAGCCCAGTATTAAAGGAAACTCATATAGCTCCTCCATCAGGTCTTTATAAGCAATCTGATGTAAGAAAATTCCACCATAAATGCGGCTGTGCTCAATGCCGTCAGAAATAATCAAACCCAACACCGTGAGCAGCATTGCCCAAGCAGGAATCGTCATGCTCTTCATTTTTATCGCAATCTCATCGCGCAATGGTTTCACCAATAACATAAATACGACTGAACCAATCAAAACCACCGAGATGCCACTAAAATATACTTTTGGGACTTCGGAAAAATAGTCTCTACCCCAACTGGTGCTACGCCCAAATAGAAGCAACCACCACAGTACAGCCCAGATCCAAAAATACTTTTTACCCTTAGGAAGACGCATCGGCTGCATGTAAAAATAGCTAAATACAGCAAATATCAATAAAAGTAACGCTTGAATATTTTCCACGCCACGTACAACAGCACCACCTAAAAGTGGAAACTGTAGATCAGCTAAAAATGGAAATATTAAACACAGAACAGCAAGGATCAGAACAGACCAAGATACTCGAGTATCAATCAGCAAGATTACAACTCCCAACTTAACAAAAAAAGTTTTGTGTAAGTTAAGCTTAAAAATGGATGGCAAATAGTATCATAAATCTGAATATTCAGATGCACACTCATCTTAAGAAATGCTTAAATTTTCATTATTATTTGCAGAATACAATGATTTAAAATAACAAAATAAATATCAAGTGATTTTGATTTTTTATGATACTGAAAAATGATTTACGCGCATAAAAAAACGCTCTTGCACATGGCAGTTAAGGATTGCTTAAACTGCTTGCACAAAAGCGTTTTTTTGAAACGTTGTCAGGAGTTAGATTTTAGCTACCAACTCTGGAACAACGGTATTCAAATCACCTACTAACCAGTAATCTGCTACTGCATTGATAGGTGCTTCTTCGTCTTTGTTGATCGCAACGATCACTTTAGAGTCTTTCATACCTGCCAAGTGCTGGATCGCACCAGAGATACCTACAGCGATATACAGATCAGGAGCAACAATTTTACCTGTTTGACCTACTTGCATGTCGTTTGGAACGAAGCCAGCGTCAACCGCAGCACGTGATGCACCTTGAGCAGCGCCCAATTTGTCAGCCAATGGATCAAGAACAGTATGGTAGTTCTCACCTGAACCCACACCACGACCACCTGAAACCACGATACGCGCAGCAGTTAATTCTGGGCGTTCAGATTTTACGATCTCTTCAGCAACAAACTTAGAGATACCAGCATCTTTTGCTTCGCTTACAGCTTCAACCGCAGCAGAACCACCTTCAGCAGCGACAGGGTCAAATGCTGTACCACGTACCGTACCAACAATGATTGCTTCATCAGACTGAACTGTTGCAATCGCGTTACCTGCATAGATTGGACGCTTGAACGTATTTGCAGATTCAACAGCAATGATGTCTGTAATCATGCTGACATCAAGAAGTGCAGCCACACGTGGAAGAATATTCTTACCCGTTGTAGTTGATGCAGCCAATACGTGTTTGAAACCACCTTTAGCAATATCTGCAACCAAAGCAGCAACGTTTTCAGCCAATTGGTTTGCATAAACTGCGTTGTCAGCAAGTAATACTTTGCTTACACCCGCAACTTTTGCAGCAGCATCAGCAACAGCTTGAGCGCCAGAACCAGCAACTAATACAGTGATATCACCACCGATTTTTTGAGCTGCAGCAACAACGTTTAAAGTTGCACCGTTTAGTGCTTTGTTGTCGTGCTCAGCGATAACTAAAATACTCATGATTTTATCCTTCTGTATTAGATCACTTTCGCTTCATTTTTTAGTTTTTCTACAAGTTCGTCTACAGACTTCACTTGTACGCCAGCTTTACGTTCAGCAGGCGCTTCAACTTTAACTGTTTTAAGTTTAGTTGTTGTGGAAACACCAAAATCAGCAGGAGACTTCGTATCCAGCGGTTTTTTACGCGCTTTCATGATGTTTGGAAGAGCAGCATAACGTGGCTCGTTCAAACGTAAGTCAGTGGTGATGATCGCTGGAAGTGCAAGTTCAACAGTTTGTAAACCACCGTCGATTTCACGAGTTACTTGTACTTTGTCACCATCAACTTTAACTTCAGAAGCAAAAGTACCTTGACCTGCACCTAGAAGCGCACCAAGCATTTGGCCGACTTGGTTAGAGTCATCATCAATTGCTTGCTTACCAAGAAGAATCAACTGAGGTTGTTCAGCGTCAACAACGCCTTTCAACACTTTCGCAATTTCTAAAGCACCCAGTTGGCTGTCATCAGCTTCAACCAAGATACCACGGTCAGCACCAAGCGCCATAGCAGAACGGATTTGCTCTTGCGCTTCTTTAGGGCCAATAGAAACTACGATGATTTCTGAAACAGTTCCTTTTTCTTTTAAGCGAACCGCTTCTTCCACTGCGATTTCACAGAATGGGTTAATTGACATTTTAACGTTGGTTAAGTCAACACCACTGTTGTCCGGCTTAACGCGAACTTTAACGTTGGCATCAACCACACGTTTTACAGCAACAAGAGCCTTCATGTAATCCTCGGCTGTTTTAGCAAATGTAAATGTTGAGAAAAGTTAGTTTAACTCTTCACTTAAATTTTTTTAGGTGCCCTATCTTGCAATGTGTACGGCATTTCGGTCAAGTCACAATTCACCAAAGAGCTGTAAAAATGCGTAAATTTAGCTGAACGACGCGTTCATACTTTTTTGTACGCACTATATTTGCACAAAATCGCACTCAGATTAAGTTATGATTTTTATTATATTTTTATTTGATTTACATTATTCAAAGATTTGATTTCTTTTCTCTAATATTCACCATTAAATAGATTATTGACTGTCTGTTCACATCTTTATCAGGCTTCACAAATCTGTCATTTAAGATAGATCACGCAGCCTTAGATTCAAATACTCATTATTCTAGACATACGATGACACAATATTGCTGTTTTATTAACCAATCTAAAAAACTTCCTCAAAAAAAAGCATGCCATTCTGACATGCTTCTCTGAGTTTAATTGGCAATCAGCCATGTCGCGGCCAATGCCAACAGACCACCTGAAGTACCATCAATCCATTTTTGCTTACGTTCATCTATTGGAGCCTTCTGAGTCAGTTTTGCAAAAACCAGACTCAAACTACAGTAGACCACAAAAATCATCGCGATAAAGAGTAAAGATAAAATCAAACCTTGACTGACAGTGTTGGCAGATTTATCGATAAATTGCGGCAAGATTGCAAAATAGATGAGCATACCTTTGGGATTTAACAGTGCGGTAAAAAAGCCTTTTTTGATCGGGTTATTTTCCGTTTTTCGGTCTAGTTGCAATTTTTTAGTGCTAAAAACTGACTTTAATAAACCAAAGGCCAAATACAACAAATATGCAATGCCCAACCAGCGGATGGTTTCAAATAAAAGTGGGAAAGACACAATAATGGCAGCAATACCCAAAGCCACTAAAATTGAATGTAGTAAATAGCCTGTACATACGCCGACAGTCGCCATCATGCCTGCTTTTGCATCTTTGCCCATAACTTGAGACAGAATAAATAACATATCTGGCCCAGGTGTAAAAATCAGCGGCAGCACGGTCAGTGCAAAGAGTACATATACAGACATTTCCTTTCCCCTTTCATCCATTAGAAAGTGAAAATTAGTATGTGCGAAATAATACAAAATTGGCTTTCAATTTATTCTATAATAAAACGTATTTTTCAAATTATATTCTAAGATATGAAACAATCACCAAAGTCTGTGCGCATAAAACTTGACCGTATTGATAAAAATATCATTCGCCACTTACAAGACAATGGCCGCATTCAAAATAATGACTTAGCACGAGAAATCGGTCTATCACCGTCTTCATGCCTAAGACGCGTCAAACTATTAGAAGAAGCAGGTGTTATTCAAAATTATACTACAGTGGTTGATCCACAAAAAATTGGCCTTCAACTGATTCTGTTCTCGCGTATTTGGCTGGTCGGTCAAGATGCCGAAACCATCGACACCTTTATTGAAGCCATGAAAGAGCTCCCTCAAGTCATGGAATGCTACATTATTTTAGGGGAATGCGATGCAATGCTGAAAGTTGTAGTACCTGATTTAGAAAGCTATCGTGAGTTCCAATCCACACATTTGACCAAAAAGAATGGCATTACCAGTGTCAAAACAGACTTGCCAAGTCAAATCATTAAACAAAGTTTCCAACTCCCGCTTGATGAAATCTAATGTCAGCGCATTTAAATTTTGCGATAGAAACGGCGCGTTTACGTCTAAAAGCTTGGCGCACAGATGACTTTCCGGCATTTGCGCAGCTAAATGCCGATACTCAAGTGATGCGTTATTTTCCTAGTCCACTCACGCAAACAGAAAGCGATGCCCTTGCGCAAACGTTTTAGCAATTCATCAATCAAAATGGTTGGGGCTTTTGGGCAGTCGAACTGAAGCATAGTCAAGAGTTCATTGGATTTACAGGCTTACATGCTCAACCTGAGTGCTTTGATTTTTCACCCTGTGTCGAAATTGGTTGGCGATTGGACTCGAAGTTTTGGCATCAGGGTTATGCCACAGAAGCTGCACAGGCTTGTCTATATTTTGCTTTTTCGGTTTTAAAACTGGATGAAGTTGTTGCTTTTACCGCAGTTCAAAATAGGGCTTCTGAAGCGGTAATGAAACGTCTCGGCATGCAACATCGTGGCTATTTTAATCATCCTAAACTCGATCAAAATAGCCCACTGCTTCGACATACACTCTATGCTATTAAGCCAACTGACTTTCTAAAAAATCACGATGAATATGACTTAAATCAATCAATTCATATTGTCCAAGATTAAAAATTTTCCAGACTTCAAGAAAGTCATCTTTCAAATCAATGCTATTTGAGGGCTGTGCAGTCGCTTGCCACTGTAAATCGGAAATCCATAAATAGTATTGCCCAGTCTCTGCATTCAAAGCCTGAACTTTACCTGCTGCATTGACGCCTTGAACAAATGCATTTTCAGGCAGTGCAGATTCAATATTGGCTAAACTAATTTCAACAAAGTGTTTGACCTGACGCAAACCATAGCCCGCAAAAATTTCTTTTTGCGCGGAGCTGAGTTGATCATACTTTGCTTGTATATCTGAAATCATATACTGACCTATTTTCACATTTGTCATCTTCAATATAAGCTTAAATCTACCGTTTCATTAAACTGGAACATTAAGCCCATCCTCTTTTAAGTTTATACTCTATTTTTTGCCGATTTATTATTCTACAAAAGTTCATAATCACACTTTTTCTAACAAAAGTGAGCGATGATTGCTACTTATTGATCTCGCTGATTCAAGTAAGAGTAATTAAAACAATAATAATGCCGAATTTCACAGACCTCCCTGTGCTTAGCGCTTACATGGGTATCTAATTATCTGTTTACACTGTTTGCTCTGGATTTTGGCATTCAACCGAAAACACAGCGATATAGTGCATGCATTATATGACACTATTTTTAAAGTATGAATGAACTAAGTTTTCACCTTTTGTTGTGCTCGAGGATGCGTCTGATCATACACTTGAGCCAGTCTGTCAAAATCGACATGGGTATAAATTTGGGTGGTACTTAAGTTACTGTGTCCTAACATTTCCTGAACTGCACGCAAGTCACCACTGTTTGACAGCATATGACTAGCAAAACAATGGCGCAGTAAATGCGGATGCAAATCGATATTTACCCCTGCACGCTGTGCTTGAAACTTGACCCGATTTTCAATCTGGCGCATCCCCAAAGGATTGCCCTTTTGAGTAATAAAAACTTGTGCATCTGGAACAAAATCACCATTCCATAGCGGATAAATGCTCAGCCATTTCATTACCGCATCTTTGGCTTTTGAACCAAAAGGTACAACCCGAGTTTTATTGCCCTTACCTGTAATACGTAGTAACTGTCGGTTAAAGTCGATGTCTTTAATTCTTAAGCCCTGCACTTCCGCTAAGCGTAATCCACTGGCATAAAGCAGCTCAAGCAAAGCTTTGTCTCGATACCACATTTGCTGTTCGATTTCTTTCTCAGGCAAGGCCTGATCCAAAATTTGATTGATAGTTTCAATATCCACTAGCCCTGGTAAAGGACGAGGTTTACGTTTGAGTTGAAAGTCATCGGCGGGGTTAAAAGCCAAATGTTGCCCCTGCTCAGCCCATTTCATAAACTGACGAATAGAAGACAACATCCGCTGTAAACTACTAGAACTCAACTGTTGATATTCAACTTTTTGCGCAATAAATTCACGTAAATCTGTGGCTTCAACATCGCCCAATTCAAGCTTTTTCTGTGCGCAAAATAATAAAAAATCAGACACATCTCGTTCATAAGCCTGCAAAGTATGGGCAGACTGATTTTGTATTTCTCGTTGTTTTAACCACATCTCGAGCAGTTGCATCGGCTCAAAAGTCACAAGTCAGCCTCTATAGTTCTATTCGGTGAAAGGTTGATTTTCTTTTGCATAGTAGCACTGTCTCAGCCCTTTATATGCCTATTTCATTTTTCATAAAAAAAGCACTGACGAATCAGTGCTTCTTATGTAAGGCTAAACTTAGTTTTGATAGTAACTCAGATCAATGCGTCCTTCGTAGACATTTGAGGTTGGACCCGTCATCCAAACGACATCACCTTCACGCCATTCAATATGTAACTTACCACCTGCCAGTTCAATCTCAACAGATGAATCGAGTAAACCACGGCGCATACCTGAAATCGCAGCAGCACAAGCCCCTGTCCCACAGGCCAAGGTTTCGCCTACTCCACGTTCAAATACACGTAAACGCGCATGCTTTTCATCAATGATTTGCATAAACCCTGCATTCACACGCTGTGGAAAACGCTCATGCGATTCAACCTGAGGGCCTAAACGCGCAACATCAGCTGTAATCACGTCGGGAACGATAGTAACTGCATGGGGGTTGCCCATATTGACCACATCAATGGTCAATTGCTCATTGTTCGCCAAAGCAATGTCATACAAAGCTTCTGGTGCATCCGCAATAAATGGAATTTCCTGCGGTAAGAATTTTGGATAGCCCATATTTACACGTACCCAGCCATTTTGACCGAGTTCGGGTTCCACAATCCCAGCCTTGGTTTGCACTTTAATCTTGGTCTTTGTAGTGAGCTGACGCTCATGTACAAAACGCGCAAAGCAACGCACGCCATTACCACATTGTTCAACTTCAGAACCATCGGCATTGAAAATACGGTATTTGAAGTCGACATTGGGTAAATCAGGTGGCTCAACAATCAACAACTGATCAAAACCAATGCCGAAATGGCGATCCGCCAAGCGCTGAATCGTGACAGTATCAAGGAATGCTCTTTGACTGATTAAATCAACCACCATAAAGTCATTGCCTAGACCATGCATTTTGGTAAATTCTAATAACATCTTGAATTATCCTTCAGGCAATAAACGTTCTTTGTCCCAAAGCGACTCAATGGTTTCACGCTCACGAATCAAATGTGCGTTTTCACCATCCACCATCACTTCAGCGGCACGACCGCGACTGTTGTAATTTGAACTCATGACAAAACCATAAGCGCCAGCACCCAATACAGCCAGTACGTCATTTTCTTTGAGTGCAAGCACACGCTCTTTACCTAAGAAATCACCTGTTTCACAAATCGCACCAACCACATCCCACTCTTTTGCCTCGACATCTGAACTCGGTGTAACGGGCTGAATATCCATCCATGCTTCATACAGTGCAGGACGAATCAAGTCGTTCATGGCTGCGTCAATAATCGCAAAGTTACGGTGAATAGTCGGTTTGAGTAAATCAACTTTGGTCAGGAGTACCCCTGCATTTGCCGAAATACTACGTCCCGGTTCCATATACACTTTCAAACCCAATTTTTCTAAAGCGGGCTTCATTGCATTGGCATATTCAAAAACGGTAGGCGGCACTTCATCTTTATAAGTCACGCCTAAACCACCACCAATATCGATGTGTTTCAACTGAATACCCATGGTTTTCAGCTGATCGATCATCACAATCACACGATCTAGAGCATCCACAAAAGGCTGTGTTTCGGTCAACTGGGAACCAATATGGCAGTCGATACCAATAATGTCTAAATTCGGCAGCGTTGCAGCATATTGATAGGTTTCAAACACTGTATCTGACGGAATCCCAAATTTATTTTCTTTCAAACCTGTTGAAATGTAAGGATGCGTTTTCGCATCTACATCTGGATTGACGCGCAATGAAATGGGTGCTTTTTTGCCGAGCTTCGCTGCAACTTTTTGAATACGATCCAGCTCTGCATGAGACTCGACATTGAAGCATGCAATACCCACTTCTAATGCTTTTTGAACATCAATCTCAGTTTTACCTAAACCCGAAAAGACAATTTTAGAAGCATCGCCACCCGCTTTTAGTACACGAGCTAATTCTCCGCCCGTCACAATATCAAAACCCGCACCGAGCTTCGCAAGGACATTCAATACCGCAATGTTTGAGTTTGACTTGACCGCAAAACAAATTTGATGATCGATAAAGTCAAAAGCACGATCCATCTCTGTAAAGTGTTTTTCAAAAGTCGCTTTTGAATAAACATACAGTGGTGTACCAAATTGCTGCGCAAGCTGTTGCAGTGAGCATTGCTCAGCATGCAAAACCCCATGATTGCGGGTAAAACTCATGAATGTATCCTTTCTATGAAGCGTTTAAGGTATTAAGGCTGATTGGTTTCAACTGAAGGTGCAGCAAACTCTTGCTTCACGGGCACGGTATCTTCCTTTTGTGCAGACGGCTTAGATGCTGCATCTTTATAAAGCAAATATTTCGCTCGTTTGTCGTAGTTTGGATCATTTGGCATATGTAATGTACCAGACTGACCACAACCGACGAATGCAGTACTCATCACCAAGACACTGATGCAGCAAATGACAGAACGCATCTGATCACCTATTTGATATTTTGAAGAAGTATAACCTGATCAACATACATGACCAAACCACTAAGCGCTAAAGATTATAGTGAGTTAAAAAAAAACGCCAGTTAAAGACTGGCGTTTTTTTGAATGGTTTCGATTATTTATGTTTCGGTTTGTAGAAACCAAAATAACCAATAATCAAAATGATGAACCAAATCGGACTCACCATTAAAGCTTTCATTGTATCAGCTTCAAGTGATAACACATAGATCACACCAATGAAGAAAACGATCACAAACCAACAGGTAAATAGACCACCTGGTAGTTTAAAAGTCGATTTTGCATGTAACTCTGGACGTGTTTTGTAATACACAATGTAGCTCCAGATAATCATAATCCAGACACAGATAAACAAAATCGTCGACAGTGTAGTTGCCAAAGTAAAGGCTTCAACAGTATTTGGTACAAAGTACTGTAGTGCAGCACCTAACAGTAAACAAATTGCTGAAAAGTACAATGCATTTGCAGGAACAGCACGCTTGTTTAAGTGGCCAAATGCTTTTGGCCCTTGATCTTCACGAGACAAACCAAACAACATACGCGACGTTGAAAACACACCACTATTCATTGATGACATCACAGAAGACAATACCACCAAGTTCATGATGATTGCTGCTGCTGCAATACCCGCTTGACTAAACAAGTTCACAAAAGGCGAAACCGCCGGATCAATCACGTTCCATGGTGTCACAGACATTACAATCACTAAAGACAGCACATAGAAAACAATGATACGAATTGGAATCGAGTTCACCGCTTTAGGCAAATTCTTTTCTGGGTCTTTAGTTTCAGCAGCCGTGGTACCGACCAGCTCTACACCTACAAAGGCAAAGATCGCAATTTGGAAACCCGCAAGGAAGCCTGTCACGCCTGTTGGGAACATTCCTCCATGTGACCAAAGATGACTAAATGATGCAATTTCACCCGTCGTTGAAGTGAAACCTGTAAAGATCATCCATAAACCAACGGCAATCAACACCACAATGGCAATAATCTTAATCAGTGCAAACCAGAACTCCAGCTCACCAAACAGTTTCACCGTGACCAAGTTCAAGCCCATGATGAACACAATGGCCGCAACACTGATCATCACCCCTTCCCCAGGTGTGAACGGCATCCCTCCATTAAAGAACTGAAGGTAATAAATAATGGCTGATAAGTCCGCGATACCAATCGTGATCCAACATAACCAATAGGTCCAACCAACGAAATAGCCTGCCCACGGCCCAATCAAATCGGTAGAGAAATCGATAAACGATTTGTACTTCAAGTTAGACAGCAGTAATTCGCCAAGCGCGCGCATGACCAAAAACACCATAAAACCAATAATCATGTAAATGATTAAAATAGATGGTCCAGCGAGACTAATCGTCTTTCCCGACCCCATAAATAAACCTGTACCAATCGCACCGCCAATCGCAATGAGTTGTAAATGGCGGTTGGATAAACTCCGTTTTAAATCACCTTGTTCAGAGGTCGATTCTGTATTTTCTAAACTCATTCTTGATGTCATCTTTTATTTCCAGTCGCCAAAATTACCCGAAAAGAACAAAAAAATAAAAATAAAATTGTATTAATCTATATTTTCAACATCTTTTGAAAAGTTAATTAATTTTTCTTATATTTAATGCGACAAAGGACACGTAAAAGTTCCTGCTGAAAAAAACAGCAAAATACTTGTCAAAAAATAAATTCCATGTAACAAATACAACAAGACTAAAAATCAATAAAAAATCGTGCAGGAAGCATGACTGTGGCATATCAATTGCTTAATAAAACTCAAAATTTTTCTAGAAATTTCAAGTTTTAAAACATAGAGGACTAAAACAAGAATGAATACACAAAATTTACAAACGTTTATGGAAACCATCAGTGGTTGGGTCTGGGGACCCTATATGTTGGTCCTCATTGTCGGAACAGGGATATTCCTCACACTACGCTTATTTTTCTGGCAAATCCGCATGTTGCCTTTGGCCTTTAAACAAGTCTTTGGCAAACATGACCAAGCACATTCCCATACCGGAGATATCTCCCACTTCGCATCCCTTATGACAGCACTCTCTGCCACCATTGGTACGGGTAATATCGCAGGCGTTGCCACCGCTTGTGTCCTAGGGGGTCCAGGTGCAGTGTTTTGGATGTGGATGACCGCCCTGTTTGGTATGGCAACCAAATATGGGGAAGGCGTACTGGCGGTTAAATACCGAATCAAAAATGAAAAAGGTGAAATGTCTGGCGGTCCAATGTACTACATTGAACGCGGCCTAAAATGGAAATGGTTAGCACTGATTTTTGCGCTGTTTGGCACCTTGGCGTCTTTTGGGATTGGCAGTTCAGTGCAATCCAACACGGTTGCGCTCGCTGTTGAAAACAGTACAGGAGTTGCAACATGGATCACAGGTATCGTCATTACTGTATTCTCTGCTTTGGTTATTCTAGGCGGAATTAAGTCTATTTCTAAAGCAGCATCTTTGATTGTTCCCGTAATGGCGATTGGCTATGTCCTCGGTGGTCTCATTATTATCTTCAACCACCTTGAACTCGTCATGCCTGCACTTGAACTGATCTTCCGTGATGCCTTTACTGGTGAAGCAGTAGCAGGTGGTGCAATTGGTGCCGTCATTCGTTACGGTGTCGCTCGTGGCGTCTTCTCAAATGAAGCGGGGATGGGTTCAGCACCCATTGCCGCCGCTGCTGCAAAAACCGACCACCCTGCGCGTCAAGGCTTAGTCTCAATGACAGGTACATTTATCGATACCATTATCGTCTGTAGTATCACAGGTATCGTTTTGGTCATGGGCTTTATCATGGCGGGCAATAGTTTTGGTGGCGAAACAGGCGCGGTATTAACCACCCATATTTTTGACCAATTACTACCGGGTGTCGGAGGCTGGATCGTGACTTTTGGTATTGTGTTCTTCGCTTACTCCACCATTTTAGGTTGGTGCTATTACGGCGAAAAATGCTGTACGTATTTACTCGGTGAAAAGTATGTCCTGCTGTACCGTCTCATTTACATCGCTTCAGTCTTTATTGGTTGCGTGGCATCTCTTGATTTAGTCTGGCTATTTGCCGATACCTTTAATGGCTTAATGGCGGTTCCAAACTTAATCGCCTTGTTATTGCTGTCGACGGTGATTGTGAAAGAGTCACGTGATTTTGTCGAAAAACGTAAATCAGGTGAGTTGTACTAAGGCTATTTTCAACGCACATTTTTAAAATCTGCAATAGTTAAGCCACCTTTGGGTGGCTTTTTGATTTAGAGCATTCATTTCAAATCCAATCCTCTGTATGCTGTTGAACCATCGAATACTCCAAATAGTGCATCAAATAAAGCATGGCAAAAGCAAAAAGTGTTTACCGCTGTGAACAATGTGGCGCTGACCATTCAAAATGGGCGGGTCAATGTTCTGAATGTGGGGAATGGAATAGTCTGGTTGAAGTCAATATTGCACCTGCAGTCACACATCGTGCGCAGCCCAAAATGGGTGGCGGCTATGCAGGTCAAGCTGCTGCTATTAGCACCTTAAATCAAATTTCAGTTTCACATGAGACTCGACTGGCTACAGGGATTGGTGAGTTTGATCGCGTGCTTGGCGGTGGTTTGGTCACAGGCTCCGTGGTGCTGATTGGTGGTGATCCAGGTATCGGTAAATCGACCATTTTATTGCAAACAGCAACGCACATGGCTGCGGCCAACAGTGCGGCATTGTATGTCACAGGTGAGGAATCACTCTCTCAAGTGGCTTTGCGTGCAAATCGTCTTGATCTGCCTACAGATAAACTCAAAGTCATGGCAGAAACCTGTGTCGAGCGGATATGTGAAATGCTTGCTCACGAACGTCCAGCCGTGGCAATTTTAGATTCCATTCAAACCCTTTATACCGAAACACTCCAGTCAGCGCCGGGCGGTGTTTCTCAAATTCGCGAGTCCGCAGCTTTACTGACGCGTTTTGCTAAAAATAGTGGCACAGCCTTGTTCATCGTCGGACACGTCACCAAAGAAGGTGCACTGGCTGGCCCGCGTGTGCTTGAACATATGGTCGACTGTGTTCTGTACTTTGAAGGTCAGTCCGACTCACGTTATCGGATGATTCGTGCCGTTAAAAACCGTTTTGGTGCAGTCAATGAACTCGGGGTTTTTGGCATGACCGATAAAGGCTTAAGAGAAGTGGCGAATCCTTCAGCCATTTTTTTAAGCCGTTATGATGAAGCCATTGCAGGCTCAATCGTGATGATCAGCCGTGAAGGCACACGTCCTCTGTTGGTTGAGGTTCAAGCTTTGGTTGATGATGCACATGGTCAACCGCGCCGAGTCGCCTTGGGTTTAGAACAAAACCGTTTAAATATGCTCTTGGCGGTGATGCATCGCCATGGTGGCGTGCAAACATCTGGACAAGATGTCTACGTCAACGTTGTCGGTGGTTTAAAAATCACGGAAACAGGCTCTGACTTGGCTGTTTTATTGGCCTGTGCCTCGAGTCTGCGGGGTAAAGCGCTGCCACAACAACTGGCTGTTTTTGGTGAAGTAGGACTCTCTGGGGAAATTCGCCCAGTCCCCAATGGGCAGGAACGCTTAAAAGAAGCCATTAAACATGGTTTTAAATACATTATTCTACCGCGAGGCAACGCACCGCAAAAAGATATTGCTGGGGTGAAGGTAATCTCTGTGGCGCGCTTACATGAGGCGCTCACTGAAGCCATGAGCTTAAGTGACGAACTCAACTAAGCTAAATTCCATTCATTTGAATTTCTCATAAAATAAACACGTTTTTTATTGAAATTTAGGATGAAAGGCTGCATAAAGGTAGAGTTAAAATTTATTTTTTATAGAGTAGGAAAATTTGATGGAAGTTCGACAGCGTGGTTTGATTGCTGGTTTTTTAACAGCGGCTCTTTTAGTTGCACCCTTAGCCGCAGAAGCTAAACGTGCAGGTGGTGGTAAAAGCCACGGCATGAGCCGTCAAGCTGCACCAACTCAGTCTTATCAACAACCTCGTCAAGCAACTCCAGCTCAACAACCTACCGCGCCCGCTACAGCTCCAGCTAAATCTGGTCCAGGCGTCGGTGGTATGGTTGCGGCGGGTGTAGCAGGTGCTGCAATTGGTGCTGTAGCTGCAAATGCATTGGCAGATGACAACTCTGCTTCTCAAGCGCAAACACAGGAAGAAAAAGGTGGTATTCCAAGCTGGATCTGGATTCTTCTTGCTGCTGCTGTTGCCTTCTTCATTTTCCGTAAAATGGGCGCAAAAAAAAAAGTAGCACCTAATCCATACGCGCCAAATAACGGTTCAACTCAAGCACCGTTTGGCCAACAAGCTGCACCACGTACATCAAATGACAACAGCAATATTTTTGGTCAGTCTGTAGGTGGTTCAGCTGCTACACCACAAAACAACGCACCTTTTGGCGCTGCCTATACCAATAGTGGTAGTCAGTTGCCAGACGGTACAGAACCCGCTGCTTTCTTACGTATTGCTCGTCAACGTTTCAATCATATTCAGTCAATGAACACTGCAAGTAACATCTCTGAAATTCAACGTTACTTAACACCTGATCTTTACCAGTCTATGTATCAAGACATTATGGCGAATCAAGATCAAGATGTAGCTGAGTTTTCAAACCTTAATGCGATGGTTTCAGACTCTGCGACAGAAAATGGCCAATACGTGGTTAGCGTACGTTTTACTGGTACAGTAAGTGAAGACCTCAACAGCTTACCGCAACCTTTTGCTGAAGTTTGGCACTTTGTAAAACCTGCGGGTTCTACCCAAGACTGGCTCGTTGCGGGTATCCAACAAGAAGCGTAATTTCCAGATATATAAAAACAGCGACTTCGGTTGCTGTTTTTTTGTGCCCTATAAATCCGCCTGTCGATTCAACCTAGTCATCAGCGCCTCGCTTAAACAAAAACACCATTCAAAACGATAACAGCCAATGGTTTTCCTAAAAGTTAGGCTCAACATTTCCTAATAAGTAAAACCTATCATGTATGTTAAATAAGAATCACACAAAGAGACTGCACAAGGCATCCTCAGTCATACACCTTCTTTTAGCTTCGACCTACACTTCTCCCTAATAAGTTAACCGCGTTATTCATGTTTGATACAAATGGGCAATATCTAAAAATAAGTGAGCTTTAATTTTCGTCTAAAACTGAGATCATCATTTACCACTCTCAAGCTTTAAAATGCACAGGGTTTCTATTGATCATGCTCTGCATCTAATATTCACGCTGTAAATCATCTACTCATAAAAAATGCCTCTATATAAGAGGCATTTTTATTTACGTTTTTAGTCTTATTCAGGTAATGGGATAAATTGAGAGTCCTGATTTTGCTCTTTTCTTTCCCCAACAACCACAGCCACATCTAAAGGTTTGCCATCGCGCTCAAGTGAAATCTGAATGGTGCTATTTGGCGGTTGTAGAGCCACAAAATTAATCAAATGTGAGGTTGAAGTAATCACTTCATCATTCACTTTCACAATCTTGTCGCCTTTCTTTAAACCAGCTTTTGCAGCAGGTCCCGTTTTTAATACGTCCGCGACAACCACACCGGGCCCTTTAGGCTCTAAGATATTGACTTGTTCAACAGGCAATAAACTAATACCTAGCCAACCACGTACCACACGGCCGTCTTTAAGAATAGAGTTCAGTACTTGTTGGCAAATTCTTGCAGGAATGGCGAAACCAATACCTAAAGACCCACCTGACTGAGAGAAAATCGCAGTATTAACCCCAATCAAATTACCCGCGACATCAATCAAAGCACCACCAGAATTACCTGGATTAATCGCAGCATCGGTTTGAATGAAGTCTTCATAGGTGTTAATACCTAAGTCAGAGCGTCCTGTAGCAGAGACAATCCCCTGTGTAACGGTTTGACCTACACCAAATGGGTTGCCAATGGCCAAGACTACATCACCCACTTCGTTACCACTGAGCTTAAAAGGTAAAACAGGCAGATTCGCCAGCTCAATTTTAATCACAGCCAAATCGGTATCGGGGTCGGTACCAATCACTTTTGCCACTGCACGACGGCCATCTTGTAATGCCACAACAATTTGATCAGCTTGAGCAATCACATGATTATTCGTCAAAATATAACCATCAGGACGAACAATCACACCTGAGCCTAAACTGTTTTCATTTTTATTTTGGCTAAACTGATCTGGAATTTGATTGCCAAAAAATTCACGGAACGCAGGATCATTGAGTAATGGATGGTCAAGTTGTTTGACTTTTTGCGTGGTAAAAATATTCACTACTGCTGGCGCAGCCACTTTCACGGCGGCACTATAAGAAACCACCCCACCCGTACGCGTGGTGTTAATTAAAGGCTCCACCTTTTCAGCAGGCATCTTAATACCATCCGACGCCACAGGCGCTTTTGGTTTTTGATACTGCTGCCAAGCAAAAAATCCAGCAATGACTAAAATGAGTAATACCCAAGGTAACCAGGAAAAGGTCCTGCGCACGATTTCACCCTCTAAAATGTTTTAATTCATTGATGACTAAGTAATTTATGCCTATTGTAAAGCGAAATTCAAGCCGAAGCACAAAAATAAGCAAGAGTTTTGTCATGCTTTAGTTACAATAAACAATAGGTTCCGATGTAATCAATTTAAAAGAGTTTTTAAGTCGATATGGCAAAATTACAAGACATTATCCAATGGTGTGATCAAACCCTCAAATCACCTGAGTTTAAGGACTATGCACCGAATGGCCTTCAAATTGAAGGTAAAACCGAAGTGCGTAAAATTTTAGCTGCTGTGACTGCATCGCAAGATGCCATAGATGCCGCGATCCGAGAAAATGCGGATCTTTTACTGGTGCATCATGGTTATTTTTGGAAAGGTGAAGCCTACCCCATCACAGGTATGCGCGGTAAACGGATCAAGAGTCTGATTCAACATGACATTTCTTTGTTGGCATATCACCTCCCCCTCGACAGCCATCCGAGTCTTGGAAATAATGCAGCGATTGCAGATTTGCTCAAACTGGAACGTATTGAGGCACTTGATCCATCTGAGCGTCATCCTATTGGTAATATTGGTTATTTAAACCAGCCTATGCCTGTGGAAGACTTTAAAAAGTTTGTATCTGAGACATTAAAGTTTGATGTCACCCATCTTCCTGCGGACAAGACCATGATTGAAAAAGTCGGTTTTTGTACCGGTGGTGCACAAGATTTTATTGTAAAAGCCGCTGAACAAGGCTGTGATGCCTATATTTCAGGCGAAGTCAGTGAACGTACCTTCTATGAAGCCAAAGAATTAGGCATACATTATTTTGCTTGCGGACATCATGCGACTGAACGCTATGGCGTGCAACGATTAGGTCAAGCCATTTCAGAACAATTTGATATTGAATATGTTTATTTCGAGTTAAACAACCCGATCTAAGCAATCGCTGGGATGAAACTCCTTTCATCCCAGTCCTCTCAATGCGCTTACATCACATAGCATCCAACATCACCTCCATTTAAGCAAATGACTAATTTTTAAAATATTATCCCTAGTCTTTCGTATTTTTAATTCAAAACATAGCATCAGTTCAAAAACGCTTTGCATCTCATCCTTGTTATACCTGCTGAACGTTCAACCAATATGAACAATAAAACTTCCGACGCTCCATTCTAAATTGTAAATAATAAACATATTGATTCTCATTAACCTTTAAGTGGATAATAAAACTGCTTTGAAAAATCCCAATAAAACAATTTTGATGATTAAAGGAATCAAACACATGGCTTATTCTTTACCCGCTCTTCCTTATGCCTATGATGCACTCGAACCCAATATTGATACGAAAACGATGGAAATTCACCACAGTAAACACCATCAAACCTACATCAATAACATTAATGGCGCGATTGCAGGCACAGAATGGGAGAAACTGTCTGTGGAAGATTTGGTTGCCAAAGTCAATGAAGTCCCTACTGATCTTAAAAATATGGTGATCAATAATGCAGGTGGTCATGCCAACCACTCACTGTTTTGGACGGTCATGAGTCCACAAGGTGGTGGCCAACCGACTGGAGCTGTGGGAAAGGCTATTGATGAGCAACTCGGTGGTTTTGATGCTTTTAAAGATGCATTTACCAAAGCCGCGATTAGCCGTTTTGGCAGTGGTTGGGCATGGCTGAGCGTGACACCTGAACACCAGCTAATTGTTGAAAGCAGTGCAAATCAGGATTCCCCACTTATGCACGGTCATACCCCTATTCTCGGTTTAGATGTATGGGAACATGCGTATTATCTAAAATACCAAAACCGCCGTCCTGAATATATCAATGCCTTTTATAATGTGGTCGATTGGGATGAAGTAAATCGCCGTTACCACGCTGCGTTACAGACTAAAAATTAATCACCCATCTCAATCCATCTAGAGCTTAGAGTCTTTTAAAATGAATATATTCTGTACGAAAGACTCTAACGATATCCTGTGTATCGTATATGTCTCCTTGCGAAGTTTTTTGCATATTTTGTGTATTAAAAGACTGCCCTATTGTCTATAGAATCATTTACAATAAATGCACTTAAAGTAAAACCCAGCAAATCTGCAAGGAATGAAACATGACAACCATTACTTTACCTGCACTTCCATATGGCTACGAAGATCTTGCTCCGCACATCAGCAAAGAAACTTTAGAATTCCACCACGACAAACACCACAATACTTATGTTGTTAACCTAAACAACCTAATCAAGGGTACTGACCTTGAAGGTAAAACTTTAGAAGAAATCATCACAGCTTCTGCTGGTGATGCATCTAAAGCAGGTATCTTCAATAATGCAGCACAAGTTTGGAACCACACATTCTACTGGAACTGTATGGCTAAAAACGGTGGTGGTAAAGCAACAGGTGCTTTAGCTGCTAAAATTGATGAAGCGTTCGGTTCTTACGAAAAATTCGCTGAAGAATTTGCTGCTGCTGCAACAACTCAATTCGGTTCAGGTTGGGCTTGGTTAGTTGCTGACGAAGTAAATGGTAACCTTTCTATCCTTAAAACTTCAAATGCAGACACTCCACTTGCACACGGTAAAGTTGCAGTGTTAACTATTGACGTTTGGGAACATGCTTACTACATCGACTTCCGTAATGCACGTCCTGTTTACATCAAAACTTTCCTTGAAAGCCTTGTAAACTGGGATTATGCAAACGCGAAATATGCAGGTCAAGCTGCTGGCGTTGAAAAATAAGATTCGTCTTGTTTAAAAAACCGCTCTTTTTGAGCGGTTTTTTTGTTTTTGCTACCTAAACGCATATTTATAAAGCAAACAATTCATTTCTCAATATTTTTTGCTTGACCCATTTTCCTTTCCTCCCTAAAATGCGCATCAGATTCTCCAATAGCTCAGTCGGTAGAGCGACGGACTGTTAATCCGCAGGTCCCTGGTTCGAGCCCAGGTTGGAGAGCCACTATTCTTCCATAGCTCAGTCGGTAGAGCGACGGACTGTTAATCCGCAGGTCCCTGGTTCGAGCCCAGGTGGAAGAGCCAAGATTCTAAAAAGCCCAAGCATCGTGACTTGGGCTTTTTTTATTGATCATTGTTTTGATCTACATCCTATACCATTCTGGTATACAGCTATGACATATCAAATTGTTTATAAAAAAAACATTTAATCTAAAATTCGACTTTTTTTAGAATTGTAACTTGACCGATGTGTAATTTTCTCTATACTGCATTTCAGATTCTCCAATAGCTCAGTCGGTAGAGCGACGGACTGTTAATCCGCAGGTCCCTGGTTCGAGCCCAGGTTGGAGAGCCAAATTTTAAAAAGCCCAAGCATCATGACTTGGGCTTTTTTCTATCTATAAAAACGACATTCACCCATAAGTAAAACCAATCTCTCAAAATCACTGCAAAGCAGCTTTCCATACAGGCCCTTCTCAGCTTGAATACCCATAATATCTTCATAGAAAATCAAAGATAGCTGAATCGAATCACATCAATAAAAGCTAAACCGTTTATTTTTAAATCATTTAAAACAGATTATATAAAAATATCAGGCCAAAGACTTGACCCTTTGAGCTTTGCCACATAGAATGCGTGCAGATTCTCCAATAGCTCAGTCGGTAGAGCGACGGACTGTTAATCCGCAGGTCCCTGGTTCGAGCCCAGGTTGGAGAGCCAAAATTCTAAAAACCCACTCCATGCGAGTGGGTTTTTTCTTTGTGCTAGAAAATATTGTGTTCGATCTGAGTCAAATCATCTTTTTTATCATCGGCTGCTTCGCCACTATTACGTTAGTGATCATGGTCTACCCTGACCTGTTTCGCCGTAAGCAAAAGGTTTATGCCAAACACGTCATTACGCCGTTTGAACGTAAAATGTTTATTCGCTTAAAAGAAGCCTTCCCACGCCATCATGTTCTAGCTCAGGTTTCATTTAGCTCGCTGATTACCAGTGACTACTATAAAATACGGGCCAAGTTTAACCGTAAAGTCACCGATTTCGTTTTATTAGATGAACAATTAGCGGTCGTGGTGATTATTGAACTCGATGATCCTTCCCATATCGGCAAAGAACAAGAAGATGCAGAACGTGATGCCATGCTCAATGAAGCAGGTTACATCGTTCTGCGTTTTACAGAAATTCCAAGCATTCGCCAACTGCACAAACACATTGGTGTCACACCTGCAATGCGTGCTTGAATTATTTTGAGACCGCGCTGCTCGCTTCCTGCTGTGTGAATTGCTTTTCGGCAGCCAACTTTTCTTGAATACGCTGCTGTTGTTCTTCCTTAATACGCTGATATTCCGCTTGGTTTTTTGCATCGCTTTTTACCGCTAAAAAAGCAATCCCTAAAATAAGCAATGGAATCACAATACCAAGACTCGCTAAAAACATCACTTTTGGCGTTAGTTTTTGAGTTGATTTCGTCATAGCCAGCCTATTTCCAATATCTAGATTTTGATGGGCAAATACTATAACAAAAAAGAGCCTCAATCATGAGGCTCTGTTTTCAGTTTAAATGGTTAATTTTATGTCGGTGCTATACCTGTACAATTTTCATTGGTGCTGGCATCCACTGTATTTGGATCAAGTATAATATTAGTATTTGCTGGCATCTTATCTTGAATAAAATTATAAACTTGTAAATTTTTACATACAATTGCTTGGGTATGAGTTGCTCCAACAACTGGATCTAATAAAACATTTGGTGAACCCAATCCTTGCAACTTCGTAACTAAACCCTGTGTGACTGGATATGGAACATTTGTATCCAATGTACCTTGTACTATATATACAGGTTTATCAATTCGTTTAGTCCCAGGCTGACTGCTTACTAAGAAGTTTTTTACGGTTTCATTGGTTGCAAACACACTAGTATCTAAACCAGGATAATCCATGACTTTTTTATCAGGATTTGCTGTCATAAACTGAATAATATCGTCTTTAAATTTATTAATTAAGCTTAAACTTGGGTCACTATCATTGTCTAAACACAGACCATTATCCCCTGTTGAACCTTCTGCAAACTCAGCCAAAGATTTGGCACGTGATTGGAAAATGTCCTGATAATTAAATCGCGGCTCATACGCTTTAATACCAACGCCCGTTAATGCTGCATAAGCCAATAAGGTTGCATAAGAATCGACCGAAGTACGTGCAGCCAAAGGTACACCAAGTTTAATTTCTTGCTCTTCAATGCCAGCTAAAGCTGCTGGCGCAACCTCAAGAATAATTTTGCCCAAACTCGAAGCTGGTGCACCTGCCACAGCACCTTTATAGGTTGCATCTGTATTTGCGTATTCTGCGGTCGCTAATGAGGCATGCCCCCCTTGAGATTGCCCCACAGACATCCACGCACCATTCAACTGCTTACCATAATGATCTTTTGCTGCTTGTACAGCAGAAAGCGCTGACTTCGCAGCACTAGATAAGTTTAAATATGGATGAATCCCTGGCGTGCCCAAACCTTCATAATCTGGCGCAACAACCACATAACCAGCAGCTAGTAGACTGTCTGCTAAAATTTTAAAACGTGGGTGAATCATATTATTACTTGGTGCACAACTATCACCTACCCCAACCGTGCCATGCTCCCAAACCACTACGCGATAACCATCTATAGGTGGTGCTACTTTAGGGAACATCACCAGCGCCGTTGCTTTAGCGGTCTGACCTTGAACATTTTCCATGTTATACGTCATTACCTTAATAGAAGCTGCAGTGTTTAATGTGTCTTCTGAATAAGCACTTTCAGAAACATAGGTCTGTTTTTGATTTGAAGCGGGCGAATCATCATCGTCATTACAAGCAGTTAAAGACAGCATTGAAACGGCAACTGTAAGGGCTAATGCTATTTTCGAGCGTTTCATAAAATATCCTTTTATTCGTTGTTTTTTTAAGCATGAAACTACATGCCGTTTTATTAAGACATAAAAAAAGCGCCCTGTATAGGACGCTTTTCAACCAAACAATCACTTTAAATAATTAATTCTAAAAAGATTCCAGTAAAGATAAGAAGTCCCACCCAACGATTGTGACGGAATGCCCAAAAACAACGCTGTGGATCTTTGTCTTTGGTTTTGGACCATTGATAAATAAAATCAGCCACGACTACAAGCAATGCGATTAAACCCAATGGCATCAATAAATTTTCAAGGTAAAGCGCCGTACCGATCAAAATGACACTCATCACCTGTAAAAGTGCAATGATTTGAATATCAAAACGACCAAACAAAATGGCTGTCGACTTCACCCCAATTTTTAAATCATATTCACGGTCGGTAATGGCATATTGAGTATCATACGCCACAGTCCAAGCCAGATTGCCAAAATACAGCAACCAACAGGTTAAATCTAATGGTTTACCCATAGCCGTAAAGGACATCGGAATTCCCCACGAAAAAGCCATGCCTAAAACAACCTGAGGCAAATGGGTATAGCGCTTCATGAAAGGATATATAAATGCGAGAAAAAGCCCGCCTAAAGCACAATAAAACGTTTCAATCGGTAGAAACAACAACATACAAGCACTAGCAAAGACTAAAGCTAGAAACACATAAATGGCTTCTTTGGCTGTGATAATCCCTGTTGCTAAGGGCCTCGTTTTAGTGCGCTCTACATGCGCATCGACCTTACGATCAGCAAAATCATTAATTGCACACCCAGCCGCACGCATAAATATCGTGCCAAGTACCATCGGAATCAGAATACCAATTGGCGGTATGCCCTCTGCTGCAATCCATAGTGCCCACATGGTAGGCCAGAACACCAATTCTGTGCCAACAGGCTTATCAAAACGACATAAATAATAATAGGCTTCTAAACGTTCACGCCAAGTAATTTGATGCGCAGTTGTCATGACTGTCCTTCAGATGCTGAATTCTGCTTTTGCAAAAATTGCTCAAAACTAGCCAAAAAGGTTTCTTGAACAATAAACTTGCAACCGTGCCAAGTATAACAGCTCTGTCTGGTCCAGCCATCTTCTAGCCAAATCACACGACGTTCACATGCTGGATTGGTGCGCTGAAACAAGAACCAACCAATCGGTTTTTTACCAATATGTTTAAAAAGCCGTGCGCGGCCTTGCAAACTTAAGATCGGGAAAATGCTTTTGGCTTTGACCCAAGGCTCTGCATCACTGCCATATAAAAAACTTTCTCGTACCCATGACGTATGCTGAAACGGCATGCCCATCCATTTTGCATCGATAAACTGAAGACGCTGAAAATGCTCTTTGGTTGGTTGAACCCTAAACGCCCCATCAGCCAAATCCGTCAGTTGCTGAGTAAGTGAACCTGAAGCATATAACCATGTTTTCAGTTCAGCTGGAATCTGCTGCATAAGCCTACCTGTACCATTGATTTACTGTGCGCTTAAACGCTTTTTGAGTTATGAAGAATGTATTTGATTGTAAGATCAATCTTTAGCAATTATCTGTTTTTGCAATGGTTTCAAATTTACCTTGCGGAGTTCTTATCAAAATAAAACCTTCAGTACTCAAGTAAAAACTTTGAGGATAATCATAATCCAGTGCCAACTCTGGGCTTTTCAATGCAACAAATTCTGCATGCTTATAACCTTCAGGGGTGCGACCAACTTCGATATAAGTCACCATCGAAAAATTTAGCTTAAAACCTTTGTCGTGATCTTTAGGATCAATCCAAGGATAAAAACTGGTGTGCTTTTTACGCTGTGCCATTACTTTCATCAATTTTTTCAAGTTAAACAGATGATACAAAAAAACCCGCGACTAGCGCGGGTTTTTTACAGTGAAATTCAGTTCAGAATTACAAGCTGTAGTACATATCAAATTCAACTGGGTGAGTTGTCGTGTTCAAACGACGCACTTCTTCAGTTTTAAGTTCGATATATGCATCAAGCATTTCTTTCGTAAATACACCACCTTTAAGAAGGAACTCATGATCTGCTTGAAGCGCTTCAAGAGCCATATCTAGGCTGTGCGCAACTGTAGGGATTTTCGCTTCTTCTTCAGGAGGAAGGTCGTATAAGTTTTTGTCAGCTGCTTCACCTGGGTGAATCTTGTTTTGGATACCATCAAGACCCGCCATTAACAATGCAGCGAAACCTAAGTACGGGTTCATCATTGGATCTGGGAAGCGAGCTTCGATACGTTTGCCTTTAGGGCTAGAAACGTAAGGAATACGGATAGAAGCAGAACGGTTACGTGCTGAGTAAGCCAACATAATCGGCGCTTCGAAGTGTGGAACTAAACGCTTGTACGAGTTTGTAGATGGGTTCGTAATTGCGTTCAATGCACGAGCGTGTTTAATTACACCACCGATGAAGTAAAGCGCCATTTCTGAAAGACCAGCATATTCATCACCAGCAAACAAGTTCTTGCCATCTTTAGAGATCGACATGTGAACGTGCATACCAGAACCGTTATCACCAACCATTGGCTTAGGCATGAAAGTCGCAGTTTTTGCATATTGGTGCGCAACGTTCCAAACAGCATATTTGAACTGTTGTACTTCGTCTGCTTTACGAACCATTGTGTTGAAGCTTACACCAATTTCTAATTGGCAAGATGCAACTTCGTGGTGATGTACTTCTACACGACCTGGGCCCATGATGTCTTCAATACGCGCACACATATCAGCACGCATGTCATGTGAAGAGTCAACTGGAGGAACTGGGAAGTAGCCACCTTTAACACGTGGACGGTGACCAGAGTTTCCGCCTTCGTAGTCTTTGTTTGTTGACCAAGCAGCTTCTTCAGCAATCAATGTATGGCGCGCGCCAGACATATCAATTTCCCATTTTACTTCGTCAAATACGAAGAATTCTGGTTCTGGACCAAAGAATGCAGTATCACCAATACCTGTAGATTTTAGGTATTCTTCAGCACGGCGAGCAATCGAACGCGGGTCACGGTCATAACCTTGACCTGTTGATGGCTCAATAACGTCACAAGTAACAACTACTGTCGGCTCAGCGAAGAACGGGTCGATAAAACCAGTTGCAGCATCTGGGCGTAAGATCATGTCAGATGCTTCAATGCCTTTCCAACCAGCGATAGAAGAACCATCAAACATTTTACCGTCTTCAAAAGTATCTTCGTCGATAGTATCTGCTGGGTAAGTTACGTGTTGTTCTTTACCCTTAGTATCCGTAAAACGGAAATCGACCCATTTTGCGCCACTTTCTTGGATGAGTTGTAGGACCTTGTTCGCCATGCTCATTTTGCTCCGATGAATTTTTGTTGCACTCTTTAGTGCGTGTTAGTAGTTGGTTGTTCTAAAGCAATTACCGTACCAACTTTAAAAAGCTTAGCTAAAATATTGAATTCATTATCAGAATAACAGTTTTAAGCTGTTTGCTTTGGCTCTATTATACTGAGCTAAAAAGTAAATGCACCATATTCAAGCACGCTTCTTCACATTTAATCTAAAAGATTTCGAGTGTGGATCATAATGGTGCATTTTTAAATTTCACTGGTCAATTTACACCCATTTCTTATAAATTAGAGTGATGTTTAAGCTGTTATTTTCGCCTTGATTTGACTTCCACACCTCATATCACGGCGAGCGATATACCTGAAATCAAATATAATCAGCGTAATTAACTGTTTTTATTTGATTTTTAAAAAATTAAAAACCTCTCCTTTCAAACCCAATATAAAGCCGAAATCTCAGATGTGACTAAGCAAAAAAATATGCTCTGTTTTGGTGACATTCGGGGAGTTTTTGGCTCACTGCATTAAGAGATATTCTTTTATATTCCTTGAATGTGCATGCTTCATGACATTTACACATAGTCCACGAGGTTTCTCGTTAGAATTTGAATCTGAGATATTCATAAACTCTATATCAGTTAGTAACAAAACCCATTGTAATTTTTAGGCCCGAAAAAAAATGTCGAGCCCTAGCTGTGTATTTTTTGCTATGATAATTTCGGTTTTGTGCCTCCATTCAAGTCATTGAATGAGAAAAATAATTTACTTATAGCTTTATAATGTAAACGCACGAATACCATAGGACTCTTCAAGCACATTTATGTGCATAAATTTCAATAGGTTAAGCTCATGCTTTTAATGATCGACAACTATGACTCTTTTACATACAACATCGTCCAGTATTTTGGCGAGTTAAATCAAGAAGTAAAAGTAGTACGTAATGATGCCGTGACATTGGAAGATATTGAGCGATGGCAACCTAAGTATCTTGTAATTGGCCCTGGTCCATGCTCACCTTCGGAAGCAGGAATTTCTATTCCAGCCATTCAGCATTTTGCTGGAAAAATTCCATTATTAGGGGTGTGCTTAGGACATCAGGCCATTGGTCAGGCTTTTGGCGGCGAAATCATTCGTGCCAAAAAAGTGATGCATGGTCGTTTGTCTGACATGCACCACTCGAATAAAGGCATTTTTAGCAACCTCCCTTCTCCATTTTCAGCAACGCGTTATCACTCACTGGTGATTGATCAAGAAAGCTTGCCTGAATGCTTAGAAGTGACTTGCTGGACCAATGAAGCCGATGGCTCAATTGAAGAAATCATGGGTGTAAAGCATAAGACGCTTGCCGTTGAAGGCGTGCAATTTCACCCTGAATCAATCTTGAGTCAGCATGGCCATCAAATCTTTAAGAACTTTTTAGAAATTTACGCATAAATGAGTGCAGTGAAAAATGAATATGCAACAAGCTTTAAATAACATCACTAAAAATATTGAGTTGACGCAGCCGCAAATGGAAGACGTCATGCGCACCATCATGAATGGTGAAGCAACAGATGCCCAAATTGGTGCACTAATGATGGGTCTTCGCTTAAAAGGCGAAAGTATTGATGAAATTACCGCAGCAGCTCGTGTCATGCGCGAGTTTGCCATTAAAATTGATGTCAGTGATGTGCCTTATTTAGTCGACATTGTCGGTACAGGTGGTGACGGTCAGAACTTATTTAACGTCTCGACAGCGTCTGCTTTTGTGATTGCAGCGGCAGGTGCAACCATTGCTAAACATGGTAACCGTGGTGTTTCAACCAAATCGGGTTCCTCGGACTTGTTAGAACAAGCAGGCATCCAACTTGACTTAAACATGCAACAAACTGAACGCTGTATTCGTGAAATGGGTGTCGGTTTCTTGTTTGCCCCGAATCATCACAAAGCGATGAAATATGCCGTTGGCCCACGTCGTGAATTAGGCATTCGCAGTATTTTCAATTTACTTGGCCCGCTTACGAATCCGGCTGGAGTAAAACGTCTAGTGATTGGGGTGTTTTCGACTGAATTATGCCGTCCCATTGCAGAAGTGATGAAACAACTGGGGGCAGAACATGTCATGGTGGTTCATTCGAAAGATGGTTTAGATGAAATTAGCCTTGCATCAAGCACCTATGTGGCTGAACTCAAAAATGGTGAAGTCACCGAATGGGAGATTCAACCTGAAGATGTTGGGATCGAATCGCAAACTTTAACAGGTTTAATCATTCAAGATTCTGCTGAAAGTTTAAGCCTAATCAAAGATGCCTTAGGCAAAAACAAATCGGATAAAGGCGAAAAAGCAGCCAACATGATTGCTTTAAATGCAGGTGCCGGTCTGTATGTCTCTGGACTTTGTACCAGCTATAAACAAGGCGTGGCTTTAGCACATGACATCATCTACGGCGGACAAGCCTTAGAAAAGATGAGCATCCTTGCTGAATTCACTAAAACTCTTAAACAATACGACGCTTGATAGACAGGATTTTGTCATGGTAGATATCGCAAATACGATTTTAGGCAAAATTGTGGATCGCAAGCAGGAAGAGTTTGCTGCACGCCTCAAACAACGTAGCTATAAAGATGTTGAAGAATGGGCACTTGAGGCAACTCCTGTGCGTGGTTTTGCAAAGTCTTTACTGAGCAAACAACCAGGTGTGATCGCTGAAATTAAGAAAGCATCACCATCTAAAGGCATCATTCGTGAAAACTTTGATCCTGCTGAAATCGCACAACAATACGAAGCTGCAGGTGCAGCATGTTTATCGGTTTTAACAGATGTCGATTTTTTCCAAGGAGCCGATGAGAACATTCAAATCGCACGTTCTCACTGTGCCCTGCCAGCATTGCGCAAAGACTTTCTGATTGACCCTTATGGGGTGATTGAAGCACGTGCTTTACATGCGGACTGTATTCTTCTGATTGTGGCCTGCTTGTCCAATCAACAACTCGAAGAAATGTCTAAAACGGCTTTTGAACACAATTTAGATGTCTTGGTTGAAGTACATGATGAAGCAGAACTTGAACGTGCTTTACGTCTATCTGAGCGTTGCATATTGGGTGTCAATAACCGCAATTTAAAAACCTTTGATGTGGATTTAAACACTTCGATTCGTTTGAAAAAACTGCTTGAACCATCTCGTCTACTGGTCACGGAAAGCGGCATTGCGACCCCAGCGGATGTGGCGATGATGCAAGAGCATGACATTCATACTTTCTTGGTCGGTGAAAGTTTTATGAAACAGCCGCGCCCAGACCACGCCTTTACAGAGCTGTTTGGAACACCTCAAGCACTTTAATGGCACATTCAGGGTAAGGCATGCTCTTGCCCTGAATACTTTGTAATTTGCACTTTCAAAAAACTGTTGAAGATCTCGTTAAACAGTAACATATAAAAAATTGTTCAATTTTAAATTACTCAATTAAACCCTGCTTCTTGGCCTCATTCACCGCTTCCATTCGAGAGCGAACCTGCAACTTGTTATAGATTTTACGCAAATGCCATTTCACCGTATTGATGGACAAAAAGATCGACTCGGATATTTCAGCATCGGTACAACCACGGCTTAATTTTTCTAAAATTTGGATTTCACGTTTTGATAAAGCCTCAAGGCCAGAACTTCCGATCAAAGCTTCAGCACTACTTTCAGCTTGATTGAGCTTTTGCAGTTGCTGGATATATTCTAATAACACAACTGTATGTTTTTGCTTCTGTCGACTTACGTGCTGACTTAAGCCACTTAACATATCCCAGATTAGAGGGTCTTCATCTAGAATCACCCGCACTGCCTGAGTCGGCATGAGGGTTTCAAGCGCTTGTTGTAGCGCCTCAAAAGCCTGTTCATGTTGTTTCAGCTGATACAGGGCCAGTGCAAACAAAATTTGAACACGCGCAAAACGTATTGGATAAATCCTAAAAAATGCTAACTGTTGACTTAAATATTCTTTGGCTTGCTCGGCTTTCCCCATGAAAATTTGCTGACGCACCAGCATTAAATCATCGCCACGCAGCAAATTCGTAAAATTTAAATATGGCTGAAATGCTGCCTGTTCAGTATCAGCTAATGCTGAAAGCGGGCTTGATTGTTGCGCATAGGCTTGTATGGTTTGTGCGAGTCGAGGTAATGACCATTGACTACTACGCGTATGTGCTTGGTGTAAGCACATTTGTATCGCGCTTTGATCTTGATGCAAGGTCGCTAGTCGCATTTGTAAAATATAACCGACTATCACCATATCAGGCATTGCCAAATTACCACCGCCCTTAAAGTCCATTAATGCAGCTTCGACTTGCAACATTTGGTTCATTTCATAATATAGGTCTGCTTTAAAGCTGCTCAGAATATTCATAATGGCCGCTTGATTGTCTTCATCTAAACCTAAGTTACGATATTCCTCGCTCTGCCCTACTTGAGTAAATTTCTCTGCCGCGAGCGTTAAATTTCCTAATAAATAATCACATAGGGCATCAATACAATCGACCATTGCCAAACCATATAGGTTATGACCTTGCAAATAGATAATGCGCGTTTGTAGTAATAGCTTTCGTGCTTCACTCATTTGCCCCAAACAAATGTGATGTAAAGCCCCAATCCCAATCAGTAGAGCACGGACAAAATAAACGGTACTTGGCAGTTGTGCTAAGTTTTGTTGCGCTAAGCGATAAGCCACATCTAACTTGTCTTCTAAAACAGCAATGAGAGGGGCTAAACCTAATTGGTCCTCATGTTGTAATAAGGTTTCATGTTGATCCACACTATGCCAGAGCTGTAGATAATGATTAGCTAGGGTCACTTGATGCGTCAGTACCAAGGTCCAAATAATGTCATAGAGCAAATTTGGATTTTGCACCAAGACAGAATCAGGGATCTGTTTGACCAACTCCAACAACGTATAGTGTCGGCCTTCTAAGATCAGTTCACGACATACCGTGTTGAGCAATGATAAAATCAACTGCTGATCTTCTGCCTGTTGGGCGTGATAAATCGCTTCCATCAGATAACGCTGTTGTTTGAACCATTCTGCCGCTTTACGATGCATTTGCTGATATGCATCGGGTTGTAAAAGCTTAAACTTCGATTGCAAAAAGTCTCGAAATAAATGATGCACGCGATACCACGTACGCTGTTCATCTATCGCTTGAATGAACAAACCTTTTTGGCTGATGACATCGAGAATCTGCTGTGCAGCCTGATTACCCGTTAAAGCGATAACCAAAGCGGGATTAATTTTCCTCAGTACACTAATTTGCAATAAAAATTGCTGAATTTCAGGGTCTTGTTGTAAAAAAACCTGCTCACTAAGGTAATTCACAATCTGATGATGCGCACCACTTAAATTTTGAATAAAGCCATGAATATCTTGATGTTCTTTCAAATATAAATTGGTGAACTGAATGCCTGTAAACCAGCCTTCAGTTTTATCAATCAGTTGTTCTGCAAGCTCCGTGCTTAAAGCAAGCTGGTCAAAGTTTTGTTGTTGTAAAAACTGAATGAGCGCACTGCTTTCTTGCTGTTTGATACTAAGCTGAGACTCAGTAACCCACTTTAAACGCCCCAATAGATATTCTTTCGCGAAACTCCAGTTGGGTTTGACCCTTGAAGCAATCACCAAATGACAATTTTCAGGTAAAGACTGGTACAACCACCAAAAGATATTTAAACATTCTGGGTTCGTTAATGCTTCAAACTCATCGATAAATAAAACAGTCTCAGCATCCACTTCTGCAACATTTTGCGTCAGCTCAATGATGTGTTGTTTATGGATCTGTCCATAAGAGAGGGACTGCGGCGGTTCTAAATCCAAAAGCGCCAAACGCAAGTATTGATAGAGTCGAATCGGATCATTGTCATCGTCATCCAAAGTCAACCAACAGACTTTCTTTCCCTTTGCTAAAAGAGACTCCGAGAGTTGATGCATCAGCGTGGTTTTTCCATAACCCGCCGCGGCGTGAATAAAAACCAAAGAAGACTGACAATAGTCCACCATCTGACTTAACAGTTGGGGACGTTGCATGGCCCTGCCATTTTGCATGCTCGGACGACTGAGTTTAGTCTTCAACACTTGCATGTATATTCATCCAATCGTTTTTTATTCAACTTCATCTGCAATGTTCATTTCCCTGAATTTTGCATTGAGCACAACATCATCCTCAACCAATCATGTTATGCCATTCATCAGTCTAAAACACTTATAAATTAGTAGGGGCACCGCAGTTAAGCAATATGAAATAGCATCAAAAACCATTCCAATCCCTATTTTAAACTGTTCATTCGCGCATTTATCAAACAATGTCAATTCCATTCTTTCGAGTGGTTTGCATTTTCTGAAACATTGTTATGCTCAGGCTTAAGTAAATCTTAGATATTGATATCTCATATCATATTCTGATTCCAAGACATACAAGGAGTTTGTCATGAGCATCGCACAATCAGTTAAACATCAGGATCGATTATTAACGATTAACATCAAAGATGGCGAAATCAAAAATGCACTACCGGGTGTGCATGTCACACCTTGCTTTTTAGACCCCGATAATGGCGTCTGGGTCATTCATGCCCGTTTTGATGCAGGCACAATATTACCACGACATTTCCATACAGGCGTTGTGCATTTTTATACAACAGCAGGTTCATGGAATTATGTCGAATATCCTGAAGATGTTCAAACGGCTGGCAGCTATTTATTTGAACCAGCTGGTTCTATCCACACCTTTTCAAGTAAAGAAGGCACCGAAGGTTTCATGGTCATTAATGGTGCGAACATCAACTTAAACGATGACGACTCACTGATGTTCATTATGGACTCAGGTTGGATCGAGCGCACCCTTCACGTCGTGGCTGAACACACAGGTCAAAAAATGCCACGTTATATCAAACCTGGCGCAGTGGTTGACTTCAGCCAAAAATAATTCTTAAAGACTTTTAGCTAAAAGTCCTTTTTCTACAAATAGCCACCAAGGATGAATGAAATGTTTGGCAAAATGATGCACCAATCTTTGTTGATTAGTAACTTAATCGAACATGCAGCAAAGTACCACGCAGATACTTCTATTTTTTCACGCGAAGTAAATGGTCAAATGACCACCACCAATTGGTTACAAGTCCAACAAAACAGCAAACGTTTAGCCAATGCTTTTACGTCATTTAATCTAACGCAAGGTGATCGTCTTGCAACGATCGCGTGGAACAACCATCGTCATTTAGAATCTTGGTATGCTATTTCAGGGAGTGGTTATGTTTGCCACACCATCAACCCCCGCTTGTTCCCAGAACAACTGGTGTTCATTATTAATGATGCACAAGACAAAGCAATTTTCTTTGATTCGACTTTCCTACCGTTAATTGTCGCAATCCAAGGCAAAGTACCAACCGTTGAAAAATTTATCTGTTACGGTGCACATGATGAAAAAATCTTAGCTGCACTTCCAGATGTTATTTTCTATGATGATTTGATTCAAAACCAATCTGCTGAATTTAGCTGGCCACAATTCAGCGAAGAAACCCCTAGTTCTTTATGTTACACCTCTGGCACTACAGGTAACCCGAAAGGCGTACTGTATAGCCACCGTTCTACCCTACTCCACACCATGGCGATTAGCTTGCCAGACGCATTAAACCTGTCTGCAAATGATGTGGTCATGCCTGTCGTTCCTATGTTCCATGTCAATGCATGGGGTGTGCCATATGCAGCAGCGATGGTCGGTACCAGTGTGGTTTTACCAGGACCAAACCTAGATGGTGACAGTCTCGTTGATCTGATCGACAGCTATAAAGTTACTGTGGCTTTAGGTGTACCCACCATCTGGCAAGGCTTACTTGCAGCTGCAAAAAAACGCGGGACAAGCTTAGAGAGCATGACGCGTAACATCGTGGGTGGTGCTGCGTGCCCACCTTCAATTATTCGTGATTTCAAAAACAACTATGCTTGTGACACCATTCATGCATGGGGAATGTCGGAAACTAGCCCACTCGGGACAGCAAACCAACCGAAAGCCAAACATGCCACTTTAAGTGCTGAAGACTTTGAAAAGTTACGCTTAACCCAAGGTCGTCCACCTTTTGGTGTTGAATTACGTATCGTTGATGAAAGCACCAATCAAGTCTTAGCCAACGATGGCCATACCCAAGGAAATCTACAAATTCGTGGCCCTTGGATTGTTGATCATTATTTCAACCAAGAGCAAAGTGCTACCACAGCAGATGGCTGGTTCGACACAGGTGATATCGCGACCCTAGATGCAGACGGTTATATGACCATCTGTGACCGTGCCAAAGATTTGATCAAATCGGGCGGTGAATGGATTTCTTCGGTTGAACTTGAAAATATTGCTGTGGGTCACCCGGAGATTCGTATGGCAGCAGCCATTGCGGCACGTCATCCAAAATGGGATGAACGCCCAATTTTGATTGCCGTGAAACAAGAGAACTCAACACTCACTGAAGAAGAGGCCTTGGCTTACTTTGACAATAAAATTGCCCGTTGGCAGATTCCTGACGTGGTGATTTTTGTTGATGCCCTGCCAATCAATGGCACAGGTAAAATTGTGAAAGCGGAACTGCGTAAACAATTTGGTCATGTTTTACTTCAAGACGAAGTCGTTTAAGACTCATTCGAAACATTCAAAAGGATATTGATGTGAAGAAGATGAAAACAGCTTGGGTGACAGGCGGCAGTAGCGGTATCGGCCTTGAGTTGACTAAACGTTTACTCAAAGACAACTTCCAAGTGTGTATTTTTGCCCATGCTGGGATTGAACAAGCGGTTGCTGATTTGCAAAAGCGTTCTCCTGCTGTCTGTGGTTTTGAAGTCAATGTACAAAATGAAAGTACAATGGAGGCAAAATTTGCTGAAGCGACTGCTCAATTTGGTGCACCAGATTTATTGATTAATTCCGCAGGAATCAGCATTGCTAAGAATTTCGATGAAATGACTTCTCAAGAATTCGAAAGACAAATCAATATTAATCTTATCGGTAGCCGTAATGTCGCCCATGCTGCCTTACCGCATCTCAAGCAAGCTGTTCAACAGGGTAAACATCCGAAACTGGTGTTTATTGCCTCTGCTGCGGGCTTGGTGGGTTGTTATGGTTATACAGGTTACTGCTCATCTAAATTTGGTGTCGTCGGTTTGGCTGAAGTACTGCGTATGGAACTTCGTAGTCAAAAAATTGATGTTGCTGTGGTTTGCCCACCCGAAGTGGACACACCGCTTGTGACGGAAGAACGTAAACACGGTTCGCCAGTCACAGCAGCATTAAAGCAATTGGGTGGTAGTATGCCAGTTGAGAAAGCCTGCCAAGAAATTTACAACGGCATTTTCTCCTCTCAATTTATGATCATTCCAGGGACTCAAGCACGTATTCTTGCCAAGCTTTCACGTGTCTTGCCTGACCTTTATCGTAACCAAATCGATAAAAAGCTGGATAAGATCATCCGTACTTTACGTGCAAGTTAAGTCACGACTGAATTAGCACGCCAAACCTGAACCCGAGTGGATCATTTTCTATCTAGGTAGCATGGTTACTCGGGTTCAATCATTTTAGGTTCTTCCAGACCAACAGTTCTCTTGAGCACCCCACAAAATACTATTAGTCATTTGATATGCAATTTTTTGCAATTCGCTATAAATGCAATTCAGTTCAAATATAGGAAAAATCAGACTATAATTATCGCCTAATTCCTTATTTTGCGTATTTTTCTGACACTATGAGCAAACATGATTCATCGCTTTCTAAAGAACAGTTTAATTTACTGAAAGACTTTAAAAAGCAAATCACCAATCCGCATTCGACTGCCATCAAACAGTCTGAGGCCCAAGCTCAAGTTGCTCCACCCGAGCCAGAAGATGATTTCGCGTTGTTTCAAAAACAAATGCAAGGTGTCCAAAAAATGGAGACCGCGAACATTGCCAAAATAGAAAAAAATCCAAAGAAAAAAATCGATGCACAAACTTTAGCAAAACGTGCAGCGGCTGAAGGCCCAATGCATACCGATGCAACTGAGCTGTCCGATACTCAAGCGATGCTCAACCCTGTGGCGAGCCAAGCCGCGCTCAGTTATCGCATTGCTACGCTGCAACACAAAGTATTTGAAGATTTAAAAGCGGGTAACATCCGTTGGTTTGAAGCAGTCGACTTGCATGGTTGCACCGTTGAAGAAGCCCGTGTCGCAGTTTTACAAGTCATTCAAATGGCCAAAGATGAAAATCAAAATGTCATTAAAATTGTGCACGGCAAAGGTCCAGAAGCCATTTTAAAAACATATGTGAATGGTTGGCTACGTCAACACCGAGATGTATTGGCTTTTGTAAGTGCGCCAGAAAAGCAAGGTGGTACAGGTGCAGTTTTAGTGTTGCTAAAACGTGCTGAAAAGAACCCAAAGTTTAAACAGTAATCGGATTTTTGTCCAAAATAAGGCATTGGAATAGTTTTCTGCTACAATGCCGTCCTTGTTCAATATCAGTGTAAGTGAACACGTCTTATGTCTATGCAGCAATCCTACGCTAACATCTTAACTGCCGTTGGTGAAGACCTAACCCGTCCAGGTCTCCTCGATACGCCTATGCGTGCTGCTAAAGCTTTTTCGTATTTAACGTCTGGTTATAGCAAAAGCTTAGAAGAAGTGACCAATAATGCGGTGTTCCCATCGGACAACCGTGAAATGGTACTGGTTAAAAATATCGAATTTTATTCACTCTGTGAACACCATTTATTGCCTTTCTATGGTCGCGTACATATTGCATATTTACCTGAGGGTAATGTCCTTGGACTCTCTAAATTTGCACGCATCACCGAAATGTTTGCACGTCGTCTACAGATTCAAGAAAACCTGACGCAGCAGATTGCAGAAGCGGTTGCAGAAGTGACAGGTGCACGTGGCGTGGCGGTTATGATTGATTCTGCACATATGTGTATGATGATGCGCGGCGTCGGCAAGCAAGAATCGACTACACGTACCGTTTCCTTTATTGGTGACTTTAAAACCAATAAAGAAGAGCGCCGCGAGTTTTTAAGTGCAGTCCCTGAAAGCTATTAATTGAAACATAAAGCCTCAACCTCTGTTGGGGCTTTTTTTATGCATATATCATTGAACGATTCATTTTTTGTTTAGAGGAATACGCAATGTCAGCAATTTGGTTAGCAGGTCATGGTTTGACCCAAGGCGAACAGAGTATTGATTTTCCACGTCCAGACCGTTTGGTCCAAGGCAATCCACAGCGCCAGACCTATAGTCTATATGAGCATCCGCACATGGGCTGCGGAATTTGGCACTGTGAAGTTGGCTCATGGAATATTCAATTTGCCGACAATAAACAAGAGTTCTTTCAAGTGATGGAAGGCTGCATCCGTATTCATGATGCCCACACTCAAGACTTCATTGAAGTCAAAGCAGGTCAAGCAGGAATTATTCCACCGAGTTTTATCGGCACATTTGAAGTGGTTGAAGCTGTAAAAAAATACTATGTGATTGTTGAGGTATAAGCACCTCAACAACCGATTTGAAACGTCTTAGAACAGTTCGTGTTTAAGTCTGAGATTTAAACACTCAGGACTTTTTCAGTCACATGAATACAGTTACGCCCTTTATTTTTGGCTGCATAGAGTGCCGAATCAGCAGTGTCTAAAAAGCGCTGATAGTCAGGATGACCATTATAAACCGTACAACCAATACTGACGGTAAAACTAAAACTTTGCCCATGAGCGGTACGAATTGGGGTTTCTTGTATCCGCATGCGAATCGTTTCAGCGATTTGTAAAGCACGCGTGAGATCACTGTCGACCAACAGCAATAAGAACTCTTCGCCACCGACACGGAAGGCATAGTCACTACCCTTCGCTACATCTAACAAGACTTCAGCAATAAAACGCAGTGCCAAGTCCCCTGCTGTATGCCCATATTTATCGTTGATACGTTTGAAATAATCCGCGTCGATTGCCAATAGACTCAGTGCTGCATCATTTTTACGGGCAAAATTAATTTCACGCGACACAATCGTACTTAAATATCGACGGTTTAACAGCTGAGTGAGCGAGTCATTGCCTGAGTCTATATATTCGGTCACTTGAAACAGTTGATCAACCAAATGCTGGATCTGTCGGTTCACATCACGAATTTCTTGAATACGCTCCACCTTCCGAGTCTGATCCTGACAGTCGAGCACGTCAAAATTGAGGGTATCGACCTGTTGAATCAACCTGATAATGGTCTCCACTTGCTCTGCACCCGTAAACGCATACGCTGCTTTATGCACAAACCATAGACCAAATTCCGACTTAGACAAAGCAATGTGTTGCAACTGCGGATGCTCGGAGAAGACTTTGAACATCAACTCATTTTCCCAGTCGAGCAAAATGCTGCGCTGCTTATCTTTTTGTACTGCGACATCTTGCATTGCAGAAAATAAACGATAGCTATGCTTAACTTCATGGCTCCGCTCAGTATTGGCTTCATAGGATCTGCACATAATTTCTGTCGCAAAACCCATAATTTGCAGCATATAACTTAGCATGTGGTGGTTATTTTCTAGCGGAAGTCCAGCCAAGAGTTCCAAGATCTTGTTTTCAATCTCACGAATACCGCGCATGATCAACCAAGAAGGAATACCCACCCGCGCATGTACCTGCCCAACTTTTTGTTGTTTTTCAACTGCTGCATAATAAGCTTCATTCACAGCCACGTCGAAACTTTCAATGAGCCATTGGTTTAAACTGTTTTTTAAACGTTGTTGAATGATGTCATCTTTAAAAAAATCTGCAGCCTCAGGCTCCAAGACAATATTGCTATAAAATTCATTAACCAATACAGACGAATGCTGCTGAATAAAATTTTGCGCTTTAACGTGATCATTCACTGAATAATGTTGGCAAATTTTCCCCCATTGCTCGGCCAACTTAGCCATGCATTCATCATTCATAAAACTTACCTATTTATATATTTTTGAGACTTACTAGACATTTATGTGATTAATATAACAAATTTCAATACTTATTTTCACCATCAGCTTTCATTTTCAACGCTTTATAAAAAGTAAAGCTCACGTTTGGTTGTTTTAACAGCAATGACTTTCATAAAAAAAGCCCCATAAAAGGGGCTTTGAAAAGAGAATCAGATTAAAAGAAATGGATATAACTCAAACCCGTCTGATCCCAATCTTTTCCTTTTTGCTGTTGATACTGCCAATGAAACCTCAACGCAGTTTGCTGATTGAATAAATATTGCAACTGAGTATTCAGTCTGACTTGCCATTGATGGCTATCTTCCCAATATGGCAGCTCGACCTGTACCAAACTATTGATATGTTCGCTCCAGATGTTCTGGCAGCCTACCGTTGGCCCAAGTCCCACGCGCCAACCTCGGTCTAAAGCTTTGCCTGCTTGAATATGATTTTGCAATTGTGCATAGCATAAATGTTGACGCTCTTGATCTGCCACACTATAGCCAAACTGACTGGATAGATTGAATACGCCGTGTTGATCCTGTTCACTAAATGCACCATCTCGATCTAGTGCCTCTTGTTGCCACCCCATGTTAAACCCCCAGCTTAATGGTGTTTTAAAGGCAGTCAGTGGACTGTAGGCATTGACCTCCAGCACATTTAGTTCTTGCAGTTTTAATCGATCATCGCGATATTCGAGGCTACCATCTAGAAACTTAAGCTGTGTACCCAAACGGAAACCGCCTTGCGGGTCAATCAAGTCATGATAGGCCTGACGATGGCTCAGTCGGAAATAAGTGTCACCTTGTATTTCACCCGATTCAAGCTGAACGGTTCGCGCCTGATGACCTTTTACCGGATCTACTTTTGGCGCTTCGACCACTTGACGTTGCTTTTCCAAGTCAATCTGACTCCGCAAACCCAGCAGTTGTCGAATACGCGGTTGGGCGTCTTCTGCTGCAATCTTTTGTGCAATTAACTGTAAATACACATGGTCATAGGCCATTTCTAAAATGCGTGCCTGATCCACCAACGCATAGCGATTCAAATAATCTTGCATTTGAGCAGGTTCAAGTTGCGCAACCTGATGCGCCGCCGCTGCCAAGGCTTGTCCGTGTTGTTTGGCTTGTGCCAACAACTGAGTTTCTAAAGCTGGACGGTAAACACTTTCTGCAATTAAATGGTTTTCATCGACCGCCTTAATAGTCTCAACAGGAATCGCAGCGGTTTTAAATTGTTTTTGTAGGTTGACCTCTGGCCGTACCAAATCAATTAAACCCAGTAAACGATAGGCACAGTTATCACTGATAAAATAGTAAGGAAATTGCACATGCTTGAGTTCCCAAATATGCTCAACCATAGTTTTGGTTTCTTCTGGCGTCAGGGCTAACTCGTACTCCCACAAATCGCGGCTTTCCAAATCACCATATTCTTTCACTTTTCGATAGTACGGCATGAGTGAGTACTCACCTGGGTACTGCCCGGTTAAGCCCTTCCATGCAAAAGAAAAGCTGTCGCTATTGGCCACTGTCGCTGCATAATTAACGGCATAAGAGACTAAGTTCAGCTGTTTTTGGTCTTTAGGATCAAGCCTTAACAAGGTATGCCCAAACATCGAACTGGGGTTACCCATAAAGTCCGTGGCGTAAATTAAAGTCGCCTTATACGGCTTAATTTGCCCAAGCCACTCATCCAGCTCAGGACATGAGGCTTTAGGCAGTTGGTTTGATGCAATATTCAGTTGTTCTATGAGCCATTTTGAACGTGCCGGAAAGCGACACTGAATCGATTGATTGGCTGCGGCTGGGGTAAAAAGTGCTGCAATATTGGCATCAAGCTCTTGTTTGAGCTGGGTTTGTCCGTGTTCATTATAAAAAAATGGACGGTAAGTGACTTCACTTTGTCCTGAAGCATTGGCATACATCAAACGTTGCCACGTCACATTTGAGGCAAGCTTCAGCTGCTGTGCTTTTTCAATATAAAACTCTGCCAAGCTAGGTGCTTGAGCAAAGATGCTGGTGCTGAATAGCACACTTGAGAGGAGGACAACAGATTTCATGCAGTGTTAGCTATTCTTCTTTTTTAGATATGAAAAACCCTGCCTGAATGGCAGGGTTTTATGGTGCAATTAAACGTATGCTTTTAATACGCTATCCGTTGCCATGACTGCTTGTAAAGATGCTAATACTTGAAGTGCATCTTGGTTTTCAGCTGAATAGATTTTTGCGAATTTTTGCTTAGACACTTCAAAGAAACGTGCTTTATCTTCAGACTGGATGTTCAATAATTCAGCCAGTACATTTAGACTTTCGCCCTCACCGACTGCCATATCACGCGCCAATGCTTCCGCATTTTCGTTGGTAAATGTTACTGCCTGAGCAGTCACTGTACCTGTACCACTACAACCTAAAGTACCAAAGGTAATACCGAAAAGTTGGTTAGCGAAAAGACCATTGGTTGTACCCGCTAAAATTTTAGCGACTTTACCAGACTGGCCAGCCCAAATTTGTGAACCAATACCACAACCGACGTCATTATCTGCAAATGTAGCGGTAGAACCAACAGCCAAAACCGCAGCCAATGCTATTTTTTTCAACATAAGGTTTCTCCAGACTCGATTATCTCCGAGTATTTTTATTGTTCCTATTGTGTGTATTTTGAGCTACACCCTTGTAAGATAGCCGTAACAAGCGCATAACGCAAAACAATTTATACTAAAGTGAAGTGAATATTTAAAAATGTGCTTTAGCGGTATAAGGACCAACTGCCACGTAGATCTCGTTTCCCTAAAATCTTTAACACCAGCACCAGACTGAGCAGTAGCAATAAATACCAAGAACCCAACTTGCCCCAACCGACCATATGCCATGCATCGACTTGACTTGGGTACAACCAGATTTGGTAAAACGTACTGATATTTTCCGCAATCCAAATAATAAAAGCCAACAGTAAAAGTACGGGTAACATCGGCAGTTGAAAACGGTGCTGCTGTAATTCAAAGCCAATCTTGGTTTTCCAAAATAGCACTATGCTCCACGCAAACAAAAGATAACGAATATCTGGAACAAAAAATTTGGACATAAAGTTGATATAAGACAACACCGCCAATGTCAGCATGGCGGAGAAACGGGGCAAGTGTTCAAAAGAAACATGATAAAGACGTAATGAACGCGCAAAAAAACTGCCCACAGCCGAATACATAAAACCTGCAAACAAAGGCACTGTTAAAATTTTAAACACGGCGGGATGCGGATACTGCCAAGATGCAATTTGCGGATGCGTCAAAAAGATTTCCATCACCATTGCCATCACGTGAAATAATGCAATCACTTTGGCCTCGGCCCAAGACTCAAGTTTTAAATACAGCAGACAAACTTGAATCAGCACGGCATAAAATAATAGATAGTCATAACGGAAAAAGCCGAAATATTCCTGACTCCCCATACTGGCTGTGAACGCAAAAGCCAATAACAGTAATATCCCAAATAAGGCAGCCGAAGCTGCCTTAGATGAGAACTCAAAACATGATTTTAAAATCGTGATCACGCATGAACCCTAATTGAATTGAAGCTGTGAAACTTAAAGATATTTAGCACTGTATTCATGCACAGTATCAATAAAGGCTTTCGGGTTTTCAGGATCAACCCACTGGGTAATACCGTGACCTAAGTTTGCAACATAACCCGTTTTCTCACCGCCTGCATACGCATCATCTAACATGGCTTTGGTAGCTTTAACGATGGTCTCATGCGAACCATATAATGTTGCAGGGTCTAAGTTGCCTTGCAGTGCCGCACGGCCAGCCACCGTTTGGCGAGCCACATTTAATGGCGTCGTCCAATCTAGACCAAAGGCATCTGCCCCTGTTGCCACCATTGGCTCTAACCACTGACCGCCACCTTTGGTGAATAAAATGACGGGAACTTTACGTCCTTCATTTTCACGTTTTAAACCTGCAACAATTTTTTGCATGTATTTTAAAGAAAATTCTAAATATTCACGGTGTGCCAATGCCCCGCCCCAACTGTCAAAAATCTGTACGGCTTGAGCACCTGCATCAATTTGCGCATTGAGATAGTCAATTACCGCATCAGCCAAACGATCGAGCAGCGCATGTAAAACTTCAGGTTGCGCATACATCATTTGCTTGGTGAAACGGAAATCTTTGCTCGAACCGCCTTCAACCATATAAGTTGCTAGCGTCCAAGGACTGCCTGAAAAGCCAATTAAAGGCACTTGTCCACCTAAGGCTGAACGAATCGTCTTGACCGCATTCATCACATAGTCGAGATCAGATGCAGCATTAAACTTAGGTAAATTCGCCACATCTTGTTCAGTACGAACCGTTTTATGAAATTTAGGCCCTTCCCCAGCTTCAAAATAAAGCCCTAAACCCAAAGCATCGGGTACAGTTAAAATATCTGAAAATAAAATGGCAGCGTCGAGCTCATAACGGCGTAAAGGCTGTAAAGTCACTTCACACGCAAATTCGTTATTTTTACACAGCGAAAGGAAATCACCCGCTTGAGCACGGGTTGCACGATATTCAGGTAAATAACGCCCTGCTTGACGCATCATCCAGACGGGTGTGGTATCTACAGGTTCACGTAATAAAGCACGTAGAAAACGATCATTTTTAAGCGTCGTCATTTACTTTCCCATCTCAATTAAATTTGCTCACCATCATAACAAAAAGGTCGAATTTTTAATAACTTCTCATAACACTAAAATTCGATCAGGACAAAGATGCAAACGAATATTTACACAAAACAAATACTGCATCTCCATCTTTTTTCTGTAATACTTCACTAGTTTTTACTTTGTAAATGAATAATTCTTAAGGTTGAATTACATGTTCGTTCGCACAATACTCGCGATGAGTTTAAGTTGCATTCTTGCTGGTACAGCGTTTGCTGCATCTACTACTGAACAACCCTTGACGCCAAAAAAGATCATTGATACTTCAGTTCAAGATCCTATTGATCCTTTAGCAACAGATGTCGCTTCAGCTTCTACTGCGGTTGCAAACAGCCAAATTACAGCAAAAGAACAAGCAGACTTAAACCAAGCTTCGCAAACTTTAGATCAACTTGAACAATCTGAAGATAAAACCGCTGACGTTGGTGCTGCACCAAGCAAAACCACCACTGCACCGACTACCACGACGACCAATCCTGCTGCAGCAAAAGCATCGTGGACATTAAATGGTCTAAACAGTGCAGAATGGTTTGACAACATTGGTAAAGGCCAATTCCCTGTCTATGCACGTGCTCACGTGATGCTGAATAATGCACATGCGTCTCCGGGTGCAATTGATGGCATGAGCGGTAAAAATACCCTCAAAGCCATTGCCTCGTTCCAGCAAATGAGCGGTTTAAAAGCAACAGGCACTTTAACCAAAGAAACTTGGGATGCCCTACTGGCAAGCCAAGGTTCTAAACCTGCATTTATTGAATACACCATTACCGAAGCAGACCTAAAAGGTCCTTATGCTGCATCAATTCCACGTGATTATGCACTACAAGCCAAAATGAAAGGTTTGTATTACACACGTGTGACTGAAATGTTAGGTGAAAAGTTCCATATGGATGAAGACTTTTTGCAGAAGTTAAATCCAAAAGCGACCTTCAAAAAAGCGGGCGAGAAAATTATTGTGGCCAATATCCGCAATGAAGTGCCAGAAGACATTCATTTGATTGTTGCACACAAAGGTGCAAAACAGCTGTATTTATTTAACAGCCGCAACCAAATGATTGGTTCTTTCCCTGCAACCATTGGTAGCTCGGACACTCCATCGCCAGCGGGTACCTATAAAGTCACTGGTGTTGCACCAAATCCATGGTATAGCTACTCGCCAAGTAACTTTGTACAGGGCAAAAACTTAAAACCACTTTCTCTACCACCGGGTCCAAACGGTCCTGTAGGGAATATCTGGATTGGTTTAAGCAAAAAATCATTTGGTATCCACGGTACGCCAAACCCTTCTGCTATTTCTAAAACAGCATCACACGGTTGTATCCGTTTGACCAACTGGGATGCCAATGATCTTGGCAAAAAAGTGAAATCAGGTGTTACTGTTAAATTCTTAGAATAATTGGCTTTCTAAGGCATTTACGCTATAAAAGGTGTTCTCTTGAGAGCACCTTTTTTCAATTACAACAACATAAAAATGACGATGAACGCTTTAAAAATAATACTGCCCGTGGCCTGCTTACTATCTTTCTCAACTTATAGCTTTGCCGAATTAGATGAAGAAATCGTGACCAGCGTGGATGCTTCTGCTTATGCGGTGGAATCTGACCATCCATTTGACAGTCTGGATGATCATGAAAAAATCCGTCATCCGCAATACATTCCAGAGCAAGACAGTCTCAGAGAACCACTTTTGAATGCACGCTATTATGTCATCGCAGGCAAATCTCCGATTTACTATTACGCGATTCGAACAGGGCCAAAGCCTAAACTACTTTATTTAAACCCGCCCCACTCCGCGGTTTTTTCAATAGGCGTGGCTTATGCTGAAAATCGAGAAAAAATCACCCTACAGCCCCAACTCAACAACACCATCAAAGATCATGAGCTGTTTTCGATTATGCCCGTCGCGAAGCATCTCGCACTGATCTTTCGTACTCGTTATGTCTATACTCCTACAGAGTTAAAAGCCAATTCGGCCATGAACGCCATCTATGCCAACAATCGCTACCGATACAGCTATGAAATTATTGAAATCGACACGAATGGCAAACAGCTTCACCGCGTGCAATTTGTGGCTCCTGCCATTGAAGATGGGATGAGTTTTGGCCCCAAATGGGATGAAGACCTATCAGATTATAATCATGCAATACTTGAATACAGCACCAAGTCCCCAGGCGACTACCAAACCGTGCATCCTTATAACCTTGAAACCCGTTATGAGTACAGACAAGGTACGCTTAAGCACTTTGAACAGAAAACTCTACTCACCGCCAGTGACAAAGTGTTATTGAAGAATCCACCCAACTCGATTAATTATTAAAATTACCTCGATGATCAAAATGCACCACTCTCCGTTGAAAGCAGTACTTGCCTCGATGACTATTTTGTTTTTAAAGACAAAGCGGCTCCGCTCGGTGTGAAATGGGGCAATGACTGGATGCAACAGCAGCCGAAGCTGCATCAACAATTTTTAACTGAATATGCGCAAGGCAAAAACTACGTCTGGAAAGATTTCCGCGTACGGTATTGCGATTTAGACTAAGGCTGCAATGTTGTGTTTAATCATTTCAATATTGAAACGCAACATTGCAAATTTACTATTTTAGCGATAAATATAAAACGCTAAAATTCCTCCATAGATTAAAAATAAGATTGGAGTTCAAAATGGATGCTTTCATTCATCGCAGTCAAGACCGCGGTCATGTCAATATCGGTTGGCTAGAGTCTAAACACAGCTTTTCTTTTGGCAGTTGGTATAACCCTAAATATATGGGCGTAAGTGCATTACGTGTGATCAATGATGACTTGGTCGCAGGTCATCAAGGTTTTGGGCAACACCCCCATGACAACATGGAAATCTTGACCTGTGTGCTCAAAGGTACCATCACCCATAAAGACAGCATGGGCAACCACGGCGGTATTTCAGCAGGTGAATGGCAACTGATGAGTGCCGGTACGGGTGTACAGCACAGTGAAATGAATCAGGGTGATGAGCCAGTACATTTGCTACAAATTTGGATTACCCCAAATCAAAGAGATGCAGCGCCAACCTATCAGCAGATTCGTCTTGATCCACATGAGCAGCCAAATCAATGGCATGTGATTTGTGGTCCAAATGACAATGCTGCAATGCATATTCGTCAAAATGCCGAAGTCAAAACGGCTGTGATTGAAAAAGATCAAATGCTAGAAGTTAAAGCTACACAGCATATTAACTATGTGCATGTGATTTCAGGTTCAATCCAAGTTGCAGAACATATTCTTCATGCAGGCGACGCGATTGCTTTCTTAGAAGCAAGCGACGTTAAAGCTTTGGAAGAAGCACAAGTGATTTGGTTTGATTTGCCTGAAGTCAAATAAGTCATCACTCACAATAAAAAGCCAACGTCTAGACGTTGGCTTTTTTTAATGTAGAACTCAAGCAGTTTTTCATTTGGCTTAGAGAAAATTCACCGCAAGTAACGCCACAGCAGCAGGTAAGGCTTGGATGTAGATAATTTTCTTACTGGCGGTCAGGCCACCATAAATCCCAGCAACCAAAATGCAGCCTAAAAAGAAATTGGCCAGTGGCAGTGCATAAGTTTCAGGTGCACATAGCGCCCAAAATAGACCTGCAGCCAAGAAACCATTGTATAAACCCTGATTTTGCGCCATGACTTTGGTCAGTTGTGCTTTTTCAGGCGTATTGCCAAAGGCTTTTAAACCATAGGGCTTATCCCATAAAAACATCTCTAAAACTAAAATATACACATGCAATAGTGCAATTAAAGTAATTAAGATTTGTCCCATCATACACTTTATCCTTATTTTTGATGAATGATGCTAGATCAGCTTCACAGCTGATCTAGGTCGAAAAACAGTTAAGGTTTCAAAAGTACTTTACCCTGACGCGCGCCTTGCGTCGCTTTGAGTGCCGCATCTTTAATTTGTGCAAAGCTGAAGATACCTTCAACAGGCAGCAGTAATTTTTTCTGTGCAGCAAGCGTCAATAACTCCACAATTAACGCCTTTTTGCGTTCAGCAGATAATTGCTTATTCACCACACTCGCCCAAAAACCTTTGACTGTGGCTTGTTTAAAAATCAGATCTCCCGAAGAAATCTGCATGGTCTCACCCGTCATGCTGCCAAATGAAACCAATAGACTATTTTCACTCAGCAAAGCCAACATTTCACCACTGGCCTGACCACCAATGGAGTCTACACCCGCGATCAATGGCTGATCTGCATGAATCGCTTTGACTTGTTCCTTCCAATCGGCTTGGTCTGTTGCCACCACATTTTGAATGCCTAAGGCCTGCATTTCAGCTACAGCCTCAGTACGGCGAACCAAATGAATCACCTTTTGACCACGCGCTTTTGCAATCATTGCTACGGTTTTACCCACTGCACCATTGGCAGTGTTCTGAATCAACCAAGAATCTGCCGGCAAGTCGATAAAATCTAAAAGCATCAGTGCACTGATCGGCATCCCAATCAACTGCGCTGCCGTTTCATCATCAATCGCATCAGTTAAAGGCACAACGCCATGCGCTGGCGCAATAAAATACTCAGCCCAACTACCATGAATTCCTGCAACCGCTACACGCTGCCCTATCGATACGCCTTGTACACCCTCACCAAGCGCATCAATCACGCCCACTGCTTCACTGCCACCAATTGCAGGCAGTGTGGGTTTATAACCATAACTGCCACGAACTGTCCACACGTCATGGTTATGCATTGGCGATAGAATCATTTTAATACGTACTTCACCCGCTTTCAGCTCAGGTTGCGGCATATCCGCAGCTTCCAAGACTTCAACAGGTTCACCAAAATGGTGATGAATAATACTTTGCATTTGCTATTCCTTTATCGGTTGTAATAGTTGTTGGGTAGTTTCCAAAGCGAGGTAAAGGGGTTGCTTATCTTGGGCCAGTCTTGCCAATAAAGCTGCCCCCAACCACAGTTGATACATCGTCTGTGCCATTTTTTCAGCGTCAATATGCGCTGGAATTGAACCGTCTTGCTGCCCTGCTTGGATTAGACCCGAAATACGTTCTGTTAACTTACGCACCCCGAAGTTCAAAATCTGACGCATATCTTCAGATAAATCTGAGACTTCTGCTGCCAATTTGACGATCAAACAACTCTCCGCCCAACCCCCATCGCTATGATGTTCAACACCACTTTCAATATGTGATGGGTTATCAATCCATGCTTGCCAAAGTGCCACGAGACTTGCATAGGCGCTTCGCTGTTCTTGCTGTATCAGCTGATCGATTTTGACTTTATAGTCGGCCAGATACTGCTGGAGTAGCGCACAGCCGAAAGCCTCTTTCGAAGCAAAGTAATAATAGAATGAACCTTTTGGCACATCACAATTCTTTAGAATTTCCTGTAAGCCCACTCCGACAAAACCTTTATGTAACACCAGTTGAAAACTGCTATTTAAAATGTGTAGTCGTGTTGCTTCACTTTTATATGATCGTTTCATATACACACTATAAATCAATAATAGACCAGTCGTCTATAAAATAATGCATCTTTTCGATACTTCATCTCGAACCATTGGATTACATATAAATTTTACTGATTAAATTTTAGATATAAATGACTGAAATAAATGTTACATTATACCATAACACCAATTTTCAATTCATCTTATGTCTACACCTTCACAACGTTTACAAGCGATTGACGCCCTCAGAGGATTGGTTATTCTCATTATGATGGTCGATCATGTCAGAGAAACTTTTTATCTCCACCAGCAAGTCCCCGACCCGATGCTGATTCCAGGAACCGAAGAATCCCTTTTCTTTAGTCGGATCTTGGCTCACTTATGTGCCCCTGTTTTTGTGGTTTTAACAGGCTTATCGGCTTATCTTTACCAAGCAAAAAATAACAGCGTTCAAATGACCCGTGAATTTTTACTCAAACGCGGTCTATTTCTGATTTTTCTCGAACTGATCATTATCAACTTCGCTTGGACTGGACAGTTCCCGCCCGATGTCATCTATTTACAAGTGATTTGGGCCATTGGTCTCAGTATGGTGGTTTTAGCAGGCTTGATTGGGCTATCGCAAAAATGGCTCTGGGTGATCAGCCTCAGCATTATTTTTGGACATAATGCACTGGATCAAGTGTCATTTTCACAAATACCTATCCTGCAAAATCTGTGGTTTATTTTACATGAACGTGGTTGGATCGAATTTGGAGATCTGATTCGGTTTAGAACCTCCTACCCAGTACTGCCTTGGATTGGGGTGATTACCCTTGGCTATTGCATCGGTCATACCATATTTAACAGCACACATGATGTCGCGAAAAGAAATCAAATCTTATTAGGCTTCGGGCTTGCCAGTATCAGCTTATTTATCGTTTTAAGAATGGTTAATTTCTATGGCGATCAAGCATGGTCTGTCATGCCGACCAGCACTGAAACTGTTATGAGTTTTTTAAATCTGACCAAGTATCCGCCATCGCTGCTGTTTATTTTGTGGAATGTCGGGCTAGGCTTAGTCCTGCTAGTGTTACTTCAAAGGGTTGAAAGTAAACCTTGGGTCAAACCCTTGATTGTCTTTGGTTCCGTGCCGATGTTCTTCTATATCGTACACTTATATGTGCTGAAAGCCCTCTATCTCATTGCGGTCGCACTGTTTGGCACGAACCATGGCGAATACTTCGGCGTCGATCATGTCTCCACTCTCTGGCTCATTTCGATTATTTTAACTGTGGCTCTCTATCCGTTGATGTTGAAATTTTCAGCCTTTAAACATAAAAACAAACACATTCGCATTCTTAAATACCTCTAAGGATTTAAGGTGTATAGCCAATTTCACTGAAATAAGATTGATGCTTAGTCCAACGAGGCATCAATCTTGACCTTATATCGGGTTATCAATAATGGCGCTTATATGCACAGTACTGTCCTGCTTCAACTGTTATAAACAGACCTAGTCTGCACATGTTTGAGCAACGACTGTCTTTTGATAAGAACAATAGAAAAACCCTGCACACGATGCCATGATAATTGACACCCCTGTAAGTTGATAAAGGTTTAAATTTTCACCTAAAATGCACCACCCCGCCAATGCACTGACGATTGGTGAAGTACTTAACAACACCCCAAATATTTTGGGTGACAAACGCTTCATTGCAAAAATATCCAGTAAAAATGGAATACAACTCGACAGCAATGACACCACGATGCATAGACCAAATACCCCATATGTACTAAAAGCCTGTCCAACATTAGATATTCCAAAAGGAACAATACATAGCGTAGCAATCATCATGCCGATTGCTACCGTGTTACTGCCGCCTTTGGCCACTTTGGTGCCATAAATAATATACAGTCCCCAGCAGATGGCTGCACCAAGCGCATATAACATGCCAATATAGCTAAAGTTATTATCCGCCTTCCCTAAGGGAAATAAGATTAAACCAATCAGCGATAAGCCACCCCAGACAAAGTCCGATTTATTTCGTGACATAAAAATAGCCACAGCCAAAGGCCCTAAGACCTCAATTGAAATCGCGATCCCGACCGACATATAGGAAAAGGCTTTATAAATAAGTAAATTCATCAAGCTTAAAATCACGCCATAACAAAAGAGATCTTTCCATTCCATGCTATTTTGACGAAAAGTTTTCCATGGCTGAAACACAATCCATAAAAAGACTGCGGATAAACCTAAACGCACCAAAGCGACCGTTTCAGCTCCGAGGATGGGAAAAAGCATTTTTGCAAACGCGGCACCCACTTGTACTGAAATTAAAGACAATACGGCTGCGAAAAGTGCTGTTTCTTGTTTATGTATCATCATGTATGAAACGACCCAATCAGAAAATTTACTTTGCTTTGGTGAGTAATGCTAAGCAGATTGAAATTAAAACCATCCCAATCCAACCGATTGGTGCAAGTTGTTCTCCCACCAACAGGATTGCAAAAACAGCAGCAACCAAAGGTTCAAACAGTGTCAAAGTAATGGCTTTACTGGCAGGCACAGTTTTTAAGCCATATCCAAATAAAACATAGCCCAAAAACATTGGAATCAACATCATATAACCCACGACATAAAGGTTGATGTTTTCTTCAAACAAGTTTGAACCCGTTATCCATAAAGTCGGAAGTAATAATAAAGAGCCAAGTCCGAAGATGAGCCCCATAGACGCTTTTGCATCCATTCCTTGGTCAATCATTCGTTTTGCCGCCCAAGAATATAAAGCATAGGTCAATCCCGCAACCGCCCCTAAAGCAATACCCAACATTGGTCGGTTTTGGGATAGATTTTCCGTGGTTGACACAGCATGTGATTCCCCGAGTGAAAGTAGCGCAACGCCCGTCACCCCCAAGATAAAACTCATCAGCCATGTCATTGAAAGTGCTTTTCGGTCAAACACCCTTTCTAAAAGTGCGGTAAATAAAGGCGCCGTACCAATCGACACGACTGTCCCAATGGTGATGCCTGCATAGTGCATAGATGAATAAAAGGCCAACGGATAAATAAAAACCGCAATTACACCTACACCGAGCATCACTGCATTGGCTTTGACATGTACCAGATGGTAGATAATACTTTTTCGCGCCAAAAGTGCCTGTAACAGTCCACCACCGCCCATTGCCGCAGCGCCAACCGCCAAAGGACTCAAGTTGGGTGCAAAAGATGCGACTGTGCCCGTCGTTCCCCATAGAAAAGCAGCGAACAGCACTGCAATAAAACCATAATTTGGTACTACAGAAACAGACTGATTCACGTGCTGATTTCCTGTGCTAAAAGTGTTTTCACCATCGCTGTTGCAGCTTGCACTTTTTCACTCGAGCTTTCCAAGCCTGCTCGCGCAATCGATCCCTCTAGAATAAAAGACAACAACAAAGCCATTTGTTTAACCTTGTCTGCGTCCGAAATAATATAGGCAAGCTGTGTAGAGATAATGTTTTCAATTTCATCCTTATGCGCTTTCACAGCCAAGCGCTCGGCGCTGTGCGCTGGGAACTCAGCAGCAGCATTCAACAAACCACAGCCCCTAAAGCCTTTTTCATAGGCAAACTCAGCATAGTCTTGATAGGCTTCAAAAACCGCGACAATTTTATCAATAGGAGTATGTGCTTGTTGGTTTCGAAGCGCATACAAATCTAACCACTCTTGATGCCGTGCTTCTATATAAGAAGTGATCAAGTCAGCCTTGGTCGGGAAATTATTATATAAGGACATTTTGGCAACTTTGGCCTTATCGGTAATGCTGTTAATCCCTGTACTGGTGATGCCATCGTTATAAAACAAAATCGCGGCTGCATCTAAAATTTTCTGTTTCGCAGTTTTCGTATTCATCACACTCAACTAAGTAGACCGATCTAACTAATTTATAGAATCTGTAAAAATATGCAAGACACCTTTGCTTATTTAATGAAGGAAATATCAGATGAATCAAATACGGGAGAATACCCTTCAATCGACCCATCGCAATGGCGGTATAAAAAAAACGAAACGGAACTATCGCTCTATACTTTTACAAATCATATGTAGTTCCAACTTATAGGTAAGAAGTTACTAGATAAACCAAACGAAGGATGTTAAGAACCGTTCAGATGAAATTGAGAAACTTTCGAAAAACTGATCTACCAAAACGACTACTACATAGCACAACAGTGTAGTCTCTATAACTGCTTGTCTAAAAACGAATAGCGAATCTAAAAAGGGATCGAGTTGGACAACTCAAGCTATAGCTGAATACTATAAAAGAAGGTTAAATACCTTAAATAAAAAAAAGCAGTAAGAGAAGGTCTGACTGCTTTTTTTAGAATTTGATCACTGCCGATCTATGTGGTGTTCCCCACACTACTTGACGTAATAGCCCAACTTAAACTTGGGTTATCGATTAATGATTAGTTTTAATTTGTATTTAAAAATAATTTGGCGGAAGCGGTGAGATTCGAACTCACGGAGGACTCACACCCTCGTCGGTTTTCAAGACCGGTGCATTAAACCGCTCTGCCACGCTTCCATGGGCGCTATCATATAAATAAAAATATTTTTTGGCAAATATTTTTCATCTCATGGCCTGCAAAAAGCCACTATTCAGCTAAAAAATATTCAATCTCAATAAGATATTAAATTTACAGCCTCTATAGGATGGAAAATTGATCAATAACTCTGGCATCTTTTAAAAATTAACTTTAAAAAAGGCATAAAAAAAACCCTGACTCAGTCAGGGTTTTTGAATTTGGCGGAAGCGGTGAGATTCGAACTCACGGAGGACTCACACCCTCGTCGGTTTTCAAGACCGGTGCATTAAACCGCTCTGCCACGCTTCCATGGGCGCTATCATATAAATAAAAATATTTTTTGGCAAATATTTTTCATCTCATGGCCTGCAAAAAGCCACTATTCAGCTAAAAAATATTCAATCTCAATAAGATATTAAATTTACAGCCTCTATAGGATGGAAAATTGATCAATAACTCTGGCATCTTTTAAAAATTAACTTTAAAAAAGGCATAAAAAAAACCCTGACTCAGTCAGGTTTTTTGAATTTGGCGGAAGCGGTGAGATTCGAACTCACGGAGGACTCACACCCTCGTCGGTTTTCAAGACCGGTGCATTAAACCGCTCTGCCACGCTTCCATGGGCGACATCATATAAACATTCAATCTACTTGGCAAATACTTTTCTTCAAAAATCACACCAAGTGGCTAAAATTAAAACAAAATCTTTTAGTTCTCTGAACTTTCAGGTCTGTCATAACGAATTGAATTGACATACCAGTGTTTTTTTCCAGTTGGCGTCAACACTTCAACTTCATCATCGACTTGTTTAGAGAGTAAAGCCCGTGCCATCGGTGAGTCAATCGAGATGTGCTGCGGGTGATGATCATAAATTTCATCCACCCCGACGATGCGTAAGGTTTTTTGCTCCCCTGCGTCATTTTCAATCTCGACCCAAGCCCCAAAATAAATCTTGCCAGCCTGCTCTTCAGAAAAGTCGATAATACGAAGTTCTTCGAGGCGTTTTCCCAAGTAGCGAACCCGTCGATCAATCTTACGTAAAAGCTGTTTGTTGTACTGATAATCCGCGTTTTCACTACGATCACCAAGGCTCGCCGCCCAGTTTACTTTCTTGGTAATTTCAGGGCGTTCTTCATGCCAAAGCTGCTTTAATTCCGCCACCAATTTGTCGTGACCAGCACGTGTAATTAAGTTTGATTTCATGATGAATGCCGTCTAAATCTGCTTATTGATTTACAACAAAGGATTATTTTATCCCTTATTTCTCCACAACAGAAGTTTATAAAATAAATTCATGAATTAAATTAAATCGTTACGTTACATTTTTCAAAAAAATATTGCACAAAATTTGACACTTTTAAAATTGCTATATATTATGCGCACATCTAAATTAGTTGCCTATTTTTTAATCTATGTAGTTTTTCTACATAATCTTCTTAATCCCATGTCATTTTGAATGACGTCATGAATGCCCAACCTCTTATTGAATTTAGACAACTTGAACTCGTTTTAAGGCATGTTTTTGCCTTTACGTTCTAGGGCATAAATTACTTGTAGCGGAGACAACATGCACAGTAGTTCAACTTCTGGATCGAGGCTTTGCCTTAATTCATTAACTTTCTCTCTCCCGTTGAAAGCCCTTGCTTTAAGTACTTTGTTAATTCCATTTCATAGTATTAATGCAAGTAAGACCTACCAATATGATAACGTCGTCAATCATAATAAATTGACTGTCGTTTCAGTGGAAAACCCAACGACCGTTTTTAAAGATGGTCAGCATTTGCATGGTTTTGGTTATGACCTTGCACGTAACTATGCAGACAGCTTAAATGTAAAGCTAGACTTCAAAACCGTCCCCGATAATGCTACAGCACTTAAATGGGTAGCACAGGGCAAAGCAAATTTTGCAATGACGACGGCAAGTGTTCAAACGATTGAACAAAAAAGTCTCGCAACCTTTTCTGCAACTTGTGGTGATTTAAACGTTTTACGTAAAAATGGCCTCAATACTGAGCTGAACTGGGTGTTTAAACATGCGAATGATCCATTGACGCAAACGGCGAGTGGATTCGTCTGCCGTGGTAAACAATCTGGTTCAATTGGTCAATTGGCCTCTTTTTACAACCGTAATGTCGTGAAGCCTGAAAACTGGAATACGATTCAACGTGATTTGCGTCAGCGTATGCCAATCTATAAGGCCAGTTTTAAAAGCACAGCGCAAAAGTACGATTTAGATTGGCACTTATTAGCAGCGATTGGTTATCAAGAGTCTTATCTTAAACCGAACTCCGTTTCTCCCACGGGTGTTCGTGGTTTGATGATGTTGACCAATAGCACAGCCAAAGCCATGGGTGTAAGTAACCGTACCGATCCAGCGCAAAGCATTCAAGGTGGTGCCAAGTACTACGACCAAATGCTGAGTCGCTATGAGGATATCCCCTTCCCTGACCGTAACTGGTATGCATTGGTTGCGTACAATATGGGACCGGGTGCGGTGAATCAGATTCAAAAACGCATTCAGGCACAAGGTAAAGATCCCAATAACTGGCTCAATTTGTATGCTTACTTAGAGCATAACCAAGCCAAAAATGGTCGCTACCGTCAAGCGCTTCAATATGTTACGCGTATCCGGGCTTATCTTGAGCACATTAAAACCACGCCGCAGCTGGTCAATATCTAAAAGATCATCTCTAGTGGCATAAAAAAAGCTTACCTTTATAGGTAAGCTTTTTTTATTTCAGAACACTTAAGCCGTTTGCTCAAGCACTTTCTTAAATAAATCTTTCTGCTCTTGGCTTGGCTTCGCTGTTTGCAATGCCATCAACTGTGACATATCACCTTGAACTTTTATTTTACCCGTCATGAACGCTTGCATTGCTGCAGCCATATCAAACTCAAGGAACACTTTACGTAGTGTTTCAGCATCCATGTTCAAGGTTGTTTTCGCGTTCGAAGACAAACCTTTTTTAATTGCGCCACCATCTAAAGATAATTCGGTATTACCCGCATTGTCAGCAACAACTAAGTTAATTGCAAGATTCGCAAGTGCTGGCGGCAGGTTCAAATTCCCCGCTTGAGCAGTTAATGTTTCTACAGTTGAAAACCAATCATCAGTTAAAAAAGCAGGCATGATGTTTCCTCAATTCTTTGTTCGTTGTGTGCTGCCTATCCAGACGGCATCATTGTGAAGCTAAATATGCTCGGAGATTGTTATAGCATGTATATCCTACATGTGCCTAAAGTTTTTTGTACGTACCGTTCATATTTTATATTTCTTATACAAAGTTTATCAAAATCATCCACATAAAAAAAACACCAATCGTTGATTGGTGTTTTGCATTGGCCTAACTGACAAAATTAGTCTGCTGCAAAGCCAAGATTAACCATGTTAATGCGTTTGTTCTCCGGTTCATCTTCCGTTGAACAACTTTCACCTTTAAAGTCGAATTCACGTTCGCTATCTAACGCTTCAAAGTCGAATAACTCACGATCTGCCAACTGCGATGGCGAAACATTCTGCAAAGCGCCAAAAATACTGTGTAGACGCTTTGGATGTGCTTTATCCCACTCACGCAACATGTCATTTAACATGGCACGTTGCAGATTTTCCTGAGAACCACACAAGTTACACGGAATAATCGGGAACTGACGCATTTCAGCATATTTAATGATGTCTTTTTCTTCCACATAAGCCAGTGGGCGAATCAAGATGTTCTTTTTATCTGACGATAACAATTTAGGAGGCATCGCCTTTAAGCTGCCGCCATGGAATAAGTTCAAGAAGAAAGTCGCCAAGATATCATCACGGTGATGCCCCAACGCCACTTTGGTCGCGCCAATTTCTTGCGCAAAGCCGTATAAAGAGCCACGGCGTAAGCGTGAACAAACTGCGCAGTAGGTCTTGCCTTCAGGCGTTAAGCGTTTGGTGATGCTGTAGGTGTCTTTTTCTAAGATATAGTAGGGAATATTATTCTCTTCTAAATAACGTGGTAACACGTCCTCAGGGAAACCGGGTTGCTTCTGGTCCAAATTCACAGCCACCACATCAAAATTGATCGGTGCAATGCGTTTAAACTGCAACATAATATCGAGCAAGGTATAACTGTCCTTACCACCGGAGATGCAGACCATCACTTTATCGCCTTCTTCGATCATTTTAAAATCGCGAATGGCATGACCCACCTGACGGCGTAACTTTTTCAACAGACGATAATACGCAGAGCTAGTGGGTAGTTCTGGTTTAAAATTAAATCCCTGATTGGACTCAACTGGCGAGAACATAGACGAGTTAAACCTTAAAAAAAATACCGCGCAATTTTATCCGATTCACAGCCATCTCGCACCTAAAGAATGTAAATTCTCATGAATTGTCATTGCTGTCATATTCATGTATTGAAATCGGTTTAACTTTGAACGATTGCGTTCATATTTTAGCTGAACTGCTTATGTTTTGGACTTTTCCACATTTTTCCACAAAAGCTGGGGATAACTTTGTGGATTCTAATCGACTTGACAGGGTGTTCCCCCCACTCTTTAAGGCTTCTATTTAAATCGATCATTTTTTGATCAATTTATTTACCATTAAATTTCAATAGCTTAACCCAGTCAAGCAATCCTCATTAAAAATAAATTAATTATTTTTTTTGATTACTTGCTCAACAATTTGACTTGATTTTTACAAAGACATGGATTTTTTGAACTTAAAATAGTTTCAGACGGTTCTTTTTTTGCTAAACTCATTTCTAGTCACTGAAATCGATTTTTTTACGATTAATAATAGATAATGAAAAATAAGCTGCTTTTGAGTCGTGTTTTACGTTTTGGGGTGTATGACGATTTCGTTCATGGCACTGGATTGTCACGCGGGTCAAACCATCTACCAATTGAGAGATTCCAACGGCACGACCTTGTTAACCAATAAACAAAGTCGTTATAGCAACTTAAAAGTCGAAAAGAAAACCTATTATCCAGACAGTAATATCCATAGTTATAGTAACTGGGGGGCCTCTGAATCTTCCGTATTGCCCAGTTATAGTCGCAACAAAAATGCTTTTGACCACATTATTAGACAAGCGGCTCAAACCCATGGTGTTTCTGAAGGCTTAATTAAAGCGGTCATGCATACCGAATCAGGCTTTAATGTGAATGCACGCTCACCTGTTGGGGCTCAAGGTCTAATGCAACTCATGCCTGCGACAGCACGGCGCTTTAATGTCTCTAATGCATATGATCCACAGCAAAACATTAATGCGGGTGCCAAGTATTTGGCATGGCTGATGAAACGCTTTAACGGCAACACTAGTCTTGCGCTCGCAGGCTACAATGCCGGCGAAGGCAATGTACAAAAGTACGGTGGTATTCCACCCTTCCGTGAAACTCAAGACTATGTTCGCCGGGTGAGTAGCCGTTATAGCAATTTATATGCGGGCGGGATCAACATCTCTTCAGGCTCGAATAACACACCGGCCAATGCTCAAGTCATTGCACAATCTGCACATTACGATGCAGACTCTTCTCCAAGCACACAACTCAGTGTGAGTCGTAGCGCACCTTCACGTCAAATTATCCTCGCAGCCGATGGCAGTTTTACTGATGCGCCGGGTTCCTATGCCACCGCCAATGCAACCGCCTCTGCCCGCATCCAAATTTCAGAATAATTTTTATAGCAGTTTTATTATTTTTCTTGAATTTTGAAGAGTTTCACCTCATATTGAGATCAATGATTTTCGATTTATAAATCAGATTATTTTTTTATTATAAGAGGATTTTCTCAATGATGCGGATTGGTTTGTTCTTGCTAACCAACCTCGCGGTACTGGTTGTAGCTGGCATTATCTTGTCACTCTTCGGTGTCGGTAGTTACCATGGCGCGGGTGGCTTAAATCTAGGTAACCTACTGGTTATCTGTTTTGTCTTTGGTATGGTTGGCTCAATGATTTCTCTATTCATGTCAAAATGGATGGCGAAAAAAACAACTGGTACAGAGTTAATTGACCCAAATGCCCCGCGCAACCAAGCTGAAGCATGGTTGTTACAAGAAGTCGCTCAATTGGCGCAACGTTCTGGTATTAAAATGCCAGAAGTCGGTATTTTCCCGTCTTACCAATCTAATGCTTTTGCTACAGGTTGGAACAAGAACGATGCATTAGTTGCAGTTTCTACCGGCTTACTTGAGCGTATGAATAAAGACGAGCTTCGTGCAGTTTTGGCTCACGAAATTGGTCACGTCGCCAATGGTGACATGGTGACTTTGGCGCTCGTTCAAGGTGTAGTGAACGCCTTTGTGATGTTCTTTGCACGTGTCGCAGGTGATTTCATTGACCGTAATGTCTTTGGTCGTGAAGACGGTGAAGCACCAGGTTTAGCTTATTTTGCCATTACCATCGTGCTTGATATTGTCTTTGGTATTTTAGCTTCTGCAATCGTGATGTGGTTCTCCCGCTACCGCGAATATCGTGCAGATGAAGCAGGCGCGCGTCTTGCAGGCAAACAAGCAATGATTTCAGCCTTGTTACGCTTACAAGCGGAGTCACAACTTCCAGATGCGATGCCTAAAGAAATGAAAGCGTTTGCGATCGCGGCAGGTCAAGAACAAGGCTTTAGTTTAGCCGCTTTGTTCCAAACTCACCCGACGATTGAACAACGTGTTGCTGCTTTACAACAGCTCGATTGTCCATAAACAATTCGTTCACAAGATTTTAAAAAGCCTCCACTTGGAGGCTTTTTTGTGACTCTGCATAACAGAACATTTTTATTCAATCGTCACTTCGATACAGCGTAATAAACTGCCATTTGGGTCAACAATACAAAACTGGCGGATCTCGTCAAAATCCTGAATATAGGTCATACGAGCGCTTTCCCACAACGACCAATTCACTTTAGACCAGTATTCATAATAGGGTTGAATTTCCGCTACGCGTATACAGGCACTATGCCATGAACTGTTAGGGTCTAAATGCGGATGATGGAAAAATTCCAGTGTCATTTCGCCCAAACGCAGAATCATCCACTCTGCGGACTGATAAACCAGATCAAAGCCCAAGCTTTGATAAAATAAAGCAGTGCACGCCAAATCAATCGCTGGCAAATTTGCCGTAATCTGACCTTCAAATTTCATGAGTGGCTATCCTAAGTTTAGTCCCTGTAACCAATGCCACATCACACTACCACCCCACCACAATAAGCCCATAAAACACACCAAAAAGATCAGTCCAAACAAATCGGGGATGTGTAGCCAAAGCCATGCCACTACTGGATTTCGCCAAAATGCGGATTGTTGCTGTTTCTTTTCCAATTTTTCATGGAGAAAAGGATGCGTCACATGATGTTCTGAATGGATTTGGTATTCTTCCCGAATATGGTCATGAACCACATCCAGTGCTTTACGACTCGGACGTATAAAAATATCAAACAATGTCCCTAACACGGGGATAAAACCGACCACAGCATCAAGCATAGCCAGCTTCAATACTGGACTCAATTTCTCTTGCGGTACGCCAATTTGCTTGGCTTTATAAATGGCATAACACGTTAGGGCAAAACCAGCGATATCACCAGCAATCGGAACAGTACTCAACGCAGCATCGGCACCGACACCCTGCTTGGTGAACGGAATACGCACCACAGAATCCATCATATTGGCATATTTGGCCAAATCACGCTCTAAACGAATGACATCTTGCTGGCTCATTTTTTTTTGTTCTAAGGGTTCAGGCATGTTGTTACTGACCTCCATCATTTCAACCACATTAACATCATAAAACCACTGAATTATGCTGGTTTTTATGACTTTTTTCTGTGCTAACTTTGTGCTGAAACAATTGCTTATAAGCTTAAGACAAGGTCAAAATTTGCGACGCAATCAGCAGATATACCACCACGCCTGACGCATCACAAATTGAGGTGACCAAAGGTGCAGATGCACTGGCTGGGTCGAGTTTCATGCGGTTTAAGATAAATGGCAGACTCATACCAATCAGACAACCCATCAACACAATGCCCATCATACTCAGTGCCAATACTACGGCGACCAGAATGTCCCCACGGAAATAGCCCAAGATGGAGACTGCCGTTGCCATGGTTCCACCCAAGCACAGCGCAACCAAACTTTCACGTCCTAGCAAATAAAACCAGTCTTTAAAATGTACATCACCGGTTGCCAGTGCACGTACCATTAAGGTTGCGGATTGAGACCCCGCATTTCCCCCACTTCCCACCAGTAAAGGTAGGAAAAATACCAAAACAATATGTGCCGCAATCAAGTCTTCAAAGTGCGCAATTCCCAGCCCTGAGAGTAAACTACCAAAAACCAGAAACACCAACCAAAACACCCGCTTCTTATACAATAAGAGGATTGGAGCCGTTTTAATACTCATCTGCGGACTGGCCGCAACCGCACTACTTTTTAGAATATCTTCTGTGGTTTCTTGTTGTACCACATCCATTGCATCGTCATAAGTCACAATCCCCAATAGGCGCTGCTGCTCATCGACAATGGGCAAAGCCATAAAATCATAATGAGCCAGTTTCTGTGCAATACTTTCCTGATCCTCACTGACTAAACCCGTGATGACATGGCTAGTCATAACCTGTCCAATCAATTGCTCAGGCGGAGACTGGATAATTTGCCGCAGCGAAATCACACCGTGTAAATAACGCGAGGCATCGGTCACATAGATGAGATATAAAGTTTCACTTTCCGCTGCATGCTGTCGTATATGTTGAATCGCCTGTTGCATGGTCATTTCGGCATGTACCGTAATAACCTCAGTGCTCATAATTGCACCCGCAGACTCGGCTGGATAATCCATCAAGGTCTTCAGCTGAGCTTGAACATGCGCGTCTAACTGCGGAAAAATATGACCTTGAACGTCCTGCGCTAAGCTTTGAAATAAATCGGTGCGATCATCCGAATGCATATGAGCCAGTAGCTTCAGCAGCAAAGCCTGAGGCAATTGCGCTGCTAGCTGCTGCTGCTCAGTTAATGCTAAAAACTCAAAGACATAACTGGCTTGTGGTAATTGTTCCAATAGGCGAATTTGGTCATTTATAGGCAGGCCCATTAAAATATCAGCCAAATCCGCAGTGCTGTACTGTTTCAAACTTTGGATAAAAGCATGGTTATCGGGCTGATTTAATTGCTCTTGGAAATCTTGCTGTGAAAATGACGGATTTGGCATACACCACTCAAATATTGTTTTTCTTTATCTATGCGAGTATAGCAAAGGATCTTTAAATGTCAGGCCTTTCAGCCTGATTGGGTTAAAGGTTCGCTTTGCCTATTCGCTGCATACGAATGTTTCGGATTCAAGCTTAAACTTCGTCCTGAGGTGTTCGTCCATGAAACACACGGCGAACCAAGACATACATTAAAGGAATAAATAGCAACACTAATACCGTGCCAAAAATCACGCCACCGAGTACACTCACCCCAATTTCCTGACGGCTTGCTGCCCCTGCACCAAAGGCAAAGACCAGAGGTGTGACACCCGCGCCAAAAGCCAAAGACGTCATTAAAATCGGGCGTAACCGTAAGCTTGCTCCTTCCAAGGCAGCTTCAATTGCAGTCTGGCCTTTTTGCTGCGCCAATGAAGCAAATTCCACAATTAAAATCGCATTTTTACAGGACAGACCAATTGTGGTCAGCAAGGCAATTTGGAAGTAAATATCATTCGGAAAACCCGTCAGATAACTGAACAGAATATTCCCACCGATACCGAGTGGAATCGCACTCATGACTGCCGTTGGAATACTCCAACTTTCATAAAGTGCAGCAAGGCATAAAAAGATAAAACCTATGGAGACCAAATACAGCAGCAATGCTTGGTTATTGGACTTGTTTTCCTCGAACGATAATCCACTCCAAGCCAAATCTATACCATCATGCCCTCGTACCATGCTTTGAACGTCTTGCATGGCTTGTCCCGAACTGACATTTTGTGCTGTATCCGCCTCCATTTCTAGTGCGGTATAGCCCATAAAGCGATTCACCACCTCAGGGCCTCCGCTCCAAGACACTTGGGCAAAATTTGTAAAAGGAATCATTTGGTTCAAATCATTCCGTACGGTCCACGCTTGAAGATCGTCAGGTTTTGAACGAAACTCGGCATCCCCTTGCATAATCACCCGTTTAATCCGACCACGGTCAATAAAGTCATTGATATAACTTCCGCCCCAAGCACTGGATAAGGTGCTATTAATGGCGGTCTGACTCAGCCCATTGGCCAAAGCTTGTTTTTGGTTTACATCCACTTTGAGTTCGGCTTTATCTGGGTTAGAACGTTTATCTAAATTGCTAAAACTAGAATACTGCTTGGATGCATCTTGCAAAGTTTTGAACTGTGCTTCTAAATAAGCACGACCTTCGCCATTGATATCACGTATCCAAAACTCCATGCCATCGGTTTGCCCTAAGCCACTGACTGAAGACGGCATATTTACATTAATTTGTGCATTTCGATGCGACCTAAAATGAGCAATCGCCCGTTCTCGAATCGCTTGTGCGGAGTTCTCTTTCCCCTTACGTTCATCCCAATGTTTCAACGCAATAAAACCCTGACCTAAATTTTGTCCTGTTCCTGAGAAATTACGCCCATAGCGGATCATCACTAAATTGATATTGGCCTGTTCTTGGTCTAAAAAGTATTGCCGAATTTCTTCTCCCACCACACGGCTTTGACTCAGCGGTGCGCCATCGGCCAGTTTAAACTGCACACTTAAAATACCCTGATCTTCACTGGGAATAAAACTGGTCGGTAATGCTCGATAAAACAATGCAAAGACGGCAATTAACGCTACAAAAACCACCAGCATGATTTTACTGTGCTGAATGGTCTGAGTACTCAGTTTTAAATAACGCTGTTTTAGCTGATCTAACTTCAGATTAAACCAAGTTGCCCATCGTGCCGATTTATCATTGGGTTTTAAAATTAAGGCACATAGTGCAGGCGTTAGAATTAATGCGACCAGCAGCGATAGCGCCATGGCAGCAACTAAGGTCATTGAAAACTGACGGTAGATCACTCCTGTCGAGCCGCCGAAAAAGGCCATGGGAATAAATACTGCGGTTAACACCAAAGTAATCCCAATTAATGCCCCACTGATTTCCTGCATCGATGCAATCGAGGCTTGTTGAGCACTCATCTGCTGTTCATGCATCAGCCGCTCAACGTTTTCCACCACCACAATCGCATCATCCACCAGAAGCCCGATCGCTAAGACCAATGCAAATAAGGTTAAGGTGTTGATACTCATCCCGAGCACATACAGAATGGCCAGCGTGCCCAAAATTACAACAGGCACAGTGATGGTCGGTATCAGCGTTGCACGCCAATTTTGCAAAAAGACAAACATGACCACAATCACCAAAAGCACTGCTTCAAACAGTGTTTTGACCACTTCCTTAATCGACTCTTGCACAAAAGGCGTGTTATCACGTGGATAAACAATTTGATAGCCTTCAGGCAGTTTTGAGGACAATCGGCTGACTTCTTGTTTGATCAATGCCGAAGTTGCCAGTGCATTAGCCCCTGAAGACAGTGAAATGCCCATCCCCGCTGAAGGAAAACCATTAATGGTATTAAATGACTGGTAATTTTCCGCGCCCAGTTCCACCCGTGCGACGTCTTTTAAATAAATAAAACTGCCATCGCGGGTCGATTTGACAATGATGTTCTCAAATTCTACAACGGTTTTTAAACGTGTACCAGAGGTGACTTTGGCATTTAAATATTGATCTGACAGGCTGGGTAACTCGCCAATTGCTCCTGCGGCCACTTGCGTGTTTTGCGCTTCAACCGCCGCACGAATATCACTCGGCATCAGTCCATATTGACGCAGTTTATGCGGATTCAGCCATAAGCGCATGGCATACTGCGCACCAAAAACATCAACCTCGCCAACCCCATCAATACGGGCTAAATCTTGCTCCAAATGCGTCATCATATAATCTGACAGTGCAATATTGCTGCTTTTGCCTGTTTGGTCATATAGGCCAATCACCATATGCGTATCGCCAAGCGACTTATAGACATTGACCCCTTGACGCTGTACATCTTCTGGTAAACGGTTAATCACCCCATTGATGGCATTTTGAACTTGAACCTGAGCGGTATCTGGGTCGGTTCCATTTTCAAAACTAATGCTGATTCGACTACGGCCATTCGAGTCACTACTCGAACTAAAATACAGTAAATGATCAATCCCTTTAATTTGCTGTTCTAAAACCTGAGTAACGCTCTCCTCCACCGTCTCTGCCGACGCACCTGTATATGTTGCACTCACCGTAATTCGCGGAGGTGCAATATCGGGGTAGCGCTCTACAGGCAACTGAAAGGTGGCAAATAAACCAAATGCCATCACGATAATCGCCAGCACACCAGCAAAAATTGGACGATGAATAAAAAATTTAGACAGCATGGGTCTGCGGTACTCTTGGGTCTGAGGCTAGATCTAGAAACTGGTATCACTTTATGCTTGATCTTCTATGACGAATCATTAAAAAACAAGACTTAACAACATGAAATAGAACATTAGAGCTAAATATGAAGAAACTATGAAGAAAGCTTTTTGACCAATTGATGACATCCTGTAATTTTTCGCAATTTGTCATTGATCTGAGATATTAAAATTGAACACTGAAGCCGCAACACCACAATAAAATGTTGAGGAACACATGTTAAAAAGAACATTATTGAGTTTTATTTTTTTAAGTTTATTGGGCTGTCATCATGATGAAAAGAATAATGCCGCGTCCCAGCCGCCCCCAAACAACGCCGAATACATTGAGCCGACATTGCTTATTATTGGACATCGCGGCGCCAGCGCGCTACGCCCTGAACACACCTTAGCCGCTTATCAAAAAGCGATTGATGATGGTGCAGATTTTATTGAGCCTGATTTGGTGCCAACTCTAGACGGTTATTTAGTCGCTCGCCATGAAAATGAAATCGGAGGAACCACCAATGTCAGCAGCTTGCCGCAGTTTGCAGAACGCAAGACCAGTAAAATCGTTGATGGCGTAACTTACACAGGTTGGTTTACTGAAGACTTTACTTTAAACGAGCTGAAGCAACTGAAGGCACGAGAACGTATTCCAGAGATTCGTCCAGCAAATGCCCAATATAATGATCAATTTGATCTTCCCACTTTAGATGAAATTATTGAGCTGGTGGATGCGCACTATAAAAAGACAGGAAAAATTGTGGGCCTGTATATCGAAACCAAACATCCCAGCTATTTCCAAGGTCTCAATTTAGCCATGGAGCAACGTCTATTAACCACGCTGGCCAAACACACCTATAGTCGTGACATTGCACCGGTTTATATCCAGTCATTTGAAATCAGTAATTTAAAACAAATGCGTCAGCAATTGGATCAATTAAAATCGATTCGACATGCCAAAATTATTCAACTCTATGGCAGCAAGTCCGAACAACCTGCCGATGCTATGCTTGCCAAATCGACACTCCACTATAGTGATATGGCCACGCCTCAAGGGCTAAAAGATGTCGCAAGTTATGCGCATGGTGTTGGGCCAAGTAAAACCTATATCGTGCCGAATACTCAGCCGGTGACCCCGACCAGTTTTGTGAACGATGCACACGCAGTGGGCTTAAAAGTACATCCTTATACCCTACGCCCTGAAAACAATTTCTTAGCAGACTATTTAGACTGTAGCGCCATTGCCGCTGAAAAGTGCGAAAAAGGTGCACTGGCTGAGTTTGAGATTTTCTTTAAAGCTGGAGTGGATGGTGTCTTTACCGATGATCCCGCTTTAGGTCGTCAAGCCGCCGATGCTTTTTTGAAAAAATAGAATATGTCACACAAAGTAAACAAGACATTTAAGCATCTTGTTGACGTCAAACCCATATCCATCCTTTAACTATAGAGATTAAAAAGCAGGCTTTTTAATCTCTTTCTCCTTATTTTAGGTGCGCATAGATTAAGCACTTTTTGAATACTATAATTAAGTGACTTTTAATATAGATCATGTATTGTGGCTGAAATTTTAAAATGGTTGATAGTATGAGCCAATATTCCCCACTCAAAGGCAAGTCAGGTTTTAAACGTATTTTTAATGCAACTCATTATTCTATTTCAGGTTTTAAGGCCGCATTTTCGCACGAAGCAGCTTTTCGACAAGTCCTGTTGATTAACCTGATTCTGATTCCAACAAGCTTTTTCTGTGCTGTCAGTCGCTTAGAACAAGCCCTCATGGTAGCCGTCTGTTTACTTGCAATTATTGTTGAATTGTTCAATTCAGCCATTGAGGCGATTGTGGATCGTATTTCACTAGAGCGCCATGAGCTTTCAAAAAATGCCAAAGACATGGGTAGTGCTGCACAGTTTGTTTCTTTAAGTATTATCTTTATTGTTTGGCTGCTGATTCTGATGCCTTAACCTTTTTGTTCAATATTTCACGTTCAATCTATTCAACAAGCTCAAAATCAAGTCAAAAAAAACCCTGCTTTCGCAGGGTTTTTTTTGACTCAGTTCAGTGCTTAGTGAGCAGCGAATTGGTTCATTGTGTTTTTAGCATCATCGTGCGCTTTAAGAGCGTTGTCACCAGAGAAGATTTCTTTGTGATCATCACCGATGTCAGAACCCGCCATTGCTTGGTGTTTAACACAAGCGATACCACCACGGATTTCTTTACGTTGTACGCCAGCAACATAAGCCAACATACCTTCAGAACCGAAGTAACCTTGTGCAAGCTCATGAGTAGAAAGAGCAGCAGTATGGTAAGTCGGAAGTGTGATCAAGTGATGGAATACACCAGCTTCACGAGCAGCATCTGCTTGGAATGTACGGATCTTAGCGTCTGCATCAGCAGCTAATTCAGTAGCATCATACTCAGCGCTCATTAATTTAGCACGGTCGTAAGCAGAAACGTCTTTACCTTCAGCAACCCAACGGTCGTAAGCTTGTTGACGGAAGTTTAAAGTCCAGTTGAACGATGGGCTGTTGTTATAAACAAGCTTCGCATTTGGAACAGTTTCACGTACACGGTTAACCATGTGAGCGATTTCTTCTACGTTTGGAGTCGCAGTTTCGATCCAAAGAAGGTCAGCACCATTTTGAAGGCTAGATACACAGTCAAGTACAACACGGTCAATTTGAGTGTCAGCACGGAACTGATATAAACCAGAAGCTAAACGCTTAGGACGGTGTAATTTACCATTACGCTTGATCAAGATTTCATCTTCTTGAGCATCAGCAATGTCAATTTCAGTTGTGTCTAAGTAGCTGATGTATTGAGAAGCGATGTCACCTGGCTCTTTAACCACTGGGATTTTTTGAGTCAAGTCAGCGCCTTCAGAGTCAGTACGCGCAACGATGATACCGTCATCAAGACCCATTTCTAAGAATGCATAACGTAATGCATGGATTTTAGAGATGAAATCTTCGTGTGGAACAGTTACTTTACCAGCTTGGTGACCACATTGTTTCGCGTCAGATACTTGGTTTTCGATTTGTAGTGCACAAGCACCAGCTTCAATCATTTTACGAGCAAGTAAGTAAGTCGCTTCTTCGTTACCGAAACCAGCATCGATGTCCGCAATAATTGGTACGATGTGAGTTTGGAAACCGTCGATTTGAGCAGTGATTTCAGCAGCTTTAGCAGTATCGCCTGCTTCGTTTGCTTTTTTAAGCGCACGGAAAAGGTCGTTTAATTCTTTCGCATCAGCTTGACGTAAGAACGTGTAGATTTCTTCGATCAACGCAGGTACTGAAGTTTTTTCGTGCATAGATTGGTCAGGAAGTGGACCGAATTCTGAACGAAGTGCAGCTACCATCCAACCAGAAAGGTAGATGTAACGACGGTCAGTTGTACCGAAGTATTTTTTGTTCGCAATCATTTTTTGTTGTGCGATGAAACCGTGCCAGCAGCCTAAAGACTGTGTGTATTGGCTAGAGTCAGCATCATAAGCAGCCATATCACGACGCATAATTGCAGCTGTGTATTTAGCGATATCTAAACCAGTTTTGAATTGGTTTTGCATTTGCATACGTGCAGCATCTTCTGGGCTAATATCGCGCCAAGTGCTACCGAATTTTGCTTTTAATTCGCGGATTGCATCAATCGCTGTTTGATATGTAGTCATGATATTTCCTGTAATAATATTAGGATTTTCTTCAACGAAAAGCTAAAATCAGACCCTCAAGCTTTTGCTTAGATTTAGAGCGCTTCGTTGCGATGAATACAGATTAGATTGACAGAATAAATTAATCCAATATTCTGCATTAATTTTCAGTATTTATTTAAAAAATACATAGATAAAAGTCTAATTATATTTCGATAAAACAAAATTAAGTAATTGTTATTATTAAACTTAGGTAAAATAAGAAAAACCTGAAAAACACATACTTTGTCGAATATTTCTTCATTAGACTTAAGTCTCGGCCGTTGAAAAAAAGAGTCCCAACCGAAAATCAATACTTAATGTGACCGAAATGACAAAAGTTCAAAACTCAGTAAAAAAGTATTTATCACGCTTTTATTCCACCAATAACAAGCCATTTTCTAAGCAATAATCTGAGCCTCAATTCACACATATTGAGACATTTTTTGGGCTGAGACTCCCTCTATTTTTAAGCATAAAAATCCATTTCCTGAGAAAATGAAGGGGGTATTCTTTGTACAACCCGATGCTTTTTTTTTCGTCAGTTTATTACACAAGCCCGATGGCTTATGGCATAATGCAAATAATTTCATGATTTTATTCTCGGTATTTATTTTATGAATCTGGAGCGGGTTGATCTAAACCTCTTAATTTACTTGGACGTACTTTTACGCGAAAAAAATGTAACCCGAGCAGCTGAACAATTGGGTGTCACCCAACCAGCAATGAGTAATATTCTACGTCGTCTTCGTAACTTATTTAATGATCCCCTGCTAATTCGCTCTTCTGAAGGTATGACACCGACCGAACGAGCATTAGAATTACAACCCCGCATACGTGACGCTCTTTCTGATCTCTCCATGATTTTGGAACCTCGTACCGAGTTCCGTCCTTATACTTCAAACCGTGTTTTCCGTATTATGACTTCGGACTATGCCGAAGCTACCTTAGTTCCCCGCCTCGTTAAAGCACTGCGTTCAGAAGCACCCAATGTGGTCTTAGACTTCTTAACCCCAAGTGATGTGTCATATCGTGATATGGAACAAGGTAAAGTTGATCTAGCCATTAACCGATTCAATGAAATTCCACAAAGCTTCCACCAAGTTTTGGTTTGGCGTGACAGTTTTTCATGTTTGCTCAATGGTAAACACCCTGCTGCCAGCAACTTAAACCTAAAAAGTTATCTCGATGCACAGCATATTTGGGTCTCTAAAACAGGTATGGGCGTTGGTTTCGGTGTTAACCCTGAAAAACAAGCAGGCTTAGGTTGGATTGATCAAGCTTTAGAGCGGATTGGCCAAAAACGTAAAATTTCGGTTTTCACTCGACATTATCAAATGCCTGCACTATTGGCTTCAAATGTAGACTTAGTCGCGACTTTACCTACCCGTATTGCACGCCTACAAGCCAAAAGTCAAAACCTCCTGATTAAAGATCCACCTTTTTATATTCCAGAATTTGAGTTGAAAATGGCATGGTGTCCACTGTTGCATCACCATCCTGCACATCGCTGGCTCAGACAACTGATTCTGTATGTGGCACGTCAAATGATTGAGGAAGAAAATCGTGAGTTTTTAGGCAATAACTCGCAATTCTCACATTATTAAGCATTCAAGCTCTAAATAATTCATTTTCATACCAATAACTCAGGTATGATAGAAGACAGTAAGTGATTACTGTCTTTATTTTTTTGTGTTAAAAATATTCATAATAACGATGAATCACAGGTGGATTCCGTGAGCCTTTTTCAAAACATAGTTATCATTCTAGTCCTGATTGCTGGGGCGGGTTTCTTGTCTCTGACAGAAATTGCACTGGCAGGAGCACGTAAGGTCAAGCTGAAAATCTTGGCTGAGTCGGGCGATGATCGCGCACAGAAAGTTTTGAATTTACAAGAAAATTCTGCTGACTTCTTTGCCGCTTCACAAATTGGCTTAAACGCAGTGGCAATCTTGGGCGGTATTTTAGGTGAAGGAGCTTTTCGTCCTTACTTCATGAGCTTTGTTTCTCGCTTTTATACTGGCCCTTGGTCTGAAACCATTAGCTTTGCTCTATCTTTCACTTTAGTCACCTCGCTGTTTATTTTGTTTGCTGACCTCATGCCGAAACGTTTGGCCATGATTGCCCCAGAGAAAATCTCTATTGCGGTGATTAATCCCATTCAGGTGTTTATTAAGGTCTGCAAACCTTTGGCATGGATTATTAATGCCCTTGCCAACTTGTTATTCCGCCTGTTTAAAGTGAATACCACCCGTGATGACAACATTACCTTTGATGACATTTCTGCAGTGATGGATGCTGGTGCGCAAGCAGGAGTCCTGCAAAAGCAAGAACACCATTTCATTGAAAACGTATTTGAACTTGAAGAGCGGAACGTGCCTTCAAGTATGACCACGCGTGAAAACGTGGTGTATTTTACTTTAAATGAATCCGAAGCCAGTATTCGTCAAAAATTGGCTGAATATCCTTATTCTAAGTTTTTAGTCTGTAGTGAAAATATTGACGATGTAATTGGCTATGTCGATGCCAAAGACATTCTGGTCCGTATCCTGAATAATCAATCTTTACTGCAACTCAATGAAAGCACCATTCGTAATGTTCTCACCATTCCAGACACATTAACCCTGTCTGAATTGTTAGACCGTTTTCGCTCCACCAAAGAAAAGTTTGCAGTGGTGATTAACGAATATGCTTTGGTCGTGGGCGTTATCACCCTGTCAGACATTATGATTACGGTCATGGGCGATTGGGTTACTCCGATTGAAGCCGAACAACAGATCATTAAACGTGATAATAATTCATGGCTGATTGATGGCAGCACGCCGATTGAAGACATGAAGCATGCACTGGCCATTGATGAAATGCCGGATGAAGAAAATTATGAAACTTTGGCTGGTTTTATGATGTACCGTCTACGCAAAATTCCACGCCCTGCCGATACCGTAGAATACGCTGGCTTTAAATTTGAAGTGGTCGATGTCGATCATTTTAAGATTGACCAACTTTTAGTGACGCGCTTACTTGAAGAAACACTACAGCCTGAAACCAAAACAGTGGATGAATAGAAACATCGCCTTGAATCAAAACCTTGCAACTGCAAGGTTTTTTTTGGCTTCAGATTTAACCATATGGAGTTATACAAAATAAGTATCTTAACCATACTTTATAGATATATATTATTTATTAGAAAAATAGAACGAAAAATCACATATGTTTAAGAGCATTTAAAAATCATGCCGAATTGCATACTATCGCTGTCACTTGATGAATAAACAGACTTAACACGTTCAAAGGATTGATTCATGCTGACCATTTTAGGTTTAGGCATGATTATGTGCTTCATGTACTTAATCATGTCCAAACGACTGAGCGCTCTTGTTGCTTTAACTTTAATCCCTATCATTTTTGCATTACTTACTTATGTTTTAAGTCTCTTTGTTGACAACCTTGCTGGATTTGATATTGCTGAACTTGGCAATATGATGATGGAGGGAATTAAAAAACTCGCTCCTACGGGCGTAATGCTCCTTTTCGCAATCCTTTATTTTGCAATTATGATCGACACGGGTTTATTCGACCCTTCAGTGAAGTGGATTTTAAAGCAGGTTAAAGGCGATCCTTTAAAAGTGACCCTAGGCACCATTACACTGACTTTAATTGTTTCTTTAGATGGTGACGGTTCAACCACATACATGATCTGTGTTGCCGCAATGCTCCCGCTGTATAAGCGTATTGGTATGAGCCCTTTAATTATGGCTTGTCTGATGATGCTTGCGAGCGGAATCATGAACTTAACTCCATGGGGTGGACCAACGGCACGTGCGGCAACTGCATTACATGTCGATCCAAACGATGTTTTTGTTCCGATGATTTTACCAATGCTGGTTGCAATTGGCTGGTTATACTTCCTCGGCTTTATGTATGGCCGTATGGAGCGTAAGCGCATTGGTATTGTGGAATTAGATATTAGCCATGGTGACAGTATTCAGATTTCGCAAGAACCTGAAGCCAACCGTGCCCACTTAAGATGGTTTAACGCACTACTGACTTTGGTCTTGATGGTCTGCTTAGTGATGGGCGTTTTACCTGCGGCGATTCTGTTCATGGTTGCCCTGTGTATTGCCTTGGTGGTGAACTATCCAGATTTAGACATGCAAAAACGTTTGGTTGGTAACCACTCGGCCAGTGCCTTAGCTGTAGTCGGGATTATCTTCGCGGCAGGTATTTTTACCGGTATTTTGTCGGGTACAGGTATGGTTGAAGCCATGTCTCAAGAATTGGTTGCCATTATTCCAGAAAGTATGGGGCCGTATTTAGCACCAATCACGGCTGTGATTAGTATGCCGCTGACCTTCTTTATGTCGAATGATGCCTTCTATTTTGGTGTACTGCCTGTATTGTCTGAAGCTGCTGGACACTATGGTATCACCCCTGTGGAAATGGCTCGTGCATCGATTGTCGGTCAACCTGTACACTTACTGTCTCCACTGGTTCCATCGACTTACTTACTCTGTGGGTTGGCAGGAATTAACTTCGGTGAACACCAAGAATTTACCATCAAGTGGGCGGTGATTACCTGTTTAGTGATGCTGGTTACAGCAATGGTCTTTGGTATTTTCCCACTTTACTCAACGCTGGGCTAATTAAATACCTACACTAAGTTATAACGAAACTTAAGCTCAATAATCGATAAATACCCGATGTATCACATCGGGTATTTTCATTTATAATGCCTTGATATAACAATACAATAGAGTCAAGCTTATGTCTTTTTCATTGCCTGCTATTTTGGCATGTACTTTCTTTTATTCTGCGCTGTATCTGATTTACTATTATTTCGCCCAATACAGCCACACACTGCTGATCGTAAGTGCGATTGTTTTGCTGATTTTAGCATGGCGAATTACACCTTATGCTTATGAACGTGGGCAACGCAGCTTTAATGATACTCTGTCTTTTGGACAGTATTTTTGGGATCCACTGATTACATGGTGGCGACTGTTCATTTGGCCTATTAGCTTATTACTGGCTTGGATTTTTCATAGTTAAATAGAAGCCATAAAAAAGCACCCGAAGGTGCCTTTGATACTGCGATCTTAACGACCATACAATTCAAGCAATTTATCTAAAGTCGCTTGATAGTGAATGGTAATATCTTCAGATAAAATTTTATATGCGCTGTCAAACTGAACCATTGGCCAACCTTCTTTCCAAAATGGGAAGATGTTGTGCAAATCATGGGTCACAGTCGCATCTTCACGTACAATGGCTTGTGCTACTTGCGACAAAACTTGTGCTGTTTCCGCACCATCAATCGCCATGTAGTCAATCCCACGTACTTTTAAAATACGGATGCGGTCTTTCTTATAGCGAATTTTTTTGGCTTGACCTTCATTCAGGCCCAATGCCAAAGCTACAGCTTCAACAAATTTGCTTTCAAAAGATTGGTTCAAAGCCACAATTGCAAGTTTATGTGCTTCTTGACGACCCGCTTTACCACCCTTAAGAATCTCTTCTTTTGCCTCTGTATCAAGCTCATCGTCTTTCATAGACTGCAAAATGTCTAAAATTTCGATATCACTTAAAGATTCAGGAGAATGATCAGTCATGAACTGCCCTTAGACAAAAAAATTGAATCCGACATTTTCGCATAATTCAGAGTGAAAAAGCGATATTGTTGTGCTTTTCTCTGTGAATATTCTGTTTCACGTATTTTTTTGAGTCATCACCTTCCAAATCTACTATAGTAAAGGCTATTTTTCTCATACGCTCTTTTTTTGACGATGCAATCCAAACAAGTTCAACTGTTACTGCAACAATTAGAGACCCTTTACCCTGCCGCATTTAAACGTAATTACTTGCTTTATAGTCAAATCAAAACACGCGGTATTTTAGATGACCAGCGTGAAATTATTCCGTGGGTTTTGGCCGTGATGATTTTTATTCCAATCAGCTTAATTCTGAAAGATTTTTACTTAACTCACTTGGAAAATCTCGACCCGCTCCAAAGTCACAGTTATGCCATTATTAGTATTTTATTGGTGCTGATGTGGGTCTTACCTTTTGTCATTAAGCAAATTAAACATTCATCAAACTCCCTATATCAACTACAACGTCATGCGCCCTTCAAACTCGCTGCCGTAATTCTTTTAAGTGGACTAAATCTGGTGTTCCTTGAAAGCAGTTTGCTGATGTGGATCTTGTTTTATTTTGGTGTGAACTTTGGTTTTGTGCGCTTCTATAAAGAAAATTTATTTCGAGACCACAGCCAGTCGGTTGAACATCACCAGTTACAACAACTCAGACGTGTCTGTTTTTGGGCCTATAAGCAAACGGTCAAATCTCGACTCCAATTACGCTTTAGCTCCCATCAATCTGAAGATTATCAAGCACGGAAAACCCAGTTGGGGCATGAAGCAGATTTGTATGTGCAACTGCTGAAGTATGAGCATGCTTACTGTAAGCAGATTAAGCACATCGATCTCGACAGTTATATCGATGAGAAACTATAAAAAAACCGAGCAGTGATGCTCGGTTTTTTCTAAGGTCATTTTAATTTTATGCCGTTTGCTTTAACGCACTGACTGGCGATAATGTCGGGTCTAATATCACTTGATGCGAGCGAGTTTCATCAACGATGTATTCTTTGTGCTTAATGCTATCCACAAAAATCCAATCCGCTTGCACCTGTTCTGCAGTAAAACGGACTTTCAAATAACCGCGTTGATTCAAATTGCAATAATTTAACTCCTCAATCAAGCTGGTAAACGCAAATTCAAATGCTTGTAGTTGCTGCATCGGAATGGACAAATATTTCTCCAACCCAGGAGAAGAGACTGAACTGGTTGCCAACTCCACGCCAACCAATACCCCATCTTTACTCGATAAATCTGAAGCCCAAGCATTGTGGGTATCTCCAGCAAGGACCACAACTTTTTTCTTAAGTTGTGCCAAAGTACCATACAAAATTTCACGCTCAGCAAAATAGCCATCCCACGCATCTAAGTTATAAGGTGCAGTAACCGCAAGACGTGCTTTCTCCTCTGGACTTACGGTTGGATCACCTGCATCCATTCGAGCTTTAATTTTTAATAGTTCAGTAATTTGTGTGGTGATTTTGTTTAAAGTCTCAGGACTAGGATTGCCTGCTGTAATTTCTGCCAGCGACATTAACAATTCTGCTGGAACAAACATTTTGCTCATCAGAATCTGCTGGCCGAGTACATTCCATGTTGCCGTAGATTGCTGAAGTTTCTGCAATAACCAATTTCGCTGCTCTACACCCATCAAGGTACGCGCAGGATTGATTAAATCAGCTTGGAATTTTGCAATATCTAAACCTGTAGCAGTCATATAGTTTGCATAATCTAATTGCACATTACGCGCAATAATCCGTGTATCGAGCATCGTCAGTTGAACAAGCGTGCCAAAATCAAATTGACGATAAATCTTGATATGCTGATCATCAATTGGACGGATTGGCATCCACTCAAAATAGGCCGCTAGTGCCGCAAGTTTACGTTCAAGGAAATCGCCTTCAGTATCTGACTGATGATTTTCAGCACCCTTTTCCCATGTATCATTTGCGAGTTCATGGTCATCCCAAATCACAATAAAAGGATGACGTTGATGCGCGGCCTGTAAATCCTGATCTAGTCGGTATAAGGCATAACGTTTACGATAATCATCTAAGCGAATAATTTCTGCATTGTTATCATCTGCCAGTGTGCGCCCCATCGCCACCGCCTCTTCCGTTGCATATCCGCCCATGCCATATTCGTAAATGTAATCCCCCAAATGAATCACAACATCCACATCCTGTTTGGCCATTTCTTTATAAACATGGAAATAGCCCGCTGGATAATTTGAACATGAGCACACTGCAAACTGTACCGACTGTACTTGCGTTGCCAAGGTTTTGGTTTGCCCAGTGATCGAATATGTCGACGCAGATTTAAAACGGTAGAAATAAACTTGCCCCGCAGCAAGTCCCGTCACATCCACTTTCACAGTAAAATCTTGTGCAGCCGTGGTCAGCACCTTTCCTGTTGCTGTAATGTGTTTAAAGTCTGCATCTTTTGCCACTTCCCAGAGCACCTCTAAACGCGCGCTGCTGTCCGTCGGTGTTACACGTGTCCAAATGATGACTTGAGTTTGTAAAGGATCACCACTGGCAACCCCATGCAAAAATTGCACTTGCGTGTTGGGCTGTGTGTTTGAGTCGGCGTCATCACCACAAGCAGTCAGTGAAATAGGTAAAGATAAAGCACCAAATCCTGCCAAAGTTTTTTGAATAAGTTCTCGGCGGTTCATTTTTTTTGTCATGTGGATTGCCTAAAGACGATATGGACTTGAAATTTATGCGAAAAAGATGACATTCATATCTCAAGTCGATGACACTTTTATGAAGCTTGAACAAGTGCAGCACAGTTAATTTTGCTATTTTTTAAACATAAACCGCTGAATTGATTGAAAAGAAAGCAAATAATCACAAATAGACTTGCCAACTTTTATTTCGTCCTCTATTATTGCGCTCATGCCCGAGTGGTGAAATCGGTAGACACAGGGGATTTAAAATCCCCCGCCCACAAAGCGTGCCAGTTCGAGTCTGGCCTCGGGCACCATTCTTAAGCTAATTAAGATGGTGCAATAAAAAATCCAGCGATATGCTGGTTTTTTTATGTCTATAATTTATGCATCGAAGCACATAACAATCACAATATGAAAAAGAACACTCTCATTATCATTTTATGCCTAATTTTTTCAAACATCGGCCATGCAGAAACACTCTCTCAACAAACGGGTAGCGACACGTTTTATGACTTGTTTGCAGGCACGATTATTGAAAAAGACCACCAACTTTATTTACATGTGTGTAAATCAGTAGATGCTCATTTTAAATTAAGCTTTAATCACACTAAAGATGAGCAACATATTCGTGAGCTCATGAAAAAGCATCCAAAATTTTGGCTGAATCTCAGTGCAAATGCTGAAATGGTCGAAGGCGAATACCTGATGACGGTCGATGCGATTGGAGATGAGCATTTAAATCAAAGCTGTCATCTCACCGATCTTTTAGATGAACTGTAACAGCAATCTCAGCTTCTAAAGCAAAAACCAACTGCACTTGAAATGAGAGAGTGACTCACCACTCTCTGTTCACCACCAATTCTTCCATTTCAATATCCATAAACCCAGCATCTTGTACCACCATCATCATCGCTTCAGCAATAAAATCGGCAGCAGAATCATCTAACGACGAATCCAGATCTTCAAAATGTGGCTTCATTTCATTAATTTCAGCCACTGTGGCATTGGCATATTGATAAATATCACCCTCAGATTTTGCTTTTACAATTTTTTTAGCAAAAGTCTCAACATGCTGCTTCACTTCAGCAACAAGAATATCGGGATAATATTCATCATCAAACATAGGGAGAAGTAAATCTGCAAACATACAGGCACTCAAAACGAGAAACTTAAAAAACGAGTCTGTATAACATAAACCAAACAAATCACCAAATAAAAAAGCAGCATCTCAAAATGCTGCTAGTCTAAGAATCTGATATAGATCAAATTTTCAAATTAAATCATTAGCCCAGCATTCCGCCACCCCATTAAGCCATATTCATCGCTTGCCAAACTTTGATCGCATCACTCATGGCTTTGACATCATGGGCGCGCACCATACACGCGCCTTGTTGAATACTCAGCAAATGTCCCGCTACGGAACCCACGGCCCGCTGCCCTGCATCGGCCCCACCTAAAGCTTCGCCGATAAAGCGTTTCCGTGACAATGCGGACAAGATGGGATACCCGAGCTGATTCAGCTGATGGAATTCTTTTAAAAGCTTAAGGTTCTGCTTTGCATTTTTAGCAAAGCCAAAACCCGGATCAATCATGATATTTTCAGCTTTGACACCAGCCTTGAGTGCATCCGCCACACGCTGGGAAAGCTCAGTCATCACATCTAGAGTGACATTATCATATTGATCTAAACCATTCATGGTGGTCGGTTCACCACGCATATGCATGATGATCACTGGAATATTCAGTTCAGCTGCCGTCTCTAAAGCATTCGGGCGTGTTAATGCTCGTACATCATTCCAGATATGCGCACCTGCTGCGACCGCTGCTTGAATCACTTCAGGTTGAGAGGTATCAATCGAAATGACCACATCAAGTTCAGCCAAAGCTTCCACCACTGGGACGACACGACGAATCTCTTCCTCAACCTCAACTACAGATGCACCTGGACGTGTAGATTCCCCCCCAACATCGATGACTGTCGCCCCATCCGCAATCATTTGCTTAGCATGTGCAATCGCTTGTGCTTTGCCATTATGTTTACCGCCATCACTGAACGAGTCTGGCGTCACATTTAAAATACCCATCACATGCGGTACCGACAGATCGAGTGATAGCTCATCACAACGTAGGATTTTCTTCGGCAAAGCCATCAATTGCATGTGATATTCTCCAGTTTAACTTGCGTTATCATAACGCTTTGCCCACTTTTACGTGCTTATTTTTCTTCATCGGCAGTGGAAAATCGCGCAATAAAAAACCACCCGAAGGTGGCTTTTTATTTTAACTTTTAAAAATTAAGTTGCCGATGGTAATGGTGGTGGTGTGCTTGGACCATCCGTTGGAGTTACATCCATCACAGGATTTTCTGCAACATATACTTTTGGTGGTTGTGGCTCACGACCTTCCATAATGTCACGAATTTGCTCGCGATCAATCGTTTCCCATTCCATCAGAGCTTTAACCATCGCATGAGCAATATCTTTATTGTTTTCCAAGATATTGCGCGCTACATGGTATTGCTCATCGATGATACGACGAACTTCAGCATCTACTTGTTGCTGTGTTGCTTCAGAAATCGTACGACTACCAATGCTGCCCATGAATGATTGCTGAGAGTCATCTTCATACACCATTACACCAAGTTTGTCAGACATACCGTACTTAGTCACCATCGCACGTGCCATTTTAGTTGCACGTTCAAAGTCGTTTGAAGCACCTGTAGACATCTGGTTGATAAAGATTTCTTCAGCAATACGACCACCAAACAAAATTGAAAGTTCATTCAACATTTTGTCTTTATAGTGGCTAGTTTGGTCATGTTCAGGCAATTGCCAAGTTACGCCCAACGCCCAACCACGCGGCATAATAGTCACTTTATGTACAGGGTCTGTGCCCGGTAGAATTTCAGCCACAATCGCATGACCAGCTTCATGATACGCGGTTGCACGACGTTCTTCTTCACGAATCACCATCGACTTACGTTCAGGGCCCATGTACAACTTGTCTTTTGCATCTTCAAAATCATGCATATCGACAGTGTTCTTGTTACGACGTGCAGCAAATAATGCAGCTTCGTTCACAAGGTTCGCCAATTGTGCACCAGAGAAGCCAGGTGTACCACGTGCAAGCACTTGTACATCGACACCTGTCACTGAAGGTAATTTCTTCATGTGAACATTTAAGATTTGCTCACGACCTTTAATGTCTGGCAGACCAACCATTACTTGACGGTCAAAACGACCCGGACGGAGTAAAGCTTTATCCAGTACATCTGCACGGTTTGTCGCAGCAATGACGATAATACCTTCATTGCCTTCAAAACCATCCATTTCCACCAACATTTGGTTCAAGGTTTGCTCACGCTCATCGTGACCACCACCCGTACCTGAACCACGATGACGACCCACAGCATCAATCTCATCAATGAAGATGATACATGGCGCATGACGTTTCGCTTGTTCAAACATGTCACGGACACGAGACGCACCCACACCCACGAACATTTCAACAAAGTCAGAACCAGAAATACTAAAGAATGGTACTTTCGCTTCGCCTGCAATTGCTTTTGCAAGTAAAGTTTTACCTGTACCCGGTGGACCCACCATTAACACGCCTTTAGGAATCGTTGCACCTAAACGTTTAAATTTTGAAGGGTCTTTTAAAAAATCAACAATTTCTACAACTTCTTGCTTTGCTTCATCACAGCCAGCGACGTCGGTAAAAGTCACTTTAATTTGGTCTTCTGCCAACATTTTTGCTTTTGACTTACCAAAACTCATTGGACCGTTTTTACCACCTGCTCCGCCACCCATGTTGCGCATAAAGAACATGAATAACAAAATGATTAAAAGTACAGGGAAGCTTGCGATCAAAAGTTGCATCAATAAACCTTGACGTGCAGGTGCAGTACCTTCAACGACAACGTTATTTTTAATCAGATTAGGCATAAGCTCTGGGTCTTGAACCGCAGGACGAATACTTTCAAACTCTGAACCGTTTGATTTTTGGCCATGAATTCGTTCGCCATCAATTGTCACTTGCTTAATTTGACCAGCATTCACCGCAGCAACAAACTCTGAATAATTCATCGCTGTCGGCTTTTCATTGCTACTGACATTACTGAAAATAAGGATCAGTACGCCCAGTATCACTAGCCACAATATGGCATTCTTGAAGAGATCGCTCAAAGCTTTATTCCCATATCAATCTAATTTGATCATGCCCTATCGGGTGACCTTAAAGTTTCTGCTGAAGATCAGCTTCGCAAAATAATAAAAAGGTACAAAATGCACAATTTTTAACGACTTGGCAAGTAAACTTTATTTGAAAGCCTTCTTACGGCCTTGCCCAACTAAGAATACTTCCTTAGATCGGGCACGTGATGCAGCAGGTTTTACTGTCTTTAACACATCAAAGTTGTCGACTACTTGCTTACGAAACTCGTCAAAGCCTGTACCTTGGAATACCTTTACAACAAATTGACCATTTGGACCGAGCACTTTCGTAGCAAAATCGATGGCCAATTCACAGAGGTAAATCTGGCGAGGTTGATCTACAGCCTTGTTACCTGAAGTATTGGGGGCCATATCTGAAATTACAACGTCTACTTTACGTCCATCTAAAATATTTAACAATTTATCGAATACTTCTTGCTCACGAAAGTCACCTTGCAAGAAGGTCACATCTGGGAGTGCATCCATTTCCAAAATATCAGATGCAACCACCAATCCTCGATCACCGACCAGCTTTCCTGCAATTTGTGACCAGCTTCCAGGTGCAGCACCCAAGTCAACCACGGTCATGCCCGGACGAATGATGTTATATTTTTCTTGAATTTCAAGTAACTTATAAGCTGCACGTGCTCGATAACCTTCTTTTTGCGCTTTTTTCACAAAATGATCATCAAGGTGCTCTCTCATCCACGCACGGCTACTTTTGGATAACTTTTGGTTGGTAATGCGTGTTGCCATATCTCTCTAAAACATTAAAATTTCTTGAACTTAATTGTACGTTAAATTCTCTAGGCTTGCAGTATACATCTGTATCCAAATCTTGGGTTTTAGTTGTTTTTTTCTATTATCTAAATCGATTATTTCCACAGAATATACAGCGTTTAATTTCGCAGTTTGTTATACTAAGCCGTTTTTAAAATTAGGTTATCTTTATGGCGACTTTATCCATTCAGGAACGCAAGCGTTTGCGTCAAATCGGTCATGCTTTAAACCCTGTGGTAATGCTTGGCGGTTCAGGTCTGACTGAAAATGTCGTTGAAGAAATTTTACGTGCTTTAAACGACCACGAATTGATTAAAGTCAAAATCGCAGGTGAAGACCGTGAAGAGCGCGCTGCAATCATTGCAGAAATTGCCTCAACTACAGGTGCAGAAATTGTACAGACCATTGGTAAAATTGCGCTGCTTTACAAAAAAGCGGCGAAACAAAATGCCAAATTGTCTAATTTAGTTCGTTTCGCTCACGCAGCAAAATAATTGTAGTTTTTTATGGCAAGTTACGAACTCAGTGCATTTGATCGTCGCTTTCAAGCTATTTCGCTTGTTGGTGCGATTGAACAACAAAGCCCATATGCTCTCAATATCGGCTTTTGGTTACGCGATCCCAATTTGTACATGCACTGGCCCGAAGTCGTGAATGCAAATCCTCGTCAAGACTTTTTGTGGGAAAACACCTGTTTTGAAGTCTTTATCGGGGTAAAAGGCGAAGATTATTATCGCGAGATCAATCTCTCCCCTTCGCAAGCTTGGCAGGCCTATCAGTTTGAGGAATATCGTTATCCTGAAGATATGCCGCCACAGATCGCTTACGATATTGAACTCAATCAATTGAAGCGTACCCACTATGGTTTAAATGTCAGCATTGATCTGACTGAATTTATGCTTCAACACAAACTCAAATGGGCTGACCTATATCTAGGTTTATCCGCGGTGTTGAATACGTCACAAGGTCAACAGTTCTATGCCATGCAGCATAGTGGCCAGCAAGCTGACTTTCACAATAAACGTGATTGGCTACATCAGTTTTAATCCAGACAAATAAACCAGAGCAATAAAAAAGTGAGGCCATGACCTCACTTTTTTATTCACTTAATCTTGAGCCTCATACAGCTAGATTACTTGCTTGAAACCTTATTCCACGCATCTAAGGTGTGTTCTTTTGAACGTTTGAAAGTTTCAGTCAACTGATCTTTATGTTTTACTGAAATTTCGCTGACATCACCTTTTAACTCTTTACCTAGTTTGGTCAAGTCATCTAACACGGCCGTAAACTCAGTTTTAACAAACTCTTTTAGTTCAGTTAAGTCTTTTTGAGAGTTCGATAACTGCCCTTTAATGGTTTCTAAGCGCAGTAAAAGATCTTGTTTAAACTGGCGGAGTTGCTCTTGCACACTGGCATTCAACTGCTTCGCTTCAGCTTCAAGCTTTTCCTTGCTTTCAACTACCGCTTCAGTGACCTGCTCTGTTGCTTCTTTCGCCACTTGCTCAAGCTTTTCAGTGCTTTCTGCAACGACTTCTTTCAACGCTGGCTTTGGTTTGGTCGCTTTGTCTTGTTCAGTCATGATGTTATTCCTGTTGTTATATATACAGCGACAGCTTAGCGTGATTCGATAAAATTTAGATTTTGATTTGTTAGACAATTATTTGTTGTTACATTTTTCCTTACAAAACTCTAGAACAGCTTTCGCTACAAAATAAAAGCACTTTATCTTGTTAATTCCATCTTATTGGCATGGACTTTGTTAGTGAAGTTGCGTATAGTGCCATGTTAAGTTCAAGCGAGCAGACATAGGGAGGGTAGGTTTTTAGATAGCCTTCCTTTTTTTTCGTCTACTCGCTTTTTTACAGCCTAAATTTCAGGAGCTTTGGTTTGAGCACCCCAGCAATTTTAGCCCTTGCCGATGGTACGATCTTTAAAGGAACGTCTATTGGTGCATCGGGTAGTACGACTGGTGAAGTCGTTTTCAACACTGCCATGACTGGCTATCAAGAAATTTTGACTGACCCGAGTTATGCACAGCAACTTGTGACTTTAACTTACCCTCATATCGGTAACACAGGTTGTAATGATGAAGACGCTGAGTCAGGTCGAATTCATAAAGTGTGGGCAAACGGATTAATCATTCGTGACCTACCTTTATTGCATAGCAACTTCCGATCAACGCAATCTTTAGGCGAATACTTAAAAGAACATAATGTTGTCGCAATTGCAGATATTGATACGCGTAAATTAACCCGTATTTTGCGTGACAAAGGTGCGCAAAATGGTTGCATCCTTGCTGGTGAAAATATTACTGAAGAGCAGGCTTTAGAAAAAGCACGCGCATTTGGTGGTTTAAATGGTTTAGACCTAGCGAAAGAATGCTGTGACCCAACTGGTTTCGAATGGACAGAAGGTTCTTGGGTATTAGGCAAAGGCTTCACACAACCTGAACTTAAATTCCATGTTGTTGCATACGACTACGGTGTCAAAACCAACATCTTACGTATGCTTGCAGACCGCGGTTGTAAACTCACTGTCGTGCCTGCACAAACTCCTGCTGCTGACGTGCTTGCATTGAATCCAGATGGCGTGTTTTTATCGAACGGCCCTGGCGACCCAGCTGCATGTGACTACGCAATTGAAGCTGTAAAAACAATTGTAGAAGACGCTCGCAACCTACCCGTCTTTGGTATTTGCTTGGGTCACCAAATTCTTGCACTTGCCTCAGGTGCAAAAACGGTGAAAATGCCGCATGGCCACCACGGTGCTAACCACCCTGTTCAAAACATGGAAACAGGCACAGTGATGATTACTTCTCAAAACCACGGCTTCGCAGTGGATGCAGAAACACTTCCTGCAAACTTGAAAGCTACGCACAAGTCTTTGTTCGATCAAACTCTTCAAGGGATTCATCGTACAGACAAACCAGCGTTCAGCTTCCAAGGTCACCCTGAAGCAAGCCCTGGTCCGCATGACTGCGCACCATTATTCGATCATTTCATCGAACTTATCGAAGCATCTAAGAAGTAATTAAGGAAGCGATCATGGCTAAACGTACAGACATTAAAAGTATCTTAATTATTGGTGCAGGTCCGATTGTCATCGGGCAGGCATGTGAGTTTGACTACTCAGGTGCGCAAGCGTGTAAGGCTCTTCGTGAAGAAGGCTACCGTGTTATTTTGGTGAACTCTAACCCAGCCACCATTATGACCGACCCTGCGATGGCAGACGCAACATATATCGAGCCAATCACTTGGCAGACTGTTGCACAAATCATTGAAAAAGAGCGTCCAGATGCTGTCCTTCCAACAATGGGTGGTCAAACAGCATTGAACTGTGCGCTCGCACTCGATGCCAACGGTATTTTAGAAAAATACAATGTTGAATTGATTGGTGCGACTAAAGAAGCGATTGAAAAAGCTGAAGACCGTAAACTGTTTGATGAAGCAATGCGTAAAATTGGTCTTGAATGTCCAAAAGCTGCGATTGCTGAAAACATGGAAGAAGCTTTAGAGATTCAAGCACGCTTCGGCTTCCCTGTGATTATCCGTCCGTCATTCACGATGGGTGGTTCAGGTGGCGGTATCGCTTATAACAAAGAAGAATTCCTTGAAATCTGTGAACGCGGTTTCGATCTTTCTCCAACCAAACAATTATTGATTGATGAATCTTTAATTGGTTGGAAAGAATACGAGATGGAAGTTGTTCGTGACAAAAACGACAACTGTATTATCGTTTGTGCGATCGAAAACTTTGACCCAATGGGCGTGCACACAGGTGACTCAATCACTGTTGCTCCTGCGCAAACATTGACAGACAAAGAATATCAATTGATGCGTAATGCATCTTTAGCAGTTCTTCGTGAAATTGGTGTGGAAACAGGTGGTTCTAACGTTCAGTTCGGTATCTGTCCAGATACTGGTCGTATGGTAATCATCGAGATGAACCCGCGTGTATCGCGTTCATCTGCCCTTGCATCAAAAGCAACTGGTTTCCCGATTGCAAAAATTGCCGCGAAACTGGCTGTTGGTTATACCCTTGATGAATTAAAAAATGACATCACGGGCGGAACGACTCCTGCTTCATTCGAACCTGCGATTGACTACGTGGTAACAAAAATTCCACGTTTCAACTTTGAAAAATTCCCACAAGCAGACGCAACACTGACCACACAGATGAAGTCTGTGGGTGAAGTGATGGCCATTGGTCGTAACTTCCAAGAGTCTGTAAACAAAGCACTTCGTGGTCTTGAAGTGGGTGCGTGTGGTTTTGATGAAAAAATCGCAGTAGGTACTGAAGGCGCGAAAGAAAAGATCTTGGTTGAACTTAAAGTTCCGGGTCCAGAGCGTATTTGGTATGTGGCTGATGCATTCCGTCATGGTTTCACCTTAGAAGACGTGTTCCAAGCGACGAAAATCGATAAATGGTTCTTGATCCAAATCGAAGACATCATCAAAACTGAAAATGTAATCAAAACTTTAGGTTTTGGTGATCTAAACGCAGACAACATCCGTTCGTTCAAACGTAAAGGTTTATCTGACCTTCGCATCGCGAACTTGATGGGTATTTCACAAAAACAATTCCGTAAGCACCGTTGGAACTTGGGCGTGACTCCAGTTTACAAACGTGTGGATACTTGTGCAGCAGAATTCGAATCTGACACTGCCTACATGTACTCAACTTACGATGATGAGTGTGAATCAAACCCATCTGATAAAGATAAGATCATGGTGATCGGTGGTGGTCCTAACCGTATTGGTCAAGGTATCGAATTCGATTACTGCTGTGTGCACGCGGCGCTTGCAATGCGTGAAGATGGTTTTGAGACCATCATGGTGAACTGTAACCCTGAAACAGTTTCAACAGATTACGACACTTCAGATCGCTTGTACTTCGAACCAATCACTTTGGAAGATGTACTTGAAATCGTACGTACTGAAAAGCCAAAAGGCATTATCGTGCAGTACGGTGGTCAAACTCCGCTTAAATTGGCTCGTGCTTTAGAAGAAGCAGGTGCGCCAATTATCGGTACATCACCAGATGCGATTGACCGCGCAGAAGACCGTGAACGTTTCCAACAAATGATTCAACGTCTACAACTTCGTCAGCCAAACAACAGCATTGTAAAATCTGCTGAAGAAGGTATGGCGGAAGCATCGAAAGTCGGCTACCCACTTGTGGTACGTCCTTCTTATGTACTCGGTGGTCGTGCGATGGAAATCGTATACAACGACGACGAACTTAAACGCTACTTACGTGATGCGGTTCAAGCATCAAATGAAGCGCCAGTTCTTCTTGACCGTTTCTTAGATGATGCGATCGAAGTTGACGTAGACTGTGTATCTGACGGTAAAGACGTTGTGATTGGCGGTATTATGCAGCACATTGAACAAGCAGGGATTCACTCAGGTGACTCAGCATGTTCGATTCCTCCATACTCGCTCTCAGTTGAAATCCAAGACGAAATGCGTCGTCAAACTGTTGCTATGGCAAAAGAGCTTGGCGTTGTTGGTTTAATGAACGTACAGTTCGCAGTCAAAGGCGAAGACGTTTACATCCTAGAAGTGAACCCACGTGCGTCTCGTACTGTGCCATTCGTTTCTAAATGTATTGGTGAGTCTTTAGCGAAAGTTGCTGCGCGTTGTATGGCGGGCCAGTCTTTAGAATCTCAAGGATTTACTAAAGAAATCATCCCGACTCACTTCTCTGTAAAAGAAGCGGTGTTCCCGTTCAACAAGTTCCCGGGTGTTGACCCTATTCTTGGCCCTGAGATGAAATCTACAGGCGAAGTAATGGGTGTTGGTAAAACATTTGGTGAAGCATTCTACAAAGCTGTGTTAGGCTCAAATGAACGCGTACCAGGTCTTCCTACAGAGGGCGAAGTGAAGCATGCATTTATCTCTGTGCGTGATTCAGACAAGCCTCGTGCTGTTGGTATAGCTAAGCAACTGGTAGGCTTTGGCTTCAAAGTACTTGCGACTGGCGGTACTTATGAGTTCATTAAAGCTGCAGGTATTGAGTGTGAACGTGTAAATAAAGTCACTGAAGGCCGTCCTAATATCGTGGACCGCTTGAAAAATGGCGAAGTTCACCTCATTATCAATACAACTGAAGGCAAACAAGCTCAACAAGATTCGTTCTCGATTCGTCGTTCAGCGCTTCAAGCGAAAGTGTATAACACTACGACCTTGAACGGTGCTGATGCTGTATGCCAAGCTTTTGCAATTCAATTGCCAATGGATGTATACCGTTTGCAAGATTTACAAACTGTAGGTTAATTCGTTTACCGAGAAGTCCCGTCACCTCTCGGTGGCGGGCTTTTTTCATTTATAAACCTATATTTTTTACACTCACAGACTTGAGGGACAACAATGCAACGTTATCCTATGACTCCCCAAGGCAAATTAGCCTTAGAGAAAGAATTACATCAATTAAAAAGTATTGAACGTCCACGTATTATTGCGGCAATTGCTGAAGCACGTGAGCACGGGGATTTAAAAGAAAATGCGGAATACCATGCTGCGCGTGAGCAACAAGGTTTCTGTGAAGGTCGTGTTCAAGACATCGAAGGTAAATTGGGTGCGGCTCAAGTGATCGATGTAAAAGAACTTGAACAAAATGGTCGTGTGGTTTTTGGGGTGACAGTCACTATCGAAAACTTAGACACCGAAGAACAAAAGACCTATATGATCGTGGGTGATGACGAAGCTGATTTTAAAATCAATAAAATTTCAGTGAACTCCCCTATCGCACGTGGCCTTTTGGGCAAAAGCGAAGGCGACGAAGTAAAAATTCAAACCCCTCAGGGTGAAGTTGAATACGAAATTGTAAAAGTTGCATATATCTAAGTTTCTTTGATATTTACAGCTGTAAGAACCCCTCGATTGAGGGGTTTTTTGTTTTTATATTTTCCCAAATACCTTTCCTTTGCCTCTCATTATGTAAATAGCCACAGATTTTGTAGACACCTTTTAGTCCAAAAATGGACGTGGGGAATTTCACTCCAAGAATGAGATAGATTTAAGGTATTCATTTCCCCTCTTTTTCAAAGCAAGACTTTTATTTGTTATAATTTCTCACACTCTCCAACGCTGTCTTTTTATGTCTGAGCCCCTGATTAATTCTCCTGTCAAACACTGGTGTGAGTTTGAGTTCATCTCTAAAACGGTGAAAAATCCGAATATTCACATTAAAGGGAATTACTCTTACTATTCAGCGTATTGGGATCAAGGTTTTGAACGTTGTGTCGTGCGTTATTTACATGATAAACCCTCGACCGTAGATAAACCGATTGATCAGCTCTATATCGGCAACTTCGTTTGTTTTGGGGCAGAATGCGTCATTATGATGGGTGGTAACCAACTACATCGTACTGACTGGATTTCAGCTTTTCCTTTTGATACACGTAGTTTTATTCCCGCAGGTGATACCATCATTGGAGATGGCTGCTGGATTGGCTCTCGTGCCATGATTATGCAAGGTGTGCAGTTAGGTGAAGGCGCAGTAGTGGCAACGGGTGCTGTCGTGACCAAAGATGTTCCACCCTATGCCGTTGTGGGTGGTGTACCTGCCCAAATTATTAAATATCGCTTTCCCGAAGCAGACATCCAAAAACTGCTTTCCCTTAAGTTATACGACTTAGATGAAAAGCAGATTTTAAAAATGCGTGAACAAATGCAAACTGATGATGTTAATCAATTAATTCTGTATCTAAAAAATCACTTTGACTCTTCAAACTTAGACTTAACAAATTCTAATATAGAGAAATCTGGTTTAGCTTGATTAGAATGTTCAGCAGGATTCAATTTAAATGCATCTAAGTTTGTATCCAATAATTTTACTTTAAGCTCATCTGCGCCCTTAACGCCTAATTTTTCTAATTGTTCAATCTCGGTTCTATAACGTTCATATGATTTAGCTAAAGCTTCTTTATGAGAATATTCTTGTTCAAGCTTAGAGAACCTATTTAAATTAATGTTAGCTATCGTAGCAATCCAAATTAAGGGCGCATTGATTGTGACTTTAAAAAGAATTTTATAAAGTTCCATATTTTTAAAATCAGCTTCATCAAATAGCCAAATGTTAAATCCAAACATAAAAATTACCGCGGAAATAAATACACCTAGGCTAATCAAACGTGCAGTATTCGCTTCTTTACGTTTAATAACAAAACCTCCCGCTAAGCCCGCTTCACTTGATAAATCAATAGTTGCCTTTGCTTGTATTTCAATCTGCTTTAAATTATCCAACCGGTCTTCTAATTCTTGTTTTAATGATGTAATTTCCTTCACTTCATCACCAAAAACTTTTAAGTAAAATTGATCTAGCTTTTTTAATCTCTCATCAATAAGCTTACTTTTTGTACTTCCCTCTTCATCCTCTACAAAATATTCATTCCACAAATCGGATATTCTTTCTAATTTTGAATCTAACTCCTCAAAAAGATTTTCACCACTTTCGTTCTCTTTCTCAAAAAGTTCTCTATATTTTTCTTCAATTTTATCAATTTAAGCCGAGAGTTTTTTTACTGGAATTACACCACTTTCATCTACTTCAAAAAGTTCAGAATATTTATCTAAAATTTGCTGTTTCCGACTTTCAAGATCATTTATGATTTCATCCGAAGTGAAGGCTAAGATACGATCATATTGAGATTCACCATTTTCATTCTGCTGAAATCTATTTTCTAGTTCAGCTATCATATCGAGACAATTTTCAATTCTATTCTTTAATTGTAAAGTCTGATCACATTCATTTTTTAATAATTGTTGTTTATCTCTGATCTTATCAAGTTCTTCTTGAAGTAGTTTACCTACCGTGAATGATCTATTTGTTAGATCTCTTAAATCTGCACGAAGAGAATATTTTGCTCCTAATGAATCATTTAATTCACCTAACTCTTTCAACATATGTTTTAAACGTGCTTCATCTTTACTTTTAAGTTCAAATATCCCCATTAGAAAACCCTTTTTTTAAATGTTTACAAAATCTTATTGTTAGATTACTTATTATACGAATACTTTGTTAGTGCATAAACAGCAACTCCATAAAAGTAATTTTTAAAATTACCTGCACCATTTTTAGTCGATTTATCTTTTCCATTATATTCATAAGCTATTCATAAATATAAGCTATTTTTTAGACAAAGCCTATGTTTCTTAAACGCTACATTTACATTCAACTTTAGTGTTAAATTGATTATTATTCACACGCTTTTGTGCTAATTTAGAAGTGAGAAATTAGCATTTCATATGCAAATATCCATATGAATTTACTAGGTTTTATTCTTTAAAAAATACAGCTAATATCAAGGTATAAGCTGTATTTAACCCGTGATACATTAGAACAGAAATCTGCACGTATAATCAGTTGATAATAAGGAGAAACAACCATGGCATACCAAAACATTTTAGTCCCTGTAGACGGTTCAGAAACATCATATGCAGCAGTTGCGCAAGCAGCTGAACTTGCTAAAGCATTTGGCGGTAAAATTACAGTCGTTCAAGTACTTGCACTTGACCCTTACATTGCAGCTGAATACATTTCTGCAACTCAAACCAATGACTTAATTGAACGTGCGCGTACTTCAGTTTTGAAAACACTTGAGGAAGCAGCAGCTAAATTTAGCGATCTGGGTATTCCTGTTGAAGCAAAACTACTGGAAGGTCAGGTGGTGCACCGTGAAATTATCAGAGAAGCTGAAACATCTAAAGCAGACCTGATTGTGATCGGCTCTCATGGTCGTACAGGTTTAAAACGTTTATTCCTAGGCAGTGTTGCACAAAGTGTTTTAGGTGAAGCGCACATTCCTGTTTTAGTTGTTCGTCAGTAATACATCGAGTGCTCTACTTCCACTGAGGTAGAGCATTTCTATTTTAAATATTCCACTGAAACTCTTTCATTTTTACTTTGTCCCCAATCACTAAAATACCTTCCGCCATAAGTAACTGTGCTTGAATGTTCTGTCCCTGATCATTCAGTTTACTTAGGCTAATTTTTCCTTGTGAGTTGATTACCCGATACCAAGGCAAAGTACTGTCTACATCCATATGTTTTAGCACATAGCCCACTAAACGCGAATGTTTGGGAATGCCTGCTAAACGTGCAATTTGTCCATAACTGGCTACCCGCCCATAAGGAATCTGAGCGATCACCTGAAAAATCATCGGTGCCAGTTCTTTGACTATCGATTCTGCCATTTCAAATGTGCCCTATTTTAATTATTCCATAATGACATCATTATATGATTCAAATAAACCCTCTCATTCATTCTAAAAAGCCCCAATACAGGGGGCTTCTTGATTGAGCAAATCACTAAAAATTATCAGGACTTTCCAGACGTTTTACTTCCTGAACTCGCTCAGGGTTATGCACAGCAGCAATGCCATCATCTGCTTTAACATCGATCAATGCTTCAGGCTGATAGACAGTAATCGTCTCAAAACCCTGTGCATCTTCACCAATAATATACTTAAAGCCTTTACGGTTCATTTTATTACACAGACGTTGATACCAGCCTTTAAAACCCGTCTTTTCTTCATTCGGGTTGTAGTAAAACGCATTCATTACAGCTGGTAATCCTAGACCGCAGACCATGCCTGAGAGCAACACGGCGATAAAAGTATAACCAATCAAAATACTGCTGTATTCACTTAACTCAGGCACGTTGGCTACCGCTAAGATCAATGCTAAGGAGATCCCTCCACGCACTCCCCCCCATGACAAAATCGCCAAACTTCCGTTATAACTTTTCTTACGGAAAGAGGGAAAAAAGGCAAAAGATAAATAGTTCGCTGCAAAACGTGAAGCATGCAGAATAATAAAAGCGACGATGCCGCCAAAAATCAGACTAAAGCTGAGATCTAAAATAAACAGTTCCAAGCCAATTAAGGTGAATAAGAACGAGTTAATAATCCCTTCAACCGTATGCCAAAAATGGTTTACTTCCCGTATTTCGCGCTCTTGTAAAATTTCTTTCCATTTGTTCCCTACAATCAAACCACCGATGACGCAAGCAATCGGTGCTGAAGCATGGGCAAACAGTGCAACCAAGTACGAACCGCAAGCCAAGAGTGCTGTGGTCAAAATGAGAGACTCCATTTCGTGCTTACCACGCAGCAGTCGCAAGATCCCTAAACCAAAGGCCCAACCAATAATGACGGCGACAAAAATTTCATAGAGCAAGGTCTGCAACACGCCCATGACGGTAAAGTTTTCACCTTGTAAGACGTTTAAGAGCGTCATAAACAAGGCAATACACATGGCATCATTAAACAGTGATTCGCCTTCGAGCTTGACCATTAAATGATGTGGTGCACGTACCGAACTGAGTACGCCTTTGATCCCAATCGGGTCCGTTGCACCCAATGCAGCCCCCAACAGCAAAAGCACCAATAAATCGACATGCTGCCCAATAATGAACTGATAACCGTAGAGCACCACCCCAAAGAACACGGCGCACAGTACCAACGCAATACTGGCTAAAATGCTGATCGGCTTCCAATAACTACGTAAATCTGAGACTTTGAACTTCAGTGCCGACGAGGTCAAAATGAAGCAAATCACGCCATTGATTAAAAAGTCATAAAAATCAATGTGACGAACCGCTTCTTCAATGTTGTGAATATTGATGGTAATAAACTGATTACCACTCAGCAGGCTCGCACCCCACTGTAAAATAAAGACAAAAATGGCAGAAACGATGGGTACGCCAATGGCTTGAGGAAAACCTAAAATGCGTTTATTGAAAATAGTCGTTGCAATGGATAATGCAAAAATAACGGTAAAAACTTGTAGAAAAAAATAATTTCCCATTGAACTTCCAAATTGGGCGGTTGGGGAGACGGCGGCTTTCAGTGCTGATATATGGAATAAAAGTTCATTTCATACACATTGATGCTCGAAATATTTTAATCATTTTTCAGTTCAACACCCGAAAAAAATAATTTTTTTAACATTTCTCCTGATGATGAATTAACATAGCGTATATGCATGTTTTTTATGCGTGAACTTTCCCTTTGGCCAAGTTTGATCTCCTATGCAATTCACTTTTAAAACCATCTTTCGGGTGTTCTTCGCACTGATTATTTTCCTGACCACCTTTGCGTTGTTTCTGACCTGCTTTGCAAAAACCAAAGAAATTTTACAAGCCGAGCAAACTTTTGCCTCAGCACAAAGTTTTAAAATGAACTCTCGTCCCGATCAAACACTGGTTCTACTTTCAAACAATAAAGCACCCGATGATCATATTTATTTGCATGTGGCCAATCAGGGTTATATCGCCAAACTCAGCTGTGATCACTATTTAACCGACATTTGTGTAGATGACTACAACGAACAACATACCCGCCAAATTCAGTCAATTGAACTACTCAAAGCAGGGCAATTTAACTACATTCAGCAAGTGAGTTATCTCGATACACGGACACAAGATGTTAAAACATTGCGTTATACGCCTGAGCAAATTCAGCAGTTTTACCGTGCGGATATGAGCAACTTAAAATATGTGGTGTTTGGGGTGTTGTTATTTGCCTGTATTGCGTTATATGTGAGTGTCCGTATTGCTCGAAACTTTAAGCAGTTCTTAAACCGCTAGAATGCATTGGTTAAAAAAAAGAGGCGATCAATCGCCTCTTTTTTTATAGCTTAAATGGCTTGATTAAAGGTATCGCAACTTTCAACTTGCCCCGACTTAAAGCCCGTGCCAAACCAAGTCATACGCTGTTGACTGGTTCCATGGGTAAAGCTATCAGGGACCACTTGCCCTGTTGCCCGCTTTTGTAGGTAATCATCACCAATCTTATGTGCCGCATCCATCGCTTCTTCAACATCGCCTTGCTCTAAGAACTGGGTCCGTTGATTGTTATGATGCGCCCATACCCCCGCTAAACAGTCAGCTTGTAACTCTTGACGTACCGATAAAGCATTTCCTTGCGCTTTTGAGCCCTGTGCACGAGCCTTTTGTACTTGTTCAGAAATCCCTAAAATGGTTTGAATATGATGTCCAACCTCATGTGCCACCACATAAGCCTGAGCAAAGTCACCCGCTTGATCTTGGCGCGCCAACTCCGTTTGGTTTTGCTCACCGCCAATACCCATTTGAGTCCGCATGTCTTTAAAGAAAGCGGTGTCGATATACACCTTCTGATCTGCTGGACAGTAAAACGGCCCCATTGCAGACTGAGCAGTACCACAACCCGAATTGATCACCCCTGAAAACATCACCAACTTCGGTGGAACATATTGTTGTCCCAATTGCTGTTGGAAAATTTGACTCCATGTGTCTTCAGTGTCGGCCAGTACCGTACCGACAAAGTCCATCGCTTCCTGCTGATCAGGCGTTGGGTTATCCAAACCTTGAGTTTCTGCCGCTCCAGTTTGTGCGGTCACTTGTTTAGTGGCTTGGTAGGCTTGCTGCGGATCGACACCTAGAAACTTCCATGCCACAAAGGCCACGATCAGCCCTAAAATACTGATGCCACCCGCCTTGACACCGCCACCACCGCGACGATCCTCGACATTGCTACTGACACGACGTCCCTTCCAACGCATAGCACTCTTCCTTCTTTTAATTCATGCTGACCCGATCCATTTTATGCCTTTTTTGAACTTGGCCAAACTTTTTTAATCAAGCTCACAATAGCCAATACAATCAAACCAGCCACAAAACCAATCACTAAGTTAATCAGTGTTGGGGTTAATGCCCCCACAATGCTGCCCACAGTTGGAATATGTTCAGCATAATCCACTGAACCTTCAGTGAAATGATGCAATAAAGGCACGCCGTGGGAAATAATGCCACCACCCACTAAAAACATCGCGATAGTGCCCACGATGGTTAAAGTCTTCATCAGTTTTGGTGCAAAAGCCAATAAACCACGGCCAATCGTTTGCTTAAATGAAGAGGCTTGCTGAGTTAGATACAGCCCTAAATCATCAATTTTGACAATCATCGCCACAAAACCATACACACCGACGGTCATTAAAATGGCAATTACAGACAACACCATGACTTTGGTTGAAAAAGTTGCAGCAGCCACAGTCCCCAGTGAAATCACCACAATTTCTGCCGACAAAATAAAGTCGGTACGAATCGCGCCTTTGACCTTATCTTTCTCAAAAGTCGCCATATCCGTTTCAATCGCAGTTAATTCTTGGCTGGCTTCTTCTTCAGTTTTGGCTTTTTTGTGATGCAAACTGTGCAGGACTTTTTCTACCCCTTCATAACATAGAAATAAACCACCAATCATCAACAATGGCGTGATCAGCCACGGCGCAACTACACTAATCAACAACGCAGCAGGGACTAAAATCAATTTATTAACAAAAGAGCCTTTTGCCACAGCCCAAACCACAGGCAGCTCACGGTCAGTACGAACCCCACTCACCTGCTGTGCATTGAGTGCTAAATCATCCCCCAAAACACCCGCCGTTTTTTTTGCCGCCATTTTACTCATGACCGCAACGTCATCTAATATCGTGGCAATATCATCTAGTAATATTAATAAGCTACTCGCCATTTATTTTTATCCATCTTGAGAATTCTGACATTTTAATCTGTGATCTCAGCTTTTGAATATTTGTTTTTTGAAATTTAACTGATTTTATAATTTTTTCACTGCAGTTTTTTTAAGACTGACATTGAAAAAGATTATGCCGTACAATGTCTGCATTCTTTGAAAATAGCATGTCGCTACGACGACTTTGGAAATAGATAATGAGTAATCAAGACAACCGTCCTGTTATTTTGACAGGCGACCGTCCAACGGGACAACTTCATTTAGGGCACTTTGTCGGATCTTTACGTTCACGTGTGGGTTTGCAGGATTCACACCATCAGCATTTATTATTGGCCGATGCGCAAGCCTTTACTGACAATGCAGATAACTTTGAAAAAGTTCGCCGCAATATTCTTGAAGTTGCCACAGATTACTTAGCAGTCGGGATCGACCCAACCAAAACCACCATTTGCGTGCAGTCGAGCTTACCCGCACTGAATGAACTCACCATGTTGTATCTCAACTTTGTGACCGTGTCTCGTTTAGAACGTAACCCAACCATCAAGTCTGAAATTCAGATGCGTGGTTTCGAACGAGATATTCCAGCTGGTTTCTTATGCTACCCAGTTGCACAAGCAGCAGATATCACCGCATTTAAAGCAACTGTTGTACCTGTAGGTGAAGACCAGATTCCAATGATCGAACAGACCAATGAAATCGTACGTCGCTTAAATCGTCAGATTGGTCAGGAATTACTACCTGAGTGTAAGGCTCTGCTTTCCAATATGAGCCGCTTACCTGGCTTTGATGGTAAAGCCAAAATGTCGAAATCTTTAGGCAATACCATTGTGTTGGATGCAACTGATAAAGACATTAAAAAAGCTGTTAATGCGATGTACACCGACCCGAACCACCTGCGTGTTGAAGACCCAGGTCAGGTTGAAGGTAATATCGTATTTACGTATTTAGATGCGTTTGATCCAAACAAAGAAGAAGTTGAAGAACTGAAAGCACATTACCGCCGTGGCGGTTTAGGCGATGGTACGGTGAAAAAACGTCTTGAAGGCGTATTGAAAGAGCTGATCACGCCAATTCGTGAACGCCGTATGGAACTTGCGAAAGATCCTGATTACATCATGGATATTTTGAAGACAGGTACAGATAAATGTCGTGATATCACTCAACAGACTCTAGATGAAGTTAAATCAGGTTTAGGGGTGTTTCATTTCTAATCCGTTCTTAAACTAATGCGCTTCTTTAAAGCCTTTCTCACTGAGAAAGGCTTTTTTAATCGCGAAATAAACACGAATAAGCTACATGCATCTCAAAAACTGACATTTAGTGTCGTTTGTTAACCTAAATTTACAGTAATTAACGTGAATACTCATGAAATAAGAACGCGCAGACCTTATGATGAGTTCATAGCTTAGATTAACCCTGAGATATAACATTTCTCCTTTTTACCGAAACTGTGTAACAACAGATTCGTAGTTCTACGCAATGAATACCCCAATCATTGCGTATTTTTTTGTCTAAAATTTATCAAATCCCAATTAAACTGCTCTCTCCTTACGTGCCAACAAACTTAGACATTCTGTTTTTTGAATGCTATGCTAAAGCCCAATTTCAATACAATTCTTTTTAAAAATTTACACTTAACTGATAACAGCATAAAAATAGAGAACCTTTAGAATGTGGGAATTATTTACTCACCCATCCAATTTAATTTTTAGTATTTGCCTCAGTCTGATGTTTTTATTGGGACTGCTCGAATTGATTTTATTGGTGTTAGGCGGCGGCTCACAAGGCCTACTTGACCAATTCCTACCTGATGACCTAGGCAGTACTAAAGACGTCGACATTGCACTAGATGTCGATCAAGGTTGGCTCAATGCCCTGCTGGATTGGTTGTTTATCGGCCGTGGTCCTCTCTTGGTTTGGCTGATTATCTTCCTCACCCTGTATAGCTTAAGTGGCTTTATTCTACAGTCCATTCTTCAAACTTGGACCGGGAGCTATTGGAGTGCATGGATCATGGCACCTCTTTGCCTCGTACTTTCGATGCCTATGATTCGTTACAGCGCCATGCTGATTGCCAAAATTTTGCCACAAGATGAAACCACAGCAATTTACAGTGAAGAGCTGATTGGACGAACAGCACTGATTATTTTAGGAGAGGCTAAAGTTAACTCACCTGCTCAAGCACGAGTTCAAGATCAGTTCGGGCAAACGCATTATGTACTGGTTGAACCTGAAACAGACCTTCATTTTTCTCAAGGTCAAGAAGTCATTTTGACTCAAAAAACCAAGATTGGCTTTAAAGCCATTTCACTTTAATTCTTTCATTTTGTACTTATAACTTTAAATAAAATCGGGACCCTTATGCTCAGCAACAATTTCTATAACATTCTTATTCTTGCAGGGATTATCTTTGCAGCTCTGGTTATTATCGGCATTATTATTGCCCGTCTGTACCGTCGTTCCAGCAAAGAAATCTCTTTCGTACGTACAGGTTTTGGCGGCGAAAAAGTTATTTTAGGTGGCGGTGCAATTGTACTGCCTGTATTACATGAAATTATCCCTGTCAACATGAACACGCTACGTTTAGAGGTTCGCCGTGCTGATGATCAAGCGCTCATTACCCGTGACCGTATGCGCGTCGATGTCATGGCTGAGTTCTATGTCCGTGTGAAGCCTTTGGCAGAGTCAATTGCAGTTGCCGCACAGACTCTGGGACAAAAAACCATGTCTCCAAATGAGTTGAAGAACCTTGTGGAAGGGAAATTTGTCGATTCCTTGCGTGCAGTAGCAGCTGAAATGGCGATGGAAGAGTTGCATGAAAAACGCGTGGACTTCGTACAAAAAGTACAACAAGTGGTGTCCGAAGACTTACATAAAAATGGTCTAGAGCTTGAAACTGTGTCATTAACAGGTTTAGACCAAACAGGTTTTAAATACTTTAACCCTCAAAATGCATTCGATGCCGAAGGTTTAACCAAGCTGACTGAAACGATTGAAGACCGTCGTCGTAAACGTAATCATATCGAGCAAGACGCTGACCTTGCCATTAAGACCAAAAACTTAGAAGCAGAACAAGCTCGCCTACAAATCATCCGCGAAGAGGAATACGCCAAACTACAACAAGAGCGTGAAATTGCAATTCGCCGTGCAGAGCAACTGGCTGAAATTGCCTCTCAGGAAGCTGAGAAAAAACGTGAAGCAGAAGAAGCACGTATTGCAGCTGAGCGTGAAGTCGAGTTAAAGCGTATTGGTGCAGCACGTGATGTGGAAAGCCAAAATATTCAAAAATCACAAATTATTGAACAAGCGCAGGTTGAACAAAAGAAAACCATCGAGCTGGCTGAACAGTCACGTGCCATTGCGATTGCTGAAAAGTCGCGTGAAGAGTCTGAAGCCAAAGCTTCTGCAGACCGTGCCCGTGCTGAAGCCGTTAAAGCTGAAGAAGAAGTGATTACCGTACGTGAAACCCAGCGTGCTGAGCGTCAAAAAGCAGTTGAGTTGGTTGCGGCGAAACAAGCTGCAGAAAAAGATGCGATTGCGATTACGGTTGCAGCTGAAGCAGGCAAACAAGCTGCTGCCGATGATGCCGAAGCTGTTCGTATTGCTGCGGAAGCTCAAGCTGAACAAGCTCGCTTAAAAGCCAAAGGTGAAGCGGATGCCAAAATACTGTTGGCTCAAGCAATGGAAAAACAATACCAAGTCGACGCAGATGGTACACGTGCGGTGAATGAGGCCAACAACGTCTTATCTCCAGAGCAAGTCGAAATGCAAATTCGCCTAGCATTGTTAAAATACTTACCTGAAATCATTCGTGAAAGTGTTAAACCAATGGAAAATATTGATGACATCAAAATTCTACAGGTCAATGGTTTAGGTAATGTCGGCTCAGCCACAACTGGAGGTGATGGTGTGGAATCTTCACAAGTTGCTTTGTCTGATCAAGTGGTGAATAGTGCGCTACGCTATCGTACCCAAGCGCCATTAATTGATAGCTTAATGAATGAACTGGGAATTCAAGGCGGCGACATCAATGGTTTAACTCAAAGCTTAAAACCGCAAAGCAAAGCTCAATAGTAATTAGACTTACAAGCAAAAAAACGCGATGATCTGTCGCGTTTTTTTTAATATACTTTAATATTAAACTTTCTACAAACTACACATTTAAGCTGTTAAAACGATAAACCTAAGAATTTGCTCAACACAGTAGGCCTAACATCTATTATAAAAATTTAAGTTAATGAGCTTAGTAATCGATTCGTCGACCATCAGAAAAGTCCAAAAAGTAATATAAACATCCCAGACTCTACAATTGAGTAAAAATATTCTAAACAGTAATGGAAAAAACTTTTTATGAATAAATAGAATTAAGCTATTTAGTGCAAACGCACCCAGAAGAAACGGATCAATTGCCCACGATCATAAGGAAAATTTGAAAGGTACTCATATCCCACTTTATTTTTTTTGTTGACTTTAATTTCAATACCATACCCGAATGAAATACTGAGTACATCCAAGTCTGAACTGTGAAACTCCCCTGTCCCTAGTTTATGGCTCAAACCATCCGAGTTGTAGGCCGAATAGTTAAATACACGAATATATTCATTCTCATAAAAATCGTTATTGATCAATGTATAATCGTTTTCCTCTTCATCATGTTCTGCGGCTAACTGCTGATAATAGTGGAAAATATCATCACTCAAAGACTCAGCCAAGTAGACGTCTTCATTTTCAGCATAAGCGCTATTCATCGCTAGCCCTAACAAGAATAAACAACGACAAAACAATAAATGAATAGGCTTTAACATCTGTAATATTATGTCTTCAAAAGAATTATTTTAATTATGAATATAGCATAGTCTCCTATATAAACAGTGAACACCAAATATTTATCAATTCTCAGATTGTTAAGTACATAGCAAATCTTGCTCTAATTTAACCATTTTGTCTTTTGTTCAATATGGCTTTTTCAATGTGGCTAAATATAGTTTTCAGCTGAGATTAAACACTCTAACCCCCATATTATTTTTATACAGAGAAATGTATTAGGGCAAACCAATATGCTCTCCACAAAAAAGCCGTATGTGCAATTAAGACATACGGCTTTTTCCTTTAAAATATAAATGGCTTAAACTAAACCTTTGTCCTTTAAAAGTTGGAACATCGTTGAACCGAGTTCTGCTGGGCTACGCGTATAGGCCATCCCAGCCTTTTCAAATGCTGCAAACTTTTCTTCCGCAGTACCTTTACCACCAGAAATAATCGCTCCCGCATGCCCCATACGCTTGCCTTTCGGTGCTGTTACACCGGCAATATAACCCACCACAGGTTTAGTCACATGTGATTGAATATATTCTGCTGCTTCTTCTTCAGCCGTACCACCAATCTCACCAATCATGATAATCGCTTCAGTTTGCGGATCTTCTTGGAACAGTTTCAAACAATCAATTTGGTTCATGCCCGGAATTGGATCACCACCAATACCAATACAGGTGGATTGACCTAAACCAAGCTTAGTCGTTTGCGCAACCGCTTCATACGTCAATGTACCAGAGCGAGAGATAATTCCGATTTTACCTGGTTGATGAATATGACCTGGCATAATCCCGATCTTACATTCACCGGGAGTAATAATACCCGGACAGTTTGGACCAATTAAACGCGTGCCATTGCCATTGGTTTCTAGATAACGCTTAGCTTTGAGCATGTCTAAAGTTGGCACGCCTTCTGTGATGACTACAATCAGTCCAACACCTGAGTCCACTGCTTCAATAATTGAATCTAATACAAATGGAGCTGGTACATAAATCACAGTCGCATCTGCACCTGTACCTGCAACTGCATCTTTCATCGTGTTAAACACAGGTAAATCTAGATGGGTTGTGCCACCTTTACCAGGAGTTACCCCGCCAACGACTTTAGTTCCATAATCTAGTGCTTGTGCTGAGTGGAATGTGCCGTTTTTACCTGTAAAACCTTGTACCAATACTTTGGTGTCTTTATTAATTAATACGCTCATATTGATACTCCTTACGCTTTTACTGCAGCAACAATTTTTTCTGCGGCATCCGACAAGCCATTTGCAGAAATAAGTTTTAAACCTGATTCATCAAGTAATTTGGCACCCAATTCAGCATTGTTCCCTTCTAAACGAACAACCACAGGTACGGTCACATTTACTTCTTGAACCGCTGCAATAATTGCTTCAGCAATCATGTCACAACGTACAATTCCACCGAAGATATTAATCAATACCCCTTGTACAGAGGTATCTGCCAGAATAATTTTAAACGCTTCAATCACACGGTCTTTGGTTGCACCACCACCGACATCAAGGAAGTTCGCAGGTTGGCCGCCATAGAGTTTAATAATATCCATGGTTGCCATCGCAAGGCCCGCACCATTGACCATACAGCCAATGTTGCCTTCAAGCGCGACGTAGTTGAGGTCAAATTCAGACGCTTTCAACTCCCGTTCATTTTCCTGTGACTTATCGCGCAGCGCAGCAATTTCAGGTAAACGATACAGCGCGTTTGAGTCAATCCCCACTTTGGCATCGACACATAGGATGTCACCATTTTCACGCACAGATAGCGGGTTAATCTCAAATAAAGCAAAGTCATTCTCGATGAATGCTTGATACGCAGCAGACATCACTTTCACAAATTGATTCACTTGACCATCTTTAAGATTCAACTTAAATGCAACTTCACGCGCTTGAAATGGCAATAAGCCAACCAAAGGATCAACTTCAACTTTAATAATTTTTTCAGGGGTTTCTTCAGCAACCTTTTCAATTTCGACGCCACCTTCGGTCGAAGCCATAAAGGTCACGCGACGGCTTGAGCGGTCAACCACTGCACCTAAATACAGTTCACGCTCTACAGGATAAACATCTTCCGCAACAAGTACGCTGTTGACAGGTTGGCCATGGCTATCGGTTTGATAGGTAACAAGGTTGGTCCCGATGATGCTTTTTGCATATTCAGCAGCTTCCGTTGCTGACTTTACAACTTTTACGCCACCTGCCTTACCACGACCACCCGCATGCACTTGCGCTTTCATTACAGCAAATTTTCCGCCTATTTGTTCAAAGGCTTTTACTGCTTCGTCTGGAGTGGTGGCAAGTACGCCCTCTTGGACAGGCATACCATATTTTTTTAATAGCGCTTTAGCTTGATATTCATGTAAATTCATCGACTAACCTTTTTATTACTGCTTATTTACTTTTTGTTGCACCGAAACTGTTTACTATCACAGTAACCATTTTGGATTTTTAAAACTTCTTATCTTTATTTTTAGATGATTCTTCATGACAAGACAACACCTCAAACAAAAAAGAGCGACCGTAGTCGCTCTTTTCGTTGTCTTATTTGCGTTTACGCTGGATTGCGTGAATCGCTCGACCATCCACTGCAAGTGCAGCTTCATGAACCACTTCAGAGAATGTTGGGTGACCGAAAGTCATCAACTGTAGATCTTCAACCGAAGATACAAACTCAAGTGCAATCATACCTTGGTGTACGATATCAGACGCAGCAGGCCCAATCACGTGCATACCCAGTAAACGGTCAGTTTTTGCATCAGCAACAAACTTCACGAAACCTGCATTTTCACCCGCAGCCATTGCACGTCCGTTTGCAGCAAAACCGAATTGACCCGTTTTCACTTCATGGCCTTTCTCGATCGCTTGCTGTTCTGTTAAACCGACCCACGCCGCTTCTGGGTGTGTGTAAATCACAGAAATGATCGTGTCATAGTTGACTTGAGCTGCATGACCGTGAATACGTTCAACAGCCATTACGCCTTCTTCCATTGCTTTATGTGCAAGCATTGGCCCACGTACTAAGTCACCAATTGCATATACACCGTCAACAGACGTCGCACACCAATCGTTCACTTCAACTAAACCACGTTCAGTGAGTTTGATACCACAGTCATCTGCCAATAAGCCTTCAGCATACGCACGACGGCCTACACAAACGATCAACTTATCAAACGCTTGAGTTTTTTCTTCGCCGCCTTGAGTATATTTAACAGTGACTTCAGAACCATTAACTTCTGTGCCAGCAACTTTAGCACCAACACGGATATCAAGACCTTGTTTCGTCAAAAGTTTTTGGTAGTCTTTCGCCAAGGCTTTATCAGCCATTGGTAAGAATGCGTCCATTGCTTCAAATACAACAACTTCAGCACCTAGACGACGCCATACTGAACCAAGCTCTAGACCGATTACGCCCGCACCAATCACACCTAAACGCTTAGGTACTTCTTGGAATTCTAGTGCGCCAGTTGAGTCAACGATAATGTTTTGATCAACTGGTGCTGATGGAATGTTAATTGGCACAGAACCCGTTGCAAGAATCACATATTTAGGCTCTAAAATTTGAGTTTCACCTTCGTGAGATACAAATTCTACTTTTTTACCTGCAAGTAATTTACCTGTACCTTTTAACCACTCAATACCGTTACCTTTTAAAAGGCCATCAATACCCATGGTCAGTTGGTCAACAATTTTGTCTTTACGTGCAAGGAGTTTAGACAAATCAAAGTTCACTTCACCTGTTGTAATACCGTGATCAGCTAAGTGATGCACTGTATCTTCATAACGGTGAGAAGAATCAAGCAATGCTTTAGACGGAATACAACCCACGTTTAAGCACGTCCCACCTAATGATGGTTTGCCTTTGTGAATACGTTTTTCAATACACGCAACTTTAAAACCAAGCTGCGCTGCACGAATTGCTGCTTCGTAACCACCAGGGCCACCGCCAATTACAACAAGATCAAATTGTTGAGACATTTTTATCTCCAAAAATGGGCTTAGAGGATCGCTCTAAGCCCATGTTTTATTCTTTAGAATTAAAGGTCAAGGATCAATTTAGCTGGTTCTTCTAACAATTCTTTGATTGTTACCAAGAAACCAACTGCTTCTTTACCATCGATTAGACGGTGGTCATAAGAAAGCGCTAAATACATCATCGGTAAGATTTCTACTTGACCGTTTACAGCCATTGGACGTTCTTGGATTTTATGCATACCCAAAATCGCAGTTTGTGGTGTATTCAAGATCGGAGTCGACAACAATGAACCGAAAGTACCACCGTTGGTGATTGTGAACGTACCGCCAGTCATGTCTTCGATGCCCAATTTGCCATCACGTGCTTTGTAAGCAAAGTCACGGATACCATTTTCAACTTCAGCATAGTTCATGCGGTCGGTATCACGAAGCACAGGTACAACTAGACCACGCTCAGAAGATACTGCTACACCGATGTCATAGTAACCGTGGTAAACAATGTCATCACCGTCAATTGAAGCGTTAACTGCTGGGTAGCGTTTAAGCGCTTCAGTTGCAGCTTTAACAAAGAAAGACATAAAGCCAAGACGCGCACCGTGACGCTTCTCAAATGCGTCTTTGTATTGTGCACGCATTTCCATGATTGGCTTCATGTTCACTTCGTTAAACGTCGTCAACATTGCAGTTTCTTGAGTTGCAGCAAGCAGACGCTCAGCAACACGCTTACGAAGACGCGTCATTGGAACACGCTTCTCAACACGCTCACCCACAGCAACACTTAATGGTGCTGCAGCTGGAGCTGCTGGTTTAGTTTGGTGATTTGCCACATCTTCTTTCGTGATACGACCACCACGGCCTGTACCTGCAACATCAGCAGCTGGAATGCCAGACTCAGTCAATGCTTTACGCACAGCAGGCGCTTGATCAGCAACTTGAGCACGTTCAACGACTGGTGCAGCACCCGCTTCAGTTTGAGTAACTGCTTGTTCTACTTTCGCTTCAGACTGAACTGCTTCAGTTTGCGCAGCGCCAGATACGGCACCTTCTTCAAACTGAGCAATCACTTCATTTGAAAGAACAGTGTCACCTTCACCTTTAATGATCGATGCAATTGTACCGTCAGCAGGAGCAACAACTTCTAAAACAACTTTATCTGTTTCAATATCACAGATCACTTCATCACGTGATACTGCTTCACCTGGTTGTTTGTGCCAAGTTGCGATTGTGCCATCCGCAACTGACTCAGGGAATACCGGTGCTTTAATTTCGGTTGCCATTACTAAGAATCTCCTGTTATTCAGCTACGATCGCTAAAGCGTCATTTACGAGCTGAGCTTGTTGTTTTGCATGCAAATATGGTGAGCCACAAGCCGGTGCAGCAGAAGCTTCACGACCTGCATAACTGATACGTACTGGTTTAGCCGACTTCATTACATCATCATATAGACGAGGAGCAATAAATAACCAAGCACCTTGGTTCTTCGGCTCTTCTTGCGTCCAAACAATGTCTTTCACATTTGGATATTGAGCAAGAACTTCAGCAATACGTTGTTCAGGGTATGGATACAATTGTTCAATACGAACGATTGCAGTGTTATTCAACTCTTGCTCACGACGTTTCTCAAGCAAGTCGTAGTAAACCTTACCACCGCAAAGCACTAAACGTGTTACGTCTGCTTTGTTAATGTTGTCGATTTCATCAATCACAGTTTGGAATGTACCATTTGCAAGTTCACTTAAAGTAGACGTTGCAAGCTTGTGACGAAGTAAAGACTTCGGTGACATGATGATCATTGGCTTACGAATTGGGCGAATCGCTTGACGACGTAAAGCATGGAAAATCTGTGCAGGCGTAGTTGGTGTCATCACTTGCATGTTGTCTTCAGCACATAGCTGTAAGAAACGCTCTAAACGTGCAGATGAGTGTTCTGGACCTTGACCTTCAAAACCATGAGGAAGAAGTAAGGTTAAACCACACACACGTTCCCACTTGGTTTCACCTGATGCGATGAACTGATCGATCACAACCTGTGCACAGTTTGCGAAATCACCAAATTGTGCTTCCCAAATGATCAAACTCTTAGGCAGAGTGGTTGCATAACCATACTCAAAACCTAACACCGCCATTTCCGACAATAGCGAGTCGTAAATTGCAGTACGTGGTTGATTTTCTTTGATATGGCAAAGCGGAATATAGGTTGAACCATCCACTTGGTTATGCAGTTTTGCATGACGGTGTGAGAAGGTACCACGACCAACGTCTTCACCAGTCAAACGAACCAAATAGCCATCATCTAAAATAGATGCATAAGCCAAAGTTTCTGCAGCACCCCAGTTCAATGGAATTTCGCCAGTTTGCATTTTTAAGCGATCATCAATCACTTTTGCAACTTGACGCTGCATCACGAAGCCTTCAGGAAGCTCGCGCATTTTGCGACCAAGTTCTTTTAGACGATCTTCAGAACATGTGGTATCCCATACGTCTGTATAGTCATGCCCTAAGTATGGTGCCCAATCTACAAACATTTTTGTATTTGGTTCAAGTACTAGTGCATTGGCAACGTGCTTACCTGCTTCTAGATCCGAACGGTAGTCTTCAACCATTTGATCTGCTTTAGCACGGTCTAATACGCTTTCTTGAACCAATTGGTCTGCATACAACGCACGCGTTGTCGTTTTCTTACTGATGACTTGATACATCATTGGCTGAGTTGCAGCTGGCTCGTCCGCTTCGTTGTGACCACGACGACGGTAACAGAACATGTCAATGACAACGTCTTTACGGAAAGTATGACGGAAGTCATGTGCCAATTGCGCAACAAACAATACTGATTCAGGATCATCACCGTTCACATGGAAAATCGGTGCTTGGATCATTTTCGCGATGTCCGTACAGTATTCTGTAGAACGCGCATCACGTGGATCAGATGTTGTGAAACCTACTTGGTTATTCACCACAATGTGAACCGTACCACCCACTGTATAGCCACGTGTTTGTGACATTTGGAAGGTTTCTTGGTTAACACCTTGACCTGCAAATGCAGCATCACCGTGAACAATTACTGGCAATACATCATCGCCACCAATATCTTTACGACGTACTTGACGTGCACGTACTGAACCTTCAACCACAGGGCCGACGATTTCTAAGTGTGATGGGTTAAACGCCAATGCCAAGTGAACTTCGCCACCTTGAGTCATTACGTTTGAAGAGAAACCTTGGTGGTACTTAACGTCACCAGAACCTTTTTTATGTAAGCTCTTACCTTCGAACTCACCAAATAGGTCTGCTGGGTTTTTACCCATGATGTTTACAAGAAGGTTCAAACGACCACGGTGAGGCATACCAATGACCACTTCTTTACAACCTACAGAACCTGCACGCTGAATTAAAGCATCAACCATTGGAATGAAAGATTCACCACCTTCCACGCCGAAACGTTTTGCACCAACATATTTATTACCTAGGAATTTTTCTAGGCCTTCAGCCGCAGTTAAACGCTCTAATACGTGTTTTTTCTGTTCTGCAGTGAAGTTGAATTGACCACGTGCACCTTCAAGGCGTTGTTGAATCCAACGTTTTTCTTTGGTATCAACAATGTGCATGTATTCTGCACCAATTGAAGCACAGTACGTTGCTTCCATGGCTTGAACCATTTCACCTAGAGTTGCTTCGTCTTTACCAATCAAAAGATTACCTGTATTGAATACAGTGTCAAAATCAGATTGGGTTAAGCCATGTGCAGCAAGGTCAAGATCTGGCACGATTTCACGTTTTGCCAAACCTAAAGGATCAAGCTTCGCTTTTTGGTGACCGCGGTTACGGTACGCTGCGATCAGTTGTAGTACGCCAATTTGACGACGTTCATGTTCTGTACTAACAGAACTTTGTACCACTGCTTGAACACGACTTGAATTACGACCTAGTAATAAGAATTGCTCACGTACATTGCTGTGTGGTTGATCACCTTTCGGGTATTTATCGAAGTATGCACGCCAGTCAGCTTCTACTGAGTCTGGTGCAGCCAAGTACTGCTCATAAAGTTCTTCAATATACGCTGCACTATCAGCGGAAAGTTCAGTGTCAAGACGCAATGCGTCAGCAACTTCTTGCATTTGTGGACCCATTTCCTATTGCAAAAACATTTCAGGATGCTTTTTAAGCGAACCCATGATTAGTAATGTCAAATTGGTAACATGACATTAGTCCCCATAAGGCGGATGCCATGAGGCGTTATCACTACATTAGAATTACCCAATGTGACAATGAATCATAACGCCCTCAGCGGCATCATCACTCATTCATACCCGGCCAAAACCGAGCAATTTTTTGCAAATCGACTTAGAAAAAATAAGGCGATGCATTATTTTTTCTAAAGCGACTAACCCTTCATTTATACTCGCTCTAATGCGGCTTAAATGTTGAATTAATGTACATATTTAGCGCGCATTTTTTAAATATAAACGTGCAAAAATTTTAACATACTCCCCATATTTCAATTGATTTTTTTGACACATACCTTTCATAAATTGGCGAAATACACATATCAAAATTTCATCTAATATATGGTGCTTTAAATAAAACCGAGTTTCAACGTAGACCAAAGTCTACTCCAAAAAACACATACGAAAAGAGAGCATCATCTTTCAATATGCCCTCCCCATCAACAACATCCATATTAACATCTTCATAACTTTTTTTGCAGACTCATACTTGCACTTATTTATGACATTTGTTTTAAATCGCCGCGCTTTTCACCAATCTGGTGCAATTTCCACAAAAGCCACCTATCACAAACAAAAATAATGCCAACCCCACGCTTTCACTCAATTTTATTTTTTACAGCAAAAATCTCGCTATAAAATAAAAAAGCACACCCTAAAGGTGTGCTTTTTCTAACTGAAGATCAGCCTACAGATTAACCCGCAGCATCTAAAAGCATGTTACGGATGTGACCGATTGCTTTAGTTGGGTTCAAACCTTTAGGACACACCGATACACAGTTCATGATGCCCTTACAACGGAATAGCGAGAATGGGTCGTCTAGACGAGCCAAACGCTCTTGAGTTGCTGTATCACGAGAGTCGATGATAAAACGGTATGCATTCAACAACGCTGAAGGACCCAAGAACTTGTCTGGGTTCCACCAGAATGATGGGCATGAAGTTGAACAACATGCACAAAGAATACATTCGTATAAACCATCTAGGTGTTCACGCTCTTCAGGAGACTGTAAACGCTCTTTTGGTGGCGCAGGTTGGTTATTGATTAAGAATGGATGAATTTTGTTGTACTGATCGTAGAACTGATTCATATCCACAACTAAATCTTTAACCACTGGCAAACCAGGTAAAGGACGAACTGTAATCACTTCTGGTAAGTCGTTTAGGTTCCAAAGACACGCTAAACCATTTTTACCATTGATGTTTACACCATCCGAACCACAAATACCTTCACGGCATGAGCGACGGAATGTTAATGATTCATCCTGTACTTTCAATGCAAGAAGCGCATCAAGCAACATACGGTGCTTATCAGTCAATTCTAACTTGAAAGTTTGCATGTACGGCGCTGCATCCTTATCAGGATCGTAGCGGTAGATATTAAATGTACGAGTACCTCTACTCATCTTACTTCTCCCAATTAGAATGTACGTGGTTTAGGTGGAATTGCAGCAACTGACAATGGCTTGTAACGCACTGGCTTGTACTCAAGACGGTTATCGCTAGAGAACCATAATGTGTGCTTCATCCACTCATCATCACGACGACCATATGGGTAAGCTGGGTGATCAGGCGACTCTTCAAAGTCTACAACCGTATGCGCACCACGGCACTCTTTACGAGCTGCTGCTGAAATCAATGTCGCTTTAGCCACTTCATACAAGTTTTCAACTTCTAAAGCTTCTACACGCGCTGTGTTAAATACTTTAGATTTGTCTTTCAAGTGAATGTTACGTACACGTGGTTCAATCGCAAGAATCTGCTTCACACCTTCTTCAAGAAGTGCAGTTGTACGGAATACACCAGCATGGTCTTGAACGATGTCACGGATTGCATCTGCAACTTCTTGCGCATTTTCACCTGTAGATGAGTCATCTAACTTACGGATACGTGCAACAGTTTGCTCAAGTACAGTCGTAGGAAGTGGTTGGTATTCATCACCGTGATGTTTAGTCACGTAGTCGATGATGTGCTCACCCGCAGCTTTACCAAATACAACCAAGTCTAGTAGCGAGTTCGTACCTAAACGGTTTGCACCATGTACAGACACGCAAGAACATTCACCAATTGCATAGAAGCCTTTAACAGGTTTCGTAAAGTTACGATCGCCCGCATTAGTCGAATAGATATCGCTATCTTTGTCATAATGTGCTGCAAATGCTTCCATTTCAGAACCTTCAGGCACAACCACTTGACCGTGGATATTCGTTGGAATACCACCCATTTGGTAGTGAATTGTTGGTACTACTGGAATTGGCTCTTTGGTGATGTCAACGTTCGCGAATTTCTTACCAATCTCAAATACAGATGGAAGACGTTTCATGATCGTTTCAGCACCCAAGTGCGTCATATCAAGCAAGATGTAGTCTTTCTTCGGACCACAGCCACGACCTTCTTTAATTTCTTGGTCCATAGAACGTGATACGAAGTCACGTGGCGCCAAGTCTTTTAAAGTTGGTGCATAGCGTTCCATGAACGGCTCGCCAGCATCGTTACGAAGGATTGCACCTTCACCACGACAACCTTCAGTTAACAATACACCTGCGCCAGCAACACCCGTTGGGTGGAACTGCCAGAATTCCATATCTTGCAATGGAATACCTGCACGCGCAGCCATACCAAGGCCGTCACCAGTGTTGATGTAAGCATTGGTTGATGCTCGATAAACACGACCCGCACCGCCTGTAGCAAACAATGTCGCTTTAGCTTGGAATACTGCAATTTTACCCGTTTCTTGGTCAATTGCTGTTACACCAAGAACATCACCTGCTTCATTACGAATCAGGTCAAGCGCGATCCATTCAACAAAGAATTGCGTACCCATTTTCACGTTGCTTTGATAAAGCGTGTGAAGAAGTGCGTGACCTGTACGGTCAGCAGCAGCACATGCACGTGGAACCGCTTTTTCACCGTAGTTTGCAGAGTGACCACCGAATGGACGTTGGTAAATCGTACCGTCTGCGTTACGGTCAAATGGCATACCCAAGTGTTCTAACTCATAAACCACTTGCGGCGCTTCACGCGTCATAAACTCGATCGCGTCTTGGTCGCCTAACCAGTCAGAACCTTTAACAGTGTCGTAGAAGTGGTAGTGCCAGTTATCTTCTTGCATGTTACCAAGAGATGCACCAATACCACCCTGCGCTGCAACTGTGTGCGAACGAGTTGGGAATACTTTAGTTAAAACAGCAACTTTCAAACCAGCTTGAGCAAGTTGGTAAGACGCGCGCATACCTGAACCACCGCCACCAACGATGACAGCATCGAAAGTTTCGTGTGGAATATTTGTGTAATCTTCTTTAGGGGTTATAGCGCCCATGATCTATTCCTATCAATTCGCCCAAAAAATCTGGATTGCCCAGATCGCATATGCAAATACAGCAATAATTACTGCTGAAGTCAGTACAAGGCGTAAACCTGAAGCTGAAGGACCCATTTGACGAGTAGTCACATAGTCAGTGAATACCTGCCACATACCAATCCAAGCATGTGCAACAAGAGATAAGACGGCCAATAAAGATAAAATCTTCATTGGAGCTGTCATCATAAAGCCGTACCACTGTTCATAGCTAAAACCGCCATTGCATAGGATCCAACCTAAAACAACAACTGTATAAACCGCTAATACGACAGCACTTACACGTTGGATAAACCAATCGCGAGAACCTGAACCCGTTAAACCAGTAGCACTTTTCATTAGATAACAATCCATACAAATGCCGCAACGATACCGATTGCAGACAAGATCAATGAAATAGTAGCTGCGATACGACCACTTTGCAGTTCTTCAGCAATACCGATATCTGCAAGTAAGTGCTTAACACCCGCAATAAAGTGGAAAATTAAGCCGGCTACAAATACCCATACGACAAAACGCACAATGAAGCTATTAAAAATAGCCTGAACTTGAGCAAATCCTTCAGGCGAAGACAATGACTTGTCTAAGATCCATAGAAGTACCGGTACGAGTAAAAATACGATGACACCTGATAGACGGTGTAAAATTGATGCAATAGCCACAGGGGATTTTAAGTTTACTTCTAAAACTTGACCCATGGACAAATTGACAGGTCTGTTGCTTTTCACAGCGGGCATCCTGTAAGTAAAAACTCCATCCGGAGTTTGTTGGAATTAATTCGAAGGAAAGCTGGCATTGTTCAGCAGCTACTTTAAAACTCTAAATTAAATAGCGTTTGAACTTAAAACGACACTGAATTATAAGACGTGAACTATCAAAATACAAACAATGCCCTTGGCCTTTTTGCATAAAAATTCTTTAAATAAGAATCATTAACACATAGATAAATACGTTGCGCTACAATACTTTAGCTTCAAATCTCAGCTATATAGTTGGTTTTTATAAAATAAACACCAAATTCAAGCGCTAAAATTTATACAAAAACGGTAAAATTCGACTTTAGACTAAAGATGCACAAAAAAGTCTTGTTTTTAAAACTGGCTAATTTCACTGCTTTATTTTAATCATTTTTTATTTATATATAAAATGTTCATTATTTTATTTTAATATAGTGGCATAAATATGCATGATGTTGGTGCAACAGATTAATCCCCCTACAAGATTGAAATATCTCGTAATAAATTTTAATTAAAACAATTTTTTCACATCCGTATAAATAAAAAAAGTGACTTATATATCGTTTTCGAAATACCAAATAAGCTATTTTTTATACAATTAAATCATTTTTTTTGAGTCACTTATTGTTTTTAACAATGACTACGAAAGCAGCATTTTCTTTTTAAAATGATGCGTAAGTTACGAGAATCATAATAAATGTAAATATATGACGACTTGAATTCTGTTTCTTTTCAAGCGCTTTTTTCAATATAAAACTGCTTACAATTGCGCCAGCAACATTTTTTATTTATGCACTTGCTCCTTGAATTAACTTATTATAGTGTGTCGGTGCTGTGATTTTATGCAAATTTTAATGGATTAAATCTTAACTATAACTTCGGAAGTCATCATTTTATCCATAAGTATAATTGACAAAATTTCAGCACTCTCTACTCTTAGAGCAAATTTTTAATCCGTCTGATTCGTGCATTAAAAGATGAGTATTTCGAGTCAGATAAATCATTCACCAGGACAGGAGATCTATTGAATGTCTGAAGCAACTGGCAAAAAAGCCGTTTTACAGCTTGATGGCAAAGAAATTGAATTACCAATTTACAGCGGCACATTGGGCCCAGATGTAATCGACGTTAAGGATGTATTGGCCGCAGGTCACTTCACTTTTGATCCTGGTTTTATGGCTACTGCTGCATGCGAGTCTAAAATCACTTTCATCGACGGTAACAAAGGTGTGCTTTTACACCGTGGCTACCCAATCGACCAGTTAGCAACTAAAGCTGACTACTTAGAAACTTGCTACTTACTTCTCAATGGCGAGCTTCCAACAGCTGAACAAAAAGAAGTATTTGATGCTAAAGTTCGTAACCACACCATGGTTCACGATCAAGTTAGCCGTTTCTTCAATGGTTTCCGTCGCGATGCTCACCCTATGGCGATCATGGTTGGTGTAGTTGGTGCGCTTTCTGCGTTCTATCACAACAACTTAGACATCGAAAATGTTGATCACCGTGAAATTACAGCGATCCGCTTAATTGCTAAAGTACCTACTTTGGCTGCGTGGAGCTACAAGTACACTGTAGGTCAACCATTTGTTTACCCACGTAACGACTTAAGCTACGCTGAAAACTTCTTATACATGATGTTTGCTACGCCAGCAGACCGTGATTACAAAGTAGATCCTATCCTTGCTAAAGCAATGGACCGTATCTTCACTCTTCACGCAGACCATGAACAAAATGCTTCTACGTCTACAGTACGTTTAGCTGGTTCTACTGGCGCAAACCCATATGCATGTATCGCTGCGGGTATTTCTGCACTTTGGGGCCCTGCTCACGGCGGCGCAAACGAAGCTGTTCTTAAGATGCTTGATGAAATCGGCACTGTAGAGAACGTTGCTGAGTTCATGGAAAAAGTGAAAACTAAAGAAGTTAAACTCATGGGCTTCGGTCACCGTGTGTACAAAAACTTCGATCCACGTGCGAAAGTAATGAAAGAAACTTGCGACGAAGTTCTTGGTGCGCTTGGCATCAACGATCCACAGCTTGCTCTTGCTATGGAACTTGAACGTATCGCGCTTTCTGATGAATACTTCATCAAACGTAACCTATACCCGAACGTAGACTTCTACTCAGGTATCATCCTTAAAGCAATTGGTATCCCGACAGAAATGTTTACAGTGATCTTCGCGCTTGCACGTACTGTTGGTTGGATCAGCCACTGGTTAGAAATGCACAGCGGTCCATACAAGATCGGTCGTCCTCGTCAGCTTTACACTGGCGAAGTTCAACGCGACATCAACCGTTAATTTGGTCTGCATTGATAGACAAAAAACCACCCGCATGGGTGGTTTTTTTATATGTTGAACTCTAAACCTACCATTCATGAATGATGCTCTTAAAGTATTAAAAGACCTAAACAAACTCAGTCTTTTTAATACTTAATGTGGCTACTTTAAGCTTCAACAACATCGTAGTGTTTTAGCTCAAACGCAGATAAACGTTGCTTTAACTCGGCCAAGGACCATGGCCAAGCTGCGAAGTTACGGCCATTTTGATCTAAATAATAACTTGAGCAGCCACCTCGGTTAAATACGGTGGTTTTCAAATGAGTTTGCAGCTTGGCATTGTGATACCGTAGAACATCTCGCTTGACCATCATACGTTTAAAGCCTTGCTGCTTCATTTTTAGTAGACCATCTACAATGTACTGAATTTGTGCTTCAGCAATGCCAATAAACGAGTCATAGACCAAAATATTTGGCCCCAGTACCAAAAATGCATTCGGCACATTTTCCAAACTTGTACCCAAGTACGCTTCTGGAGAACTGCCCTTCCAAAGGTCGGCCAATCGCTCACCTTGGGCATTCCAAACACGTTGGCCAATTGGAGGATGTGCCACTTCAAAACCAGTTCCCCAGATAATGACATCGACCTCAAATCGCTCCCCATTTGCCGCAATGACACTCTGCACATCAATCTCGACCAAACCTTGGGGTAACAGCGTGACATTGTCTTGTTGCAGTGCAGGATAATAATTGTTGGCAAATAAAAGTCGCTTACAGCCGATCGAAAAGTTAGGCGTTACGGCTTTACGTAAGGAGTCATCCTGTATTTGTAATTTTAATAATTGACGGCTTAAAACATTGACTGGCTCAAGCAGTGACGGATGACGCAGCCCAAAGTTGATCGCATTTAAAATACTGGAAACACTGTTCCTCCAGCCTTGCTGAATCATCGGGAATTTGGCCACCAGCGACTTTACTGTAGCATTGAGCTGCATATCCGCTTTGGGCAAAACCCACGGCGCAGTCCGCTGAAATACGATCAACTCTTTCGCCAATGGCTGAATTTGTGGAATAAACTGAATGGCAGATGCACCAGTTCCAATCACTGCAACCCGCTTTCCCGTTAAGTCATAATCATGTTTCCAACGGGCTGAATGGAACATTTCTCCTTTAAACCCCTCTATCCCTTTAATTTTAGGTAAGGACGGTTCTGTAATCGGCCCTGTGCTAAAGATCACGGTTCGTGCTTGATATGTACCTTGAGAAGTTTCGAGTTGCCAAATATTCGCCTCATCATTCCACTTGGCACTGAGCAACTCATGCTGAAAGCGGATTTTGTCTTGCAATTCAAACTGCTCAACCACCCGTTCTAAGTAACTTAAAATTTCAGGTTGTTTCGCAAATAAATGGCTCCATTGATGACTAGGTGCAAAGGAAAATGAATACAATGCCGAAGGTACATCACAGCCACAGCCGGGGTAATTATTATCACGCCACGTACCACCAACTCTCTCTGCCTTTTCTAAAACCAGATAGTCCTGATAGCCGACTTGTTTCATTTTATAAGCCGCAGCAATGCCCGAAATCCCAGCCCCTACAACAATGGTATCGTAAGTATGTACAGCTTTAGGACGAAGCACAGCCTTTTTACGGGTCTGCTTAGGTTGAGCTTCCGTACTTTTTGACGTGGTAGTTTGATCTTGCATTTGATCAGACGGCGCTTGCACATCTGCTTGCTCGATCTCTAATTGCATTTCCATATTCATTTTTCTCTGTTCTTATTTTGTGATTTGATTAAACAGTGGATAACCCAAACCTAAAAGCTTGACGTATAAGCTTGGTGATGCACGCTTCATCCACCAGAACAATTTGGCATCGGGTTGTGGAATGGTATAAAGCTTGCCTGCGTCTAAGCGATTCAATGTTTTTTTGACTACAGCATCACTGGTTGTAAACGCATGGTTCATCAGCAGTTTGTCAGCCAGTCTGGAATAGTGGCTCGGCAAGCGACCATTCTTCATAATATTGGTCGGCACCAAGGTCGGACACAGCACATTGACTGCAATGTTATAGGCATAAAGCTCTGAAGCTAAGGTTTCTGATAGAGCCAAAACACTAGACTTGGTCACGTTGTACGCTGTCATTTCAGGAGCTGCGGTATAGCCCGCAGCCGATGCCACATTGATAATGGCACCAAAACCTTGCTGTTTAAATTGGGGCACAAAGTAGTGGCAACCATGAATTACCCCCCACAGGTTGACATGCATACACCACTGCCAATCCTCCAGCGACACCTCATCAAACTTACCACCTAACCCAACTCCAGCATTATTGATGAGCAAGGTGACAGGATGTCCCAAAAGCTGTTCCGCTTGCTCCGCCAAAGCGTGTACAGATTCTTTTAATCCAACATCACAATGCACCGCATAGGCTGACGTAGATGTCATCGACTGAATTAAATCTACCGTCTCCTGTGCTGAGCTTAAGTCAATATCTGCACAGATAACATCACCACCGCGTTTTGCCAGTTCCAATGCAAAGCTACGACCAATTCCGCTACCTGCACCCGTTACAACTGCGAAGGATTTTTCACTTGGTTTATTTTTTTTACTCAACAGTCCCATGTCATAACCTCCTTTTTATGATTTCAGTACTGGAGTAAATTCTTTGGTGAAATAGGGGGTTAATACTCCTGTTTCAGGATGTAGTAAACGCTCTTTGTAATAATCTAAAAATGCAGAAGTGTCATAGTCATTCGGGTGAAAGCTCGGACGTAAATAGTCAAAAATATGCTTCCAACTACTGCCATAAACACCTCGTTTCAGCCCAAACAAGAGGCTGAAACTGCGCGGTACATCCTTCCAATAACTGAGACTCACCAAATTAGACGGTTTGCTATAAAACGGGACAAAAACTGACGCCACTGAAATCAATAGCAAAATGGTGATAAGGGCTGGAAAAAAGCCTGTAATACGTAAGGCATAGTTATTGGAAAGTGATTGAAACACATCATATGCAATGTCTTTATGCTCAGATTCCTCTAGCATGTGCCACATCCAAATCGCCCGTTGCTTTTCGTCTTGAGAATCGAAAAAAATTTCTTCATGGTTCATCATGTATTCAGACAGCACTGCGGTAAAATGTTCAATGCCTGCCATCAAAGACAATTTCATCGGTTGTGGTAAACGGTTAAAACCGTAGTCAAAAACGATTTCAGCTAAATAACGAAAAATGCCAACGGGTAAATCAACCTGTTTAAAAGTATCGTTCAATTCTTCATGTAGCTTTGAATGCAATGCCTCCTGACCAATCAAAGACGTCACACGTTGTTTTAATACAGGGTCAGTGAGGAAATCACGGTGATAACGGGCGGTGTCAATCACCAAGTCTTCACCATAAGTCAGAAAGATCGAGAGTGATGCAAAGTAAGCACTGGCCAACTCCGCATTTAAGTAGAATTTGGGATCAATTTTCTCCGCTTCAAAGTCAAATTTCATATGCCGAATTGGAATAATCGCAGACTGTTTTTCCGCATCGAATACGGGTCCTGCAAAAATTTGACTGGCTTTGCCTTTCAATGGAAGAGCGATACGCATAGGACATTCCTTCTTATTTTTAGATCGTTTTCAGGCTCAATCTCACGATTTTTTACCAGTGCTTTGCATTCAAAATAAGAGTCCGATTCCCCTATGCCACTGGCATTTTTCTTCAAATGATTTGCAATTTATGACTTTAAAATGTGTTGTCTAACAATCACTCCACAGATTTATCTATCGGGGTCAGAACGAGGCTTTGTGTGCCACAAAGGGAATACACTGCTCATAGGCTGAGCACTCTTCGCCATAGTGTTTTTTGAGAAAATAGTCTTGCACCATTTGCGCCTGCTGTTCAATGCCATAGCTTAAAAACTGCTTTCCTTGTTTTAACGCATAACGATATTGACGGTTAAAAAGTGCCTTACGCACTACAGCGAGTCCCTGCTGAATTTGCCAAACATGCGCCATTTTATTTATAAGTCATAAGAAATGGACTACTACTAATCAAGCAGTTAGATATAGTTATGGAATTTGCTTGGCTATTTCTAAAATTAGAAAAATGGACATCAAGAATATGTTCTAGAAACATTTTATTACATATAATTTTGATTCAATGTATGTAATTGATAATAATTTTAACTATATCGCTAAGGTATTAGATCTTTAATGCTAATTTCTAAAATTTGAGCAATTTGAGCCAATTTTACAACTGTAATATTCACTTCCCCTCTTTCGATTCGTCCCAAATAACTCCGATCTATATCACACATTAAAGCAAGTCTCTCTTGAGTGATGTTCTTTGCTATACGATGCTCACGAATCGCAAGTCCGATTTGTTTCGATAAATCCTTCATAAATTCTATTCCTATAAAGAATAGAACTATTATTTTTTGAGGATTAAGTATCCACGGTTTATAATCCTCATTTTGTGATTGATTTTATGAAAATTTCAAAGAAACCTCTTTTTACTGAACTGTGTAAAGTTATTGCAGAGAATGACATCCAGTCATGGAAAACCTGTGAATTTTGGAATAGGGTGAAATTGCTCGGTATTGAAAATAATAATGTTAATTATCAGAGTATTTATAGATTGCTTCAGTGCTTAGTTCAAGAAAATTACTTAAATAGTAATTATTCTAACAGTGACTATTCCTACACCATTTATAGTGAAACACCACACATGAATGACTTTAGAATAATTTTTTGTAATGAAGTTCCCTCCCCAATTCATAAACTTCAATTAAAAAATCAAGCATTCAGTGAAAATTTAGATTCCGTTATAGAAGAGGTGAAGGAGTATGAAAATTTGAAACTATTATTTCCTGAATTAAAACAGGAAATTGATAAGCTAATCCAATTAAAAAAAATTGAGCTTATAAAATTTCAGGCTCGAAAAAAGGCGATTGAAAATTTGATAATTCATATCAATCGCAATAAGAATGCATCCCAAGTAGATTAGTTAATGTAAAAAATCTTCTCCTTTGAGATGCAGCGTAGTAACAGCTTGTGAGGTATTGCTATGCTAGCCAAACGATAAATTATTTAAAATTTCAAGTAAAAGTTCTATTCTTAGAGGATTACCGCATGGTTAGCTATGTAATGCTATAACCATTGATCGGGAAGAGGATCAGCTATCAACAAGTTAGAAGTTTTAATATGAACATAGTCCATCCCAATGGCGTAAGAGTACTCAATAGATAATCTTATAAATATCAAATAATTTTTCCATTTTTTGATTGAAATTGACACCTTTGATTAAAAGCGGTAACTTCTCCGTTTCTCAAGCCCTGTATCAGATTAAATCTGAACTAATACAAATATAATTTAGTAGAAGGTAACATTCAATCCAATTTTAGAAAGGATGATTCAAGCTTCATTAAGTATATTTAAATTGAATCTCAAAATTTTAAATTTTTCTGAGAATTTTAATGCCATTTGATATTTAAATACTAAGTCGCCAACAAGGTCATCTTGATTCTTTTGTTCGAATACCACATCAAAGAATTGTGATTGGTGATATTGATAAAAACTCAAAGATTCAAAAATACTTTTACTGATTAAAATAATATAATCTATATCATCAAAGAAAATATCATATACTTCACATTTATCAATATGACAAATATATCTACTATCGCTGATATCCTCGAAATGTATAGGTATAACTTCATTGTTATCCCATCTACACCGACGAAGTATTTTTTTTAACTCTTGATTACCAACTAAAAGAACAGGGTCTTCAATTTCACTAATTTGTATAGTAATTGTTTGAAGGAGTTCTTCTATGGATGTGCTTGAATAAGTATGGGTAATTGGAAGTTGTAATATTCTAAATAAAATAGTATTTTCTAAATGTCTTGAAATAGCATTAGTGATCCACTCATTTTCATTGATTACAAATTCACTAGCAATCACATCAGCAATATATTTTTTATCATAGTTTTTAAAAGTAAAACTACCATTATGAAAATCACTAGCATTATCTTCAGTTAGATTAAAAAACTTAAAGGGATATGATGTTTTTTTATTTTGAATAGTACTTGATGCAATTGTAGCCAAAGCTACGATTTTATCTCGATCAACAGGAGCATCAATAATAGTCTTATTATTTTGATCTCTCAATTTTTTAACAATATTACCAATTGATTTTATAAAATTTTCTTTAAGGTTAAGAAAAGAATCCTTTTCAAATAAGACATATTCATAATTTCTTTCTTGCCATGTATTTAATGTAAAAATCCATGATTCTAAATCTAATATAATAGAACTAATATCTGTGGTGGTATAAAATTTAGAAAAAAGTGCCTGATACCACTTAATAGGTAAGTCCCATTGATTTCTAGAAAGTGATAGTGCAATTTCTATATAATTATCATTCAGACTACTTATGTTTTCAACTGAACCCATATATGTTCGCCCAGTTATGAGCTGACCTTTAAATAAATTACTATAACTTTCTACAATTTGATTAAGCAATGATTCATATAAATTTTCTTGACTCTGAGAATAGTTCCTGTGCCTAATATAAGCTCCTACTAATTCTCCAGCATTTGAAATAGATTTAAGGCTTTCAGATATTGAAGTTGGATGTATTCTCTGCCCCTTTAATAATGCATCGATCATTTCTTTTACAAAATCTATAGATAAGTTATCATTCTTTTTTAATAGATAACAAGCTGTTATAATTCTTAAGTCAAGATGATAATTTCTAAAAGCAAGCTCATAAGCTATTTCTCTAGAATATTTCCCTGAACTATTAACTATAGTCCAAATAGGATCAGTCTGTGGTATATTGAGCATAAAAATATTTAATATAGTAGAATTCCACATATAACTCCCATTAAAACTGGATCCATTTGTAAATTTCTCCAACCAATGATTTAGCATATCAATACTCCAACCAACTGCTCGAGAGTTTTTGAAAGATAATGCAGCTACTATAGTCTTTGCTGTGAATTGAAGATGAGTCTTAAAAGCTAATAAAGTCTGCTCATTCATATAATCTCTTTTTGAATGCGGTTCAATATAATATTGAATCCAACTTTCCCAAGAGCCTACAAATTTATTGAGAATTTCTTCATAATTTCTATCAGTTCTAGGATTTCTATTAATCTCAAACGCATACCACTCTAGGAGAATCTCCCATAAATTATAGTTTTGTTCAATGTGAGTTTTTATTTCTTCATCTGTAAGGCTTGTTTTATATCCATACAATCTTTTATGAAAATACAAAATCTCATTATAAAATTCTGTATTATCAATTATTTTAAAAACTGATTCTTTTGATATAATAAAATATTCAATTAACAACTGATTAAAATAACTTCTACCAAAAATTGAACCATCTGTTAGTAATAACCAATTATCATTTCTCTTACTATCATTCACAAATGTCAATGCAGAAGAAACATTTACATGATAGTTAGTTAGATTTTCTATAGCCTCCTTAAATGCACGAATATCATTATCTCTTAAAGAAAGGTGAATAGGGTCTATAAAATTTTTAAAAAGCTTAAGTAATTCTTCATCATTTTCAACAACTACTGACTTACTGAATAAAAAAGAATAATTATATAAGAACCTAAGACAAGGTAAGAGCCTAAACCCCTTAGTTTTCCCTAATAAATACATATCATCTTTAATTCTTCCAATATCTAAAATCAGTTCTAAATCTTGTTTATTTCTAAATTTAAGGTAATTTGTTTGTAAATAAATAACAAAATTTATTAGATAAAATCTTATATTACTCAATTCATATTTAACCCTGATTTTCCTTTTTATCGGATAAATTTCTGAATTATCCCAAGAAAATCTAGAAATCTTTAAATTATTTGCATTATATTCTTTTATCAATCCATAATTATTTAAGTTTTCAATAATATTATTTTTCAATCTTTTACTTATATCAATTCGGCACGCTTCCTGAATTGAAAATCGAAGAATTATTTCCTCTCTAGAGTGATCATTAATTATTAGAAAAGTTTTACTAAAAAACCATGCTGTTAGAAAAATATTAAATACTAGCCAAATTCCAGATGTAATACAAAATACTAAATATATAGAATCATCTAAAAAAGAGCGAACAAAAAAACTTATAAGAATAAAAACTGATAAAGCTAATCCACTTAAGCCTGCAAACATAAAACCTGAATATTTTTTATAAATCGGAAAAATAACACTATTCGATGTTTTCTGGTTAGAAAAAATACTAATAAAACTGATAACCAATGGATACACTACGCAAACAATTGTCAACTGAGCACCTAAAAATGTTCCTTGCCACTCGATCAACTTCACCCAAGATGTAAAAAAACCTGAATAACTTTTTATTAATTCAAGGTTAATAAGCAAAAATACCAGCCAGCTAATCAGAACAAAACATACACTAACAAGCAATGTATATTTTTTATAATTGGTAGACCAAAGGATGATGTTTTTCTCTAAGACACTCCACTTAGTTTTTTGGTAAATTTCATTTTTATAAAGTGATTCTTTTAGCTCTTTTTCAATTCTATTCTTAAGTGTTTGCATGAGATCTTATGTAATGCTTTGTCATTTTAAATTATAGACTTAAGTTAATATATTCGCAAAAAAATAGGTCTCTCTCAGACTAAAAATTCACTCACCCCACTAAAAGGCAATAAATAATGTTGTACATTTATTGGGGAGCTCCGCCCCTAAATAAAGTCAGGGTAAATCAGACTCTACTTTCCCTTAAATAACTCTAATACCTTTAAATCATTTGCATTAGCTTCATCCAAAGCTTTTTTTCTTCTGTAGTCTAATTCTCTTGATTCAACTGTTCTAATATTCAATGTAATACTTGGATAAAGCTTTTTTAATTTTACTTCAACATGCCTAAAAAGCTTTTCAGCCAAAACTTTTTCTTGAATGAACTCACATTTTGTCTTTTTAAATTTTCCATTCAAACTAATATAAACATGGGCTTTTTCATTATTATTAATACCTAACTCTTCGAAATGAAGGCCATAGCTGGGTGACCAGCCCTCCCGAAAATTACTAGGTAAATCTCCATAATTGAGAAAAGCTTCAATTGTATAAAGTTTTCTTAATTCATCGTCTTTCATTACTACTCCATCATCGTTAGACCGATTCAATGATGTAATCTACACCTAAAACCATTTGGCCAGACCAATATTCGGCATTTTCTTTCGCTTCTTCATATTCACTAAACTGGCCATTAGCAATAGCTTCCTCTCTAGAAGATGTTGTATCAATACCATCCTCGCCTGCCGTGAAATAATTTCCCGAATCGAGTAACTTTACGATGAATCCCATGTAAGATCCTTTAAAATTTAAGTTTTATATTTTTAAGTTACAATATTTTAGGTAATGGTACTACTTTTATTTGAGTAAAATGATTGCAATAAAATATTTTACTGAAAACAATGAAATCTCTCTACCTTATACGTCACGGACAAAGCGTTGCTAATATTGGGGGAAAATCTATACCAGATATTGAAATACCTTTAACTGTAGCTGGACAAAAACAAGCTCAGGAATTGGTTAAAAAATTTTCAATTTCTCCTTCTAAAATTTATTCTTCTGAATTACTTAGAGCAAAACAAACAGCACAAGTATTTGCCCACTTGTATCAAATCCCTTCTGAAACTTTAACTATTCTAAATGAATTTAGCTATTTAGGGTTTGAAAATATAAATGGTATGGACGGTCAAGAACGAGGAAAACTTGCTCAACTCTATTGGGAAAATGCCACAATAGATTATCGAGATCATCATGATTCAGATTGTTTTCAAGACTTCTTAGATAGAGTTGATCTATTCATTAAAAGAATTGAATCTTTTAATGACAATAGTTTGTTCTTTGGTCATGGAATTTGGATAGCACTATTGGCTTGGCGATTGCTAGGTTGCCCAATTGAAACAACATTAGATATTAAATCATTCCGTCAATTTCAAACCGCCCTTCCCCTTGATAATACTGTTATTTATAAACTTTCAATTTCACAAGATGGAGTAAAACAGTTACAGAAATTTGATCTCTTCTCACAATGAGGAGCCTTAATTTTATCTATATACTTTAATAATCTAGATGAAATAAACTCAATGATTGTACAAACGCCTACTGTATCTTTTTCTATGAATAAATTTTTAACAAAAGTTTTTCAGAAACTCACCCAAAACTTCATCTATTTCATATATAACTGGCTGAATATAAAAGACTTTGAGTTTAGAAAACTTACATTAGGTGAAATTCAAATTGCAAAATCTGTTTTTCAAAATCTAATTAATTATGATGAAGTTAAAATTTTTAATATCCCATATTTGCCTTGGCAACCTAAAAATATATTGATGGCCCCTAATGGTCATCTTTTTGTAAATAAAGAAAATTTTTCTAAAGATTACTCAAGAGACTCCGTACAAATCCAAGCTCTTCTTATTCATGAGCTTACACATATCTTGCAATACCAAAGACATACAAATGTGCTTATGCATGGTTTAGTATTACAAAGTGCCTACTATCTAACTTTCAAACAATACAATCCTTATAAATATAATCTTGTTAAAGGCAAGGTGTTTGAACAATACAACATTGAACAGCAAGGTGATATTGCTCGGGATATTTTCTTAAAAAAGATCCCAAATATTATTATTGATTCATAATTATCAAGGATCAGTATGTCGTATCGGAATGACATGCACACCATTTAAAGTATTAAGTTGTTTTTTAAGCTGGTAGTTTTCATACAGCAAAGACATCTCCCGCCCTAACGCCCTTTCCAAATCCTTGCGTAAAGTATTTACTTCATCTTGCAACTTCAATACTTTTCGTTGGTCAGTCGGTAAAATATTTTGCTCTTTAGCAGCTACCTCTATTGCTACAATCAAATCAGCAAATATTGACCGAGATTTTTTAATTGCTCCTTTATTACGCCCAGCTTCTAGCGCAACAGAATCATTAGATATTTTTGTACCGACTGATACATGAAGCGGTTTCCCCTGTTTTAAACGCTCCAAGGCCTCAAAGTATTCACCTAACATTTCAGACATTAGTTTCGCCTTTTAATTCAATCATTTTACGTTTCGTTTCTCTTAGAACATCTAAATGTGAAAGTTCTGTACGATATTCAAGTGAGCTAATATCCAAAAAGTTAATCATTTTTTCTTGAGCGTTAATTACGCGTTCCAATTTAGGCAAACTTACAATCAAATGTCGGCAGTTCTCTTTCAGACAGTTAATTTGCAGCCAGTTAGTAGCGGTATAGTTACAAGACCCTACTTTTGTACAACCACCTATGATCGTTTCTTTATAAGCGATTTCACCATTTTTGAATCGCTGTAGTGTTTTTTTACGATCAACAGTTACTACTCCCTCTTCATCCTTAAGGGTATTTTCAATCCAATGTATATGGCCACCGTAAAGAGTAGTATTCGACATCAAAACATTAAAAATATATCCTAACGAAGTAGATTCAGCTTGAGTTTGCTGCCATTCATTAGCAAAGTGACTTTTATCTGAATCTATTAAATCCTTAGCGAAAGCTGAACCTTTAGCATAATAACTCGACATTTCATTGGTAATATGTTGCAACTGCCTCCGTAATGAAGGCAAAGAAACTAAACCTGATCGTTGGGCATAAAGTGCCAGCGAACGACGCAACTGATGTGTAGTCAAATTCCAATACTGCCCAATTTGAAAGTTCTCTTCTGATCGCCATGCTCGATGTGGATCAATCTGCTCTAGCTCTTCGAGATCTGCCTTCTCTATTTTTGGAATCAGCTTATTAATACCTTGCTTACTATATAGAGTCCCAATTCGATATTTGGTTGTTGTAGGCTCAATAGTTTTACCTGTAAATCCAAAGTAACTGGCTGAAATAAATAGTGGATATTGAAAAATATCTGAATCCACTTGCACGGCCTCATCATCATGAATCTGATAAATATGATCTGCAATTTTTTGAGCAATTCTGACAGCTTTTAAGCCTTCAACACTGGTTATCCATTGCGTGGCTTTAGCTCTTCCATGATTTAACTTAGTTGTTCTACCAAGAATTAAAAAGTGTTTCTGCGAATTTGAAATGATTTCTTTAATACATTGGTAAGGAAGTGTTTGGGCTTCCTCATCTCGCATACCAGTAAAAGCCTGTATTACAAGTTTACAAATACTTTGAGCATCTGTAATCAAACTAGCAATTTCTTTAATTGTGAATTTTCCAGTTTGCGTAATGACAAAAACTCTTAAAGGCTCTGACACATTATCTAAAATCGAATGATAATAAGCTCTTTTAGTTCCCATACTTATTTTAAGTTGATAGCATTCGACGACCAATTGCATCATCTCTTCTGATACTTTTTCCCACTCATCCAAGTGACACATCAAATTTGCTAAAATTTCAGAATAGATACGTGTCGGAATTGGCGCATGCTGTTTTAAAGCCCCTCGGTACTGCTTATTCTGCTTTTGGAGCAGTCTAATCGTTTCAGGTTCTACTGTTTTTATCGCAAATTTTTTATAACTACTACCCACTAATAACAGTAACAATGATGAAAGTGTTTCGACCAGCCATCCAGAATTTTGTGATCGAACAAATTCTATTAATAACGGAGTATCACCTATCACTTCTTTTAATGTGATATTTCGATGTTCTGCAAATTTGGCAACTTCTCGAACAACAGTCAAATAATTTCTTAAAGTTCGTATACTTAATGGCTGTTTATCTCTCATCCAAATTAAGATAAAAAATATGAATTTGATTTCATCAATTAATTTTGCTCTATCAGTCGTTAATATTCCCTGATCCCAATAAGTAAATAACAACCTACTTGGCTTACCTTCTGGATGGTACACCGTAAAGTCCCAAACCATATCCCCATATCTTGATACTGTTACTCCCTCATGAGTTCTACTTACAACGAAATCAACAGTAGGTAAATCGTTACTCATTATATTAAATGAGTCTGGAGGCGCTGCTTGATCGGGAAATAGTAATTTAGCATCTAGATTTAAAACATTCATATGATCCAATCTAACTCCATAAACATTTCCAGTTTTCTTGCCCAATAAACGTCAAGTTCGCCCTCTTCCACTTCTGACAAAATTTTGGTTACCAATGGCTCATTGTATTTTTTCAGCTTAGTAACAATTGAATCAATTCTTGCTAAAATCGGTTGTAATATTGCGTGTTGTTCTTCCAAACTTCCAATTAAGGGAGCTGTTTTTTCAATACAATAACGACAGCTTAATAATTTACGAATATCAATCTCATCTACGTGTATTCTATAGTTATCACAAAATAAGCAGCCTTCTGGGTCAATACAATTTGGCTTGTTTATTGAATCATTATTATTTAATGTCAATGGATTACCAAAGGATGAACACTGTCCTACAGCTCCTTGCAACAAGCGTTCTTGACCATTCTTAGTGGAAAGAACAACATTAGACATGTTATGCAGGAAGTTTGACATCTCTTCCCAATGGGTACTTTCAGAACCTGCAATATAAGAAGATAAGACCGTTTTTTCTGTATTTTGTAAAACCAGTGAAGTCGTAGCAATATCTGTATTCCGTACAAGCCAATCGCTCTTCGCTGCGCGCCACTCTCTAGACTGAATCATCTGTAAATGAGGATCAATTCGCCTAAAAATTGCATAAATTCCATGTAAACTCTCTGTCTTTATTTGTACAGGTGTTCCTAAGCCTCTTTCCCCTAATTTAAAAAACAAAAAATCACTTTTTTGCTCATCAAGAAGATACTTCCGTAATGCAATGAATTTTTTGAATCTCGGCATAAACCCCACAGGTAATTCAAAACTGCATTCTTTTCCCTCAGCCCTCCACTTCACTGTTCTAAACAATTGATGAGAACTCGATACGTTGAAATCTTCATCCCATTGTAAATTAACGAACTGTGACCAACTCATCCCTGTTTGTGCGAGAAATAATATGATGAAAGCATTTACTGCAATTGTACCAACATGCATTCTTTGGCTATGCCTAAAATTTTGATTCGCAGCTATTAAATTATTCTCAGTACATTTTAAAAGATTGTGATCATTGCGGATATTTATGAGCGGTTTCAATCGTAATTCAGCAATTTGTTCAAGCGTATTCAATGTCCCTAATTCATAATTGTATCCTAAGCATCCATTACGCTTGGATGATGCTTGGCTAGGATGAATAAACCATGATTCTGCTGGAAAAACCCAAAGTTTGTTATTTCTGAAATTCAAATAACTGGGCATAGCAAGTTCAAAGGGGTAAGGTTTATGCTCAAGAACTAAAGATGTAAGTCCATCAAAAATATGCTCACATAATGACAAAACCTTTGCCTTTACATCCTCACTTGGCGGTTGTGTGTTTTTCTTGAGATGCTGATTAACTCGCATTACAGAAATACCGAACTTTAACTCCTCATCTTCAAAAAAATCGCATAGAAATTGAATAATTGTATTTTGCTGTCGTGCTGCACTATTTATAGAAATCTCATTTCTAGATACCTTTTCTTTTAAATGCTGGGTATATTGGATCAATGCTTTTTTTGCTACATGCTTCTTATTTAGCACATCATAAAATTCATTCTGATCTGTCCAGAATATAAAAACCACTAACCGTGAAATCATGTCCCGAATAGTTTCAATACGTTTTCCGCTACGTACAATATTTTCTGAAATGAAAGATATAAGCAGCCGTATATCTTGTCTTCGTGGCTCATAAATTGAACTTATTTGTACCAATCGTCCTGTATTTGAATGCCTTTTAGCACCTAAATAAGCTTTAACAATCGGCTGTCGAACTAAATAGCACAATGATCCTATATCGACTGTCTTACCATGTGAAAACCTTACTATCACTTGTTCAGGTCTTAGGATTCTAATATCGGGATCTAGTGGTAATTCATAAACTTGAACTTTTCTGCGCTCTAAATTCACAATCAGCGCTCCAACTCAAGTGAGCTGATAATTTCACGCAAATGATCATTGTATGCACTCCCCACTTTCCTAATATGTTTTAAGTTTTGTCGGTATTGTAAATATAAGTCTGTCGTTGCTGAAGATTCATGACACATCCTCACTCTTACAAACTCTCGGGCTTGATGGAGACTTATTTCTCCTCTTGCAACATATTCCAATTGCTCATCTGTCAGATTCATACCAAAAGTTGCTCTCAAATCATGAAAGCGATACTTAAACTCAGGCATGTTTGAGTGATCACGAATATACGGAATGACCTTATCATTAATAAATTGTCTGACTGTTTGCCCATTCTTTGCATGATGCAAATCAAAATCCTGACTAAAGTTTTGCATGTCAGATTTAGACTGATAGTAAGGCGTACCACGATTACTCAAAAATAAATATTGATCATCGCTATTGCCCAGTAATGATTTGGCTCTCCGTTTCTTAGCATTTTCACTCAGCGCATAGATATTTAACCTTTGATAAAGCCAAATAGGAACGTGTATAACTATTTTCTTATCATTTTTTGTATCAATACCTGTAGTTGGCCCCGCAGGAATCCTAATTTCTTTTAATTCTGATCCAGCCATATCAGTAAGTACATGATGCAATCTCATCGTAAGTATCGTTTGAAGCCTTGCTCCACTAACCAAAGCCAATACATGAATTAAAAGCATTTCAATATTCTTCAGTTCCTTCAATGCATTCAATAAACAAATTTGTTCATCTCTAATCAAAGGTCTGAGTTTTCCTCCATCACTGATCGTATCAGCGTACGGATTCACTGAGTTAGGAACTTTAATTGATACATCTGTAGACTTAATCTGCTTCGTGAATGAAAAGCCATATTGATTTTTTATATCTATGTAATGATCTGACTCTTTCCACATCGGGAATTCTGGTTTAAGAACTCCTTCGCTTTGCAGCCAACGATAAAATGCAATAACTGTACTCATTCTTCTTCGAGCAGTAGAAATCCCTACCTCCTCTGCATCTATCAATGTTCTTAAGTAAGCCCTATAGCGATATGTTGGTCTGTATAATTTGTTTTTATCGAAAATAATCCAATTCACATTTGACTCATCCAAAAATTGACGATATGCCACTAAATCACTAGCTAAATTTGAATAAGTTGCCATAACTACATTTAGACTATTTTTCATCTTATCTAAGAGATAAACATTCGCTTCTGCCCACGGTATGCCCCTACTATCAACCACTACTGGATACAAGTTAAATTGAATAGCAGCATTAGTCTCACTAGTCCCGAATGCTGGATCGTATTCAAATCCATTTTGGATAATGGGTGCAATGTAGTATCGAGTTTGTTCAGATAGATTTATTTCAGTTGATTCAATGTGAGAAGGTTCTACTACCTTTGTTTGAGTAAAACTAGATAAAGTTAATTTTCGCGCTCTGTTTAACATTCTAAAGCAAAAATCTTTTATTGAAATTATTTATAAATGTACAGAAAATTATTGTTTTAATACATAGTTATACATGAAGAATACTCTTTGTCCATTTTCTTAAAACTTATGATTATTGTCTATTTTCACAGAACTTATGGATATTAGCTCATGAATCAACCAAGCTTGTTGATGAATCGGCTGGTCGGCAAAGTTTTCGCACCAGTCTTTGATATTAAAATAGACATGTCCATTGGGGCTAATCGCATAATGAGGCAGCACTGCCCGATGCGCGATAATTCGAACCGAATCCATGCTCAGACTGTTCCCAAAAATACTGCTGGCGAGCTTTTTCTCCCCTTCAGTCAAGGGCCGATTTTTAAGTTCAAACTTTTGCTGTATTTTTTGTAAAAGCGCTTGAAACCACACAATCACACTCCATAAAGACATTAGAATAATTTGTTCTTTTTAAGGACATTTACGGATTTTTTTTAGAATATCCCTTAAAAAAAATCGCATTTCGTATATAGTATTCGCACTTATTATTGATTAATACTTCTATTTGTTTATCGTCACTTACACCACGTAGAACTTATAGCTATAACAAACTCAATCGTCGTGTATATCCCTATAGGTATAGGATTTAGTTGGAAATGAAAAGTTTTAAAATTGCACTTGCACAGTTCTCTCCGCACATTGGCAACCTTGAAGCAAATGCCCAAAAAATGTTGGAGCAGGCCAATGAAGCAAAAAAACAAAATGCTGATTTAATTATTTTTCCAGAACTTTCGAGCATTGGTTACCCAGCAGAAGATTTACTTCTACGTCCTAGCCTAACCAAACGCACGCAACAAGTTTTTGAACAACTTAAAACAGTAAAAGACATTGTGATGGTCTTTGGTTTTGTCAACCAAACCGAAGATGGTCAACGCTACAACGCCGCTGCGGTCATGAAAGATGGACAAGTTTTGGGTGTGTATAACAAACAAAACTTGCCAAACTATAGCGTGTTTGATGAAAAGCGCTACTTCACCGAAGGGCATCAACACCTTGTTTTTGAATATTTGGGTCATAAGTTTGGTGTGTTGATTTGTGAAGATGTTTGGTCACTTTCAACGGTACAACAACTGGCACAGCTCAATGTCGAAACGGCTTTAGTCTTAAATGCTTCACCATATGAAGTCGGTAAGCCACAGCACCGCGTTGAAACCATGTCTGCACTGGCGAAACAAATGAACCTCAACTTAGTTTATGCCAACCAAGTCGGCGGTCAAGACGACCTGATCTTTGATGGTACAAGCTTCGTGATTGCCAAAAATGGTTCAGTTGTACTTCAAGCTGAAAGCTTTAAAGAGTCTCTGTATTTCGCTGAATACGAAGCAGAACAACAAGCCTTTAAGGCCAATGCCCTGCCGCCTGCGTTAGACACTATGGCAGAGATTTATCAAAGCTTAGTGATGGCGACTCGTGACTATGTACAGCGCTCAGGTTTCCCTGGAGTAATTTTGGGTTTATCAGGCGGGATCGACTCAGCTCTAACTCTTGCCATTGCAGCTGATGCGATTGGCGCCGACAAAGTCCAAGCCGTAATGATGCCATATACCTATACCGCTCAAATCAGTGTAGAAGATGCTGCTGAACAAGCGAAGAGTATGGGGGTGACTTTTGGGATTGCTGAAATCAACCCAATTGTGAACAGCTTTATGCAAACACTTTATCCGTTCTTTGGTAACAGCCCTGCGGATGCAACTGAAGAAAACTTACAAGCGCGTGCCCGCGGTACACTGCTGATGGGTTTATCCAACAAATTTGGTAATTTAGTCCTGTCTACAGGCAACAAATCAGAATTGGCGGTGGGCTACTGCACGCTCTATGGTGACATGGTCGGTGGTTTTGCCGTACTAAAAGATGTGTATAAAACGATTGTGTTTGAACTTGCAAAATACCGAAACAGCATTTCAGACAAGCCTGTAATTCCTGAGCGTGTGATTACTCGCCCACCTTCAGCAGAGTTACGTCCAGATCAAAAAGACCAAGACTCTTTACCGCCATATGATGTACTTGATGCCATTTTGTATGCTTATATCGAAGAAGATATGAGCCAAGATGACATCATTTCCAAAGGCTTTGATGCTGAAGTGGTTGCAAAAGTGATTCGTTTGGTCGATTTCAATGAATACAAACGTCGCCAAGGCGCAATTGGTCCGCGTATCAGCTCACGTGCATTTAGCCGTGAACGTCGCTACCCAATCATGAATGGCTGGAAAGCTGGCGTATAGGCACTTTCTCCAATAAAAAAGCCCAAACAGATGTTTGGGCTTTTTTATATCGACATATTCAAGTCTATTTTTTACGCACAAAAAAAGAGACCAAGCTGAGAGCTTGGTCTTTAAAAATGGTGGCTATGACGAGACTTGAACTTGTGACCCCCGCATTATGAGTGCGGTGCTCTAACCAACTGAGCTACATAGCCGTAAACTGTGCGCGCATTATGCAAAGTTCAAAGACAAGCGTCAACCCTTTTTACACACAAATGGTTATTCAATAAACAAATACACTTTAAACTATCATTTTTTCAGCAAACCACTCTTTTTAAACTTATTTTCATACTGCAAGCTATATTTAAGTTAGGCATATTTACGAGAAAGATAATGAAAAAGAGAGTCTGTTTTTTCTTCATCCTAAGCACTACAGCATTGAGCGGTTGTCAGCTAATTTCCCCCATGATCACCGACTATAATGGTGTACGGCGTGATATAGCGACCTATATCAACTCCAACCTATTATTTAGCCTAAAAGATCGAGAGATATTGGTCAACTATGCCAAAGGACAACAAAAGATCCTGACGGCAGATCGCTTAAGCCCAACTGCACAGCAAAACTTGGCTTTAGAAAGAGCCGAAGGACGCTACTGTGCAAGTCAGCACATATCTTTAAAAAAACTCAATTTAGTCGATCATCAAATCTTTACATTGCCCGAACATCAAGCCAATTGGCAACACATTCAAGACTTACAGATGCAGATCAATTTAACGCCTGAAAACCTTCACTGCGAGGGGAAGTTCTAAAAAGATCATAAATGTCCGCAGTCACAGCTTTGGTTTAAATATCGAAATAACGGTGCAGTGAACCACAAGACCATTTCAGAAATGGCAAGTAAATAAAGATAGTTTCACAGCCTTTCTTTCCCACAAAAAAAAAGATCATGCTGAGAGCATGATCTATAAAAATGGTGGCTATGACGAGACTTGAACTTGTGACCCCCGCATTATGAGTGCGGTGCTCTAACCAACTGAGCTACATAGCCGTAAACTGTGCGCGCATTATGTGGTTTTCTCATCAGTACGTCAAGTACCTTGCGCGCTTAATTGATCAAAATTTGTTGAAGTGAGCCGATAAGCCGGGTTCTGTCGAGAACGATCATTCCTCTAGGCGTACAATCACTCATACGCTCAAGCGACCTACCCGGATCCAGCATGGGCCATGCCTAAAGGATCCCTATTTGGTCTTGCTTCCGGTGGGGTTTACCATGCCATGAACTGTTACCAGCCATGCGGTGCGCTCTTACCGCACCCTTTCACCCTTACCTTCGATTTCGATTGCTCGAAACCATAATGAAGGCGGTCTACTCTCTGCTGCACTTTCCGTCGGCTCACGCCGCCCAGGCGTTACCTGGCACCTTGCCCTATGAAGCCCGGACTTTCCTCCCCTGCTTCAATCACGGAGATCTCCACAGCAGCGATCGTCTGGCTCACTTCGAGGCGCATAGTATCAAATCTTAGACTTAATTGCTTGCGCTTTTTTGAGCAATCAGCTTTTTATATTTATCCATGAGTTCATCCTCAGTTTCCGCATGATTAGGATCCAGCGGAATACAATCCACTGGACAGAACAATTGACACTGGGGTTTATCATAATGTCCGATACACTCTGTGCATAAGTCTGGATTGATTTCATAAATCAATTCCCCCATGAAAATGGCTTCATTGGGGCACACAGGTTCACAAACATCACAATTGATGCATTCATCAGTTATATATAAAGACACATTACCAACCTTGTTGATGTTTACGTTCAAAAGCAGCGACTACAGCTTGCGGTACAAACTTAGTCACATCACCTTTTAAACGTGCTATTTCACGAATCAACGTCGATGAAATAAATGAATACTGTTCTGACGGCGTTAAAAATACTGCCTCAAAGTGTGAATCAAGTTGACGGTTCATGTTGGCTAACTGGAACTCGTATTCAAAGTCAGACACTGCACGCAATCCTCGCAGTACAGCCGTTGCTTTTTGTTCACGGAAGAAATTCACCAACAAACCATCAAAACCTACAAACTCAACATTATCAAGATGGCTTAATGATGCTTTGGCCAAGCTCACACGCTCTTCTAAACTAAAGAGAGGGTTTTTATGATGACCAATGGCAATGGCTACCACCACTTCATCAAACATACGTGATGCACGTGTGACCAAATCAATATGACCATTGGTAATTGGATCAAAAGTCCCCGGGTAAATGACGCGAGTTTTAGACATCCATTTTTACTCTGTTGATTTTGTAGAGCCATATTTTAGCAAAAACTTGTTTTATAGGTGAAGAAACTCCATAAATTTGAAAAAACTTCACCTTAACCCTGCTTTAAGGCACAATAGGTACATTGTTGGAAGTAATTGATTATGGCGAAAGCAACTGTAGTTAAAAAAAATACCAGCGGGACGATTGCACAGAATAAACGTGCACGTCACGACTATTTTATTGAAGAAAAATTTGAAGCTGGCCTGTCACTGCAAGGCTGGGAAGTGAAATCATTACGTGCAGGTCGTATGACGCTGTCTGAGAGTTATATCACCTTTAAAAATGGTGAAGCTTTCCTGTTCGGTGCTCAAATTCAGCCTTTACTCAGTGCATCTACGCACATTGTTCCTGAAGCGACCCGTACCCGTAAGTTACTGTTGAACCGTCGTGAACTCGATAAGTTACTCGGCGCAGTCAATCAAAAAGGTTATTCGTGTGTTCCGCTTGTTGCTTATTGGAAAGGACCACGTGCGAAATTAGAAATCGCTTTAGTGAAAGGCAAACAGCTGCATGACAAACGTGCCACGGAAAAAGACCGTGACTGGCAACGTGATAAAGCCCGCATTATGCATAAATAATAAAAAACCTCCCATGTGGAGGTTTTTTTTATTATTAATAATCAGCTTTTAGCTCGACCAAATACTTTCCGAACTTTCGAGCAGTTTCCAAGTCACCTTCAGGTGGGGTTATTTCAATACTCGCGTTGTCGGACTGAGTCATCAAGCCTAAAAAGCTCGACATCCGATTAATATCGTGCTGGCTACGTCCCGTCGGCATAAACGGTAAACCAGCCCACAACATACCATGCTGCATAGCAAATAAATTAATCTGTTGTAATACCGCCAGTTTATCGCCACTTAAGCCCCCACCATTGGTAAAGCCTGCAGCCAGTTTTCCTTGCCAAGCCCGTGCTAACCAACGCTTAGAGGAATCTTCCATAAACTGCTTAAGCGCTGCGGTAAGACTGCCCATATACGTTGGGCAACCCATCACAATAATATCGGCCTGATCTAACAAGTCCCACTGTACTGCAGCAACCGAAATTAAATGCACATCAGCACCCGCCTGCTCTGCACCTTGTGCAATATACTGAGCGACTTTCGCCGTATGACCATAGGCGCTATGATAAACCACACACATATGAACAGGTGCAGCAGAAACAAGATCAGGTACAGACATGGAAACTTTTAAGACCAAAGAATTGAGTTAAGTTTAACACTTCCAATCACTGAGGGGGAGTAAGTACAAGGATTAAAACAGCCAAGCACTTCATCAAAAGCCAAACTATTGCATAAACACAAAGGTCGCCATACGCCCAGTTTTGGCATGACGTCGATAAGAAAAGTACTCATCCGACTGGCTAAATGAACACTGATCACCGCCAGAAACCACTTCAACACCATGCTGTTTTAGAATGAATTTTGCGATCGCATATAAGTCAGCATAATATTTTCCAGCTTGCTCAGCTGTTTGAAATGCAGACTCAAGCTCAGCATACTTTGAACAAAAGGCTTCTTTTACTTCCGCCCCAATTTCAAAACAAGGTTGGCTAATAGCTGCGCCCAACCAAGCCCATGTCGGCTGAGTGTTCATGCTGGCAATGGTATTTTCAATAATGCCATGCGCCAGCCCACGCCAACCTGCATGCAAATTGGCCACTTCAGTTCCATCTGCATTGCCTAAAACCACTGGCAAACAATCGGCTGTCATCATCATCAGGGCATGCTTCGGGCGCTGTGTCACCAAACCATCCCCTTCTTGAGCATCAAAGTCAATTTGCTCATTCACTACACAGCAAATGGTGCTATGGGTTTGCGTCATCCACGTAATTTTATCGACCCCATAGCCCGCAAACTCTTCAAGCAAGATCATGCGATGCTGTTGCACACGTGCGGCATCATCCTGTACATGCAAAGCCAAATTAAAGCCTTGTAGTTCAGTTTGAGTGGTCTCTAAAGCACGATCATGATGTACACGGGTTTGCCCCACAAAAACACCTGCCGGAAGTCCTTGAACAAATTGCATATACTGTCCTTATGATGATTCAGCTATAACTTAGTAGGCTTTGTTTTCCGTACGGAGTACATCGACCAAGGTCGCCAAGTCTGCTGGCCACGGCGCTTTAAACAACATTTCTTCACCTGTACGTGGGTGTTTCAAACCGAGCTCTGCTGCATGCAAGGCTTGGCGTCTGAAACCACGTAAAGTCTCATCTAAAAGTTCTGTTGCACCTGCGGGTACGCGTACACGTGGCATATACACAGGATCGCCAACTAAACCAAAACCAATATAACTAAAATGCACACGAATCTGATGCGTACGTCCAGTTTCAAGACGAGCTTGGATGCGGGTGAAATGTTGGAAGCGCTCTTTCACGTTGTAGTGTGTTACAGCGTCTTTACCGCCTGGCAATACCGCCATTTTGACACGATCTACAGGGTGACGTTTAATCGGTTCATCCACCGTGCCACCAGCAATCACATTGCCATACACAATCAGGTCATACACACGGTAAACCGTTTTTTTCGCCAATTGCTTGCTGAGTGAAAATTGTGCTTCTAAGTTTTTCGCAACGACCAACAAACCAGAAGTATCTTTATCAATACGATGCACCAAACCCGCACGAGTCAGTTCTGCCGATTTTGGATAGTGATGCAATAATGCATTTACCAACGTACCTGATGAGTTGCCCGCACCCGGGTGAACCACCATCCCAACAGGTTTATTAACAACAATAATGTCATCATCTTCATAGACAATATCCAGCGGAATGTCTTCAGGCAGACTACGAGTTTGGGCTTCTAACTCAACTTCAAGGGTTAACAGTTCAAATCCTTCACATTTATATTTCGGTTTGACACTGTTACCATTTACCAACAAATGGCCTTCTTTTAGCCACTGTTTGAGTTTTTCACGCGAAAAGTCGCTCCAAATCGTTGCTGCGACTTGGTCTATACGCTGTCCGAGATAAGTTTCATCCAATTGAAATTGCAACGATAAACGTGTTGCAGTAGAGCTTGAAGTATGGTTATCTGCATCCTCAGAATCTTCAAGTAAATTGAAATCGGTTTCAGGGAAATTTGGATCGGAAGATTGTGCTTGAGCCATTTGATCATTCAAATAAAAGTGATTTAATAGCGCAATTGTAGCTCATTGCCCGTATTAACAGAGGAATTTTTATGTCGCTACCACATTATAAAATGACAATGCTTGCTCTAACGATTGGCATTGCATCTGCAATGGTAGGCTGTAGCAGCAATCCCAAGAAAGAAGTGGTAGATACCGGTCCACAATCGAGTGAACAGGTTTATATTCAAAAAGCAGAAAAAGCACTGCAAAGTGGTCAATATACCGACGCTGCAAAACACTTAGAAGCATTAGATACCTATTACCCTACAGGTGAATATGCACAACAAGCTCAACTTGAGCTGCTCTATGTGAAGTTTCAGCAAAAAGATTATGAAGGTGCGATTGCACTGGCTGATCGTTTCATTCGTTTGAACCCTCAGCATCCAAATGTGGACTATGCCTACTATGTACGTGGTGTAGCCAACATGGAACAAAACTATGATGGTTTGATTCGCTATACATCTTTAAAGCAAGCACATCGCGATGTGAGCTATCTTAAAGTGGCATATCAAAACTTCGTAGACTTTATTCGTCGTTACCCTTCAAGTACTTATGCTGTAGATGCCGCACAGCGCATGAAATTTATCAGCAATGAGTTGGCTGAAAGCGAAATGAATGCCGCACGTTTTAATATCAAGCGTAAAGCATGGGTCGCAGCACTAGAGCGTGCTCAATGGGTGATTGAACATTATCCGCAAAGCCCTCAAGTGCCTGAAGCTTTAGCAACTGTCGCTTATTCGTACAACCAATTGGGTGACAAGGAAACTGCGCAACAATATACCGATGTCTTGAAACTAAATTATCCAAATTTAGTGAAATCGAATGGTGAAGTGAACTTACGTGCTGCCCGTAAAGAAGCCAGTTGGGTCAACCGTGCGACTTTAGGTGTGTTTGGTCGTGAAGAACAAAACAGTTCTGAAGAAAAAATCGAGCACCCGAAACAAACAACTGAGCGCAGCTTTACCAACCGTATCAGTTTCGGTTTACTCGACCGCCCTGAGACACAGCAAAACATCAATACTGAAACCGAATAATTCCTCTGAAATATTCGCTATTTTAGAAAGGGCAAGTTATCATACTTGCCCTTTTGTTTTGTTCGATTTCCGCTTGATCAAAACGCCTAAACGGTATACAAAACAATCTAGATTCGATGGTTTTTTGCATTTTAAAACCTCCATCTCTGCTTCTTTTCACGGTTTTCAAAACATCAGCGACTGACAATTCGACATGGCTATTCCTCAACACACCATTGACCAAATTTTAGATCGGACCGACATTGTCGACCTGATTGGTCAACGTGTGAAACTTAAAAAGTCAGGTCGCACCTATTCAGGCTGTTGTCCTTTCCATCAAGAAAAATCACCATCTTTTCACGTGTATCGTGACAAACAGTATTTTCACTGTTTTGGTTGTCAGGCCAATGGTAATGCCATTCGTTTTTTAATGGACATCGACAGTCGTAGCTTTATTGATGTGATGAAGGATTTGTCGAGTCAAACAGGCATCGAACTTCCAAAAGACAACCGTGACTCGAAAAAACTGGTGTATAAGCGCGAAGCTAAACCTGTCCAAAAACCACAGGTCGATGCCACTGAAGCCAAGAAAACCGAGCCAGCTCCAGCACAACCTGAGTTTCAGATTGAGCATGATCCTTTTGCTGAATTTCAGTCTATGGACTACCAAGAGGGTTATGCTGATTTTGATACTTTCGAGGGCTTCAACACCGCCCCCGTTCAGGAAGGCAACTTATACGACCTGTTAGAAAATATTGCGCAATACTATGAGCAACAACTACCGCATAGTCGTGCTGCTCAGCAGTACTTTAAACAGCGTGGTCTCAGCCGAGATACCATTGCATATTGGCGTTTAGGCTATGCACCTGAAGACTGGCAACACTTAGAAAAAGCCTTCCCGCAAGATATCGAAGGCTTAAAGCTACTCGGACTGATCCGTACTAGCGATAACGGTCGTGACTTTGACTTGTTGCGGGATCGCGTCATATTTACAATTCGTGATGCCAAAGGTCGTGTCGTAGGTTTCGGTGGACGTGCTCTAAATGACGAAATTAAGCCCAAATACATCAACTCGCCAGACTCTGAGGTATTTCATAAAAACCAATTGCTTTATGGTTTATATGAAGGCCGTAAACAAAAAGCCCAAGACTGGCTGATGGTCGAAGGCTATATGGATGTGATTGCGCTACAGCAGTATGGGATTGCAGGTGCTGTGGCGACCTTAGGGACTGCCAGTAACACCGAACACTTAAATATTCTGTTTAAACAAAATAACCGTATTACCATTGCCTTTGATGGTGATGTGGCCGGACAAAAAGCGGCACGCCGCACTTTAGAAATTGCGTTACCTTTACTCAATGATGGTCGCGAGCTGAAATTTTTTGTTTTACCGAATGATCATGACCCAGATTCACTGATTCGCCGCGAAGGTATTGAAAACTTTAATAAACTGCTTCAACAGGCCCCACTGCTGTCAGACTTTGTTTTTGCACATCTGACGCAGAACCATGACATTAGTAGCCCTGAAGGTAAAAGTCAGGTCATGAGTGAGTTACGTCAACTGACGGACTTATTGCCCAAAACAGGCTCTTTCCGTTATTTGCTAAATCAATCCTTCAAAGAAAAACTCGGTTTTGGTCGTCGCTGGACACCTCAAGTCAGCAACGATGCCTCGTTGTCTTTTAATATTCGTACCAAAGACGAAGACTTCGCGCTCGCTGTTCTGATCCATCATCCGTTTTTGTATATTCACTTTGAAACTCTACGCGCCTATTTACCTGAAGATGAACTTTTAGCGCATGTGCTACAAGTCTTAGATGGCATCTTTGATGATTTACCTGATGACCAAGAACTGGCAACCTATTATGTTTTGGGTGCATGTAGCCGTTATGTCAATGCGATTGCCGATATTATGCAGCGCACCAATATTGAAGTTCTGACCAAAACACCTGAAATGGCCGACAAACTGGCCAGTGAATATGCTCTCTCGCTTGAAGAAAAATATTTGCGCCAAAAACTAAAAGCGCCTTTAAGCCTGCTTGAATCACGTAATTTACGTCAAAAGCTGAATGAACTGACCAAAAAAATAGGCTTAAGACTGATTACTTAAACCTATTACATTTTTTGTATTTGGATTTACTTTTTAGTTTTACGACGTTTGTCAAAAGTCTCATTTAAACATGTTTGCATTTGTTCAAAATGACTCGGATCTTCTGATTTGGCTGCTTCACGCAGCATAATCGAGGTCGGATGTAGCAACTTCTGCGTCAAACGATATGCAAACTCTTGCATCACCCGTTCCGCCTGTTCTCCTTTCGCAATCCGTGCCAGCGCTAGATCTAATTCTTCTTGTCTTAACTGTTCACCTTGCTGACGGTAAGCATGAATGGTTTCACCTGCGAGATTAACCTTCTGCTGGGTCACCAACTCCGTTGCTAATTGGTTGACCATCACCTCTGCTTCAACCGCCGCCTGACGACGTTGAGCAAGGTTTTCATCAATCACCGACTGCAAATCATCTACGCCATATAAATAGACGCCATCCAAACTTTCCACTTTCGGGTCGATATCACGCGGAACAGCCAAATCGACCATCAACATTTGTTGATAACGACGCTTTTTTAAAGCAGCTTTGACATCTGGATAATGAATCACTTGATGTAAACTTCCCGTACAACTGGAAATGACATCTGCACGCGCTAAGTTATTGGCCAACTGATCAAACTCAATGATTTCAACATCTACACGATGGGCTATTTCTTGAGCCAAAGTTTCAGCCCGTTCACGGGTACGGTTACAAATGAGGATTTTTGCGACTCCCATTTCAGCCAAATGCTTCGCCACTAAGCTATTCATTTCGCCCGCAGCGACCACCATGACCGTCAACTTTTCAGGCTTACTAAACACTTGTAATGCCAACTGAGCCACCGCGTAGCCCATCGATACGGCATGACTACCCACAGCCGTTTCAGAGCGGACGCGTTTCGCCGCATAGAAGGCATATTCAAAAATTCGGTTTAAATGAGGAGAAACAGTATGAGCAGTCTTCGCTAGAGATAGTGCAGATTTAACCTGCCCCAAAATTTGCGGTTCACCGAGCATGAGTGAATCTAAACCGCTTGCAACGCGCATCAAGTGAGTGACAGCCTGCGCATTTTCATAACGGTATACATGATTCAACAATTGTTTAACATCTATGCCATTTGCTTGGGCGAGCCAGTTCAATACCATATCTGAGTTTTCAGACATGGCATACACTTCTGTTCTGTTACACGTAGACACCACTACCATTTCATTTAAGTCTTGGTTTTGGCCTTGTTGCTCAAGCAGTTGCGTTAACTTTTCAGGGTTAAATGCAATTTGCTCACGCAATTCTACGGAGGCGGTTTGATGGTTGACACCCAATGCAAAGAAAGACATATCAGATCATCATTTCGCTAAATTTATGCTATTGTGCAATAACGGTGTCATAAAAAGCATTACTTGGATCAAGAAAAATTGCGTCAAACACATTGCCGACTGAGCGGCGCGAGAATTAAGCAATATTCTACCACATTCTTACTCGTCGGTAGCATGGCATCTAGTGCTCATCTTAGAGCAGCTGGAGATTTTTCGCTATCTAATTATGATGCAATTCAACAAAGTATGATTGCCGAATTTGCACTGGCTTACCAAGACAGCGCGACTGCCCTGCACAACTATACTGTGCTGGCGATTAAAAGTAATTCCACCACCATTAAACAGCGCGCTTTAAATATTGCCCTTGAGCAAAATGATTTGCATGCCGCACTCGACATTGCAACGCATTGGGTGGTGCAAGAGCCCACCGATGTTCCAGCCTTATTTTATTTGTCGCACATTGCACTCAAAGCACATGAATATGAGCTTGCTGCTGAAACGCTCGATAAAATTCTCAATATTGATGCCAATGCTGATTTAGAGCAAATCCTTGCTGGGATTGCCCCTGAAGAACCAGAAGATCAAGAAATTCTCATTCAAGCGCTACGTTCGAGTAAGGAGCGGAACAACCCCTCTATTTTGGCGTTAATTGCAGGTTTAGAGGCGCAAAATGGCCAGCTTGACCAAGCCCTAACCACCATCAATAAAGCCCTAAAAAAGCGTGGAAAAGTCACAGGCTACATCCTGATGAAAGCCAACTTACTCAGCGCACTCGGTCAAGAGGAAGAAACCCGTAATTGGTATGCAAAATCAAGTCGTAAACACCGCGACAATGTCGATATCCGTTTAGCCGAAGCCAAATATCTGATTAAAATTAATGCGTCAAATGAGGCCTTAACCAAGCTTGAGAGCCTGATTAAAAAATGGCCTAACCAAGAAGAAGCCTTGTTTATTGCGGGGTTAACCAGTATTGACTTAAAAAAGTACGAAAAAGCGGAAAAATATCTGGTTGAACTACGTAATTCGGCCGAATATCAAAATGAAGCCTATTACTATCTAGCAGTGAATGCTGAACGAAAACAGCATTTTGAAACAGCCAAGGCCTACTATCGTCTAGTCGATGGTAGTCTGTATACTGTATCGCGTCGTAGCCTCATCAGTATCTATACCCTGCAAAACAAACCCAATGATGCTTTGCGCTTTTTAACCCAAGAACGGGTGAACTATCCACAACATGCAAGTTTTTTGTATCAGGCGCAAGCCGATATTTTAAAGCGCATGAATAATAAAGCCGCAGCCATGCGACTGTTAGATGAGGCGATTAAAAACTTACCAGATGATCCTGAACTGATCTATTCTGAAGTGCTAATGTTGGATCCACATACGGATAAAGATAAACTAGAGAAGTTGCTGAATCAACTGTTAAGTATTGAGCCCAATAGCCCAACCTATCTCAATGCTTATGCATACACTTTAGCATTGCAAAACAGACGCTTAAATGATGCACGTCGATTTGTTGAACATGCTTTAGAATATGCCCCCGAACAGGCCTCCATCTTAGATACCTTAGGCTTTATTTGTTACTTACAAAATGACTTTAGCACTTCAGCCAAAGTCTTAGAAAAAGCCTACCTCATCAGTGGTAGTGTCAATATTGGCGTGCGTTATGCACGTTCAGTCTATATGCTCGGTGATCTGCAAAAATTCTCCACTGTGTTACAACAACTCAAACAAAAACACCCAAATGATCCTCAATTGGATCAACTCAATACTTTATTGTTACCCCAACAACTGAAAAAGAGCTCATAGTTTTTATGCGTATTTTCTCAAATCTGAGCTTAAGCTTACTTGCTGCAAGTAGCTTGGCACTAACAGGCTGTCAACAATTTACCAAACCACAGCTTGATCCAAACACCATACAAACCGAATCTGATCAACACTTTAGCTTACAGGGTAAAATTGGGGTGCGTACGCCTGAACAGACAGGCAGTGCTTTTTTCACATGGGTACAACAGCAACAAGAGTTTGATATTGAGCTCAGTGGAATTTTAGGCGTTGGTAAGACGCAAATTATCGGTCGTCCAGGTGAAGTTAGCCTGAATAGTGCTAAAACTGGCCTCATCCAAGCTGAAACCCCTGAAGAACTTTTAAAAACGGCAACAGGTTGGCAGGCACCCATCACCCATTTAGTCAACTGGGTTCAGGCCAAACCAGCAACAGTTCAAGCACAAATCCAACGTGACAGAGCCAAACGCGCAGTACAGATCATTGAAGATGGTTGGAGCGTTGAGCTGAGCTATAACGAACAAGCCCATATGCCAAATCGGTTAATTTTAAAACAAGCACTTGAAAATGGTGCAGAAAACCGTATTACAATGGTCATTCAAAACCGCTAGTTTATCTCGTTATGATCCGTGTCCCTGCCCCATCAAAGCTGAATTTGTTTTTACACATTACGGGTCGTCGTGAAAACGGCTACCACGAATTGCAAAGTATTTTCCAGTTGATCGATCTATGTGATTGGTTGGAATTTGAGCCTCGTACGGATCAAGAGATTCATATTGAAGGCTTAAACAGTGTCGATTTGACTCAAAATTTGATTTATAAAGCGACGCAGATACTTAAACCGTATGCACAAACAGCTACCGGTTTATTCATTCGTCTTGAAAAAAATATTCCGATGGGTGCTGGCTTAGGTGGCGGTTCATCGGATGCCGCGACGACATTAATCGTGGTCAATCAACTGTGGCAGTGCGGGCTAAATATTCAGCAACTAGCAGACTTGGGGGTTCAGTTAGGTGCAGACGTTCCCATCTTTGTCCATGGTCGCAATGCATGGGCTGAAGGCATAGGTGAGCACTTAACATTCATAGACTTAGATCAAAAACAATACATTGTGTTAAAACCTGATTGTTTTATCAGCACTCAATTGCTTTTTTCACAAAAAACATTGACAAGAAACACGAAGAGCTCTAAATTTTGCGCCTATCAGTTAAAGCCATCTGATTTTGGAAATAATTTTGAGCCTTTGGCAAGAAGTTTATATCCAGAAGTAGATGAAGCAATGCAATATCTCGACCAGTTCGGTGTTGCAAAACTTACAGGTACAGGTGCTTGTGTTTTTACTGAAGTAACGAGTGATATGAACATTGATGATGTTCTTGCAAATGCACCATGTAAAGCTTACTTGGTCAATAGCTTGAATGAATCACCAACAAGACATATCCACGTTACCTGATAGGGGTATCGCCAAGTGGTAAGGCACCGGTTTTTGATATCGGCATCCGTTGGTTCGAATCCAGCTACCCCTGCCATTTTATTACAAATGTAGATGACTGTACTAGGGGTATCGCCAAGTGGTAAGGCACCGGTTTTTGATATCGGCATCCGTTGGTTCGAATCCAGCTACCCCTGCCATTTTACAGTAATCAAATTTAGGGGTATCGCCAAGTGGTAAGGCACCGGTTTTTGATATCGGCATCCGTTGGTTCGAATCCAGCTACCCCTGCCATTTTCCAAAAAAGACAGAACAACACTTTGCTGTTCTACTGTTAATTTACCTTGACAGAAAGACGCAAAAATATTAAAGTTCTGCCGCATTAGGGGTATCGCCAAGTGGTAAGGCACCGGTTTTTGATATCGGCATCCGTTGGTTCGAATCCAGCTACCCCTGCCATCTAATTCCTAAATTGCCAACCGCCAAGGGTGCTTCATGCCCAATCTTGTCGTTTTTAGTGGATCTGCACATCCACAATTCGCCCAAAAAGTCGTAAGCCACTTGCACATCCCTTTAGGTGCTGCATCTATTGGTCAATTTTCTGACGGTGAAATTGCTGTCGAAATTACTGAAAATGTTCGTGGTAAAGACGTATTTATCGTACAACCTACTTGTGCCCCAACGAATGATAACCTAATGGAAATCCTCGTTATGGCTGATGCTTTGCGTCGTGCAAGTGCTGGTCGTATTACCGCAGTGATTCCTTATTTCGGTTACGCGCGTCAAGACCGTCGTCCTCGTTCATCACGTGTTCCAATTACTGCAAAAGTTGTCGCAGATATGCTGACAACTGTAGGAATTGACCGTGTGGTAATGATCGACCTTCACGCTGACCAAATCCAAGGTTTCTTCGATATCCCTGTAGACAACATCTACGGTACACCAGCGCTTTTAGCTGACCTTCGTCAACAATCACATGATAACCTCATGGTGGTTTCTCCTGACGTTGGCGGTGTCGTTCGTGCACGTGCTGTTGCTAAACAAATGGGCGATATTGACCTTGCTATCATCGACAAACGTCGTCAAAAGGCAAACGAATCACAAGTCATGCACTTGATTGGTGATGTTAAAGGCCGTGACTGCGTCATCGTAGATGACATGGTGGATACTGCAGGTACGTTATGTAAAGCTGCTGATGCATTGAAAACATTTGGTGCGCGCAAAGTGGTTGCTTATGCAACTCACCCTGTTTTATCAGGTAAAGCTATCGAAAACTTGAAAAACTCTGTGATTGATGAATTGGTTGTTACAGACACCATTCCTCTTTCTGAAGAAGCTCAAGCTCTTGGTAAGATTCGCCAAGTTTCAGTTGCGAGTATGGTTGCTGAAACAATTCGTCGTATTAACAACGAAGAATCTATTAGCGCAATGTTTGATTCTTATCTATAATATAGCGCTGAATTTTAAAAGCCCTGCCCAGTGCAGGGCTTTGTCTCACTAGGTCGGTCGCAGATCTAGTTTATTTAAAACTTAAATTAAGGATGTCTATCATGGCAAACTTCGTATTAAACGCTCAAGCGCGTGAAGCAGCTAACCAAGGGAAAGGTGCGAGCCGCCGCCTTCGTCACGCTGCTCAAGTTCCAGCTATCATCTACGGTGGTGCTGCTGAACCTGTAGCTGTTACTTTAGAACTTCGTGAGCTTGTTAAAGCTTTAGAAAACAACGCTTTCTTCGAAGAAGTTGTTGAAATCAAAGTTGGCGACAAAGTTGAAAGCGTTAAAATCAAAGCGTTACAACGTCACCCAGCTAAGAACACGCCTATGCACGCTGACTTCGTTCGCGCATAAGTGTTATTGGTGTAATTAGTGTCAAATATTTCACTGATTGTTGGTTTGGGCAACCCAGGTTCTGAGTATGCCCAAACCCGCCATAATGCAGGCTTTTGGTTTGTTGAACGCCTTGCAGAACAATATGGCATTACGCTTAAAAAAGACCCAAAATTCAATGGAATGAGTGGGCGTGGTAATATCGAAGGTCAAGACGTCCGTCTGCTATTACCCACAACCTTTATGAACCTTGTTGGTAAAAGTGTTGTTCCCTTCGCAAAATTCTACAATATTGCTCCAGAAGCAATACTGATTGCTCACGATGAACTGGATATGAACCCTGGTGTCATTCGCCTAAAAACAGGTGGTGGTCATGGTGGTCATAATGGTTTACGTGACATAGTCCCTCATATCGGTCCAAACTTCCATCGCTTACGCATTGGTATTGGTCACCCCGGTTCAAAAGAACGTGTTTCAGGACATGTCTTAAGCAAAGCACCAAGCAATGAACAAAATTTAATGGATGACGCAATCCATCACGCATTGGCTCGCACTAAAATGCTAGTGAATGGTGAGATTCAGCCTGCCATGAATCAAATCAATGCTTACAAACCAAACTGATAAGTCAAAAAAATGTTGAACCATGCTGCTTGCCATACTGGCATTTTAAAGGCAAAATGCGCTTGCCTGATTGCTTATCCAGCAAGTTCAGATTGATTCAACCATAAGATAACGATCTTAGGTCCACTCAGGAGACGCTAGCCATGCTATCTCGTTTATTAAAAGCAAAAATCCACCGTTGTGTTGTTACTCAAGCTGAACTTCATTATGAAGGTTCATGTGCAATCGATGGTCTTTTATTGGATTTAGCCGGTATCCGCGAATATGAAGAAATTCACATGTGGAACGTGACTAATGGTAAGCGTTTCAGTACCTATGCAATTCGTGGTGAAGAAGGTTCTGGCATCATTTCAGTCAATGGTGGTGCAGCACATCAGGCCGATGTAGGCGATTTAATGATTATTGCTACCTTTGGTGATTTTACAGAAGCTGAAGCAAATGCACATAAACCACGTTTAGTTTATGCAAATCCAGACAACACTGTAAGTCACATGGCAAACTGTATTCCAGTCCAAGTGGCTTAAGCCCAATAGATTAAAAAAATCCGCTGCGTGCGGATTTTTTTATGAGCAGAATAATGCAATTGGATCAATTCTGAGCAGTACGAAACCCGCTCAACCAATCTCTTTTGCTCTCACAGCCTAAATCTTGTAGCTGATCACCTTTCAATGCCGTGAGTATCGCATTGCCCTGCTCATCGACTTTAAACTCAGCATATTCTGCCTGCTGATAACAATCCGCTAAACCTTCTGCAAATAAGAAACTTCTCGACGCAGGATAAAGCTCGCTATAGCGATTATTCGGGTTTTGTAAAATCAGTCGAGCTGTACGAACATTTTTCGGCAACTCAAAATAGCTATGGATCACGCGCCTCTGTGAATCGAGTTCAACATAAGTGAGCACCGAAGATTTGTTCTTAATCACTTCATCAAAATAATGACCTGAAAAAATCTGATCTTCTTGATTGCTGTTGGCTTGGCTGGTGCTTTCTGGACTCAAATGTTGAGGCGCAAAATAAAGTTGATAATTTAGGGCCATATAATCCCCCTGAATAATCGAACGCGGGTCTACAGGTTGCAAGCGCACATACATGGTTTGACTATTGTTTAAGTGCCATTCATTTTTAAAAATTAAGCCTAAAAATACCGCAATACTCAATAATGCCAAAGCAAGAGGAATCATTTTCTTCATATGCCGAACTCCTCTTTTTGCTTAAATATCGTCAAGCTCAATGTCAGCAAAAGCAACATCAGGCCAGACAGGAACATGCTTAAACTTTTAATCAAAAAAGTTACATCGAGGGAATAATATAAAAAACCTAAAATTACAGCGAAAGTTGCCAGCGCAAATCCATAGATCACTTTATCTTGTGTTTTTAATGCCCATGAAATGATGGCCAAACAAATAAAAATATCGAAATAACCATAAAAAATCAGTCCTGCTGTAAAAGCAGTCAAAATAAAATGCGCAAATAAATGAAACTGCTTTTGAATATGTAGAAAGACAAACAGTACAAACCATAAAATCGGTAAGCCAAAAGCCAATATCGGAATGTGCTCAATTTTCGCTAATTCGTATTTCCCAAATAAAGTATAAAAACCCATGGAAAATAGAATAATCCCAAGTGCCGCAAGCAATAAACTGCGTTGATATTCAATTGGCTGTATGAATTTTATAGCCAGAATTCCCAGATAAAAAACATAATTCCACAGTGCTAAATAAACAAAATTTTCAACAATATTGCGCCAACTGAGATGTGCATTAATATCCCAAATACACGCCACACCTGCCGCATATAAACCGAAAATTTGAACAAAGACAAAGAACCAATGTGTTCGCATGAAATAAGCGAGTGCTAGAATCGCCAATTGTAAAAATAGAATAGGAAGAATTTGATTCATTAAATCAACGGTATGAAAGATCACCGCAATTTGTCCTGCAACCCAGAGACAATAAGCGAATTGTCTTAAAAATAAACTTTGTTTGGCTTTTAACAGATAAGCCGCCAAAGCCACAAAGACAACGCCCATAATCAAAGAGAAATTCCCCCAAAAGGTCAGCATCAATGTAGCAAAGACGATGCCCGCAATCCAAGCTCCCACAGCAAGTGGAATAGCATTGAACCGACTATGTGGAATAAATTTAATCAACATGTAAGTGATGAAAGCAAACCACGCAAAAATAATCAGTGCGATAAAAAATAATTCAAAAATTTCATTATGACCAAACCACTCCGTCACCGTCTTCACAATGATCAAGGTAAAGCTAATGCCCAAGCCAACGGCTGAAAGTGCACTACACAACTGATCTTTATTTTGATAATAGTAAGCCAGTGAAATGCCCAACAAGATAAAAGACACGATGAAATAAAGCATGCTTTTATCCGCATAGAGATACATCGCCATATGCCAAATCGAGAGAATGGCAAACCACAGTAAGAATAAATAACGGAGTTTCGAATAATATTTATTGCAGAAATAGAATTGAATCAGTGCAAATACATGAATACTGATTAAAAAGAGATCTGGATATTGATCCCCCCAAAAGGTTTGTATAAAAAACAGAAACAATGCTAATTGGCTGGTAATACATAAAAGGAAAAATACACCGATATTCGGACGATATAACCACGGTAAAAGCAGCACAGACCAAAGTAAAAATAATAAATAGCTGTCAGCACCCGTTTGATAAATTTGACCAATCACAGCCAAACTTAAACCAATCATCAAAGCACAGATACTTTGTAAACATTGCACGAGAAAATCATGTTTTGTCAGCCACAGGCTAATAACTGCGCTGAGTAATAATAACAACTGAGGAATAGCCAGCTGAATAGTCTGTGGCAACATAAACCAATTAGCAGCAACCAAATACAACATACTGACCGCAATGAGTGTAAAACCAAAAACTTGCAGATGCTTTATAAAGGATTCAGCACTCCAAGGGTAATCATATTGTTGAATTTTGATCAATTCTAACTCCTCACTCTTATTTTTATCTTGATCATTTCAAACCATTCAAACTATAGAAAAACTTCTTATTAATGTTTATGGTTTTTCTCAGATATTCTTTTTTGAACATTAAACTCATACTAAATGAAATCATGCGCAGAGAGTGTTGGTCTTTAGCAAAGCTATAGCAAAAATTATTCTATGTATAAAACTGATCATTCTAAAACTCCCCCTGTTTTTCTAAATGTTTAGCACTATAATGGAGTTACATCGCTTCAGGGCGGGGTGAAATTCCCCACCGGTGGTAAGTTCAGTTGATGACTCAGACTGAATCAGCCCACGAGCTAGCCAAGCAAAAATAATCTGTTTGGCTCGCAGATTTGGTTTAATTCCAAAGCCGACGGTATAGTCCGGATGAAAGAAGACGACGTGACCAATAGAATCTCAGGTACAAACCTATGAGGATTTATTGCTACGCCAATTTTTCAAAGTCCTGAAATGTTCAACCGTACTTCAATTTTACGCGAGCGTTTCAATGTCTAGTTTGATTCAACCCGAAATTTTCTTTTCAGCCCTTTCTCCAGCTGAACAACGTATCCAACAAGCTTTAGAAGATATCCGCCAAGGCAAACCTGTTTTGGTGATGGATGACTTTGACCGTGAAAACGAAGCCGACCTCATTGTAGCTGCCGAAACTCTCACCGTCGAAACGATGGCACGCATGATTCGTGATGGCTCTGGCATTGTCTGTTTATGTCTGACCGATGAATTGGCCGATCATTTAGACCTTGTGCCTATGGTGTCAGATAACTCAAGTCAGTTTAAAACAGCATTCACGGTGACCATTGAAGCTGCAACTGGTGTGACTACTGGTGTGTCTGCACAAGATCGTACCACCACAGTCAAAGCAGCAATTAAAGATGGGGCTGTTGCCAGCGACTTAAACCGCCCTGGTCATGTATTCCCGCTTCGTGCACGCCAAGGCGGTGTACTCACCCGTCGTGGTCACACCGAAGGGACCATCGATTTAGCACGTTTAGCAGGCTTAAAGCCAGCAGGTGTCTTGTGTGAACTGACCAATGCCGATGGAACTATGGCCTCTGGCATTCAAGTGTTGGCATATGCGCAAACGCATCAGTTGACTGTGATCACCATTGAAGAATTGGTGCAGTATCGCATTAAACACGGAGTCTAATTTTTACGCTCCCCCATCAAAAAGCCTCCATATTGGAGGCTTTTTGATGCAGTACCATCAGCATCAAGCAAACACAGTATAAATACCGTAGAGTGCAATACTGACCAATATCGCACCACAAACGCCTAATAACTTATTGTACAAAGCGGACTGCGATAGTTTATTAAAACCCAAATAAACCAAAGACAACGTGCTGAAGTCTAGAATAATCCAGAGAATGGTCAACAGTACAAGGCTGACATCGACATCACTGGTTACCCCAATGAACTGTGGGAAAAATGAGGCAAAGAAAATAATATCCTTCGGATTTGAAATACCCACCAAGAAACCTTGCTTGAAGCCCCCCTGCACCGCCTTTAGTTGTACAGGCGATGTTTCTGTTCCTTGTGCAATTGCTTCTTTTAAAATTTGAAAACCAAGATAGGCAATATATACGCACCCTAAAATCTTAATCGCATTTAACCAATGCTCTGCAATGTTTAAAAAGCCTTTTAAGATGAGCACAGATAGTACAATAAGAACCAAAGAGGCTAAATTCGTCCCAAAAATGGTTTTTAAGGCTTGTTTATATCCACCTTTTAGACCTGCACTAGCAACCAACAACATCACTGGGCCAGGTGTTGCAATCATGACCACCACAGCCGTACAGTACAACGCCAGTTCAAATACATTCACCATCGAAAAACCCTTTTCCCCCAGTCACTCTCGCAAATAGCTTAGATATGCGGAGTATTCTTTTTATTCAAACCAAGAGGACTTATTCGTCCTCTTCCATATGGATGAGATGTTGTCGAATTGCATCAGCACGCAAAAATGCCAAATCATAACTGGCTGTAGCAAGTGCAAGAACACGGCGCTCAAACTCTTGCCAAATCGGTTTCACTTGGTGCGCTTGAATACCTAAACCACTTTCTTCGGTAAAGTTCTTATTTTTTTCACATACTTTTAACGCATGATAAAGCTTCCGCCCTTTTGATGCATCGGGACGTAAACGAACACGTTTAGATAAAACAAAAGCTTCTACCTGCTGCACATCAGCAAAAGGCAACATAGGCACTAAAATTTGATCTAGTTGTGCATCTAAGCGTTGCCAAACTGAACGATGCTGCTCTGAAGTGTAGGTATTCCACTGAATCACTTCATGATTAAAACGACGACAACCACGACACACAGAATCACCAAATACCGTTGAACAACGCCCTGCACATGGGGTCAAAGAGGCAATTCGACGATCTGTACTCAAAACATACTCCTGTTAATAAACGCACCAAAACAAAACGGATTTTGTCTTTGGCAACTGAATATACACGCTCCCCTACCACTTGAGAAGCCATTTAAAATGTTTACTTATCTCGCATCTTGATTCAATTCCATGTAAAATGTGCGCCTTAAAATTATCTATCAAAATACATTGGAGTACTCCATGAACGCTACTGTAGAACAGCTTGCACCTGTAGAACAGCAAGCGACGACTGGTTGGGTTGTTGCCGCACTTTATCAATTCAAAGAAGTTCAAGATCCTGCTGATCTTCAACAACGTCTTTTAGACTTGGTAAAAGCCATCAACCTATGTGGTACTCTGATTGTAGCGGGCGAAGGCATTAATGGTACGGTTGCAGGCGACCGTGCCGCGATCGATATGATTCATCAATTCCTTCTGAATGAAGGTTTTAAAGAAATGGAATACAAAGAGTCTGACAGTGCAGACAAACCATTTCGTAAAATGAAGATTAAACTTAAAAAAGAGATCGTGACTTTAGGCGTTGAAGTAAAGCCACGTGATTTAGTCGGTCACTACCTTGATCCGAAAGAATGGAATGACCTGATTGCTCGTGATGACGTCATTTTGATTGATACCCGTAATGACTATGAATACAAAGCTGGAACATTTAAAGGTGCTATTGACCCGAAAACAGAAAGCTTCCGCGAATTTCCAGAATACGTTAAACAAAACCTTGAACAGCACAAAGATAAAAAAATTGCGATGTTCTGTACAGGCGGTATCCGCTGTGAAAAATCGACCTCTCTTCTTCTTCAAGAAGGTTTCAACGAGGTTTATCACTTAAAAGGCGGCATCTTAAAATACTTAGAAGAAACTCCTGCTGAACAAAGCATGTGGGAAGGCGAATGTTTCGTTTTTGATGGCCGTACTGCTGTCACTCATGGTGTTGAAGAAGGCCTTAACATTAAGTGTCATGCTTGTGGTTGGCCACTCCTTCCAGCTGAAGCAGAAGAACCTAGCTATGAACATGGTGTGTCATGCAAATACTGTATCGACAACACCACAGAAAAACAAAAAGAAGGCTTCCGTATGCGCCAATCACAGATTGCTGCGGCTAAACGTAAACGCCTTTAAAATCATTCAGATGATTTAAGTCAAGAATAAGCCCTCAAATGAGGGCTTATTCTTTTATGCAGTTCGCGTTTTTTAAAAATATTTAACAATTTTGTCACAACATTGAACTCAATCTGAGCCATACTGTATAAATAATAAGCTAAAGTGGTGCCCTGAAGGTCTCCACATAACAATAAAAATGACATGCCTAAACGACGAAAATAGGATGATTGCCATGCATAAAATAATCATGCCACGCCATCGCACACTGATTCGCAATGCCGCAGCAAACCGTATCGAGCAATATCACAGTACCAGCTTCAACCAAATCAAAGCCAAGCTTGAACAGCGCACGCATTTATTTATCGTGGTTTTGGGCATGTTGATTGGTTCAAGTATCGCGCTCGGCATTGGTTACCATCTAAGCTCAAATCTTTTAAATTATACATTGCTCAGTTTAATCCCAGTTGCGCTGGCCTATAGCTTACGTAAAGTCTATATTCACACGCTAACCCATACCCGTTTCGATGAATAGAAAACAATACATTTCAATTCTTTACCCACATGCGATAAGTCCTTAAGATAACTTATCGCATTTATTTTTATGGTCTATATGAACCTCACTGCATGGATCATCTCCGTCATGGAACAATTGGGTTATTGGGGAATAGCCTTACTCATGTTTCTTGATAATGTTTTTCCGCCCATTCCTTCTGAAATTATCATGCCTTCGGCAGGTTATGCCGCATCACAAGGCGAGTTGGTTTTAATTGGGGTCATTATTGCAGGATGTATTGGTTCACTCTTTGCCGCAGCAGTGCTGTATTGGATCGGTTATCAATTTAAACAAGAGCATATTTTCAGATGGGTCGACCGCTATGGTAAATATCTGTTTATCAAATCTGCCGATGTGAAAAAATCCTTAGATTGGTTTGAGCAGTATGGTCACCGTATTGTATTTTTTGGTCGTATGATTCCTGCAGTGCGTTCACTGATTAGCATCCCTGCGGGGATGAGCCGTATGCCCTTTTGGAAGTTCATGTTTTATAGTGGACTCGGTACAATTATCTGGACAACATTTTTAGCAACAGTTGGCTATTACTTTGGTGAAAACCAAGCACTGATGCATCAAATTTTTAGCAAAGTCGGTTATGTCATTATTGCCATTGTCGCTGTGATTATCCTTTGGTTTTTATATCGCAGGCATTTGCGTAAAACACGCGGATAATAATTTATTTTGGGGAAATACATGAAACACTATTTACTGCATTTTGCGGCGGTATATAGCATTGCTTTGGTGCTGTTAATCACCGTACTGGTCTTTGGTTTAAACCTTGGCGGTTTAACCTTAATTCCGACCTTAGTGGCTTGTGCACTAATTGGTGTCGGGCACTTCGTAAAAAAAGAACACCGTGTTCCAAACAATCATGAAAAAATTCAACTGGTTTGGGGCTCCAGTGCTGTCGCAATTATCATCGGTAGTTTCTTTGTACTTTTTTTAGTACTAATGAATCCCAATGCTGAAGCGATTATGAAATCCGTCGATAATGCCGGCATTGGACTCACCGCTGTCGTTATGCTGTGTATGGTCGCGATTCATGGCGCTATTTTTCATATTGCCTATGGTTGGTACGCAGACTATTGTTTTAAAAAGTTACCATAAAAAAAGCACCTCGTTTGAGGTGTTTTTTTATGCTTGATAGATAACGATCAAATGCCGCACGTGATTAGTGCTTTTGAGCGGAAAGTGCCATTAACTTTGTTTGGCTGGCTCTCATTTCTTCAATCAACCAATCTTTAAAAATGACTTTATTTGGATCATCCTCAAAAGGAGATGCAGAAAGTAAATAATAAGCAGAGCCATCTTGCACAATCGGGCTAAGCATATCTAACATTTGAAAATCGAGCTCTTTTTCAATCACATAAGCTGAAACTACTGTTGCACCCAACCCTGCTAAAGAGGCCTCTATACATAAATAGAAATGTTCTAATGCTACTTTTTGAAAATGCGTAAACTGAGCTTTATATGCATCCTTAAATTGTGTCCAAAGTTTAGGTCTCGAACTGGAAATAAACAGCTGAGACATCGGGGCTAAATGATTGTGACGCGATACACAAACCATATGCTCATCTGCCATTTTTTCGCTATAAATGGCCTTGCCCCAGTCAAAATCATTGCGCCTTAAGGCCAAGTCGATGTTTTGCGCTTTAAAATCCGCTTCTCCACCCGCTGTTAACAAACTGATATCAATCTCAGGATAACGCAGCTTAAATTGGACTAAGCGCGGAATCAGCCATTTCATGGCGATGGTCGGCTCACAGGATAAGATTAAAGTCTTCTTCTCATTCTTCTTTTCTCTTGTCATCTGCACAAGACATTGGTCAATCTGAGGAAAGATCTGCTCACAACAATCAAACAGTGTTAGACCATCCCCCGTCAGCTGTAACTTTTTGCCGTCGCTAATAAATAAACGACGTCCCAGTGCCTCTTCCAAATTTTTTAACTGCTTACTGACCGCCCCTTGAGTGACAAAGAGTTTTTCAGCAGCGACGGTTACACTGTCATAGCGAGCGACATAATAAAAAAACTTAAGAGAATTCAGTGATAAGCGTTCAATCATTCCAAAAACTCATCAATAGCAAAGAATTAAAATCGATTTTCACTATAGCAAATATATGAAAAATATATAAATCCCTTTAATTCAACCCGAACAAGGATCAATGAGTGAATGAAATTATAGCGATTGTAGTTATCACCCTACTTGCAGTCATCAGTCCTGGTGCTGACTTCGCCTTGGTCAGCCGAAATAGTTATCTGTATGGGCGTAAACAAGGGATCTATACCGCATATGGTATTGCTTGTGCTGTATGGATCCATTTTAGCTATAGCGTACTGGGGCTCAGTTTCTTAAAGCACTACATTCCGAACCTATTGCATATCATTCAGTATATTGGCGCGCTGTACCTGATGTATATCGGGTACAAAACATTTACCCAACAGCAAATTAGTGACCATGCCACTCATACCTTGCTGCGCACACGGCAAGCATTTATACAAGGTTTTCTAGGCAATAGCTTAAATCCCAAAACTACGCTATTTGTGATGAGCATCTTTGCACAGTTACTGCGAGGCAATCATGGTCTGATGCATTTAATTGGTTATGGCATGTTTATCTCGGCCAGTCATCTACTATGGTTTTTGCTCATTTCACTATTCTGTTCAACCCCAGTGATCCGAAATAAAATTTTACGCAAACAAGTGAGTATTAACCGTGTCATCGGTACCGTACTCGCAACTTTAGGACTTTGCTTATTACTCACAAACTAAGCATGAGTAGTACCTGCGTTTAAACACTAAAATTTGAGCATAAAAAAACGTCCTCTAGGGACGTTTTTTTATTTGCTTACTAATGCCTACGTCGCTGATGTCACGACGCAAGAACAATTATGCTGGCGTATGATACATGAGATAAAGTTCGTTTAAGTTCTCTGGAATTTCTTCTGCAAGCTCATCCATTAACTGACCGTTACGACGGAAAGTTTCCATTTGCGGATCTTCTTCATCAATCCCACTAAATACCATAATTGGTAATGTAAGATCGACCAGTTGCTCTTCAAACTCAGGCGTGAACCATGCATCTTCATTGAGGAACATTGCATCGACAAAACCAACGCTCCAATCCCCTAAACTTGACTCAACATCTGCCTCTTCAATTTCAAAAGGAAATTCAATCCCTTCTTCATTGGCAAGGTTTTGACGAATAGACTCAAGCCAAGCTTTCACTTGCGCGATGATCTCGGCAGGCACTTTTTTTTGATTATTATCAAAAAGTTCATCCAACCATTTTGCAAAAGTAGGACCAACTGCAATTGCACACAAGAAACCATGAGTCGCTGCAAAATCTAGACCATACTCATTTTGGTCACCATCTAGATATTCACTCAATAAGTCTAAATCTAAAGCACTCATTTCAAATCCAAATTCAGAAACTGATTAGGGCATTAGCATAGCATTTTCAGACACGATGCTACATCTGATTTTAGTCTTCTTCGTCGTCAAAATCGTCGTCATCGTCGATGTCGTAATCAAAATCTTTAAGCTCACGTTCCAAACGGCGCTGTGCAAGAAGGTCATCAATCAGGCGACGTTTTTCTAATGATTCTTTCGCACTAATTTTACTTGATGACTCATCAAAATTAACATCATCATCAGCGTAGTTATCATCTAGTTCAAAATCTGTAGAAGACACTAAAACTACCTCATAGTGAAAAAATGTGAAGGGTCTTAGCCGCTATTTATATGGGTTACAGAACCTTGTCAAGTTTTATTTGCATTTAGAGCAATTAATTTGATTTTTAGTCTTTATTTCTAACCAATTTTTATGGCATGATATAATCCACCCTGCGTCTTTGTAGTTTACGACTTTAAATGGTCACATAAAATCCAAATCTTTTCAGATTTCAAATTTGGGTTTTGAACTTGAGTACGCTCGGGATGAACTTGAAAACAACAAATTCACCCCCATCTAAATCACTGAATTTATATTTTTAATATTTTATCAGGCAGCTTTTGGCTGACTATCCCTGATGGAATACGCAGTTATTTACAAATAAGTTTATGAAGCGAATTGTGCCCAGATGCACAATTTTCCACTGCCACAGATTCAACGAAGAGTAAGCAAAGATGAGCGATATGACTTCCCCTACTTCACAAGTAGCGGCTCTGATTAGCCGAGGCAAAGAGCAAGGTTACCTAACTTACGCTGAGGTTAACGATCATCTCCCAGACTCGATCACTGAAAGCGAACAGATTGAAGACATTATTCAAATGCTTCAAGACGTCGGTATTCCTGTGCACGAACGTGCGCCTGAATCTGATGATGCAATGTTTGAAGGTGGTAATGAAGCTGCCGATGAAGTTGCTGAAGAAGAAGCTGCTGCTGTTCTTGCCTCTGTAGAAAATGAGCCTGGTCGTACCACTGACCCTGTCCGCATGTATATGCGTGAAATGGGTACTGTTGAACTGTTGACGCGCGAAGGCGAAATCAGTATTGCAAAACGTATTGAAGAAGGGATTCGTGACGTTCTTCACTCGATTGCTTACTGGCCAAATGCGGTTGAAGTGGTATTACAAGAATACAAAGATTATGAAGCAGGCGAACGTCGTCTTGCAGACATCCTTTCAGGTTATTTAGACCCTGAAACTGATGAAGCTATTCCCGAAGTCCTCGAAGAAGAGTCTGAAATTGATGAAGAAGATGATTCTTCAACCAAGTCTACCAAAGATGTGAAATTGGATGACGACGAGGAAGAAGAAGAGTCTGAAAGTGATGATGATTCTGAAGGTGAATCTGGCCCAGATCCTGAAATTGCCAAAGCGCGTTTTGACGAACTGACTGCGGCTTGGAAAAACACCCGAATCATCATCGAGAAACATGGTCGTTCAAGCAAAGAAGCAGAAGACGCTTTAGAGTCACTTGCAACTGTGTTTATGATGTTCAAATTTACACCACGTTTATTTGACATCATTTCAGAAATGATTCGTGGTACACATGAACAAATCCGTACCTCTGAACGTGAAGTAATGCGCTATGCAGTACGTCGTGGTCGTATGGATCGGACTCAATTCCGTACCTCTTTCCCAGGCCAAGAGTCCAACTTTGCTTGGTTAGATGAACAAATTGCGAAAGCTTCGCCAGACCAAAAAGGCTATCTTGAAAAAGTACGTCCTGACGTTTTAGCGTTCCAACAAAAAATTGCAGACATTGAAAAAGATTTGGGCCTTGATGTTAAAGGCATCAAAGAGATCTCAAAACGTATGGCTGTAGGCGAAGCGAAAGCACGCCGCGCGAAAAAAGAAATGGTTGAAGCAAACTTACGTTTGGTAATTTCGATTGCGAAAAAATACACCAACCGTGGCTTACAATTCTTGGACTTGATCCAAGAAGGTAACATTGGTTTGATGAAAGCGGTAGACAAGTTTGAATACCGTCGTGGTTATAAGTTCTCAACTTATGCAACGTGGTGGATTCGTCAGGCCATTACTCGTTCGATTGCCGACCAAGCACGTACCATTCGTATTCCAGTACACATGATCGAAACCATTAACAAGATCAACCGTGTATCTCGTCAACTTCTTCAAGAAATGGGCCGTGAACCAACACCTGAAGAACTCGGCGAACGTCTGGAAATGGATGAAGTTAAAGTGCGTAAAGTGCTGAAAATCGCCAAAGAACCAATTTCGATGGAAACACCGATTGGTGATGATGAAGATTCGCATTTGGGTGACTTCATTGAAGACAGCAACATCACCTCACCTGTCGATGCTGCAACGTCTGAAGGCTTAAAAGAAGCAACGCGTGAAGTGCTTGAAAACTTGACTGAACGTGAAGCGAAAGTCTTGAAAATGCGTTTTGGTATCGACATGCCAACGGACCATACTTTGGAAGAAGTAGGTAAACAGTTTGACGTGACGCGCGAACGTATTCGTCAGATTGAAGCGAAAGCACTGCGTAAATTACGTCACCCTTCTCGTTCTGAACACTTACGTTCATTCCTAGAAAACGACTAATTGATACCGATACAATGGAGACTTGAAATTTAATCACGAGTCTCCATTAAGTATTTAAGAGCAACACCTAACGCCTGCAGTTTCGCAGGCGTTTGAAATAAGGGGGACTGACGCTCATGACTATGTTAGACCGTACACCATCACGTGAATTACAAGAACATCTTTGGGTATTTCCTATGGACTACCCAATCAAACTCATTGGCTTTGCCAGCACTGAGTTACATGTTGCAGTGGTTGAAATTTTAGTCAAACATTTTCCAGAGTTTGATGGTGAATCGATCCAAGTCCAACCATCACGCACAGGTAAATACCATTCTTTAACTGCCCAATTGCGTTTTGAAGAATTAGAACAAGTTCATCAACTGTATGCAGACCTTGCGGCTTGTCCGTTAATTAAAACGGCGCTGTAATTCAAATGATGTATCAATGAGACACGCTTACGAGCGTGTTTTTTTGTGCTTAAATTTTTGATCTATTGAATTCAGCTTATTCACTGAAGAAATCCCCCTACGCTCTAGATCTTTTCTTTATAATTTCAGACATACTTTTTGTTTTATAAGGACGCAAGTGCCGTGTCAGATGCCGTTCTCAAACCACAACTCATTATTCGCCAGTTTGATAATTTAACTTCATATGCTGACCGCTTTGTAGAAATGAAAGCACTGACTGAACAACGGGATGTAGACACACCAGATGAACTTTGGATTTTGCAACATCATGACGTGCTCACCCAAGGTCAAGCTGGAAAACCTGAACACATCCTCATGAGCAGCAACATTCCCGTGGTACAAACGGATCGCGGAGGGCAAGTCACTTGGCATGGTCCTGGTCAGTTGGTTGCCTATTTTATGTTTGACCTCAACCGACTTGGTTGGAACGTCCGCACCTTGGTGTCTTATGCTGAAAACCTAATGATTGAGTTACTCAAAAAATATGAGATTGAAGCCTATGCCAAACCTGATGCACCCGGAGTGTATGTCGATGGACGCAAGATTGGCTCATTGGGTTTTAAAATTCGTAAAGGCCGCAGTTATCACGGTTTATCCTTAAATATTGACTGTGACTTATTTGGGTTTCACACCATTAATCCATGCGGCTATGCAGGCTTAGAAATGGTGCGTATCTCAGACCTCAAATCAGACTACCCGCGTTTTGAAAACTTATGTGCTGACATTATTGAAACTTTACAGCACAGCGGTTACTTTAAAGAAGTTCAAGTACAGCATATATAAAGGCTTTGCTTTTCATGGAAAAATAAATTAGAGTATTTACTCTAAACTAATAATTATTTTTAGAAAGGACAACAGCGAGTGATTAACGTAAATTCAGTGAAACCCGCTCTGCAATTGACCTATGTCAAACTTATGATGGATGTGATTGGCCGAGGATTGGTCATGGCCAGCCAAGTCGATAGTGAAATTCAGCAGGAAGTTGCCAAATTTCCAGCCAATTTCACCTTATCGATGAATGTTTTTCCAAACGGCCCGGCTTTTTTAGCCAAAGTGACCGAAAATCATCAACTCGAATTACTTACTCCGGGAAGTTTAAAGGCAGATTTAACCATCACCTTTAAACATCTAAGTCATGCCTTTTTGGTGTTTTCATTTCAAGAAAGTACAGCACAAGCTTTTGCGCATGACCGTATGATTGCAGATGGCGATATTTCCTATGCAATTCGCCTCGTCCGCTGTCTAAATAAAATGGAATCCTTGATTTTGCCAAAAATGGTTGCAGAACTTGCAGTCAAAGAATACCCAACTGAATTGGGCTTAAAAGAAAAACTCACTGGTGCTGCAAATATTTATCTCAAAGTAGCCCAATCATATTTAAAACGGAGTGCATAACATGGCGAAGCCTTATTACGAATTTTTCTGTCCTGTAAAAGTGATCGCTGGTCATGCTGCTTTAGAACACATTCCGTTTGAACTGGCAACATTAGGCGCAACCCGACCTTTAATCATTACCGACAAAGGTGTTCGTGCCAACAATTTACTTGCACCCATTGAAGCGGCTTTTGAGTCTACCGATGCGGTGATTGGCGCAATTTTTGATGATGTTCCACCTGATTCAAGCTTAGAGACAGTACGTAAAGCGGCCAACTTATATCGTGAACACCAGTGCGATGCGATTATTGCTGTCGGTGGCGGATCGGTGATTGATACCTCGAAAGCCACTAATATTTTGGTGTCTGAAGGTGGTGATGACTTACTCAAATACTCTGGGGCACACAACCTACCTAAACCACTCAAACCCTTTTTTGTGATCCCCACCACGTCAGGTACAGGTTCTGAAGTTACCATGGTTGCGGTGGTGTCTGATCCAGAGAAAAATGTCAAACTGCCATTCGCATCGTACTATTTAATGCCACATGCTGCGATTCTCGATCCACGTATGACCCAAACCCTGCCACCGCACTTAACCGCGATGACCGCAATGGATGCCATGACCCATGCCGTTGAAGCCTATACATGCATGGCACACAATCCGATTTCAGATGCCTATGCTACGGCTGCAATTAAGAAAGTCAGCAACTACTTGTTTAATGTGCTGGATAATCCAAACGATGCCAACGGCCGCTTAGAATTGGCTCAAGCCTCAACTATGGCTGGCATTGCATTTTCAAACTCGATGGTGGGCCTTGTACACTCACTTGGACATGCCTTAGGTGCAGTGGCACACTTGCCGCATGGACTATGTATGAACCTGTTCCTCCCTTATGTCCTTGAATTTAACAAGGAAGTGAATGGAGACAAGGTTGCAGAGCTCCTGTTACCACTTGCAGGGCCAGACATTTATGCGCAGACTCCTGCCCACTTACGTGCAGACAAAGCCATCAGCACATTACTCACCATGCGTGATCGCTTATTTACCCTAACCAAGTTACCCCGTACCTTGAGTGAAACAGGAAAAGTGACCTTAGAACAACTCGATGAGGTGGCAGAAAAGGCCCTCAACGATGGTTCAATCATTTACAACCCGAAAGAAGCCAGCTTAAAAGATTTAAAAGCAATTTTAGAAAAAGCTTGGTAATTCATAAAAAATCAGCCAATATAGCGACAATCTTAGCCTGATGCTTTTTTAAACATCGGGCTTTTATTTGCCATAAGGAATAATGCTTTCCTTATACCTATTGGCATAAAAACTGCTAAAAAATCTGAAAAAGTTACTGACAAAAGCGGCCAAATTAATGTAGATTGGCGCACTTTTGAAATTAAACACAGGGGGGATCGTTCGTCTCAAACGATCCTTATTAAACATGACTGATCCTTGATCAACGATTAAGAGGATAACGCCGTTGACTAATATTTCTGGGACTCAATCGGCAGCTAAACTGCAAAAAACGCTAGGTCTCTGGCACATCATTATTATTGGTTTAGCTTATATTCAACCAATGACATTATTTGATACTTTCGGTTTAGTATCAGAAGAAAGTCATTATCATGTGCCAACGTCATATATCATTGCTTTAATTGCAATTTTATTCACGTCGATCAGTTATGGTCACATGATTCGTCGCTACCCTTCCTCGGGTTCAGCCTATACCTATGCGCAAAAGTCCATCCATCCGAATGTCGGATTTATGGTCGGTTGGTCATCATGGTTAGACTATTTATTGTCTCCAATGGTCAACATCATTCTTGCCGTGATTTACCTTGAAGCCTTATTCCCTGATGTAAACCATTGGGTCTGGGTGGTTGGTTTAACTGCATTTATGACCGCGGTCAACTTACGTGGTGCACGCTTCGTTGCAAACTTTAATGGTTTGATCGTTTTTGTGCAGTTGGGTGTGATTGCTTACTTCACGTGGATGGTTTACAGCTTGCTTGCTGGTGGCGTCAACGCAGATGGTACTTTGGTCAATGCTAAATATCAGTTATGGAGTTTAGAGCCATTCTGGAATGAGCTTACTTCACTGGGTGCCCTGATTACAGGTGCAACTTTACTGTGCTTCTCATTCACAGGTTTTGACTCGCTCAGCTCGCTGGCAGAAGAAACAAAAGATACCGAGAAAACTCTACCTAAAGCGATTTTCTTAACGGCACTCTTGGCCGGTGTGATCTTTATTATCAGCACCTACTTCATGCAGATTTACTTCCCGAACGATCCAAAGACTTACTTTGAAGATGTTGCTGCAACACAGCCTGACATTTTACAAGCCGTCGGTGGCGTTGCGTTTAAAACGGTGGTGTTGTATTTCGCAATTGTAACTGTTATGGCATCGGGTATTTCGGCACATGCAGGCGTTTCACGCTTAATGTATGTGATGGGCCGCGATGGCGTGATTAACAAGAAGATTTTTGGTCATATTAGTCCGAAAAGCTTCACACCGTCTTATAACATTCTCATTGTAGGTGCTGTAGCATTAACCGCTGGCTTCATGGACTTAGACATCGTCATTTCGATGATCAGCTTCGGTGCATTAACTGCATTTACCTTTGTAAACTTATCGGTGATTTCAAGATATGCACTGCGTGATGGCCGTACAAAGAATATTAAAGATATCTTTAGCTTTGTGATAATTCCAATGTGTGGATTCCTCAGTATCTTTGCCATGTGGCTAGAAATTGAAGAAACCGCGTTGAAATTCGGTTTATGGTGGGCAATGTTTGGTATTTTATACTTAGGTTATAAAACCAAAGGCTTTAAGCAACCTGCACCACAACATAATTAATTTGACGATCCGCTCTAATCTTTCATTCAAAAACAAAAAGACGCCAAGTGCGTCTTTTTCTTTTTTAAACTAGAGCTAAAAAACTAGCCCTTAAATTGTTTAGTCATTTTAGCAATACGTTGTGCATAGGCTTTTGTGGTTTCGAGATCCCCGGCTGGGATTTCATCCGTACTTGCATCCGATGGTGATTGCACCAACAAGCCTACAGAACCACCCAAATTATTTACATCTTGACGGGTTGCCGCTTTACTATTGGCAGGCAATAAACCCAAGCTTACCCAAATACCGCCATGCTGCGATGCAAGTGTTTGTAGTTGAATTAAGGTCACTTGCTTATCACCATTTAAGCTTGCGCTATTGGTAAAGCCACCGAAAATTTTATCTTGCCATGCGCGAGTAAACCATTTTTTTGAAGATGCATCGGCAAACTTTTTAAATTGCCACGGCGCAGTGCCCATATAAGTTGGTGCACCAAATACAATTGCATCAGATTGATCCAGTGTCAGCCAATCTTGCTCTGGAATGTCTCCATTTGGGTCAATCTCCACCAAATTTGCACCAATTTCTTGCGCAAAAGTTTGTGCAATCACTTTGGTATGTCCATAGCCTGAATAAAAAACCACTGAAATATTCGACATTTTAGTTTCCTCTTTTGAATTAGTTGATTGGCATCGCTGCGTCAATCATGATGCTGTGCCACGTAAACCATTAAAAATAAACAGTATGAAATATCTTAAACACTTGCCTGATCGGGCTTAAGTTTCACATAACTTGCAACTTCATCGCTTAGGCCCTGCTTCAACTGCTGGGTCTTTTCACCGACCAAAACTTCATACGCATTTTGCTCGATGCCTTGAAAGATTTCTTGAGCCACTGTTTCCGGCGCAATCTTCGGAATGGGTAATGAACGAGTCAGATCGGTGTCAATAAAACCCACATGCACCCCCATGACCTGAATATTAGATTGAGACAACCACTGACGACTTGAGTTGGTATATGACCATGCTGCTGCCTTGGAAATGGCATAACTGGTCAAAACAGTGCTTGGCTCCCAGGATACATCCGAGAGAATATTGACCACATAAGCCTGTTGTTTCTTTTGCAAGATCGGAGCAAAAATTTGCGTCACTCGCATCAAGCCCAACAAATTGGTTTCCAAAATCTTTTGCGTAGTCGTGATAATATTGGCATCGACAGGATGTTCATTCAAAAGCGCAATGCCCGCGTTATTCACAAGAATTGTGGTATCTGCGCACTGTTCTGCTGCCTGCTGAATAGATGCTTCATCATTTACATCCAGTTGAATCGGGATAAGCCCCTCTTCCTGAAAGTTACCGATCTGGCGCATACCCACATAGATCTTTCTAGCACCCTGACGACGTGCCTCCCGAGCGATGGCAAGTCCTAAGCCACGATTCGCACCCGTAATAAAAACAACACCCTCTGAAACTTTCATCATGTGATCCATCCAATTGCCAGTATCTTGCGAAAGCGTAGTCTGATGACAGTGCTGCATTAAGTCTGTATTCATGATACACTTATGAAACCTAGTATCAATTAGTTACCACTTGGTAACTGGTCTGATTGATTGTTTCAAATTAAGATAGAATGTAAAAGGAGCATGGTTAGAAATGAATAAGCCAATGAAATTTAATATTTTTCATCCAGATTGTCCTGCTCGTCTTTTTTTTGAAAAATTTGCAGACAAGTGGATTTTATTGATTGTGTATACGCTGGATCAAGAATCACAGCACTTTAATGAGCTTAAGAAAAATGTTTTAGGTATTTCACCTAAAGTGCTGTCACAAAAATTAAAGATCTTAGAGCGCGATGGTTTTTTGACGCGAACCATTCATGAAGACAATGTGATTCGAGTGGAATATGCGTTAACTGAAATTGGCAAAGACTTTGCTCAAAATGCCTATCAAATGAAAGATTGGGTCGAAGCCAATATGCTTAAAGTTTTAAAATCCAGAGCTGGATTCGATCAAAAGCTAGAAAAAACAGAGCCCGCTTAAGCGGGCTCTGTCACAGTAATTTGATTAGGCTAAAGGCTTAAAACCCTGCTGACGCCATGCTTCATACACAATCACGGCTGTCGCATTGGATAAGTTCAAACTGCGCGAGTTTTCAGCCATTGGCAAACGAATCCAATGCTCTTTTGGAAATAACATACGAACCTGTTCAGGCAGACCACGCGTCTCAGGTCCCATGAGTAAAGCCACGGGGCGATTCAAATCCGAAGTATGCGGGGTTTCCGTTCCTTTGGTGGTTAGAGGATAAATCGCGTTTATATCGACACCTTTTTCAGCTAAATTTGCTAAACACTCATCGAATGTTTCCCAAATTTGCATGCGCGCCCACTCATGGTAGTCCAAACCTGCACGTTTAAGTTTTTTATCATCCAGTTCAAAGCCGAGAGGCTTAACCAAATGCAGCTGCGCTCCAGTATTGGCACATAAACGAATGATATTGCCTGTGTTTGCAGGAATTTCGGGCTCGTATAAAACAACATGGATCACAGCTTTTCTCTACTCTTTCAATATGGCAAAAGTTAATCTTGCCACTGTAATTGTTCACGCAAGCTTACTACATCACCAATGATGGTCAATGTAGGCGCTTGAATATGATTTTCTTCAACTTTTGATGCGATATCCGCTAAGGTCCCGACCACCACTTTTTGTTCTGGCGTGGTACCTTTCGAGATCAAAGCAACGGGCATGTCTGGGCGCTGCCCATGCTCAATTAACTTTTCACAAATTTTTTCTAAACCAACCAAGCCCATGTACAGCACAAGCGTTTGATTCTGATAGACCAACTCATCCCACGGTAACTCAGGCGAACCTTCTTTTAAATGTCCCGTAAGGAAACGCACGCTTTGCGCATATTCGCGATGTGTCAGTGGAATGCCTGCATAAGCCGAACAACCCGACGCGGCAGTAATCCCTGGCACCACTTGAAATGGCACACCCGCGGCAAAAAGCTCTTGAATTTCTTCACCACCGCGACCAAAGATGAAAGGATCACCGCCTTTTAAACGGCAAACACGTTGACCTTTTGAGGCATATTCTACCAACAAAGCATTGATGCCTTCTTGCGGTACAGCATGGTTTGAGCGAGCTTTACCCACATAAATTTTTGTTGCATCGCGGCGGCAGAGTTCCATAATCGCGGGGGAAACCAAACGATCATAAATCACCACATCGGCTTGTTGCATCAAACGCAATGCTTTGAGGGTCAGCAACTCAGGATCACCTGGACCTGCACCAACCAAATATACCTCACCTTTCGGCGTTTTCCACTCCAACAGCGCTTGCTCGATTAAACGATCTGCTTCTACAAGATTGTCATGAAAAACCTGTTCTTTCAGGGGACTTGCATATAAGTCTTCCCAAAAAACACGGCGCTCGTCAGGATTGGAAATCTTCGCTTTCACCGCTGCACGCCATTTTCCTGAAAACTCAGCCAGCTTACCCATCCCATGTGGAATACTGGTTTCAAGCTGGGTTCGAATTTGGCGAGATAAGACGGGGGATGTACCATTGCTGGCCACTGAAATCACCAAAGGCGAACGATCGACAATCGCAGGAACCATGAAACGGCAATGCGGTGGATCATCCACACTGTTGACCAGTATTTTCAGCGCTTCACAGTCATCAAAGACTTGAGTATTCACCGCATAATCATCTGTTGCAGCAATCACTAAACGGTAGTCATTGAGTTGAATCTGCGCAGGATATAGCGCTTGGATATATTGCCCTTGGCTTTCTTCAACCAGTTGCAATAAATTTGCTTCAATATCAGGAGCAATGATATGAATCACCGCTCCTGCTTTATGTAACAACACTGCCTTACGGTAAGCAATATGCCCACCACCGACAATCAGACAAGGTTGCTGTTGCAACTTTAAAGAGATTGGAAAAATATCCACACACGACCTCAATGAGTTTTATCTGACTGTCTTAAAGCAATTATTGTGCACAAAACTGTGCAGTACATCGACTTTATTAGTCAATGTACTCAGCGCCGCCCATATAAGGACGAAGCACGGTCGGAATTTCAATCGAACCATCAGCACGTTGGTAGTTTTCCATGACCGCAAGTAAAGTACGGCCCACAGCCAAACCTGAACCATTCAGCGTATGCACAAATTCAGTTTTCTTTTGGTCTGCACGGTAGCGTGCTTTCATACGACGCGCTTGGAAGTCACCCATGTTTGAACATGAAGAAATTTCGCGGTAAGTATTTTGACTTGGTACCCAAACTTCAAGATCGTAAGTTTTAGTTGCACCAAAGCCCATATCACCACCACAAAGAATGATCTTACGGTACGGTAAACCAAGTGCTTTCAAGATCCCTTCAGCATGACCTGTAAGCTCTTCAAGTGCTTGCATTGAGTCTTCAGGTTTAACAATTTGCACCATTTCAACTTTGTCGAATTGGTGTTGACGAATCAAGCCACGCGTATCACGCCCATATGAACCTGCTTCACTACGGAAACATGGGGTATGCGCTGCATATTTCAATGGTAAACGGTCTGCATCAATGATTTCATCACGCACAAAGTTGGTTACAGGGACTTCCGCAGTTGGGATGAGGTAATACTCTTTTTCACCTTGTAATTTGAATAAGTCTTCTTCAAATTTAGGCAATTGGCCTGTACCACGGAGTGAGTCAGCATTGACTAAATACGGCACGTAAGCTTCGGTATAACCATTTTCCAAAGTATGTGTATTCAACATGAACTGTGTAATCGCACGTTGTAAACGAGCAAGTGGCCCTTTGAGCACGCTGAAACGAGAACCTGTCAATTTGGTCGCTGTTTCAAACTCAAGACCACCCATCCACTCACCAAGGTCAGTGTGGTCTTTAATTTCGAAGTCAAACGTACGCGGGGTACCCCATGTGAGGATTTCCACGTTATCGCTTTCGTCTTTTCCTTCAGGAACAGACTCATCTGGCAAGTTTGGAATGCTGAGTGATTTCGCTTCGAGTTCAGCTTGTAACTCAGACAAAGCGACTTCTGCAGCTTTGATTTCATCACCAATCGCTGACATACGCGTCATAATTTCAGATGCATCACCACCAGCTTTTTTAATTTGGCCAACTTGTTTTGCACCCGAATTACGTTCAGCCTGAAGAGATTCAGTTTTGGATTGAATCTCTTTACGGCGAGCTTCTAGTGATGCCCATTCTTCAACATTCAGTTGTACACCACGTTTTGCTAAGGCTAAATTTACAGCCTCAATATTATTTCTGAGTAATTTCGGGTCGATCATAGCCAATCTTTTGCAAAGAAAAAAACTGGCTATAGTGTAAGCGCTTCAGGCCGAAAAATACAGTCACGCGATCACTAGCTGTGGCTTATTACAGCAATTTTCATGGCTTTTCTTTGCTCGCTTTTTCTCGTTCAGCTGCATAATCGACAAAACTTGGCAAATATTCCGCCTTAATTAAGCCGCTGGCTTGTTGATACGGTAAAACCAATTCAGACATCCCTTCTGCATAAGATGCTAATTCATATAAGGGATAGACAAATACCACACCTTTGGCACTCATATAATAATTGTCGGTCAGCTTCAATTGCTCGCGTGAAATATTATGATCGGACAGCCACATGCTATTGGCACTATACAATGCATCTAATAATTGCGATTCAGTCTTGTCCACCACAATGTCACTCAGCGCAACCCGTTTTTTCGTTGCCAAATCTAAGGTGATGTATTCATTGTGATACATGCCATGTGCGGCACGCGCTGGGTAGTGATAATACATCAAGACAAAATCAGCATATTTTCCACGCTGCGCCACATAACGGACATCAGACAAAGTTTCACTGAGCATGTTTTCATCAATCTGTGGCTTAGCCTGCTTCGAGCTTTCAAACGCCACAGGATTGGCTTTTTTCATCCGCTCATCAAAATATTGATTGATCCATGGGACATTGGTTTCCAAGCTGTACAGTTTGTATTGGGTACATCCTTCCTCATCACAAGCAATAGAATGCGCCAATTTTAATGGTCGAACTTTTGCCTCTATCAATGGCAAGGTCTGCGCGACTTGAGCTGGTTTAGTTGTCTCTTCACTTTTTGCAGCGTTAATGTCATTTTGTGGCTGACATGCGCTGAGCAATCCCGCGCACAACATCATTGCGAAGACAGATCCAATTTTATTGTTATGAAGTAATATCATGATTTACCCGCAGTTAAGTATTCAATAGCACAGACTATACAAAGCACAGCCATAACTTCCCACCACGTTATGTAACTGAACTTGATCCAATAAAAAACCACCCGAAGGTGGTTTTGAACAACAGACTCATATTATTGGTCAATTATGTCTGTACCTTTAGGCGGAGTAAAATTAAAGGTTGAAGCTGGAATATTGGTATTTACCTTGGTGTTATTAAAACGCACATAGGTTGTTTGTCCCAAAGAATCCTCTAAGATCATTAGCGTCGGTGCATTTTTCGCACCAAAACTGATCGTTAAACTTTGAAACGCACCATCATCGCTTTTTGGGTACAAGGTATAGTAGGTTTTGCTCTGATTTGGTTGCGTAATACGGTATGACTTACGAATCTGCTCCGTATTCCCTGACAATAATAGTGCAGGTGTATTCGCCACCTGTTCATCTAAAGTTTGACGAACCGCTTGCTGTAAGTCTGGATCATAAATCCATACCGTTTTACCCGAAGTTACAATGGTTTGTTTCGCAGGGCTTGTGGTTTCCCAATAGAATTTCCCTGGACGCTCAACTTTCATCACCCCTTTAAAGGTCTGATTCATGTGCTGGGCTGATAAACCTTGTTTCTTCGGCGCTTTAGATGAATTGGTGACTTTGGTGGTTTGTTCAAAGTTAGAACTGATACTTTGGATACCACTCAACTGTTTCACTAAACTCGTCGTCGCTTGTTGCTCCGATGCTGCAACCGGAGCTGCAAATACTGTACTGCTCATAACAGGGCCAAGTGTTACTACCCCCACTGTCATTGCATATAAAGTCTTACGAAGCATTTTCATAATCTCACCTTTTATAATTTGCGCAGTCGCAATTCGTTAGATGAGCTATCTTAAATCAAATTTTATGGCTAATAATTGAGAATATAAGAAGATTTGTATATTTATTAGTGCTTAATGTTGTGAAATATCCATCATGATGAAGATAAGATGTGCTCTTTACATATAGAAAAGCCTCTGAATGTGCAGAGGCTTTTCTAACTAAGGTTAAGAATTATCACTGTCATTTCCATTGCCAACCAATTGCCGCACCTGCGCCGAAATCACCTTCGCTATTGGTTGTTACAGCTACTTTGTATACATATTTGTTACTTTCAGTCACACCACTGAGACCAAAAGCATAACCTTGCTCACCTTCCCATGTACCCACACCAGCACTCAACATGTTGTAGCCAGCATCTGTCGGTTGCGGTAAAGATGCTATTGCGATACTTGATGCTACTGCTGCATAGGTTCGATCTTCAAGTTTTCGCATGTCTCTGTTCAAGGCATTTACACGGCTATCGGTATAAGCATTTGCTTGGTTGAGAGTTTGTTGCCCAACTTGGTTCACATAAGTTTTTGCTTCATTCAGAATGTAGGTGTCAGCAGCATCCATCACTTCTTTAGAAATACCATTGGTACCGTTTGTACCTTTAAGGCTGGCCAACCATTGAGTAATGCTACCCTCAAAGCCATTACCAACTGCAACATCATAAGCACTAAAACCTGTTGCACCTGTCATCCCTGTATTACCCATATCGCCTTTTAAGCTCGCGAGCCATTCAGTGATGGTACCGTCAAAACCATTAACTTGCGCAACTTGATAAGCATTATATCCTGTCGCTCCCGTTTCACCTTGCACACCTTGGATACCTTGCTCACCCTGTAAGCCTTGGAGGCCTTGTTCACCTTGTGCTCCAGTATCTCCTTTCACACCTTGTAAACCTTGTTCACCTTGCGCTCCAGTATCTCCTTTCACACCTTGCAAACCTTGTTCACCTTGCGCTCCAGTTGCACCTGTTGCTCCAGTGTCACCTTTCACACCTTGTAAACCTTGGAGACCCTGTTCACCTTGTGCTCCAGTATCTCCTTTCACACCTTGTAAACCTTGTTCACCTTGCGCTCCAGTTGCGCCTGTTGCTCCAGTATCTCCTTTCACACCATCAAGACCGTTAAGACCATCTACGCCATCCTTACCATCAATACCATTGCTTCCGTTAATGCCATCTACACCATCTTTACCATTAAGGCCGTTAAGACCATCTACACCATCTCTACCATCAAGACCATTGGTTCCATTAATGCCATCTACGCCATCTTTACCATCAAGACCGTTGATTCCGTTAATGCCATCCACACCATCTTTACCATCTAGACCGTTGATTCCGTTAATGCCATCTACACCATCTTTACCATTAAGACCGTTAAGACCATCTACGCCATCTTTACCATCTAGACCGTTGGTTCCGTTAATGCCATCTACGCCATCCTTACCATCAATACCATTGGTTCCGTTAATTCCATCTACGCCATCTTTACCATCAAGACCGTTAAGACCATCTACACCATCAATACCATTGGTTCCGTTAGTGCCATCTGCACCATCTGTTCCTTGCAAACTCTCTAACCATGCCTCCTCTGTACCTATAAAACCATTGTTCACAGCTACCTGATAAGCACTATCACCATCAGCCCCTGCAGGTCCTGCGGGTCCTGGTATTCCACTTCCGGGACAACTACCTGTATCTTGATTAGAGTTACACGAACCTGCAAAAACATTTGTATTCGCTGTCATTAAAATCGCACTTAAAACAAGCACGTTCATAGCAAACCTTTGTAGACAATGGTTTGGCTTAAGTGTTTGTAGATTCATTGCAGCAGAAACTGCAGTACTAATATGAGTATGTTCTTGTTTTAAGTTCTGACCAGAGACTTTCGTTATCTGGCTGTCTGGATTGCCCAAGACATTTGTATCTATTTTGTTCATATCTGTCTGCCTTTCTTTTAGTTTTGTTTTTTTATTACACTCCTATTTTTTGTGATACACATCACCATTTATTGGTATTTAGTGCTTTATTTCAAAATTAAAAATGCAAGAAAAATAAGCTAACCATATGAATAGACGAAAAAAAACCCACAAAATGTGGGTTTTTCTTACTATTAAAACTTACGCTTCAACAGTTACGTAGCGACGGCCAAACTGACCTTTCACTTCGAATTTTACTACGCCGTCAGCGGTTGCAAACAAAGTATGGTCACGGCCCATACCAACGTTTTGACCTGCGTGGAATTCTGTACCACGTTGACGAACGATGATGTTACCAGCAGTCACAGATTGACCACCGTAAATTTTAACACCAAGCATTTTAGGGTTCGAATCACGACCGTTCTTAGTCGAACCACCGGCTTTTTTAGTTGCCATGTCTCATTACTCCTCGTGATTAGCCTGAAATAGCTGTAATTTTCAACTCAGTGAACCATTGACGGTGACCTTGTTGTTTACGGTAGTGTTTACGACGACGCATTTTTACAATACGGATTTTGTCGTGACGACCATGGCTAACTACTTCAGCAGTTACAGTAGCGCCAGCAACAACTGGAGCACCGATTTGAATGCTTTCGCCATTTACTAGCATTAATACGTCATCAAACGTAATAGTTGCGCCAGTTTCAGCTTTCAACAATTCAACTTTAAGGGTTTCACCCTCTACAACACGGTGCTGTTTACCACCGCTTTGGATTACTGCGTACATAATGTACTCCAAACATGCCCGTGTCGTCGTGCCGATAAAGGAAGATATCGATCTTAATACGAACGCCACTGGGGTTAATCAAGGGCAAGGATTTTAAGTGATATTGACTCAAACAACAAGAGATTTGCCGAACTTATTAGACTAAATTAACGATTATTTAATAATCGAGAAAAACTCAATCAACAAATTACAGTTCAACTCTGGCTTGACTTTGCTTACAATGAAATAGATTTTTAAAATCAATCCGCTATAGTATGGATGAATTGATTTTTTAAAATGTAAATAAGCCTACAAATGCAGTACGCTTATACATTGGGGAAATAAGGAACTGTCTTTAGTAAAATATAGCCTCGCACGCTAGCGAGTCTTATTTATGATTGAAATGAATCATTTAGACATGTATCCCTATTTACACAATACTGGTAATGCTGATTTTTATCACTTTATATAGATGAGGCCGCTCTTCAAATGACCATCGACTTTAAGCAAGATATTCTCGCCCCTGTAGCTCAAGACTTTGCCACGATGGACACATTTATTAATGAAGGCATTACCTCTAAAGTGGCATTGGTCATGGCGGTGAGTAAACATGTGGTTGAAGCAGGTGGTAAACGCATGCGTCCCATTATGTGTTTATTGGCTGCCAAAGCCTGTGGTGCAGAAGACCTGGAACGCCAGCGTAAACTTGCTGCCATCATTGAAATGCTGCATACCGCAACCTTAGTTCATGATGATGTGGTCGATGAATCTGGCTTACGTCGTGGTCGCCCAACGGCCAACGCGACTTGGAATAATCAGACCGCAGTACTGGTTGGTGACTTTCTAATTTCACGTGCCTTTGATTTATTGGTCGATCTCGGTGATATGACCTTACTCAAAGATTTTTCTACAGGGACTTGTGAAATTGCCGAAGGTGAAGTGCTACAACTTCAAGCACAGCACCAACCTGAAACCACAGAACAAACGTATTTAGATATTATTCACGGTAAAACGTCACGTTTATTTGAACTGGCAACTGAAGGGGCTGCCATTCTTTCTGGGACACCGCAGTACCGTGAACCACTACGTTTATTTGCAGGCCACTTTGGCAATGCCTTTCAAATCATTGATGATATTTTAGATTACACCTCAGATGCTGAAACATTAGGTAAAAATATTGGCGATGATTTAATGGAAGGCAAACCGACTTTGCCGTTAATCTCAGCATTGAAAAATACAACGGGTGAAGAACATGACATTGTTCGTCGAAGTATTGCGACAGGTGGAACAACAGATCTTAATCAAGTCATTGCTATCGTAAACAGTTCTGGCGCACTAGATTACTGCCGACAACGGGCGCATGAAGAAACCGAAGCCGCACTTCAAGCATTACGGGCTTTACCTGACAGCCAATATCGTCAAGCACTGGTCAATTTAACCCAACTGGCTTTACATCGAATTCAATAACAAATGATGCTTTAAAATGTTTTTAACTTGCCTATGCATATAAAATTTAATGATCTTTTCTCTCAAATGCAGCAACAGCTTGAGCAACCTCAAGCTGTTTTAAATGATCAACTTTTAATTGAGTTGGTGGAACGTATTCGTCCAATAGATGCGTATCAAACCGATGAAATCCATCACAAATTTCAGGCGCTCATTCAAGCATTACTCATTACACCCGATGCCGCATCGACCTTACAAAGCTTTGTGCTGCGGCTTATTTCCCAATATAAACAAACCAGTCTTTATGCCGATACAGGTATCTTGTCTTTAGATGGGTTTTGGAACCAATTGTCACAGCGTTTAGGGGCACATTTTCTCCCGCTGATTAATGACGAAACTCAACTACAAGATTTAGTCCGTCGCGTTTTCCCCAACCGAAGTGATAAATATTGGCTCGATAACATCCGGGACAGTGACTGGCTACAACTGCTGAACCTGCTCAATCACGGGCATGCCAATCAAAAAGAAAAAGTCAAAATTCGCAGTGAAGTGATTAAAGCCATTACGGTGCTGTCTTATCGGATTAGTGGTATTGGTTTATATCCAGAGTTTATTAATGCGCATCCTGAACTGACCGAATATGAATCGCCTTTTTTAGTTCAGAACCGCGAAATTATCGAGTTTATTCAACAGTATAAAAAGGCACATCAAGAGGCAGAAACCTCGAGTGTGGTTGCCCCACCCGACGCCTCTCAAGCACTGGTCATGATTGAGCAGTGTCGTGATGTAGTATTAAAAATTCGCCGTGCGACCAAACGCATTGGGGTCAGTGTCAGTTTAACCTATCTGATTTCCTTACTTGAGCAATGCTTAGACCGCGTCGAATTGTTGCTCAATTTAATTGTAGAAGAAGGCGAAGCACACTATGAAGCGGTGAGTCTGCTCTTAGTCGACATTACGGCTGCGATTTATAGTGAACGGAGTGTACGCTCTTTACTGACGACCAATAGTGAATTGATTGCTTTACAGGTGACTGAAAATGCTAGTAAAACGGGCGAACACTATGTAAGTACAGACAAACAAGGCTTTTTAGCCATGTATAAGTCCGCAGCGGGTGCGGGTGTCATCATTGCAACCATGGCCACCCTGAAAATATTGTCGGCACGGATGATCATGGCACCGCTCATGCAAGCCTTTGTTTACAGCATGAATTACTCATTGGGGTTTATGCTGATTCATGTCTTGCACTTTACCGTAGCAACAAAGCAACCAGCAATGACAGCGGCGGCACTCGCGGCAACCGTACAACAGCGCAAAGGTTCAAAAACAGCGCAAATTGCTGAATTAGCAGCGCTGATTATTAATATTATTCGCACCCAATTTATTGCTATTTTGGGCAATATCTCAATTGCCATCCCTGTTGCCGCGTTTATTACGTGGGCATGGGCAACTGGCATGCATGAACCGCTACTCAACCATGCAAAAGCGGCGAAAGTTTTACATGACTTAAACCCTTTTACCTCTTTGGCTATTCCGCATGCCGCCATTGCGGGTGTCTGTTTGTTTTTATCGGGACTTTTGGCAGGCTATTTTGACAATATGGCGGTTTATCGCAAAGTTGGCCCTCGCTTAAAAGCACACCCTCGTCTCAAAACGATCATGGGGCAAGAACGACTCGATAAATTTGCAGGCTATATAGAACGCAACTTAGGTGCGTTGGCGGGTAATTTTCTGTTCGGGATTATGTTAGGAAGTATGGGAACCATTGGTTATATTTTGGGCTTACCCCTAGATATTCGCCATATTGCCTTTGCTTCAGCAAACTTCATTCAAGGTCTGATGAATATTAATGGTAGTCCTGAGATTGGCTTGATTATTGTATCTTTCCTCGGGGTACTCGCTATTGGTCTGACAAACTTATTTGTTAGTTTTACCCTCACGATTATTGTGGCTTTACGTGCACGTCGGGTACGTTTTGAACAGTGGAAACCGTTAGCAAAATTGGTTTTAACCCATTTTCTAACGCGACCAAGTGACTTCTTTTGGCCACCGAAAGTACCTCTTGAAGTTGATGAAAGTTCGAACAATACAAAACACCATACAAAATGATTTTGTACCGATTTTGAGCTCTTGTTACACTGTGAACAAAATTTTATACATGATTAATCAACACTTGAATTAAAGTGTACTGATGAGTACACTTTAACCCAGTAAATAACCGCGCTTAAATCGGTTGAAATGACACGAGTTCCAGCATGCCTTACTTGTTGCTTTTTATCGGTATTATTTTATTTATAATCAGTGCATTAGCTCTAATCATTCAACCACTCACAGCTTTAGATCTGGCGATGGTCGAATATTTCAGCACATTAAGAACTGAGCCTATAGATAAACTTGCAATACTTTTATCGGCACTCGGTGGCATGCCGTTTGTATTATTTCTAACCACTCTATGGTGTTTCCATCGTGCATGGTATAAAAAGTATAGAGATGTTGTTTTTATTGGTTTAGGCGTTGTTGGAAGTATTGCTTCTGCTTGGTTACTTAAATTTCTAATTTCAAGACCACGCCCACCAGAAATGTTTCACCTAGTGACGAGCTATGGTGCTTCCTTTCCGAGTGCGCACAGTATGTATGCTGCCACTTTGGCGTGTCTTGCCATTTTCTTAAGTCGACCATTTCCTGCACATCGTTATGTTGTATGCATTGCTCTTTTATGGATGCTGATGATGGGAATTTCAAGAGTCTATCTTGGAGTACACTTCCCATCCGACGTTCTCGCAGGTTGGAGCATTAGTATTATCTGGATTTCACTGCTTTACATCTTGTGTGGCAGATATACCCAATTAAATACAAATTATTTTTAGATAAGAATCTAATCGAGGTGGAACAATGATGTCGGCAAAGCTTTGGGCCCCAGCCCTTACCGCTTGCGCATTAGCAACGAGTATTGCACTTGTTGGTTGTAGCAAAGATCCAAAGGATGCGCAGCAAGCTGGCGCTTCTCAACAAATGCCACCTACTGAAGTCGGTGTCATTGTTGCACAACCGCAAAATGTAGAACAATCTGTAGAGTTATCTGGCAGAACCACGGCATTTGAAATCTCTGAAGTTCGCCCACAAACGAGTGGAATCATTCTAAAACGTTTGTTTGCGGAAGGCAGTTATGTACGTGAAGGCCAGGCACTTTATGAACTTGATTCTCGTACCAACCGCGCAACATTTGATAATGCCAAAGCAGCATTATTACAACAAGAAGCGAATTTAAGCACACTCAGAACCAAACTGAATCGTTATCAGCAACTGGTTTCAAGCAACGCTGTTGCGAAACAAGACTATGACGACTTAGTGGGTCAAGTAAATGTCGCTGAGGCACAAGTCGCAGCAGCACGTGCTCAAGTTAAAAATGCTGAAGTGGACTTAGGTTATTCAACCATCCGCTCACCAATTTCAGGTCAAACCAACCGCTCTACAGTTACTGCCGGTGCTTTGGTGACTGCAAACCAAACAGAACCATTGGTGACGATTCAACGTTTAGACCCGATCTATGTTGATATCAACCAATCGAGCTCTGAACTTCTTCGTTTACGTCAACAATTGAGTAAAGGTAGCTTAGACAGCAGTAACAACACCCGTGTGAAGCTGAAACTTGAAGATGGCAGTGACTATCCAATCGAAGGCCGTTTAGCGTTCTCTGATGCTAGTGTCAATCCAGATACAGGGACAGTGACGATTCGCGCGGTATTCCCAAACCCGAATCACTTGTTGCTTCCTGGTATGTTTGCCAATGCACAAATCGTTCAAGGCGTAATCCCGAATGCGATGTTAGTGCCGCAAATTGCAGTCACTCGCACACCAACAGGTCAAGCGATGGCAATGATTGTGAATGACAAAGGCATCGTAGAGCCTCGTCAAATCACCACAGTTGGTATTCAAGGCCAAGACTGGATTGTGACTGAAGGCCTTAAAACAGGTGAAAAAGTTATTGTTGACGGAATAGCGAAAGTTAAAGCTGAACAGAAAGTTGTTGCGAAGCCGTATCAACCTAAAGCAGCAGCACCTCAAGCTCCAACAACGGATGCTAAAAAGACAGAAGCTGGTGCGAAAACTGAACAAAAAGCTACTTCAAACGCATAAGGGGTAGACTGAATGGCTCAATTTTTTATTCATCGCCCCATTTTTGCGTGGGTGATTGCACTGGTGATTATGTTGGCGGGTATTCTCACGCTGACAAAAATGCCAGTTGCCCAATATCCGACGATTGCACCGCCCACGGTGACAATCTCTGCAACTTATCCGGGTGCTTCTGCACAGACTGTTGAAAACACGGTCACCCAGATCATTGAACAACAAATGAATGGTCTGGATGGTCTACGTTATATCTCTTCAAACAGTGCAGGTAATGGTCAAGCGTCTATTAACTTGAACTTTGAACAAGGCATCGATCCTGATATTGCTCAAGTTCAAGTACAGAACAAACTGCAATCGGCAACGGCGCTTTTACCTGAAGATGTACAACGTCAAGGTGTAAAAGTCACCAAGTCTGGTGCGAGCTTTATGCAGGTTCTTGCATTTTACTCTCCAGATGGAAGCCTATCTGCGTCAGACATTAAAGACTATGTAAACTCAAACATCTCTGAACCGCTTAGCCGTGTTGCGGGTGTGGGTGAACTTCAAGTCTTTGGTGGTTCATACGCAATGCGTATTTGGCTAGACCCTGCCAAAATGACCAGCCTACAAGTGACACCAACTGATATTGCAGCTGCGATTAATGCGCAAAACTCGCAAGTGGCGGTAGGTCAGTTAGGCGGTGCACCATCTGTGCAAGGTCAAGTGCTGAACGCAACAGTGAATGCTCAAAGCATGTTGCAAACCCCTGAACAATTTAGAAATATTTTTCTAAAAAATACAGCTTCAGGTGCTCAAGTTCGCTTGGGTGATGTTGCGCGTGTTGAACTCGGTTCAGATAACTATCAATTTGACTCTAAATTTAATGGTAAAGCTGCGGGCGGTGTTGCCATTAAACTGGCAACAGGCGCTAATGCACTAGATACTGCTGCGGCTGTTGAAGAACGCTTAAGTGAACTACGCAAAAACTATCCAGATGGTTTAAAAGATCAACTGGCTTATGACACTACACCGTTTATTAAGTTGTCGATTGAAAGTGTTGTACACACATTAATTGAAGCTGTCGTGTTGGTGTTCATTGTCATGTTCTTATTCTTACAGAACTGGCGTGCTACGGTTATTCCAACATTGGCTGTTCCAGTGGTTGTCTTGGGTACATTTGCTGTCATTAACATCTTCGGTTTCTCAATCAACACGCTCACCATGTTTGCGATGGTCTTAGCCATTGGCCTTCTGGTCGATGATGCGATTGTTGTGGTGGAAAACGTCGAACGTGTCATGCAAGAAGAACACCTCGACCCTGTGGCTGCGACCGAAAAATCAATGCAACAGATTTCTGGTGCCTTGGTCGGTATTACCAGTGTATTAACTGCGGTATTCGTACCGATGGCATTCTTTGCGGGGACAACGGGTGTTATTTACCGTCAGTTCTCGATTACGCTAGTTACCGCAATGATTTTGTCACTGATCGTGGCATTAACATTCACCCCTGCCCTGTGTGCAACCTTGTTAAAACAACATGATGCAAACAAGCCAGAAAGTAATAATATTTTTGCGCGATTCTTCCGTTGGTTTAACAGTAGCTTTGAAAAAGTTGCCGTGAAATACCAAGGTGGTGTCAACCGCATGACGCACCATAAAATATTCTCTGGTGTGGTTTATCTACTGGTGCTTGCAGGTTTATTCGGTCTGTATAAAGCCTTACCTTCTTCATTCTTACCAGATGAAGACCAAGGCGTCGTCATGACTTTAGTTCAGCTTCCACCAAGTGCAAGCCTTGAACGTACAGACAAAGTCGTGTCTAGCATGACGGATTATTTCCTGAATAAAGAAAAAGAGCATGTAGAGTCGATCTTTACAGTTTCTGGTTTCTCGTTCACAGGTGTCGGTCAAAACGCGGGTCTTGCCTTTATTAAACTGAAGGACTGGAGTGAGCGTACGACACCTGAGTCGCAAATTGGTGCCATCATTCAGCGCGGCATGTCATTAAACATGATTAAAGATGCATCTTACATCATGCCATTACAGTTACCTGCAATGCCTGAGTTAGGTGTGTCGGCTGGTTTTGACATCCAGTTGAAAGATGCAAGTGGTCAAGGTCATGAGAAATTGATTGCTGCACGTAATGCTATTTTAGGTATGGCTGCACAAGACAAACGTCTTGCAGGCGTCCGTCCTAATGGTCAAGAAGATACACCACAGTACCAAATCAACATTGATCAAGCGCAAGCGGGTGCAATGGGTGTGAGTATTGCGGATATCAATACAACCATGAGCATGGCTTGGGGTGGTACCTATATCAATGACTTCGTTGACCGTGGTCGTGTGAAAAAGGTATACGTCCAAGGTGAAGCAAATACACGTATGATGCCTGAAGACTTGAACAAGTGGTATGTGCGTAATAGCAGTGGCACGATGGTTCCTTTCTCAGCATTTGCAACAGGCGAATGGACTTATGGTTCACCACGTCTAGAGCGTTATAACGGTGTATCTTCTGTAAACATCCAAGGTACTCCAGCACCGGGCGTAAGTTCGGGTGATGCGATGCTCGCGATGGAAGAAATTATTGCCAAGTTACCGTCTATGGGCTTACAAGGTTTCGACTATGAATGGACAGGTTTATCTTTAGAAGAACGTGATTCGGGCAATCAAACAGGTCCGCTCCTTGTTCTTTCGATGCTTATTGTCTTCTTATGTCTTGCCGCATTGTATGAAAGCTGGTCTATCCCTGTTTCAGTATTGCTAGTTGTACCACTAGGTATACTTGGTGCATTTGCATTGACATGGTTAGGTATGATCATTAAGGGCGATCCAAACTTATCGTTTAACATCTACTTCCAAGTTGCAATTGTTGCCGTGATTGGTCTTTCTGCGAAAAATGCGATCTTGATCGTAGAGTTTGCAAAAGAGTTGCAAGAACAAGGTGAAGACTTGTTTGATGCAACCCTTCATGCTGCAAAAATGCGTTTACGCCCAATTATCATGACCACCCTTGCTTTCGGTTTTGGTGTCCTTCCGCTTGCCCTTTCAACAGGCGCTGGTGCAGGTAGTCAACACTCGGTAGGCTTTGGTGTCCTTGGTGGTGTAATTAGTTCTACACTGTTGGGTATTTTCTTCATTCCAGTATTCTTTGTTTGGATTCGTAGTATTTTCAAATACAAACCTAAGAAACAAAATAATCAGGAGCAAACATCGTGATGCAAAAAGTATGGTCTATTTCAGGTCGTAGCATTGCGGTATCTGCACTTGCGCTTGCTTTGACTGCATGTCAAAGCATGCGTGGTCCAGAACCCGTCGCTCAAGCGGATATCCCAACAGGATATATTGGTTCAACGACAGGTCCATCTGTTGCAGAACAAGGCTATAAAGACTTTTTTGCTGATCAGCGTTTAGTCCAAGTCATCGAGTTAGCACTAGCCAATAACCGTGACCTCCGTACGGCGACTTTAAATATTCAACGTGCTCAGCAAGCGTATCAAATTAGCGAAAACAACCAACTGCCAACCATTGGTGCAAGTGGTAGTGTGCTTCGCCAAGATACACTCAGCAGCAACAAACCCATGACAACGTATAATGTTGGCCTTGGCGTAACTGCGTATGAATTAGACTTTTGGGGTCGTGTTCGTAGCTTAAAAGACAATGCTTTAGACAGCTATTTAGCGACTCAAAGTGCACGTGATGCAACACAAATTTCGTTGATTGGTCAGGTTGCACAAGCATGGCTGAGCTATTCGTTTGCCAATGCCAACTTAAAACTGGCAGACCAAACCTTAAAAGCACAGCTTGAATCATACAATCTGAACAAAAAACGTTTTGATGTGGGTATCGACAGCGAAGTCCCTGTACGTCAAGCGCAAATTTCGGTTGAAACCGCACGTAATGACGTTGCGAACTACAAGACTCAACTTGCACAAGCACAGAACTTACTCAACCTGTTGGTGGGTCAACCTGTTCCTGCAAACTTATTGTCTCCTCAACCTGTGAAACGCATTACCCAAAGTACGGCGTTGACAGCGGGCTTGCCAAGCGACTTGTTAAATAACCGTCCTGATATCCGTGCTGCGGAATATCAATTGTCTGCTGCGGGTGCCAATATTGGTGCTGCAAAAGCACAGTTGTACCCAACCATCAGCTTAACAGGCACAGCGGGTTATGCATCGACAGATTTAAGCGATTTGTTTAAATCAGGTGCCTTTGTCTGGTCACTTGGCCCAAGCTTGGATATTCCAATCTTTGACTGGGGCACACGTCGTGCCAATGTGAAGATTTCAGAAACTGACCAAAAAATTGCGTTGTCAGATTATGAAAAAACCATTCAAACCGCTTTCCGTGAAGTGAATGATGCCTTGGCAGTACGTGAAAATATTGGTGACCGTCTAGCAGCGCAACGTCGTCTGGTAGATGCAACCAACACCACCTATAAGCTTTCAACGGCCCGCTTCCGTGCAGGTATCGATAACTACCTCACCGTACTTGATGCACAGCGTACATCGTACTCAGCGGAACAAGGTTTGTTATTGCTTGAACAAGCAAACTTGAACAACCAAGTTGAAGTGTATAAAACCCTCGGTGGCGGCGTAAAAGCTAATACGTCTGATCAAGTGGTGAAACAACCTTCATCTTCAGATGTGAAATACAACAAAACAGCAAACTAAGGTTTGCAACATCAAAAGCTCACTTCGGTGGGCTTTTTTATTGCTTTTTGCTGAGCAATTTCCTATCTTCAAAGATAATCAAATCATTTGAATATTGAACATTATGCTTTTAAGTAACCTTGAGTCTGTTCCTGGACATACCATTTCTCAACAACTGGATGTGGTCTATGGCAGTACGGTTCGAAGTAAACATGTCGGGCGCGACTTTTTGGCAGGGTTAAAAAATATTGTCGGTGGTGAACTCACTGCCTATACCGAGCTTTTAGAAGAATCCCGCCAAGAAGCCATGAATCGTATGATTGCAAAAGCACAAGGCTTAGGGGCCAATGCCATTGTAGGTATTCGTTTTTCAACCTCAAACATTGCCCAAGGTGCCTCTGAGTTATTTGTTTATGGCACTGCGGTCTGTGTCACGCCGTTAGACAACCATCTCCCCGATCCATTTCCAACACAGGCCTAAGCGATGGAAAGTTTAGTTTTCCAACTGCTGATCTTTGCGGTGCTGTTTAGCGTCGGTTTTGGCTTTGGTCGTTATAACGAGCGCAAACATTTAGCGGAGCTTGAACAGAATGAGAAACGCCTCGCCTACATTACCATGGGGAACTTACGCAAAGTAAGCTTCGAGCAGTCTGGGCACATGATCAGCAGCAATGTGGTGATTTCTCATGATTATTTCAAATATGTACTGGCTACCGTGCAAAACTTTTTGGGTGGTAGACTCACCAGCTATGAAAGTGTCGTCGATCGTGCCCGTCGTGAAGCTATTGTCCGACTCAAACTTGAAGCGGAAAAACACGGCGCAACGCATATCGCTTGTATGCGACTGGCGACCACAGAAATGGGCATGCAAGGTGGTATGGTCGAAGTCTTTGCTTATGGGACTGCCATTCAAAATCCTTAAACAGCCACTATTAGCCAATCATCCATTCACTAAACTCAAACAGCATGAGCGTTCAAAATAGCTCATGCTCGCTCACCTTCTATCGTACATTCGGATGGCAGATTGCTCACTAGAGCATAATTCTCTACACTGAACACAATAAAAATGGACATTACCTACACTGTAAATAGGTCACAGATAATGAAATCTTTAGCACTGAAAATAAGTATGGCTGTACTCAGCATGATTCCACTTGTAGCCAAAGCTGAATTAATTGTACTGGCATCGCCTCAAAGTAATGATGCGTACTATGCAAAAATGATTGATGATATTTTTGATTTTCACGTCGATTATGCAAAAAAAATTATTAAAAATGGAGACAATGTCGTTGTTCTGACGGACAAAGGCCTCTACCCCGACTATGTCAAAGCCTTGGGCAAAAAGCATGTGGCAATCGCACCGATGCATGACATTTGGATGCGCGACTTCACCAGTGCCAATCCAGCTCAACCCGTCATGTTCCGCTACACGGCGGCAGGACAAGGTGGCGCTAAAAAAGGTCAGGCCATTTCAGATGAAGTGCAAGACGAATTTAAATACTACAGCCAAAAGGCTGGCTTACAGTTTACGCAAAGCAAACTGTTGAATGATGGCGGAAACTGGGTTGAAGATGGTTATGGTAATGTCGTCCTCAGCACCAAATTCCTAGCGGATAACGAGCTCACCGAAAGCGAAGCCCGTAAGAAACTCATGGCGCTGACGGGTGCAAAGCAGATTGCGTTCATTGAAGCCGATGAACAAGGGGGCTTGGAACATGCCGATGGCGTGGTCAGCTTTGTTGACCAAAACACCTTGGTGATTAACTCTTACCCTGAAGATCCCGACTATGCCAAGCAACTCAAAGCAGATTTAAAGCGCGGCATTCCCAATGTTAAAATTCGTGAAATCATCACCCCTTATGATGGCAGCGAAATCTACGATGAAAAATTTGGTTCTGCATGTGGCCTATACACCAATATGCTGGTGACGCCTGAACGGATTTACTTCCCGCAATTTGGGATTAAAGAAGATGCTGTCGCTTTACAGCAAATTCGTAGCGTAACCAAACGTACTGTTGTTCCAGTACAGTCTTCTAATGTCTGTCATATGGGCGGCGGTGTACGTTGTATGTCTTGGCAAGTTCGTGGGAAAAATGCGGAATTGTTCTTAAACTATTTAAATAAAATCAGTAAGTAGTACAGTGCGGCTCCCCTATCAATACATGGGGGGATGAGATATGTGAACATCATGATCCCAAAAAGCAGGTGGAAGTGACTTTCCTCCTGCCTTTTTCAATTTACTTCACTTTCATCTTACGAATCATTTTATACAACGTTGTAGGCGATAAACGAGACACCAGAACACCCATTTTCTCTTTGCGACCGCCGACTACGATGTATTCTTCACCTTTAAGTAATGCACTCACCACCGTTTGCGCAAAAATATCGGGTTCTAAACCATTTTCAATCGCTTCGTCTTGATGACCCTGTGGTTTACCCTCGCCATTTAAAGCATTAAACGAGACATTGGTTTTAACAAAGCCAGGGAAAATCACCGATACATCTACGCCCTCATTGGCCACTTCGGCACGCAGGCTATTTGCCCACATATGAATGGCAGCCTTGGCTGCTGAATAGCTGGCACGGTACTGCGTCCCCAACAACCCCGCAACACTCGAAACAAAAGCAATACGGCCAGATTTTTGCGCTAAAAATGTCGGCAGAACGGTTTTGGTTAAAAACACTTGTGAGAAATAATCCACTTCCATAATCGCACGTTCAGTCTGCATGCTGGTGTCAGCAATCAAGGCACGCTGGCTTAACCCCGCATTATTAATCAGCCAATCAATTCGACCTTTTTTCTGTAGCACTTGCTCATAGGCATGGCGAACTTGAGCTTCGTCGGTAATGTCGGCACAAATGGAAATGTGTTGATCCGGATTCAGCAGCCCGACACGAACTTTTTCGAGTTCGTCAAACCGTCTTGCCGTGAGTACCACCTCTGCCCCTTGTAAAGCACATTCTTTAGCCAGTGCCTCACCTAACCCTGAAGATGCCCCCGTAATCCACACCACTTTAGCGTCTAAACTGTTTAACTGTGCCATGTCCTTATTGCCTCATACCGAAGTTTTATTTGCAGATTGATCATTTAAAAAAGTCAGGAAATGATCGAAATATTGACTCATCATCTGCGCATCATAGATACGCCCTAACTTATCAAAACGTTTATAGCCCAACTGAGTCGTTAAGTTAATCACCCCATTTAGTGTTTTATCGACCACCAGATTAAATTTAAGCATTTTTTTCGGTTCACGGACCAGACTGGTCACCCCTTGATCGACAATTTGCGTAAACACCTTCAAAGCTGGAGCAACATAACTGTTATTGCCTTTCTCCATCTGTTCCGCACAACCCAAAAGTTCAGTGACTAAGGTTTTTTCGACTGGGTAGCTTAAAAAATGTGTGCTCTCGGTGTCATACATCATTTGCTCTAGATAATTCACCATTGGAATTAGACGGTCATTTGAAAAAAAAGACACGGACCACGGCATGTACTTACGCATAGTGTCCACAATGTGCTGAATAATTTTCTCAGACTCCCCATCGCCTGAGGTAGACAAGCGTGCAAGATCGCCAAAGACTTGATCAATCACTTCACATGAAATATCCGCTAAAACCTCACCCAAAGGTTTGGCAAGACTTTGGCTTTCGCCGGCATTAAGCTGTTGATGAATGTGAGCAAAGCGTTGGTGAGTTTCAGGTTTTAATTTTAATGATATTTGATAAGTCATAGTGATCCCCCCTTTTTTTGATTTTTACTGCGAACAAAGCGCACTCTAGGTTTAGACACATCATAAAGCGCTCTGCATCATGTCGCAATTGCTAGATCAACGCATTTGCTTTACATGCCCCCATTTGCGATTTCTTTGCTACAATAGATGCAATTTTTTATCTACTTTTGAACTGTTTGAACTATGACTGATTCAGCGCAAAATATCGCTACAACTTACGATCCGACCGAGATCGAGAAAAAATGGTACCAAACTTGGGAAGAGCGTGGCTATTTCAAGCCCTCTGAAAAAGGTGAGTCATTTTGTATCATGATTCCGCCGCCAAACGTCACCGGTAGCTTGCACATGGGTCATGGTTTTAACAATGCCATTATGGATGCCTTAACACGCTACAACCGTATGTCAGGTAAAAATACCTTATGGCAACCGGGTACAGACCATGCGGGTATTGCCACGCAAATGGTGGTTGAACGTCAATTGGGTGCTCAAGGTGTCAGCCGCCATGACCTTGGCCGTGAAAAATTCATCGAAAAAATCTGGGAATGGAAAGAGCAATCAGGCGACACCATCACCCGTCAAATCCGTCGTTTAGGTTCATCAGTCGATTGGTCGCGTGAACGCTTCACCATGGATGAAGGTCTATCGAATGCCGTAAAAGAAGTGTTCGTTAAACTGCACGAAGACGGTTTGATTTACCGTGGAAAACGCCTAGTAAACTGGGACCCGAAACTACAAACCGCGCTTTCTGACTTAGAAGTTGAGTCGGATAAAGAAGAAGCAGGTTCCCTGTGGCACTTCAAATATTTCTTTGAAGATAAAAATCTACGTACCCATGATGGCAAAGACCACATCGTTGTCGCAACCACACGTCCTGAAACATTGTTGGGTGATACTGCTGTTGCTGTGGCACTAGATGATGAACGCTATACGCACCTTGTAGGTCAGAACATTATTCTACCAATTACAGGTCGTGCTGTTCCAATCGTTAAAGATGAATATGTGGATAAAGAATTCGGTACAGGCTGTGTGAAAATCACCCCTGCACATGACTTTAACGACTATGAAGTCGGTAAGCGCTGTGAACTTCCAATCATCAACATCTTCAATAAAAATGCAGAAGTATTGGCTGAGTTTGAATATATCGCGAAAGCGGGTGAACAAATCTCGAAAACCATTGCTGCCCCTGCGGACTATATTGGTTTAGAGCGTTTTGAAGCACGTAAAAAACTGGTTGAACAAGCAGAAAGTGAAGGCTGGTTAGATCAAATTCAACCATACACCTTGAAACCACCTCGCGGTGACCGTTCAGGTGTGATCGTTGAACCATTATTGACGGATCAATGGTATGTAAAAATTGCACCATTGGCGCAACCTGCCATTGAAGCGGTTCAAGACGGTCGTATCAAGTTTGTGCCTGAGCAATACAGCAACATGTACATGGCGTGGATGAACAACATTCAAGACTGGTGTATCTCTCGTCAACTTTGGTGGGGTCACCGTATCCCCGCTTGGTACGATGCTGAAGGCAACATCTATGTGGGTCGTGACGAAGCTGAAGTCCGTGCCAAAAACAACATCCCTGCTGATGTTGTGCTTAACCAAGACGAAGACGTACTCGACACATGGTTCTCTTCTGCGCTGTGGACATTCTCAACTTTAGGTTGGACTGGCGATGCCAAGAAAGATGCGGAAAACTATTTCCTCAATACTTTCCATCCAACGGATGTATTGGTGACTGGTTTTGACATCATCTTCTTCTGGGTTGCTCGTATGATTATGTTTACGATGCACTTCATGAAGAATGAAGATGGTACGCCACAAGTCCCGTTTAAAACGGTATACGTTCACGGTCTAGTTCGTGATGGCGAAGGTCAAAAAATGTCGAAGTCTAAGGGCAACGTGCTTGACCCACTGGATTTGATTGACGGTGTTGACCTTGAGACTTTGGTACAAAAACGTACTACAGGTCTAATGAACCCGAAACAAGCGGCGAAGATTGAAAAATCAACCCGTAAAGAGTTCCCAGAAGGCATTCAAGCCTATGGTACGGACGCAGTTCGTTTCACATTCTGCGCACTTGCCAACACCGGTCGTGACATTAAGTTCGACATGAAGCGTGTTGAAGGCTACCGTAACTTTGCCAACAAAATCTGGAACGCAACCCGTTTCGTGATGATGAACTGTGAAGAGCAAGTGATTGGCACTGAAGTTCGTCAAGACCTTTGGGAATTGCCTGAACAGTGGATCGTAAGCCGTCTGCAAAAAGCCGAAGCTGCGGTACAACAAGCCTTTGCAACTTACCGTTTAGACTTGGCTGCACAAGCAATTTACGAGTTCATTTGGAATGAATACTGTGACTGGTATGTCGAACTGACGAAACCTGTTCTGAACGATGAAAATGTATCGGTTGAGCGTAAAGCTGAAGTTCGTCGTGTACTTCTTGCGGTGATGGAAGCCTCTTTACGTCTTGCACACCCAATCATGCCGTATTTGACTGAAGAAATTTGGCAGACGCTTGCACCGAAACTTGGTATTTCTGCTGAAACGATCATGCTGGCGCAATACCCTGTTGCCAACCCTGAGCGTGTAAACGAACAAGCTGAAGCAGATATGCAATGGCTGCAAGGTTTGATTGGTGCAGTACGTAACATCCGTGGTGAAATGGGCTTAGGAAATGCACGTTTATTACCAGTTCTTCTACAAAATACCACTGAAGCAGAAAAAGCACAGATTGCGCGCATTGAACCATTGGTGAAAGCGTTGGCAAAAGTTGAAAGCATTACGTTCTTGGCTGATGCTGAGCAACCGCCATTGTCTTCTTCTTCTGTTGTAGGTCACGTGTCTGTCTTTGTTCCAATGAAAGGTTTAATTGACCCGAAAGCAGAATTGGGACGTTTGCAGAAAGACTTAGACAAAGTGCAAAAGCAACATGACGTCATTGCAGGCAAACTTTCTAATGAAGGTTTTGTAGCCAAAGCACCTGCGGCTGTGGTTGAAGGTGAGAAAGTTAAACTTGCTGAGTTTGCTGACCAATTAGCGAAAATTAAGCAAAGTATGGAGCAGATTGCTGCGCTTTAATTTATTGCTAAGCAGTTAAAAAATAAGCTAAAATCCCCTCGAATTCGAGGGGATTTTTATGCCGATACTTTATAACTTAGAACAAAATAAAAACTTTCTTAAATTTATTGATGATGATTTTAAGCTAGAAGATAAAAATATATATACTTTTTTGGTAGGCAAAAACTCTGTTGGAAAAAGCAGGCTTTTAAGAAGCATTATAATTCACGCTCTTGAAGAAAATAGATTCAATCAAATTATAGCTTTATCTAATACCCAATATCATAAATTCCCCGCATACCATGAATTACCAAGCAAAGATATTTGTATTAATAGCAAATATATAAGACTATCTTTTGAGGCTCGAACACCAATATTCTCGAGTAGATATGATTATAAAAAAAGAAATAACTACATTAATCCACAACTAGAATATATACTCAATTTCTTCGAAAAATATGAAATTAGATTTCGCAGGAATCTAAACACTAACATTAATTTCACTCAATCTATTGAAGCATTTATAACCAAATCCTCTTTGAAAGAAAAAAATTATTATAATCTACTTACCATTCTCGATTTTTTAAAACTTGATCATTATGTAAAATGTACTTTAATACCAATACATGGCTTTTCAAGTAATGAAATTAGTAAAAAAATTGAAAAATATTTTCAAGAATCAACAGATATTTCTATTGAAGAATTTGAGATTTTTCGAAATTTACGTGATAGCTTACATGACTTTAAGAGTTTAAAAACTTTTGATTTACTTCATTTAAGTTCATTCGAATTAAAAAGTATATCATTATTGATAGAATTAGGATTAGTAAGAGTATATAAAGTTTCTTTTTCTAAAAATAAAAACATATTTAATTATAGTGATTTAAGCTCTGGAGAACTTTCAGTTTTAAGCTTGATTTTGGGACTAACAGCTACTATTAAAGACGACTCACTAATTTGTATAGATGAACCTGAAATAAACTTACATCCTCAATGGCAAGAAAAAATAATCGAATTAATTGAACTAGTTTCAGAAAATTATTATGGTTGTCATTTTTTTATAGCCACCCACTCGCCACAACTAATTTCTGGAATTAAACAAAATAATAGTTTCATTTTAGATTTATCAAATAATCAGTTAAAAAATATAGGTACATTTAAAAATAGATCTTCAGATTTTCAATTATCTGAGATTTTTAATTTCCCTGGTAACAACAATGAATACTTAATTAGAAAGTTAATTATTATCTTAAATAAATTAAATACTGAAATTGATTTCTACCTAGATGAAGAAAGCAAAGCCCTGCTCGAACATTTAAGAAAATTAATCAAATATGAAAAAATAGATAAAGAAGATAAAGTATTTATTCTTTTCAATCTTATAGCTAGCTATAGAGGATGAAATGGAAATTTTTGTAATACCTGCAGAACTTAAAAGTTTTATAGATAGCTACGATAAAACAAATTATCAGTTATGGAATGATGAGGAAAATAAGGATATTAAAAATTTTCGTTCAGTAATTCGTAATCACTATTTATCTGAACAAAAACTCACTTGTTTCTATTGTAAGCAATATATTTTTTCTACTAATGGTTTGCATTGGCAAGTTGAGCATATTTTACCAAAATCTTTATTCCCACAATTCCTACTTGAACCTAAAAACTTAATTGTCATTTGTCCTGACTGTAATAGGGAAAAAGGAAATCAAAATCCTCATGTAGATGGTGACAGAGTATGTGGTCAACAAACATATCCAAGTGCCAGTGGTCGTTTTAAAATTATTCATCCATTCTTCGATAATTATGAGGAACACATTAAAAGAACTCGCTCCAATCATTGTGATTATCCAGACCACTACTTTTTCGAAGCGTGCGGTCCAAAAGCAAAAGCTACTTTCAGAATATTTGATTTAGATCGATTTAATAGAAATTTTGCAGGATTTCCAGATATGAGCGGTAAACAAGTTCAAACTATTGACGATCTTATCGAGCTTGACTTATCAACAGCTACATTCGAACAAAAACAAGAAGCTATCCTTAGAATTACCCAATCTATGAGAAGATAATTTATCCCCCACCCCAACCCTCCCCCATAGGGAGAGGGAGCCTCATTTAATTTAATACCAGCATGAATTTCTCAATGGAATTCCCTCTCCTGAGCGAGTTTTAAAGCACTGCTTTAAAACAAAGTGCAAGTGAGGGTTAGGGAGAGGTCTGTTTTAATTCAGAACATCTCCACCACAAGTCCTCCAATACCACATCTGTCCGACTCAAAACATCATAATTCCAATACCGCACCACACTTAAATCCAAAGCCTCTAAAAACTTGGTTCTCTCGGCATCATATTCAATCGCATCATTCGTTCCATGCTGACTACCATCTAACTCAATGACCAAACCCAGTTCATGACAGTAAAAATCTACAATATATGGTGCAATCACATGCTGACGACGAAATTTAAGATTCATAAATCGTTTAGCTCGAAGTAGTTGCCACATAAGTTGTTCTGCATCTGTGGCATTGGTTCGCATGGTTTTGGCGAATTCCAGTAATTTTGGGTCTAGTTTCATTTTTTATTTTCCATTTTAATTACCCGCACCCCAGCCCTCTCCTATAGGGAGAGGGAGCAATCATTTGATTTCATGCCTATGTGAATTTCACAATGGAGTTCCCTCTCCTTTCAGGAGAGGGTTAGGGAGAGGTGCTTTCAAAGGCTTACAACACCCCATGCCCCAACAACATCTCCACCCCACTCACTTTTGTCATATGCTTTAAACGTTCTTTTTCCCACTTCAACTGCTGTTTTAACTCAGCAGCATCCTTATCTATTACCTTATACACATCACTCATTTTGAGTTGCTTGGTATTAACATGACTGCTCAAGTGAAAAGTCGTAAAGATCTCCTCTAACTGACTTTGTAAACTCTGACTCTGCGCTTCCAAAGACAACTGATAAAACTTCACTTGTTCAGAGCTTAAAGGCTTTGAGCTTAAACCCTTATTGGTCTCTAGCTGTAACTGAAGTTTCAATAAATAAAATAAATCCTGCGCTGTATGAGCTGCATTGACCTTCTGCAAAAGTTCGGTCTTCTTCAACTTCTTCGCTTCATCAGGCTCACGGTCAGGATGAATCATCGCAGTAATTTTTAAATATACGGTTTTCAACGACTGCCCTGTCATTTTGGCGGCTTGCTCACGCTTTTCTTGTTGTTTTAACAGCTTGGCACGTTCTCGTTCTGCTTCATACTGGGCAGAATTATGTTCATAATTTTCCCAGTCCAGATCCACGTTTTGTTCTACCGTTTCAGCATCCTCATGAATTTGTATTGAGTTTGCTTTGGCTTTCTTCGCGCGTATATGCTCTGCATGCTGCATATAGAAAGTATCAATTTTCTCTACTTGCTCTTTCTGCGCTGAAGTTAGCATTTGTGATTTTTTTAGCATCTTGGCTAAAGCGGCTATTTTGGTGTCAATCTGCGCCAGATCAACTTTGCTAAAGCCATCGCTGGCTAAGTGATTCCACAGGGTTTCGAGCTGTACAAATAACACCGTATGTAACTCTCTATAAACAGGTAAAAGCTTGCTACGTGTATAGTTTTGAATGTCGGCTTGCGCATTTTTCCATGTCGCCAGTTCTTGTTTTTGTTGTTCAATCTGATCAATTAAGCGATTTAATTTTTTCTGCTGCGGGCTAAGCCTCGCCTCTGGCTGAGCCGTCATTTTTAACGCTGAAGACATAACCCATCCAACCCAGTACAAAAAAGAAATTATAGCGCGATCTGAGTGCACAAGCAGTGATCTCTCTTTAAACCAAGTTTAAATCTGAGTGATTCAAATTTTAAATAAAAAAGCCCATCATTCGATGAGCATTTTATTGAGTGAAATAGCTTTACCAATAGTTTTCGACCGCGATATTTCCTTCACCACGGCGGTTCATGGTCAGGCCACGTGCTTTCAGGGCTTCTTTAGTGTCTTCGACCATTTGCGGGTTACCACACAGCATCACATGGCTGGTTTCAGGGTTCAGACTCAAACCAACTGCTTTTTCAAGCTCACCACTTTCAATCAGTATAGGTAAGCGGTCATGTAGTGGCGCATGCGGATCACGGGTAATAATGGGCACAAACTTAAAGCCCGTATGCCCTTCACCAAAGGTCTCTGCAATTTCTTGAATGCGTGTTGCATAGGCCAGTTCAGAGGCTGTACGTACACTATAAACCAGTGTAATGCTCTCGTACTTCGACCACGTCTCAAAGTCTTGCAACATCGAGATAAAAGGTGCAAGTCCTGTCCCTGTGCCCAGTAACCATAAGTCTTTTGGTAACGGCAACTGATAACGCGCCAAGGTCAAAAAGCCGTACGGGATCTTTTCGAGGTAGATCTCATCATCGACTTTTAAGTGTTGTAAATTTGAGGTAAATGCACCTTCAGGCACCACAATCGAGAAAAACTCTAAAGTTTCATCAAAGGGAGAGGACACCACCGAATACGCTCGAACCACCAATTCATCACCCACTTTGATGCCAATACGGGCAAATTGTCCTGCGGTAAACTTAAAATGTGCAGGTCGCGTCATAGTGAAGCTAAAAAGTGTATTGGTCCAACGGTGTACGGATAAAACCTTTTCTAGGCTAAATTTTTCAATTGACATGATTTCAGCGTGGCATCAAAGACGTTGCTCATGTTAGCATGACCACATAATTTGTTAATATTTTTTAAATGTTAAGGCTATATTCATGCGCATGACTTTACGCCAGTTGGCGGTTTTTGTAGCAGTTGCTCAAGAAGGCACAGTAACCAAAGCCAGTGATGCGGTTCGACTCACCCAGAGTGCTGCGAGTATGGCTTTAGCAGATCTAGAAGACGGTTTGGGAGCTCCTCTGTTTGACCGTCTAGGTAAGCGTCTTCAGCTCAATGATCTGGGTCGTTTCCTGCTGCCACAAGCTTTAGAAATTTTGGGTCGCTGTGATGCTTTCGAGCAAGCCGCTAAAGGTGAGTTACAAAGCATTGATTTGCGTTTGGGTGCAACCCTGACCATCAGTGACTACCTCATGCCTGACCTAATGGCTGATTTCTTACAAATTCAGCCTCAAGCCCATTTACAACTGCAAGTTGGTAACACCCGTCAAATGATTGAGGCGGTGAATCAGTTCCAACTAGATTTGGCTTTGATTGAAGGCTCTTGTCACTTGCCGCAACTGCAATGTATTCACTGGCGTGACGATGAATTAGCGGTCTGCTGTGCACCAGATCATCCTTTGGCGCAGTTAAATCGTACATTAACGCCTGAAGACTTTAAATCGGTCGAGTGGATCTTGCGCGAAGAAGGTTCAGGTACGCGTGAAGTATTTGATAACGCTATTTTAAAAGACTTGCCTGATGCCAATATCCGTCTGACCTTGGGTCATAATGAAGCGATTTTAAAAATCGTGGCGGGTGGTTTAGGGATGTCCTGTATTTCAAAGCTGGCAACTGAACCTTTGCGCGAAAAAGGCCAGTTGGTGGTACTTGATACGCCGTTCTGGTCTCTAACACGTCCACTGTTCATGTTGGTACATCGTCAGAAGTACCAAGGCCCAGGACTCAAAGCCTTTATGAAATTCTGCGAAAAATAAGTAAGCAAAAAGCACCCGAGGGTGCTTTTTTTATTTCCCAAATTGGCGCTCACAAGGCTCACCATCATTGTTCCCATCCATTTTGGTATTTGGACAATTCCTTAAGAAATAAACCGCTTCTTCATAAGAACGCATTTGGGAGCAATGGGTTCGTCCATCGCATTTAAACTGTCCAGTGCTGACAGGTAAACGACCATTTTGTTTATCAATGCTCTGCGTCACACGTTCCGAGCGAGGTTGATTGGTCTGATGCAGACCTGCATCTAAATTACGCTTCCCTTGCTCAGATAGGATTTGATCGGGCAACTTTCCTAAAGCTTTACGCTGTTCTTCTACAATCTGTTGCTGCTCAAGCATCAACTGTTCAGCTTTACGCTGTTTTTCTGCACTATAACTTTGATATTTCCCATAGGTCAAAAAGCTCAATACCGCGACGATAATGATGCCAATCACGGTGATGATGGTACTTTTATGTCCCGCCTCATGGTAACGTGGCGAGGCTTGGGTATGCGCTTTTTTCTTATTGGGTGATGTCGTTGCTTTGCTTTCTGAGGACAGACCGAGCCGCTGGATATTGCCAGCCTTAAACTTGCCTTGGTCTTCTACAATCATAAACTGAAGCGCTTCACCAATCTTGGGTTCAATGTTGTGCTGTGGCAAATCTTTGATATGAAAAAATACATCATCAATATCCCCCTCCACCTCAATGAAACCAAAACCACGTGAGGTACTAAAGCTTTTGATTTTTCCTTTCAGAAACATAAACTGCTCTATTCAACTGTATTTTTCGTATTGTAATCAATAAAAAAGAGGCTAAAAAGCCTCTTTTCTTCAAAATGCAAAGATTAATCTTTGCACGATTGAACTCTGAATCAACGCTGACTTAGCGTCTAAAATTAGACAATAAATCCGTGGTAATCGATTTATTATGGCTTGAGACTTTCGATTTCTTGGCTTTAGCAGAGTTGTCTTCAACCCGCTCAATTTTAATCGCTTTATAGCGGTCGCCATTTTCAACCACATTAAACTTCACGCGTTCATTGCGTTTCGGCTCACCTGAGTCTGCAGGAAAATCCGAGATATGAAAAAATACGTCGCCTTCAGGTGAGGAAATAAAGCCAAAACCTTTGTCAGCGTTATATTGTTTAACTTTTCCTTGATATTGCTCGGCCTTCATAAACAGATCCTAATATGTACACGCTGTGTTGTAGTATATAAAAAAGAGGCTATAAAAGCCTCTTTTTGCTGGGGCTCAATCTTAATCTTTTTGAACTGAACCAAAGATTTTATCGCCCGCATCGCCTAGACCTGGCACGATATAACCATTGGCATTTAAGCCTTGGTCAATTGAAGCCGTGAAAATAGTGACATCTGGGTGCGCATCCAAAACACGTTTAATGCCTTCAGGCGCCGCAACCAACACCATCACACGAATGTCTTTACAGCCACTTGCTTTCAATACATTAATTGCAGCAACCAATGAAGAACCCGTTGCAAGCATTGGGTCGATAATCATCGCTAAACGGTTTTGTACATCTGGAACTAATTTTTTGTAATAAGTACGTGCTTCAAGTGTTTCTTCATCACGCTCTAAACCCAGTACAGACACTTTGGCACTTGGAATCAGGTTTAAAAAACCATCCAACATACCAATACCCGCACGTAAAATTGGCACAACCGTGATTTTTTTACCCACAATGCGATCTACCGTTACTTTACCATTCCAACCATCAATTTCATGGTCGCAAACAGGTAAATCTTTGGTCGCTTCATAGGTCAACAGCATGGTCACTTCCTGAGCCAGCTCACGGAAGTTTTTAGTGCTGATATCTGCACGACGAAGAAGACCAAGCTTATGACGAATCAGTGGATGACGAATTTCATGGATAGCCACGGGAGAGCACCTAAAAGGTAAAATAAAATTCCTTACATTATAAAGCTTTTTATCGTGCGATAAAAACAAAAAAGCCCCCAATTGATGGAGGCTTTTTTGTTAAAACGAAACGTTTTTAAAAATTAGTGCTGTTGAGAAAGCATAAAGTGGATTGGAGATAGAATCTCTGACTGGAGTGCTAACTTGATAATTGGATCTGGATAGATACCAATCACAAGCACTGCTGCCGCAGCTAAAAGCACCATAATACCACCCACTTTTTGGCCCCAATGATCCACAGCGTCTACACGAGGTGCATCTGGTGGTGTCATGTACATGACAACCATCACACGGAGATAGTAGTACAGACCAATACCAGAACCAACGATGATCATCGCAGCAAGGAACCAGTGCTGAGTCGTTACGGCAGCCATGACCACAAGGAACTTACCAATGAAGCCCGCTGTCAATGGAATACCCGCAAGCGATAGCATCATCACGGTTAATACGGCAGTCAACACTGGACGACGCCAGAATAGACCACGGTAGTCCGCTAGACTTTCTGCTTCGTCTACGTTGTTGTATGGACTAGACATCAATGCAACCGCACCGAACGCACCAATCGTAGTTAACACATAAGTGATCACATAGACAGATACGTTACCAAGGCTTGCATAAGTCATGCTGATTAAACCAATCAACAAGTAACCAAAGTGCGCAATTGAAGAGTATGCCAAGATACGTTTCAAGTTCACTTGTTTCACTGCAAGGAAGTTACCCACCAAGATCGATAACACCGCAATCACGGTTAAGATCGTCACGATTGAGTCAACAAGAATCGCACCTGAAGTAAGGATGTAACGTACAAACAGACCAATCGTCGCTACTTTTGCAGCTGTAGCAAGGAATGTTGCGATCGGAGTTGGTGCACCTGCATAAACGTCTGGCGTCCATTTGTGGAATGGCGCTAAAGACAGTTTGAATGCCACAGCAAAAACAATCAGGCCTAAACCTAAAAGTACCATTGGCTGTTGGATGTTTTGCATTAACGCTTGAACATTGTCATAGAACGACATTGAACCTGTGTACGCGTAAATATAAGCCATACCCATCAACAACATTGCCGAAGCTGTTGCTGAAAGCACCAAGTACTTCACCCCCGCTTCTAAAGACTTAGAGCGCTGGTGTGTATAGGCCAATAAGCCATATACAGGAATCGACATCAACTCAAGGCTAATGAAGAACGATGCATAGTGAGAGCTTGCTACCATTAACATTGCACCAGTCACTGATGACAACATTAAGATATACAGTTCTTCACGATTATCTTTATAGCTTTCAATATAAGCATGCGACAGAGTACAGCATGCCAAAGCAGCAATTAGAATAATTACTTGGTACAGCAAGGTGAACGCATCCACCATGAACATACCCATCACGTTCGCAGGTTTAAAAGCACCACCGAACATTGTGAATAGTACATATGCTGCTGCAAGGTTTAAGCCCACCACTGATGCTGTCGCAATTATGTTATGGTTACGCTTAATTGCAGTAAGAATCATCACGACGATCGTTGTTAAAGCAACGATCATCACAGGAGCTAAAGGCATAAGCTCAGAAAATGACATTGTGAAGTTCATGACTTATTGCATCTCCACATTTTCGAGTTGAACTGTTGCTTGACTCGCAACGTCAACTACTTCTTGTACAGGAATGTAGCTGTTCGCTAACCACGCCATGCTTGAATTTGAAATATCAAGGAAGCTTTGTGGGTACAAACCAAGCCATAACAGACCGAAAGCACAGATTAACAAGATCACTACTTCACGCGCATTTAAATCTTTCAATGGATTGTTGTAGTGCTGCTGTTGTTCTTCGTTTGGCGTACCAAACAACGCTTTGTGGATCAGAATCAAGCCATAAAGACCTGCAAATACTAAGCTTACTGCTGCAAGAATAGTAAACACTGGGAATTTTGCATAAGAACCCATCAAGATCAGGAACTCACCAATGAAGTTACCTAGACCTGGAATACCTACAAGCGCCGCCACGAAGAACATGAGGAAGAATGCAAGATATGGGAACTGACCACGCATACCACCCATCAAACGCATATCACGTGTATGAACACGCTCGTACACTTGACCACACATAATGAACAATGCAGCAGATGACAAGCCATGTGCCAACATCATGATCATCAAACCTTGGAAGGTTAAAATATTACCTGCGTAAATCGCAAGTAAAACAAAGCCCATGTGTGAAATTGACGTGTACGCAAGTAAACGTTTCATATCGGTTTGCTGGAAAGCACACCAAGCACCGTAGAAGATCCCGATTAAACCAAAAATGATCGCGATGTCTGCAAACTGTGCAGAAGCCGCTGGGAAGAATGGAATCACAAAACGTAGTAAACCATATGCAGCCGTCTTAATTAAGATACCTGCAAGGTCAACCGAACCTGCTGTAGGGGCTTGCGCATGCGCATCTGGTAACCAGCCATGTAATGGGAAAACTGGAAGTTTTACCGCAAAACCGACGAATAAACACAGCATGAATGCAAAAGCAACAGCGGGTAATTCTTTGTCTAAAGTATTGGCTACAGCTAATAAGTAGTTGTAATCAAAACCGATCATACCCGTCATCATGTAACCGTAAACCACAAGGCCTAGGATACCGATGAGCATGATAAGACCCGCTACTTGTGTGTAGAGGAAGAATTTGGTTGCAGCATAAACACGTGACTTACCTTCTGCCCCTTTATGACCCCAAAGTGCGATCAAGAAGTAGATAGGTACAAGCATCATCTCCCAGAAGAAGAAGAACAAGAACATGTCAATCGCTAAGAATACACCGATCACACCACCTAAAGACCATAAAAGGTTTAAGTGGAAGAAACCAACATTCTTTTGAATTTCACCCCAAGAACAGCCGACAGCCAACACACCTAAAAGTGCAGTTAAGCCCACCATTAATAGAGATAGACCATCCACCGCTAAGTGGATGTTAATGCCTAAAGTCTGAATCCATGGCAACATGAATTCAGCAGACCACGATGGCACTTTCGCGCCAAGTTCGTAGTTAAATGTACCTGTCTGCCATAGCGCAACAGTTAAGCCCAAAGTAATGAGCATACCCACTAACGCGATATAACGCGGCAGTTTGTCGTCGAGTTTGTCGACTAACCAACAAATAAAACCAGCAATGAACGGAACTAAGATCAGCGCGGGTAGAATCCAGTTGTTTGTGATTTCCATCTTATTTCCCCACGATCTGAGTGACGATCAAGACCATTAGCAATACAAAGATACCTAATGCCATGCTTGATGCGTAATCACGCAATGAACCCGTTTGACGTGAACTTGTGAAGCTATGACCACCTTTTACAAGTGCAGGCAAGACTAACCACAAGCGATCAATTGGATCACGACCTAAAATCTTCGCAATAAGCAAATATGGTTTCACAAAAACGATGTCATAAAGCGCATCGAAGCCCAGTGCATTACGGCAAATGTTTGCAAGACCTGCACCCAATGACGTTTTAGCAAAGCCTTTCACTGCGTTATAAGCAAACGCGAACAAGACCACACCAATCACTAAACCAACCAATGCAATACCCACAGCAGTCCATTCAGCGCTATGCATGCCATGTTCTAAAGCTTCAGGAATCACAAATGCTGGAATTTTTGCTGCATTTAAAATGCTTTCCACAGGTGCTTTAAGTGCCGCACCGACGAAAGTTGAAAGTACAGCAAGAATCGCCAAAGGACCCCAGAAGGTAATGCCTTTAATTGCATGATACGGCGTATTTTCTTTACCAAAGAACACAACCCAAATGAGGCGGAATGTGTAAATCGACGTTAAGAAAGCACCTGCTACACCCACCCAGTACAATGAGTTATACACTGCGATTGATTCGCCTTGCACCCAAACTGCACCCAAGATCGCATCTTTCGAGAAGAAGCCCACGGTGAAGTATGGAATCGCGGCCAATGCGCCGCCACCAATGGCGAAACAAGCAAATAGGAATTTGTTCTTGTAGAACAAACCGCCCATCTTGAAGATGTTTTGTTCGTGGTGGTAAGCCAAAATCACTGCACCTGAAGACAAGAACAATAATGCCTTGAAGAATGCGTGAGTCAGCATGTGGAACAGGCCTGCTTGATAAGCTTCAGCACCCACTGCCATAAACATATAACCCAGCTGACTCATCGTTGAGTAAGCCAAAATACGTTTGATGTCGGTTTGAACCAATGCAGCAAAACCAGCCACTAACAGCGTTACCGCACCTGTGATTGAGATAAACATCATCACTTCAGGTGCCATTTCAAACACGGTGTACATACGGCAGCACAGGTAAACACCGGCAGTTACCATCGTTGCAGCGTGGATCAATGCAGATACAGGTGTAGGACCTGCCATTGCATCGGCCAACCATGTTTGTAATGGGATCTGTGCAGATTTACCTGCCGCACCCAAGAACAACATCAGTGCTGTCCAAATGGTTAAAGATGAACTTTGTGTCATCACTGTTGGTGCAGCTGCAACCACTTCTGCAATGTTTAAAGTACCGAACTGTTGGTAAATTAAGAACAAAGCGATCAGTAAGAAAACGTCACCAACACGTGTTACGGTAAATGCTTTAATTGCTGCAAAACCATTTGCAGGGTTTTGGTAGTAGTAACCAATCAGCAAGTAAGAGCATAGACCTACGCCTTCCCAACCTAAGAACAATAACGCTAAGTTATCGCCCAATACGAGCAGCAACATGCTGGCAACGAACAGGTTGAAATAAGAGAAGAAACGCGCGAAGTCTTCTTCACCACGCATGTACCATGATGCAAAGATGTGAATAAGGAAACCCACACCTGTCACCATACCCATCATGAGCAGTGATAAACCGTCAAGATGTAAGCTAATGCCTGGGCTTAGGTTGCCTACATTGAACCATGTCCAAAGATGTTGAACATAAGTCACTTTGCCATTATTAACAAAGTCTAGACCAGCGATCAAAGCAACCAATGCAGAAAGGCCAACCGCTCCCACACCAATAATGGCAGCGACATTTTCAGGAAGCTTGTTGCGACCTGCCGCTAAAAGGACAAAACCAATGAGCGGGAATAATACTGTTAAATATAAAAAACTCATCCGCGCATCTCACTAGCAGCATCCACATCCAAGTGATGGAAGCGATGGTAGAACTGAAGGACGATCGCAAGACCAATACAAGCCTCTGCCGCAGCAAGCGTTAAGATCAGAATAAACATGATTTGTCCGTCTGGTTGTACCCATGCACTACCAGCCAAAACAAACGCAAGCGCAGCTGCGTTCATCATGATTTCAAGGCTCATTAACATAAATAATAGATTGCGTCGCACCATTACACCGTAAAAACCCAGTGCAAAAAGAATGGTTGCAACAATCAAACCATGTTCTAAAGGGATGTTGCCCATTATTGTTTGTCCTCTTCTGCACCTGGTTCACGTTTGCCAAGATGGAATGCTGCAACCAACGCAGCAAGCAATAACATGGCAGCAACTTCAACCAATAATAAATAGTGAGTAAAGAGTGCTTGGCCAACGACTTTTGGACCCACAACTTCAGTACCCATAACAGGGCCAGCCGCTGTGTAGTCAGAGCCGAGCATCCACACCAACACCAAGCCCATTAAGAAGCTCATGAGTGCTGGATATGCCCAAGCAGACGATGTTAACCATTTACGCTCTTGTTCAACGGTGTGTTGACCAAGGTTTAACATCATCACTACGAATACGAATAACACCATGATCGCGCCTGCATAGACGATGATCTCAAGCGCGCCAGCAAATGGCGCACCCACGATCATAAACATGCCTGCAACTGCAAGAAGTGACACGATCAAGCTTAATAAAGCGTGTACAGGATTCGCGTTGGTCACAACACGAATCGTAGAAACAATGGCCACAAGTGCCATCAAATAAAATGGCCACATCATGGTAATAAGCTCCGTACATCAACTGGTGCGCTTTCACGCTGCGCTTGACCTTTGTCTTTTCCAGTTACAGCCATACCAGTTACACGGTAGAAGTTGTAGTCTGGGTATTTACCAGGACCTGAAATGAGTAAGTTTTCTTTCTCATACACCAAATCTTGACGAACGTATTCACCCAACTCGAAATCTGGAGTCATTTGAATTGCAGTCGTCGGACATGCTTCTTCACACATACCGCAGAAAATACAGCGTGAGAAGTTGATACGGAAAAACTCCGGATACCAACGACCATCTTCTTTTTCTGCTTTTTGTAGTGAAATACAACCAACAGGACATGCAACTGCACATAAGTTACACGCAACACAACGTTCTTCACCATCTGGGTCACGTGTTAACACGATACGACCACGGAAACGTGGTGGAACAATTTGTTCGGCTGGCACTTCTGGGTAAAGAATGGTGTCACGTTTACGTGTCACGTGTGAGAAAACCATCCACAGTGAACGTACGATTGACCCGAACCCAGCTAGAATTTTATACATTTTATTCTCCCTGCCCTTACCACAGAATCACTGCGCCAGTAACTAATAAGTTAACTAACGCTAATGGTAAGCAAATCTTCCAACCAAAGTTCATCACTTGGTCATAACGCGGACGCATAAGTGAACCACGAGCCAAGACAAACATCATCACAAAGAATGCTGTTTTGATGATGAACCAGAATACTGGTGGAATGAACGGAATATCGATGTTAAATGGCGCTAACCAACCACCGAAGAATAGCGTTACGATCAATGCAGAGATCAGAACTACGTTGACGTATTCCGCAACGAAGAACATCCCCCATTTCATACCGCCGTACTCGACGTGGTAACCTTCCGCCAATTCTTGTTCTGCTTCTGGTTGGTCAAATGGGTGACGGTGAGTTACCGCAACACCTGCAACCACGAAGATTAAGAAACCTAAGAACTGTGGGATGACAAACCATACATCTTTTTGTGCTTCTACAATTTCACGCATGTTGAATGAGCCTGCAATTGCAACCACACCCATCAATGAAATACCCAAGAACACTTCATACGAAATGGTTTGAGCTGCAGAACGTAGACCACCAAGCAATGCATATTTGTTGTTTGATGACCAACCACCAAACAATACCGCATAGACTGCAATACCTGCCATTGCCATAAAGAACAATAGACCGATGCTCATGTCTGCAACACCTAAGTATGGTGATACAGGAATAACCATGAACGACATCACCGCTGTTGCCATGGCAACAGCAGGAGCTAAACGGAAAGTCAGTTTGTCAGCAAACTTTGGTGTCCAGTCTTCTTTGAACATGATTTTCAACATGTCGGCAACGATCTGGAACATCCCCCCAGGACCTACACGGTTCGGACCATAACGGTCTTGCCATAAGCCCAGTAAACGACGCTCAATAAAAGACATCAACGCAGCGATGAGTACTACAACGAGTAAAATCACAATCGCTTGAATGACTGAGTAGGCAATTGGCCAGTTCTCAGCCCAAAGCGGCGTTTGACGGATTAATTCTTGTTGCATGAATTACGCTCCTACCGCGACTGATACAGGCTCAGCAAGTGAAACCGTAGGTGCAAGACCAACTGGATAACCAATATAACCTGTAGGTAAATAATCAATCACTTGAACTGGAAGTACGATCGAAGTCTCGCCTGCTTTCACAGTGATTTTTTGACCATCTTGAACATTCAAACGAGTTGCATCTTGCTCACCCACTGCAAAGACCGCTTCAGGAATACGCGATTCCATAGCAGGTGTTTTCACAGTAAATTCACCAGAAGCAAAAATGTGATGCATCGGCACTAAACGGAAGCTTTCAGGGTTTGCAACCACAACCGCTGGAGCAACGAAAGTACGTGCTGGACGCTTCGCTAAACGATCGAATAAACGCACACCAGAATCACCACCTTTTAAGTGACCACCCACGTTATCTTGGAATTTATTCCAAGCTTGCGGTGAGTTCCAACCTGCAGACCATGCAAATGGTACAAGTGGAGATGGAGTCTGGTTCCCAACATAACCTTCCATAGAGAATGTTAATGCCGAGTCGATATCTGTCGGTTGTTTCGGTTCATGCACGTTCAATGGTGCACGCATAGAGGTACGACCAGAGTAACGACGCGGTTCACGCGCAACTTTCAAACCATGGACACGGAAGCCCGCATCTGGAGCCACATCTTGAATCGCAGCAAGTGCAGGTACGTTTTTCGCAACTGACTCAATCACGTCATCAAGTAAGGTCCAAGAAATCGCTTTGCCCTTCACGCCGGTTTCAATGGCATGTAACCAGCGCCAAGATTCTTTGATCGCCAGTTCAGGTTTGTAGTAGCTCGGGTCATACACTTGGTAGAAACGTTGTGCACGGCCTTCCTGAGAGACAACCGTACCATCGCCTTCAGCAAATGACGCAGCAGAAAGTACGATATCCGCTTTCTTCACAGTTTCAGTTTCAGAGTGATCTAAAACAATCACATCTTTACCAGAAAGTGCTGCTTCAACTTGTACCGCAGGTAAACGACGGAATAGATCATTTTCAACGATCACAACCGTATCATAGTCTTGCGCAAACGCTTGTTCTAAGCTTTGGCCACCGAAGATTGCTAAGCCCATAGAGTTCACTTCAGGAACCGTCAAGCTTAAGCCAACATTTCCACCAAGGTTTTGCGCGACTTGTGCAGCAGCTTCCATGATGGATGCGTCTTGTAAACTTGTACCTGAAATGATCAGTGGTTTCTTCGCCGCTTTCAGTGTATCTGCAATGTTCTGAGCAAATGCTTTCGCATCATCCGCTAGACCAAGAATTGCATCACCTTTCACAGCAGCAGCAACGGCAAAACCTAAACGAGCGATGTCGTTTGGAGAAGCAACCACTTCACCTGCGGCAACATCAGCTAAGCGTGTTTGTGTTGCAGCGAGGATGAAAATCGGTGATTTCGCATCTTGAGCAATACGTTGTAGCGGCTCTGCTAACCAGTCTTGGGTACGACGTTCCGCAGCCATTTCTTTGGCTTTGTTTTTCGCCGCTTGACGAACAGACAACGCCATACGTGGCGCAGTTTGTGTTAAGTCTTCACCCAAAATAAGCACAGCATCATAGCTTTCGATTTCACGCATACCTGGGTTATATACACCCTCTGTTTGCATAATCGATGCAGCCAATTCAACCAAGTTTTGCTCTTTTTGAGACATACCCGTTGAATAGTTCTCTTGGCCGACTAACTCGCGAAGCGCGAAGTTCGACTCAAGTGATGCACGTGGAGAACCAATACCCAAAACTTTTTTGCCTTGGATATTTGCAATCACCGTATCTAATGCCTGATCTACAGAAACTGTAGTGACTTCAGCACCATCACGGAACTGCGGTTGACGTGGACGATCTGCACGGTTCACATAACCTGTACCAAAACGACCTTTATCACAAAGGAAGTATTGGTTCACTTCACCGTTAAAACGGTTTTCGACACGACGAAGTTCGCCATAACGCTCACCCGGAGAAATATTACAACCCGAAGAACAGCCTTGGCATACGCTTGGCGCATACTGCATGTCCCACTTACGGTTATAGCGTTCTGAGTGAGTTTTGTCGGTGAATACACCTGTAGGACAGACTTCAGTCAAGTTACCCGAAAATTCAGATTCTAAAGTACCTGACTCAGGACGACCAAAGTAAACACGTGACGCACTTGCATACACACCAAAGTCTGTACCACCGGCATAGTCGTTGTAGTAACGAACACAACGGTAACATGCGATACAACGGTTCATTTCGTGTGAAATGAATGAGCCTAGCTCTTGGTTATAGTGCGTACGCTTAGTGAAACGGTAACGACGACGGTCGTGTTGAGTCATCACGGTCATATCTTGTAAATGACAGTGACCACCTTCTTCACAGACTGGGCAGTCGTGTGGGTGGTTGGTCATCAAGAACTCAACAATTGACGCACGGAAGTCTTTCGCTTCTTTGTCTTCAATCGAGATGTAGGTATTGTCAGATGCAGGCGTCATACATGACATGACTAAACGACCACGCGTATCTTCAGGATTCGCGTATTGAGTCACGGCACATTGACGGCAAGAACCGACAGAACCTAAGGATGGATGCCAACAAAAGTACGGGATATCAATACCCAAAGACAAACATGCTTGCAGCAAGTTCTCTGAGCCATTGACTTCGTACGATTTGCCATCGACATGAATTGTAGCCATAGTCGAATTCCTTAAGCTTGTTCTACGTTGCTAGTTTGCGCAGCAGCATTCACTACTTTTGCTTCAAACTCGCCACGGAAATATTTGAGTGCACCCATCAACGGTTCCATTGCACCTGGAGCATGCGCACAGAAAGTCTTACCAATCCAAAGCTTACGAGTAAGTTCTTGTAAGTGATCGATATCTTCTTTCTTACCTGTGCCATCTTCCAATGCTTTCAGTGCTTTCACCGCCCACGGTAAACCATCACGACAAGGCGTACAGAAACCACATGACTCACGTGCAAAGAATTCTTCTAAGTTACGAGTCGCTGAAACCATACATTGCGTTTCATCAACCACCATCAGCAAACACGTACCTAAACGTGAACCTGCTTTCATGATGCTCTCAGCATCCATCGGTAGATCAATGTGTTCAGCAGCCAAGAAGTCTGTAGACGCACCACCCGGTAACCATGCTTTAAGCTTTAAGCCATCACGCATACCGCCCGCATAGTCTTCAATGACTTCACGCGCAGTTGTACCAAATGGAAGCTCCCAAAGACCTGGGAATTTCACCTTGCCAGATGCACCATAAATTTTTGTGCCTGGATCTTTCGACTTACCCGCAGATAAGCCGATATACCATTCAGGGCCACGCAACATGATTGCTGGTAAGTTGTTGTAGGTCTCTACGTTGTTAACAATCGTAGGACGACCCCAAGCACCTGCAACTTGTGGGAATGGCGGTTTCGTACGTGGGTTTGCACGGCGACCTTCAAGCGAGTTGATTAATGCAGTTTCTTCACCACAGATATAACGACCCGCACCGGTGTGCACATGCAACTCGAACTTCCAGCCAGTTCCAAGGATGTTTTCACCCAAATAACCTTTTGCACGAACTTGCTCAAGTGCTTCATTTAAGTAAGCAGCCGCTTCAATGTACTCACCACGAATGAAGATATAACCATGGGTTGCTTCTAGCGTATACGCTGCAATCAACATCCCTTCGATCAATTGGTGAGGAAGTTTTTCCATCAACAAACGGTCTTTAAAGGTCCCTGGTTCCATCTCATCGGCATTACAAATCAGGTAACGTGGCCCTGAATTGTCATTTGGCGCCATCAAAGACCATTTGATCCCTGCTGGGAAGCCTGCACCACCACGACCTTTTACGGTCGCAGCTTTAATCACTTCAAGCACATCTTTCGGCGGCATGGTGATTGCTTTTTTCAGACCCGCGTAACCTTCAAGCGCTTCGTAATCATCTGCATTACGAACGTGCTCTTGTTTACTCAAACGCCAAGTTAATGGATGCGTTTTTGGGTTACCTTCGCCATAAATTGGTTTTGGTTCGGTATTCATACATACTTCTCCAATAACTGTTTCACTGAAGAAACTTCAACCAAACCGTGAGTGTCTTCATTCACCATTAAGGTTGGGCCTTTGTCACAGTTACCTAAGCAGCAAATCGGCAGCAAAGTAAAACGACCATCAGCAGTCGTTTGACCAAACTGAATGCCTAACTCGCGCTGAAAAGCTTCTGCTAAAGTTTCCGCACCCATCAAGAAGCACGCGATCGAGTCACAAAGTAAAATGACGTTACGACCCACGGGTTGACGGTAAATACGGTTATAGAAAGTTGCAACACCTTCCAAATCAGCAACACTGATTGTCAATAACTGAGCAATGGCGTTTAGCTGCGCGTCATCTACCCAGCCATTACGGCGTTGTACACACTTCAAAGCATCCAAAGATGCTGCACGTGGGTACGGATAGTGACCAATGTGATGTTCAATTTCGTGGATTTCGTCCGCAGTCAAAATCCCTTCAACATTCACGCGTGGCTTTTTATCAGTCAAAATCATCATAATGCGTTTACCCCTTAGCGATCCACGTCAGCCATAACGACGTCAATTGTCGCTAAATAAATGATCAAGTCAGATACCAGACTGCCATTAATCACAGAAGGCATTTGCTGTAAATGCGTGAAAGTCGGTGTACGAATACGGGTACGGTAACTCATCGTTGACTTGTCTGAAGTCAAGTAGTAATTCGACGCACCTTTGACTACTTCCGCCATTACAGATGCTTCACCTGCAGGCATTACAGGACCCCAAGATACGCTTAAGAAGTGCGTAATCAAGGTTTCAATGTCTTGTAAAGTCTTGTCTTTTGGTGGTGGAACAGCCAATGGATGGTCTGCTTTGTATGCACCAGAAGGCATGTTATCTAAACATTGCTTCACGATTTTGAGTGATTCTTCAATTTCACGGAAGTGAACAAGAACACGTGCATACGCATCGCCTTCGTACTCAAGTGGCACATTGAAGTCGTAGTTTTCATAGCCACTGTATGGGCGATATTTACGAACATCGAAGTCAATACCTGTTGCACGTAGACCAGTACCAGTTACACCCCAAGCCAACGCAGATTTCGCGTCATATTGAGCCACGTTACGCGTACGACCTACAAACACAGAGTTTTTAAGCGCTGCTGTGTAGTATTCATTCATACGCTTCGGCATCCAATCTAGGATTTCACGTATCAGATGCTGCCAGTTGTTTGGTAAGTCATGCGCTGTACCACCGATACGGAACCATGCTGGATGCATACGGTAACCGGTGATTGCTTCAATCGCGTCATAGATTTTTTGACGATCCGCAAACATGTAGAAGACTGGCGTCATACCGCCAGCATCTTGAATCGCAGTACCGATATACAATAAGTGGTTATTGATACGGAACAATTCAGACATCATGACACGGATACATTGCGCGCGATCAGGTACAGTAATGCCCGCCATTTGCTCCACACCCATCACATAAGGCATGTTTTGCGCACAACCACCTAAGTAGTCCACACGGTCGGTATAAGGAATGAATGAATGCCAAGTTTGACGTTCAGCCATCTTTTCCACACCACGGTGGTGATAACCGATATCAGGCACACAGTCTTTCACTTCTTCACCATCCAACTGCAAGATTACACGGAAAGCACCGTGCGCAGATGGGTGGTTCGGACCTAAGTTCAAGAACATGAAATCTTCGTCGTCATTACCGCGCTTCATACCCCAATCTTCAGGTACGAAACGAAGGTGTTCCTGTTCGTAATCCTGCTTCGCTTGGTTCTGCATATACGGTGTATATTCAGTGGCACGTGCAGAGTATTCCTTACGAAGTGGGTGACCTTCCCAATAGGTTGGCAACAAAATACGACGGAGCATTGGATGCCCTTCGAAATTGATCCCGAACATATCGTAAGCTTCACGTTCGTACCAATTGGCATTTGGCCAAATGTTGGTTGCAGTTGGAAGATTTACATCATTTTCATTCAATGCAACTTTGATACGAATATCACTATTACGCTCAAGCGATAATAAGTGATAGAACACAGTAAAGTCAGACGCAGGCAAACCGTCGCGGTGTGTACGTAAACGTTCATCTACCGCAGACAAGTCAAACAACATCACGTATGGACGTGACACTGTACGCAAGAACATTAAAACTTCTTGTACGCGCGCGCGCTCAACCCAGACCGTTGGAAAGTCTTCAAAAGTCGTTTGCACATAGAAGTTCTCGCCAAATTTGGTTTTGAGCTCTTCTACAATTGCAAATGCTGGGCGTGAATCAACTTGCGCTGACTCTGGCATAGCGTTTTCAGTTTCAGCCATTGGCTTGGCTTCCTATTTAATACAAATTCATTCAACCTAAACGACAACTACACCCAGACCGGGTGCATCAAAACAACTGTCGTTTAAATTATTTAATTTCATCCATAGAGCGTAAGTTTTTCACTGCAATACGTTCAGCATTCTTACGGTCACGTTCTGGCATCATCTTTGGCTTATACACTGGCTTAAGATCATCACCAATCACGGCAGAAAGTGGACGGCGCTCTAATTGAATTTGGTCTTGTAACAACATTAATGCTTGGATTAATGCTTCTGGACGGGGTGGGCAACCAGGAATATAAACATCGACTGGGATGATTTTATCCACACCTTGTACAACTGAATAAATATCGTACATACCGCCAGAGTTTGCACATGCGCCCATTGAAATAACCCACTTCGGTTCCAACATTTGTTCATATAAACGTTGAATAACTGGAGCCATTTTAACGAAACATGTACCTGCAACAATCATCAAGTCAGCCTGACGAGGTGAAGCACGGATTACTTCGGCACCGAAACGCGACAAGTCATGCACGCCAGTTAAAGTCGTTGCATACTCTACGTAGCAGCAAGATGTACCAAAGTTAAACGGCCAAACTGAGTTCTTACGACCCCAGTTCACTGCTGTATGTGCCACGTCCTCTAAACGAGTCATGAACACATTTTTATTCACTTCTTCTTCAAGCGGATCCGTTACGATTTGACGCTCTTGAAGTGGATATTGATCAGCATCCGGATTCGCACGGGTTAATGTATATTTCATCCCGAGTTACTCCTTATCAGACGATTTAGTCGGTGACTTATCTTTCACACGACCAGATGATTGAGCTGGGATTTGACCTGTAGGGTCCATAACCAACTCTTCAATTGAATTAAAGCGAGTGATTTCTGCAAGATTCATATTTGGAGAACCAACTTTAGGTTTAATCCCTGCTGCTTTACGTTTGTCAGAAGGAGACCAGTTAAGCGCACCAGTAGACAACTCATAAACCAAACCAACGAGTAAAACTAAAATAAATACTGCTGCAGTGGTGAAACCCACCCAACCCACTTCACGAACCGATGTAGCCCATGCGTAAAGGTAAAGCGCCTCTAAGTCGAATACGACGAAGAAGATTGCAACCAAATAGAACTTTGCTGACAGGCGGATACGTGCGCCACCAGCACCAACCACACCTGATTCAAATTGCTCTTGCTTTGCACGACCCCATGACTTACCCCCAAGGAGTAATGGGACAGTGAGCATAAAGACGCAAAGAAATGTAACGCCGATCACGAAGGCAATAATTGCCCATTCGTATGGAGTAATGGCACTCATGCGGGGATAACTCCTGGCAGGCCTAATTTATTAACAAAGAATGCATGTATTGGCCTTCAAATACACCAAACACAAAATTAATCCCGCCAATTGTACCCGATTGCTGACGTAAGTTGCTAGCTTATAGACCTTCGTCTTTAGGATGATTTCTCTTCGTTTTTTGAGATTTTTTCGATGAAAGCCCTTTTATTTCGAAACCAATCGCTTTATCTAATAAAACACTACTATTCTATTATTTTTCCAAATTTTGACATTCAAACCAAGCTTATAAAGCATTTTTCAGCCTCATTCCGATAACAATCAGACAATCAGCAGTTTAAAAAACTCAGATCAACAACCGCAGCATTTTGCTTATTTAAAAACCACAAAAGTAGATTAAGTCACTCATATTTTTTGTATTTTTTTGCAAATCACCCCAATCAATTAATGCACTTGGCTTTTTCTTGTGCTATTGATATAGACAACCAACAACAAAGAATAAGGAGCACCACATGAGTCTGGAATTCACCCATAAACCTAACTATTTTTTATTTGCCCAGTTGCTTATTCGCCATGTTGAAACTTATGTTCGTAAACACCCCGATGCCAATAATGCCATCTTTGATTTACGCGACATTTATGAACTTTTTCGCCAAGACAAAGCTTCAGCCACCACCAACCTTGATGGCATTATGAATATTGTGGATGAATATAAAATTGAAACGATTAATGGTGATCAGAAGCTCATTAGCCGTTATGGCATAGATACCCAAAACAACTCATTATTGATTGACTTTAATGCAGATGCGCTTGAAAGCCTAAAACAAGGCAAACAGATTATTTCTCCCGATGCCAGCACCCAAGAATAAGTCAGCATGAAAAAATAAAAAAGCACCGAAATTCGGTGCTTTTTTATTTTCAATGCTTAGCTTTTTGAGTCTGTATTATCTTTAACACTATACTTCTTTTTAGACTTACTAAAGCGATGTGCCGGCCATGTCATGGTAAAACGTGCACCACCTAGACTTGGACTCTGATCCACTTTAACGCTACCACCAAACCAATAGGCAATTCGGCTCACAATCGACAAACCTAAACCATAGCCACCCGATGCTCGAGTCCGGCTATCATCCAAACGCGCAAAGGCTTCAAAAACGCGCTCTCGCTCAACTTCTGGAATACCGGGCCCATCATCTTCAACACAAACATAGGCCATACCGCTCTCATTAATACCACCACTGACCAGCACCTGATGGTCGCCATAACGAACCGCATTACCAACCAAGTTCTGCACCACGCGGTGTAAATAACGACGTTCAGCTTCAACCTTTAAGGTTAAAGGAGGAGCATTTAAATGAATTTCTTTCTGGGTTTTTAGTGCTTCCGTCTCAACCACCACCTGATCTAAGACTTCAAACAATACAATGTTTTCAATATCGAGTGATGGTGTGCCCTGCTCCAACTTGGCGTAGGTCATGATTTCATCAATTAAGGTATTTAAAGCCTCAATGTCTTTATCAATCATATCGACTTGCTGAAGACGGTATTCATAATCATCTTCTTCAGCCAGCATTTCCATACCAAAACGAATCCGAGCAACGGGCGTACGAAGCTCATGCGATACTGCACGCATCAGCTCGCGCTGCGCCTCGATGAGTCGCTGAATATGGTCTGACATGCTGTTATAGCTATTTGCTAGACTGGCCATTTCATCCGTGCCGTCGACAGGCAAACGTAGGGTCATATCACCTGCTTTCATACGGTTTAAACCGTAATTGACCTCACGCAGTTTACGCTGCATCGGTACAAGCAAGCCATACACCCCCAAACTGAGTACAAACAGGCTCAACAAGGTAATCCCTGCTGCGAGCTGAAACGGCATCCAGTTGAAAATAGGCACAGGCCCCAATACCAAAACCTTGCTCGGTGAACTTGGTAAAGGTGGAGACACAATAGAAATGGTAGTGCCACGCACAGAAGCACTATCACGATATAAGATCACGCTATGATCTAAACGCAAACGACCAATCTGCTCCGACTCTAAAGCCAGATTTTGTACTTCTTCAATTTGTACAGGATAAGAGAAATGTTTCTGTACTTTTTCCAAGTACTCTTCTTCTTGGCCTGGGTAATACACCAGATAATCTAGGATAAAAATCGGGAGTGCTTTCATTTGCAGCTCACCAATTTTATCTACTTTAATATACAGTAAATGATTCGGATCATCTTTTAGACCAATGATCAGGTACGCCACTTGCGTTTGCGCATCATAACGCACAGCCGCTTTACGCTCACTGATCCGCTTTAACTCTGCACGACTCAAATCCACTTTATCGGCTGGGATCATATTAATCGGCAGTTCAAGCAAATCTGAAGCATCTGAAATCCAGTCTGCTTTTTGCTGTGCATTGGTCTGACGGGATACACCTTCACTAATAATAAAGGAAATCCCGTCCGTCAAAGACTCGCGATATTCTTGCACTCGCTGATAGTTAATAATTTGTACAAGCAAATATCCCATGAGGGCAACAATAGCGACCAGCACTACCAGCCCAGCATAGATACGCAAGAATATACTGTGTTTGAACACTAAAAATGTCCCGTTTTAACGAATCAAATAAACGGCTTAAAGACCATTGGTTTCTTTTACAAATAAGTAGCCTTTACTACGTACCGTTTTAATACGTTTTGGATTTTCAGGATCATCACCAATTTTTGGACGAATACGCGAAATACGCACATCAATTGAACGGTCTTGACCGTCATATTCGATACCACGTAAGCGTTCGAAAATGTCTTCGCGAGAAAGAATGCGGCCTGCATTTGAAGCCAACAACCACAATAAGTCATATTCAGCGCTGGTAAAGTCAACCAACTCACCATTTAAAGTCACTGAACGACCACCGTTATCGATCACCAGATCATCAAATTCGATACGCTGTGCAACTTCATCTTCAGGTGCTTTGTCAGTACGACGTAATAAGGCACGAATACGTGCAAGTAAAACACGGGGCTGAACTGGTTTTGCCACATAGTCATCTGCACCCATTTCTAGACCAAGAACTTGATCCATATCTTCGGTACGTGCAGTCAACATCAAAATCGGTTGATGATAATGTGGACGAACTTCACGGCAAATGGTTAAACCATCTGCACCTGGAAGCATCACATCCAACACCACCATATCGGGTTGTTCTGCAATAATACGGCGAATGGCACGGTTACCATCGGGTTCTACCCCAACCTCAAGACCATTACGGATCAGGTACTCTTGAGTTAAGCGAGCTAGGCGCTCATCGTCTTCTACGATTAAAATTTTTGGTAACTTTTCTTCTTGGCTCATGGAGTGCCCCTTTATTTTGACGACTTAACGTATCCTTTAAAATCCAAGGGATACGCTCTGATATATTTTGCAATATACACACGTTTACATTGTAAACAAGATCTTGTTCACCAAACTGATACATCAAAGTAGCATTTTGTTATACATTTTTTCAGCCTCCAAATGAGCGCTTTCTCGCGTTTGCTGTATATCCAACCAAAGCAAAAGAAACGTTTCTTTACAAAATGGCGATTTTTCATACCAAGCCACTGTTTGAACAGTTTATAACTCACTCATTCGTCTGTTTTGAACTTATCCACAATGTTATCTATAAGCACTTAAACCGAGCTTTGTTATGCTATCGCCTTGTCTAATAAGGCTTAATACAAGAATCATAAAAAAGGGATCTTTTTGAGATCTTTTCGAGACCAGATCGATCAAAATATTTAATAAAATGTCAATATTGATCTACCCTGAATTTTCCCGTATCTTGTGTTCAATTAATTTTTAAACCACTAGGTCTTGTGTTTAAACCTCAAACACTGTGGCATAAAAATTGCCCAGTTCAAACGGTCCATAGACATAAAAATAGATGACAAAATGGAGCTATGCTAGCATGAGCGTATCGAATTCAACCCCTGGTCAAATTCAGGTGATTAAACGCACTGGAGATGTTGCCAGCTTTGACGCAGAAAAAATCTCTGTTGCCATTGGTAAGGCATTTTTGGCTGTTGAAGGCCAACAAAGTGCTGACTCAAGCCGCATCCACGATCGTATTTCTCAACTTACCGAGATGGTATTAAATACGTTCAGTCGCCGCCTACCTTCTGGCGGTACAATTCACATCGAAGAAATCCAAGACCAAGTTGAACTTGCGCTGATGCGTACAGGTGAACAGAAAGTTGCTCGTGCGTATGTCATCTACCGCGATCAACGTGCTGACGCACGTAAACAAGCAGGTGAAAACCATCACCCGACCTTACAAATCACTGACGCCAATGGTCAGCTTCAACCGCTTGACATGCGTAAGCTTGAAGCGACTGTAACAAAAGCGGCTGAAGGTTTAGAAGGCATCAATGTTCAAGCGATCATCGATGAAACCATCAAAAACCTTTACAACGGTGTAAAAGCATCTGACATCGCAACCACGATGATGATGGCAACACGTACACGTATCGAACAAGAACCAAACTATACCTACGTGACAGCTCGCCTACTTCGTGATGAATTGGTCGCAACGGGTTTAACTTTCCTTGGCTTGTCTGAAGACACAGCTGAAGGCGATGCTTTAGAAACTTTCCTGAAGAAAGGTATTGAGCTAGACCTACTTTCACCAGAGCTTCTTAACTTTGACCTTGCAAAATTGGCAGCAGCGATTCAACCAGAACGTTCAAACCAATTTACGTACTTAGGTCTACAGACATTATTTGACCGTTACTTCATCCACTCAGATGGCGTGCGTTTCGAATTGCCACAATTATTCTTTATGCGTGTTTCGATGGGTCTTTCACTCAACGAAGCAAACCGTGAAGAACGTGCAATCGAGTTCTACAACCTATTGTCGAGCTTCGATTACATGGCATCAACGCCTACCCTATTTAACTCAGGTACGCTACGTCCACAGTTGTCGAGCTGCTACTTGACCACGATTGATGATGACCTGTATGACATTTATGGCGCTATGCGTGATAACGCAATGTTGTCTAAATGGGCAGGCGGTTTAGGTAATGACTGGACGCCAGTTCGTGCATTGAACTCGTATATCAAAGGTACAAACGGTAAGTCGCAAGGTGTTGTTCCATTCCTTAAAGTAGCGAATGATACTGCTGTTGCAGTTAACCAAGGTGGTAAGCGTAAAGGTGCAGTGTGTGCATACCTTGAAACTTGGCACTTGGACATCGAAGAGTTCCTAGAGCTACGTAAAAACACCGGTGATGACCGTCGCCGTACGCATGACATGAACACCGCAAACTGGGTTCCTGACTTATTTATGCAACGTGTTTTTGAAGATGCTGAATGGACACTGTTCACGCCGTCTGAAACACCAGATCTACACGACTTAATGGGTGCAGAATTCGCTGAGCGTTATGCACACTATGAAGCGATTGCGAAAGAAACAAACATGTTGCACAAGAAAATCCGTGCAAAAGATTTGTGGCGCAAAATGCTGTCGATGTTGTTTGAAACTGGTCACCCGTGGATCACATTCAAAGACGTATGTAACTTACGTTCACCACAACAACACGTTGGTGTAGTTCACTCTTCTAACTTGTGTACAGAAATCACATTAAACACAAGCAAAGATGAAATTGCGGTATGTAACTTAGGTTCGATCAACCTTGTACAACACGTTCAAGGTGGTGTGTTAGACCGTGAAAAGCTTGCACGTACAGTAAAAACAGCGGTTCGTATGCTCGATAACGTGATCGACATTAACTACTATGCTGTGCCACAAGCGAAAAACTCGAACTTGAAACACCGCCCAGTGGGTATGGGTATCATGGGCTTCCAAGATGCGCTGTATGAAATGCAACTCGCTTATGGTTCTGATGCAGCAGTAGATTTTGCTGATGAATCAATGGAAGTGATCAGCTACTACGCAATTTCAACATCAAGTGATTTGGCTGTTGAACGTGGTACTTATGAGACATTCAAAGGTTCACTGTGGGATCAAGGTATCCTGCCAATTGACTCGCTAGACCTTGTTGCTAAAACACGTCCTGAGCGTATGTTTGAAGTTGACCGCACTCAACGTTTGGACTGGGACACTTTACGTGCCAAAGTTCAAAAAGACGGTATGCGTAACTCAAACGTGATGGCGATTGCACCTACTGCGACTATTTCAAACATTTGTGGTGTGTCTCAATCGATTGAGCCAACATTCCAAAACTTATATGTAAAATCGAACCTGTCAGGCGAATTCACAGTGATCAACCCGTACCTAGTACGTGCGTTGAAAGACCGTGGTCTGTGGGACTCTGTGATGGTGAATGATCTGAAACACTTTGAAGGTTCAGTTCAGAAGATTTCTCGTATTCCTGAAGAGCTTAAAGCAATCTTCGCGACGGCATTTGAAGTTGAGCCACGCTGGATTGTGGATGCTGCATCACGTCGTCAAAAATGGATCGATCAAGCGCAGTCTTTAAACCTTTACATCTCTGGTGCAAACGGTAAGAAACTTGACTTGACCTATAAAATGGCTTGGTTACGTGGTCTGAAAACAACGTATTACCTCCGAGCTTTAGGTGCAACTTCTGCTGAGAAATCAACCATTAACACTGGTGCATTGAATGCAGTAAAACCTGCAACTGTAACGGCAGCGCCTGTTGCAGCAGTTGCTCAGGAAGTTAAACCAGAAGTGGTTGCTGAAGATGAAGGCTTCGGTCAAGCAGCTCCAGTGCCAATGGCGTGTTCAATTGACAATCCAGACTGTGAGGCTTGTCAATAATAACCTCCCCTAACCCCTCCTAAAAGGAGGGGAATTACACCAAACTTATTGAGGTGTGAAAGTCCCTCTTTTAAAAGAGGGATTTAGGGAGATTAAAAAATTAAAGACAATCTAGGAAATCACCATGCTCCATATGACACATAACTATATGTTAGGTCTTGCGACCTTGGTGACTTCCTTTGTGGTTTTGTTTTATATGCCAATTGCCTACTTTTGGGTAAAAGCAAACCAAACCAAAAAGCGAAAGCAAAATAAGTCGTGAGAATCGCGTTCTGTGCACAGTTTTAGAACAACGATTGGCAAAACTTAATTTTGCTTTCACAAATTAAGCGTATAGTAAGACATCTCAGCAATGCTGGATGTCGATAAAAGATATAAAGCAACGTAGAGAGAATTGATATGTCTATCCTAAGTTGGGACGATTTCGAAGATGATTCGCAAAAACCGGCTGCACCTGAACACAAGTCTGCGCCCATCGAACCGCAAAAAGCGGCTAATCCGCAGATGGTATCTGCTGCAGAGCAACCACAGAAGAATGTGGCAACTGCACAACCCGCTTCAACCCCTCGAAGCCGATCAACAAATCCAGCCGATCCGTTGGCAAGAGCATCTAACGCCTTAGAAAGTTTAGATGTTGCTCCTGGTCTAGAAGAACTAGAAATGGGTGCACAACGTGTACAAGTTGACGACAAAGCGATGATTAACTGTCGTGCGGACTTAAACCAACTTGTACCGTTCAAATACGAATGGGCTTGGCAGAAATATCTAGACGGTTGTGCAAACCACTGGATGCCACAAGAAGTCAACATGAACCATGACATCGCGCTTTGGAAGTCTGAAAATGGCTTAACTGAAGACGAACGTACCATTGTTATGCGCTCTCTTGGTTTCTTCTCTACTGCAGACTCATTGGTTGCAAACAACTTGGTATTGGCAATTTACCGTCACATCACCAACCCTGAATGCCGTCAGTACATTTTGCGTCAAGCGTTTGAAGAAGCTATTCACACTCACGCTTACCAATACTGTATCGAATCTTTAGGTATGGATGAAGGCGAAGTCTTCAACATGTACCGCGAAGTTCCATCAGTTGCGCGTAAAGCGGCTTGGGGCTTGAAATATACGCAGTCTTTAAGTGATCCTACTTTCCAAACAGGTACACCTGAAAACGACCAAATTTTGCTGCGCAACTTGATCGCGTTCTACTGTGTTCTTGAAGGGATCTTCTTCTACTGTGGTTTCAGCCAAATATTGTCGATGGGCCGTCGTAATAAGATGAATGGTGTTGCTGAGCAATTCCAATACATCTTACGTGATGAGTCGATGCACTTGAACTTTGGTATCGATATGATTAACCAAATCAAGATCGAAAACCCAAGCTTGTGGACTGCTGAATTCCAAGAAGAAATCATTCAAATGATTCTTGAAGGTACGATGCTTGAAATCGAATATGCGCGTGACACTATGCCACGTGGTGTATTGGGTATGAATGCTGCGATGATGGAAGAATATTTGAAATTCATCTGTAACCGTCGTTTAGCTCAGTTGGGCTTACCTGAGCAGTTTGCTGGCGTGAATAACCCATTCCAGTGGATGTCTGAAATGATGGACTTGCGTAAAGAGAAGAACTTCTTCGAAACGCGTGTGACAGATTATCAGACTGGCGGTGCGTTGAGCTGGTAAGGTAAAACCGTCACCTTGAACGACACATCAGTTGTCATAGACAACCTAGAAAAAGGCTGCAATTTGCAGCCTTTTTCTATTAGAAACAAATTATGGTAATTCTTTGATCATACTTATTGAAAACAAATATTCTTGATGGTCATCACTAAATTTCCAGAGCCGCGTACTTTTGTACTTTAATTTTTTGCACAGTGCAAAAATGCTTTTTATTCAAAATCACATATCACCAGCTGCCAATAAATCATGATGTTTATCACAATATATTTCATTATACTAAGTATAATGCATGTCATTATTAATGCTTACAAAAACCCATAAAGGTATATCGACCAATGATTTTGGGGCTAGTTTGTTATTTAAAAATGAATCTACTATCTTTCTTGGGCTATTCAAGCATTTCATTATAAGATCTAATAGAGCTTCCTACATCTATTTCTTTTACTATGATTTCTTTTAGACATTCACAGATATATATTCTATTTAAATTAAATTTCATTAACTTATACTAACTCATACCTCACTTTGAACAAAAATAAGAAAGCATAATTTTTATTATTACGTTTTAAAACTCCAAACTCATGGAAATATCGCCTTGTTTGGGGTCGTAAGTAAAATCGACTAAATTCCATTTGTGATTTTCTTTATTCAAAACAACTTTAGTAGGATGTTCTACACAGAAATTATTATGCTCTAATTTATATTTTTTCATGAATCTTTTCAAAATCTTAGAGTTAAACAAGTCTTTTTCAAAAAACTCTGTGGTTTGAAAAAATATATAAATCATATTTTCTGTTTTCAGAAATACTTTCAAATCAACCATATCACTTAAATAAATTAGCTGATTATAAAAGTAGTGTTGTTTGCCATTTATTGATTCTTTTTTCAAAAAATTTAAAGCATGAATATTAGCCAAATCAATAGTTAAGTTATCAATTTTTAAAATTTTTTCATCCAATATAATTTGTAAATTCAATTTATTTTCCATATTTAATTATTTTACCTGTTGAAGTTAGATTTTTTTATCTGAGTTTTCAATAAAATATTAAGTTCCTCCTCGACAGCTATAAAAAATTTTGACCTTTTTATGAGTTAATATTTCCTCTAAATCTTCTATCGATTTTGCGCTGTGATATCCATTACCATTAACCCATCAATGAGTAAGCGGGGGAGATTGTTACGATAATGCCCCAATTGAAAGCTTCTGGGGGAATACTTAAAAATGGGTTGATTCATCATTGTAACTATAAATCAAGAGAAGAAGCGAAAGCGGATATTATAAAATACATAGAGCTATTTTATAATCAGCAAAGAATCCAAAAAGGGTTAGATTTTAAAACACCGAATCAAATGGCAGAGGACTTTTACAAGTTAGCTGTATAGAATCTCCCAAGTGGAAGTCTCCTGTAATTTCAGCACACATCAATAAACAGATGGTCTAAAGATAAGGTTGCTGTGCTTTGAGATTTCCCAGTTGAATCTGAGCCTGCATCATCAACACCTAAATGAATCCGGTAGGGTTTTGTTTGTTGCCTTCCCAGTTCTAAATCACTATAGCCAGGTTGATTACGTTGCTCTGAGGGTTTTATTTTAAAGTCTGCCTCAACAGTCGGCACACGTTTAAAGTTTTCTAAGCCTTGTTCAATATCCTGAATATTTTAAATATCCCCAGAGCGAACAGGCAAGGCATTAAATTTATGAGCACGCTTTGACGTCTCTTGAACAAATTGAATTTGATCTACCTTCCCAGCAATCACTTGTAGTTTAATCTCACCCGAGGCAATATTTTGTTGAGGTAGCAGCATTCGGGTAGTGACATAACCATGACTAATAATACTGTTTTGAATCAAATCTAAAGCTTGGTTTAAATCTTGTACGCCAATACATCGGCCAATGAGATTATGTTCACCTTGCGTGACGGGGCGCATAGTAAAAGTAAATTGATGCGCATCCTCCCCCATCAACACAAATTTTTTAATTTCAAACATACATCTTCACTGTTTGATTTTAGATATTGCAGTTATGTTTGGGTTTGAAGTTGTTTTTCTAATCCCGTTTGCACTACAGCTTCGGGCTGTAATTGCTTTTGTAATGCTTCATCACGTTGTTTCTGGCGCTGAACGGCATCTATTTATAAGTCTGGACGTAATTGTGGGTCAGCTGCATAAGCCGAACAACTTAATAAGCTTAACATAATGAATATTTGGTTTTTTTTATTTTTTTAAATACATATTGAACATAGTGTAAGATAGTTTTATTGAATTACTACCAATTGATATAATTATGTAAACAAAAAATATACTTAACAAATCAATTTAAATAAATGCTTAATTTATCTATATTTTATTTTTTATTAATTAACGACATTAAATACATACTACACCCTTTTTATCCTAGTAATGTTAATAGAAACTTTTTATGCAAAAAAACTAAAGAAAATAAAAAAGAGATGCTCATGCTTTGGGAAAAAAATGAGCACATAAAACTTAATATAGGGCTAAATTTTGTAATACATAAAAATGATATTTACCACACAAAATAATTTATGAACTCAAAATAATTGAATAAGAATCTTTAAACTCTCCTTCAATCTAGCTTACAGACCGTATAGAAGGCTCTTTTACCAACCCTCTTCCTAATTAAATTTGACTTTAGAGGGAACCGTGTAGATTAGAATCACATATCACCTGCCGCTAATAAGTCATGATGCTTTTTGCAATAAATTTCATTATACCAAGTATAATGCATATCATTATTCACCCTCACTGAAATCCATTCAGGTAAATCATTCAAAGATGTTATATTTATTTTGTTTTCTAAAAAAACAAATCTGCTGTCTTGTTCTGGCCATTCAGGAGTTTCATTATAAGATCTAATAGAATTTCCTAAATCTATTTCTTTTACCATGATTTCTTTTAGACATTCACAGATATGTACTTCTTTATTTCCAATTTTCATATTTTTCTCACTTTACCCTCTTTAAAATTTTTACGCTCAGCTTTTTCAACATAAAACTGTGTCCCACCACCAGAATATGTATGTGGATCTTTCCATACGGTATTTCCATCATCATCCTTAAATGTAAAATTAGAATTAGCCTGAGCTTTACCTTTTGCTACACATAAATCTTTTTGAAGAATAAATGCTTTAACTTTAGTTCTCATATCTCTTGGTTTACTTTCAGCCCAATTCCATCCAGGTGTTACTTGTACTAAATCATGATATTTTTGAGCACTACCTTTAGATTGGTTAACAGTTGCAATAGTTACACCATAACCTAACCCCCCAGGTTCTAAAGCATAAAGTACTGTGCCCTTTTTTATAACCACATTTGTATAAGAATCTACTCCATCATAAGAATTATAAGGCTGACCAGGTTTTTGTCCTTGAAAAGCCTTAGCTTCAGCTGCTGGATTTCTCCCCTCACAAGGATTACCTGGACAAGGTTTCTTCTTAGGTGAACCTCCTCCTCCCTTCCCACTACTTCCTTTCGAACCTTTTACTCTTGCTAACCCTCTCGGATCAACCCAATCAATAGGATTCGGCGCATAAGCATAAACATTATGCCCACCTAAAAGCCCAATTGGATCTTTAGAAATAAAGCGCCCTACGTAAGGCGAGTAGTAACGATGACGGTTATAATGAAGCCTTGTTTCTTCATCAAAATACTGCCCTTGGAAGCGAATATTATTTGAAATGATTTCACTATTTTCAAAGAAGTTTGATTTCACTTTCTCTGCTTTACATTCACCCCAAGCTTTATATTGTGCCTTCCAAATGATCTGACCACTAAGATCACTCATCTCTTGTGGAGTCCCCAAATGGTCACAGTGATAGAACCAAACATCATCAAAGCCTTGACTACTCTGAGTCTTCTTCCAAAGTAAATCACGAGTAAAACTATATTTATCATCCCAAACAGGTGTTGTATGCACCTGTATAGGCGTTTGATAAACAGCTTGAATTAAGGGAATAAAGCTGTCTTTTTCATAAATATAATGCTTGGTATATGACTCATTTGACTCATATGCTAACGTATCACCATCCCATCCATAAACAAAATCCAGCTCTTGACCTGTATGATGGTGCTTACTTCTTTTTGCTAAACGTCGCCCCATCGCATCGTAACGATATTCAGCCGTATATTCAGTATTACGACTTCGAACCAAACGACCTAAAACATCCCAAGATAAGTTTAAATCCCCTTGATTTGATTTTTGAGCAGTCAACTGTCCATAAGCATCATATTGATATTGTTGATCTAAATATTGACGAACAACATTATTGACCAATTTCAAATAGCCATACTGGTTTTCATCTGTTCTACGTTCGTGAATTTGATTTTGCTGTTCCAGATGTCGATCTATTAAATTACTCGCAGGGTCAAAACTAAATTTTTCTTTACCTAATTTCGACGTTGCTTCAAGTAAACGTCCAAGTGGATCATATCTGTAATGAATATCACCACGACGGCTGTCCTGAATTTGAGCAAGCTGACCAGATTTATCATAACGATAGACACGTGATAATAGACTTGTAGTGTCTTGAACAGCATTTTGTTCTTGTTGCAATTGTGCATTTGCATAGCCATTTTCATGGCCTTGTACGATTTGTTGCTGACTCAACCGTCCTTGTTCATCAAAGTGTTCAAATTGGCTTAAACCGTTTGCATAATGTCGTGCAATTTCGCGATGCAAATCATCGCGTTCGAAGCTGACAATATCTTGGCCATTTAAAATTAAGCTATGGACATGACCCGTTCCATAAGTCAACCAATCAATATCTTGTCCATCTGGGCGTATCGTTTTAATACGGTCATTGATTTCATCGTAGCCATGTTTCCACACCGCTGTCATATGAGTTTTATTGTCTTGAATATGCTCTCGAACTAAATTACCCACAACATCGTAGAACCACTCAACCTTACTCTCAGCATTTTTTGCCAATAAAATTTGGCCATGACTGTTATAGGCAAACTCTTCTAACTGCTGTTCTTCTAATTCATTTTGACCTTTGTATCCAAAACCAGAAGTACGTTGTTCAAGTCGCCCCATACTATCCATAACGAAGTGCTGAATACGATCTTTTGGTGCCAGCTTTCCAGACAAGTTTTGCCCTTGAAGCATTGCAACTTCGATACTGGTTTGAAGTTGACCATTTGTCTCGTCATATTGATACTGGGTTTCTTTGCCATCAAAATCAATTTCTTTGATTAAACGACCAGCTACATCATAAAAGAACTCAAAGGACGCACCATTTTCATTGATTAATCGTTTGAGTCGGCTTAACTTGTCCCACTCATATTTAATCTTATACCCCAGAGGGTCAATACGATAAGAAATTAGACCTGCTGGGTCATAGTCATAACGTGTTTTTTTCCCAGTTGGATCGATATACACCAACAGTCGGCCTTCGGCATCATGAATAAAATGTTCTTCTAATACATCGCTATATTTAATCTTTTCTAGTTGACCAAACGAGTTTAATGGTAAACCTTGTTCAAGAGGTTCTCTTGTTTCAGCCGTAAAATCACTATAAAAATATTCAACTTTATTTTTTAAAGCATTCTCTACTGAAGTCACTCGCCCTCTGAGGTCATACTCCCATTTTGTTTCTTTACCTGAACAGTCGGTATAACTGATTAAGTTTCCTTGGTCATCATATTTTAATTGTTTGCTTCCACCTTTCGCATCTGTGATTTGTATAGGAAGACCCATAGCATTGTAGTTGTACTTTGTTTCTCTTTTTAACGGATCAATTTCTTTTATTATGTTTCCTGAGCCATCATATTCTTTAAACCAACGACCTTGTTCAGCATCCACCATACCAATGAGTTGATCCTGATCATCATAGTCATAGTGGATAGTCGCCCCATCAGGTTGGGTAATTGTGGTTAAGTTGCCATTCTCATCAAATTCATATTCATTGACGGCTGCGTCAGTATCAATATGTCTAACTACACGACTACATTCATCTCTGAAATACCATTCTTCCAGCCCATCAGGATAAACAATACGGTAGGTATAACCATCAATATCATAGTAATATTCTGTTTCATTACCATATGCATCAATAACATAGGTAAGACGAATATTCTCATCCCACTCTAAGCGAACCTCAGAGCTACCATCATCTGCCCATTCATGATATGCCTTAGAAGTCGGTGCAATGCCATCGTATTCTAAATTCATACCGCGACCTGTAAGATCGGTATAACGTGTTATAAGATGATGATGATATTGGTAATAATAACTTGCGCCATTTTCAGTAATGGCTTCAATTAAATCGCCTTTGTCATTGTAGTTATAGCTTGCTAGTGGACGTTTTAATTCTCCCTTTTCAATTGCCCAAACATCTTCAACCTTACCTTGACTATTTATGCTAAATGCGATGTGTAGCAACAATTGGGATTTATGTTTAATTAAAATATCTGAAATATAAGACTTATTATTGATCTTATGGTCATAACGAACTGCTGCCGTCATTCCATTTTTATACTCAATTATTGATAATCGGTATTCATCATTATATTTTTCAAAGATGTGCTTCTCATCTGTACCAAATGAAATCATTTGTACATTTTCAGAAATCACACTGTAATAAAATCCTTCCTGTTGATCATGAATACTTTCCCCAACATTAATATCCGCTAAAGCAATTGGGCGCGCATCTGCCCCAATATACTGCAACCCTTTTAATTGACGGATATGTCCTTCTTTCTGTTCTGTTTCTTCTATATATTCTGTTTTATTAATAATGCGTGACATAAATGGCGTAAACCAACGCGCTCCAAACTCACCATCATCCAGTTGATACAAATTTGAAGCGTAGGTTCTAGAGAGAACAAAGCTAGACAAAGCAAATTCATATGCATCTACATGAGTTAAGAATTCAGTTCCTAAAGCATAACTGATACTTCTTTTAGTTTTAGTCACTGGCTTGGTTTTACTTCCATTTACACCAGTTGTATTCAGTGGACAACTATCATTCGGATTGTTATTGGCACCCTTCTGATTTTGAATAGTTTCCAATTCCCCACTTGGTCTTTTTTTATCTTTCTGTGAAGTTTGATTCGGTTTAATTGCAACCGTCTTTTTTGCCTTCTTCAGTTTAAAGTTTTTTGCAGCTATCGAAAGTTTTTGTAATAACCAAGAAAAACTCATAGCTGTATTTGGATCGGCTAAAGGCGCTAATTTTGACGGTACAGTATTACTAAATTTTCTGAAAACTCCAATTTGCTTGTTAATCAAGGCTTTTGTATCTGATCCTATGAAATAGGTTGCAGTACCAGCTCCTAAATTTCCATACTCTTTTCCAACAGCAGAAAGACCACTCGCTAAGAAAGAAACACCATGTGAAAATGCTTTTCCAGTATCACGAAAAATATTATCACCAGCTTTAGATAAACTGGCTTTTGCATTTTTAATGTCACTCCTTGAATTAAAAAATTTTCCAGTTAAAATTTTGCTCATACCATCAGCAAAATTATTGCCAAGCTCTTTAGCTTTGCCACCACAATCATTAACTGTCTTTTTAACTAAAGGCTGTGCCTTATCTGCAAATTTATCCAGCTCCCCTGCTACACGCTCATTAACATGATTAGTTAATAATTCAATAATAACATCAGGTATTTGTTTAGTTAAATTTTTGGATTTCAGTGTTTTCAATGCTGGTCTAAGCGCTGTGCGAGCTGCGGCCATCCCGGGAGGTAAAGGAATCACTCCAACTAAATCAATTCCTAGGTTTAGCCAATCAGGGAATCCTGGATTTGGCTTCTTCGTAATTTCAATGACATCATAAACAGCATCTGTTAATGAAATAATATTTCCTATTACTGGTAAGCTTCCTGCAACATTTTTAAGAGTATCTAAATCAACAACACCCCCTGTATTTTGCTTTAGCCATTGATTAATTTTTTTTGTCCCAGCATTCACATCTGCCATTTTAATTGTATTAATTGGTGCAACTGCTGCTTTTCCAGTATTACTTCTCGTACTTACTTTCGTTTGTTGTTTCTGCGCTGTTTTTGGTGGATTAGCCATTCTTCTAATTCTCAATTCTTACTTAAATGTTAAATTCATAGCGTTCATCGGGTTACTATTGATCAAAGTTGTGCTTTGACCCGTGGTATTTGAAGCTTTTTGTCTTAATGGATTTTTGATTGGTTCTAGGCTATTGCTAGCAACAACTCCTTGCACCCTATTGGCTATACTTTGCCCTTTAGAATTTTGTCCAAGTGCTTTGGGTGCAAAGCTGGCGATTTGATTGGTCAACTGCGTTTCAGCACCTTGTTTTAGCATTGGGAGCAATGTCTTTGCCCCTCCATCTTTCAACATGCTGGCTGGTCCAATTGTTTTCTTAATTGTCTCAGGATTGGTAAATGCTTGACCTAATGTTTTCTTCGCTTCACTTACTGCATTTTTTAGTACAGATTCAGCCTTCCCCATTAAACTTTGTGCATCAGGATCATTTTCATTTGGCCACATAGGTGGTCGTTTAAAGTCACTCGCTTCATCCCATGGATTACGTTGATCTTCTTCAAATACAACTTTGGCTGCGCCTGTCGCCAATCCTGAAACACGGACAAAGCCTTTATCATCCAGTTGCCCTTTAAATTGCTTACCAAGTGAATCAGTAACGGTATAGCCGCCCTGTTTAACAAAATCGCCATGTGCATAATCATGTAATAACTCAAGTACCCCCTGACCACGCTTCGGTGGTGGTGGTAAACTTGATTTGATACTCGCTGTCGCTCCACTTTGGAACACATGCTGTGTTGCATTCACTCTAAATTCACCGCCTGTTTTCAGGGAAATCCCTGAACCATTTAAGGTGATTTGTGATGTAGCCCCTGTGATGACAATCTCTTTAGGACTACTAATTTCGATACGGTCCTCAGTCGAGGAAATAATGATGCCTTTTTTAGCAAGTATATCCAATGCATCGGACTGTGCCTGAATTTCAACTTTACTTTGTGCTGCAACGGCTTTGATGCCACCTTGTGCAGCAAACAAGCTCAGTTTATTTTGCGCCTGAGCAATCCAGTTCTTTTGAGTGCTGAAGTTGATACTATCGCCTGCAATCTGATTAATTTGTGAATCAGCAGAGAAATGAATATCTTCAGCTGTACTTAGGGCAATTCCGTCAGGTGAATTGAGCAATAAAACTGCCTTTTTGAATTTTGCAATTTTTTGTTCGAGTTGTTCTGCAAATTCTTTAAGCTGCTCAAGCGATTCAATTTCATCAGTCTTTTGATTTTTAGCAATATCACTTAAAGCTTTACTGTTAGTCTGACTGGCTTCTAGTTGTTTCTTGGCAACTTCAGCATCTAGATGCTCACCTTTGGCTTGATCTTGTTTATACGTGGAAACAAGTAAGCCTTGTCCAGCACGGACGGCTCCCCACTGGTCAGTACGCAGTTCAAAACCTTCACCTCGCCCTTCACTCGTGTCCGTTTCTTTAGGATGACTCAAATTCCCTAAGTTCAGTTGTGTCGCACCATGACTGCTTTGCAATTGGGTACTGATCTGACCCGTCGTGTCATCAAAACGTAGTTGCCCAAAGCCCTCTCCTTGAACCTCTTTTGATCGGATCCCTGCCAGTTTTTTGGTATCAGGTAGTTTGCCTGTATTGTCAAACTTGCTTGGATGACGTTGTGCTTCATGGATGCGCCCCACGACAAAGGGTCTGTCGATATTGCCATCAAAGAAGTCGATAACTACGATTTCACCAATACGCGGTAAGAAGCGTGCACCATAACCTTCACCTGCCCAAGGTGTGAGCACATCAACCCAAGCAGAATCCGTGTCATTGTCATTTGAACCTGCACCGCCATCGTGAGTATTGTCTTCACTACGCGTGAACATGAAACGGACTTTAATACGCCCCCATTCATCCACATGAATTTCTTCACCACTCGGTCCAACCACTTTCGCGCGTTGTGGTGATGCAATAGGCCGTTGTCGCAGAGGATTGTACTCTGGAACAATAGTGATATTACGTCGTTGTAAGACGAGGTGATTGGCTTGGCGTTCGTCTTTATTATTTGTCGTAATTTCAGCCTGTTGCCAATTGGTTTGTTTCAGCAAAGCTGTGATTTGATCGGTCAAATCTTTAGGCAAATTATTCTGATTATAGAATTTTTTAGATGTGATTAAGAATTCTTTGTCTGAACCACTATGCTGATCAATTTCAGGGTGTTCGTTGAGTTCAAACCAGTAACCCACTTGTGCATCTCGTACAGTCGAGGTAGCCATAAATTGCTTAGCTTGTAAGTCGTAATAATGACCAAGGTTTTGATTAAACTTTTCAATCTGACCATTGCCTGATTTGGTCGTTCCATCTTCACCTTTAAGGTCTTGTATCCATGCAGGTGAGAAATGCCATGCTTGCTCTAAACCTAGGCTGGCGTTGTCTTGATTATCACTATGGCTATGTTTGCTTTGAACTGAACCCGCACCTTCTTCTACTTCTAAAGTATTTGCTTGCCAATGTTGAATATGGACAGATGTTGGTTGTATAGAACGCTGCCCGACAAAATTTGTAATCGAATCACTGCTTTCTACAGCACTGCTACGATGGAAGCGAATATTCTGACGCTCTAAACTTTGATATTGGGCATTGTCATCAATCAGTCTAAGTTTTTGTGGCTGAATAGGTTCACTTGAACTGGACACTTTGAGCTGAGATTCATCAATAAGCCAGTTAATCCCCTCTGAAGAGAGCAGCCTTTGAATAAATTCACTATCCAACTCATTCGCTTGCATAATAAATGGGCGTACATCATATTCTTTGCTTAACCCACTTTTATCCAAAATCAAACTTGAAGCAAATAAGGGACTACGTTGCTGCCACTCGGCAAAAATGGTTTGAACCACATCAACAACAGACTTCGCCATGAAAACTCTAGAATTACGTCGATGCTTCCATAAAGCTGTCGGGTCTTCCACGGTTAAACGGTATATGGTTAAAGCGCCATCGCTTGCCCCCACATCCGCCTTAGTGATGATGCCCGAAATACGATTGAGTTCTGATTTATCAGTGACAATATCGACAGCCACCTGACTACCAATAAATTGCTTTAACGGAATATGAGCGGAGGTAGATAAGCAAAGGAGCTGTAACTCTATACCTGCATTCAGTTCATGCGTTCCATCTATGCGCTGAAGGAATACTTGTTCGTTAAGCGAGGTATTGCTGAACTGAATATGAATGGCACGTTTTTGTGCAGTAAGTCCAAGTTGCTCTATTGCAGCGTAAATATTATTGGGCATCGTTATTATTAAATTTTAAGTTGTGGCTGATTGTACAAAAGTCTCAAAAAATTTCTTTAATTTTTTGTAACTTTAATAAATTTTTAAATTTCAGAGCCTTTTTTTTTCAATAAATGACCGATCCATCTGTAATTTTATATTTCAATTTTTATAACTTTGATATTATCCTACCCATATTCAGCTTAACCTAACTCATTCCTTTATCCACTCTAGAAATATTAAAGTTTTTCAGTTAATACCAAACCACTAAAATTTTATTTTTTTCATACTGGTTTGCAATTTACTCAACCTTCATTTAACCCGTTAACAATTACAGCCTTCTACATAACCCGCAATTCTTGAAGCTGTTGCTTATCAGGCAATATAGGCACTCCCCCATAGATACATAGCCTACTGGCAATAGCTTATACATAGAAGCAATTGAGCTGCTACTGACAGAGAGTTTAGATCATCACCTTATGCAGGATAAATGCAAGTTAAGTACATCAATTATTATTCGGAAAAAAGACCCAGTTATTCACGTCAGATGTTTGAATTAAGATCCAGCCAGCTTATGTATATCAATATATGGCATAGAATTAACTACAATGGAAAGATGAGAAAAGCTGAATGCAAAATTATAAAAATAATAGTTTATATTATAAGTTATACGTGTGATTTATTGATTATCTCTGCACATTTCAACGGTTGTATTGGTCACGAATTAAATGAAGCTTGTAACTTTTCAGATTTGGTATAGTTCAAATACATTAAGTTATACATAAAAATTAAAAACTGAGTGTGTATAGTTTCTTTGAATCATCCTATTTTATAATATGTTTTATCCTCAATCCTTTTGGCTTTAACTCCCTCAATTCACATAAACAACGAAAATGATTTAAACCCTATTTTTAAATAGTTTAACGTCAAACCTCCCAAGACTTGATCATAAAAAGCACCATTAGCTCCCCTATACACTTGTTTTGGTGCAACTCTAAAAACACTTAGAATCACTCAATTAAACTAAAGTTTTAATGTTAAACTATTGATTTATAGAGATTATAACCAAAGATAAATCAAATTGATTAGATTGGCATAGATTCTGCATTTTTGTATTCCATCATGTATACAAGTTGGAATGCAAAAAATGAGTCAGAACATATGCATTGGCTGGACACTTCAAGAATGGCAAACCGCTTATCTCAACCAAGATATTCATCTTGAAGAGTTAATCGACTATGTAGCGCAATTACCACAACCTGATCATGCATGGATTTCACTTGCTACTACAGAAATACTTTCCCAACAAATTGAAGCCTTAAAGCAAAAAGCAGATCAAGCCACAGACCTCAGCAAAGATTTGCCTTTATACGGTATTCCATTTGCAGTGAAAGATAACATCGACGTTGCTGGTTTTGTCACAACGGCCGCATGCAAGGCCCTGACAACTGTTGCTACGCAAGATGCAGAAACCATTCGCCTGCTTAAAAATGCAGGGGCAATAGTTGTGGGAAAAACCAATTTAGACCAGTTCGCAACTGGTCTCGTCGGAACACGCTCTCCTTTTGGCGCGGTCAGCAACACGTTTAATGCTGACTATGTCAGTGGTGGCTCTAGCTCTGGTTCAGCCAGTGTTGTTGCTCGTGGCTTGGTGCCCTTTGCACTCGGAACAGATACTGCAGGCTCTGGACGTGTTCCTGCTGCATTTAACAATATTATTGGGCTAAAACCGACTAAAGGTCGTTTTTCAAATCGTGGGCTACTCCCCGCCTGTAAAAGTTTAGACTGTATTTCGATTTTTGCATTAACGGTAACAGATGCCGACTCCATTGCCCAAACGGTAGAACACTACGATGCGCTAGATAGCTATTCACGCCAGCACCCCAAAACTACACCTGCGAAACTCTCGGCTAAACCACATTTTGCTATTCCCAAAAAACTGGAATTCTTTGGAGATGACCAAGCTAAATATGCCTTCCAACTGGCTGTAGAGCAGTTAAAAGTTCTAGGTGCTGAAATTACTGCAATTGATTTTTCATCGTTTGAACAATTGGCAGCCCAACTCTATCAAGGCTCATGGGTGGCAGAACGTACAGCGGCGGTTGCCGAGTTGTTGGTACAGCTGCCTGAGGTTTTCGATCCGACAGTACGTGCAATCATTCAAAAAGGGCATGATTTTAGTGCAGTTGATGCCTATAACGCGGAGTACTTAAAGCAAGACTTAAGCCGAAAAATTCAAGATACTTTGGCCCAATTTGACGCATTGATTGTTCCCACCTCTCCAACCATTCACACCTTTGCGGAAATGGAACAGTCACCGATTAGTCTGAACTCTGAGTTTGGGACTTATACCAATTTTACCAACCTTGCCGATTTAAGTGCCCTCGCTCTGCCCGCGGGTTTCCGCACCGACGGTTTACCTTTCGGCATCAGCCTAATTGCACCTGCTTGGTATGACCAAGCCCTGATTGAATTTGGGAAAATTTGGCAGACGCATTTGAACTTAAAGCTGGGGGCTTTAGACCGATATGCAACCATTCCGACGCCACAGAACACAGTCTCTCCACATCATATCCGTGTTGCGGTGGTTGGGGCACACCTGACAGGAATGCCGTTGAACTTCCAATTGCTCACCCGTGATGCCGTGCTTGTGGAAACCACGCATACCGCTGAGCACTATGCCTTGTTTGCACTGAATGGCACGATCCCGCCTAAACCCGGTCTAGCCCGAGTCGATGAACACGGTCAACAGATCATTGTTGAACTGTGGGATGTACCCACCGCTCGCTTTGGAGAATTTGTCGCAGAGATTCCGACACCACTAGGCATGGGCAACGTCGAACTGGCAGACGGTCGATGGGTGAAAGGTTTTATTTGTGAACCTTATGGCTTGAACGATGCCGAAAACATCAGTCACTTTGGCGGTTGGCGCGCCTATATCCAGCACCGTAACAATTCAAAAGTAGAACAAGCTTAGTCAAATTTAGGAATTTTAAAATGTTTAAAACTGTATTGATTGCTAACCGTGGCGAAATTGCCGTACGTGCAATTCGCACTTTAAAAAAACTGGGGATGACCAGTGTAGCGGTATATTCAGACAGTGACCGTTACGCACAACATGTCAAAGATGCAGACATTGCCATTGCTCTAGACGGCTTAAAACCATCCGACACTTATTTAAGCATTGAAAAATTGATTCAAGCCGCTCAAAAAACGGGGGCTGAAGCTATTTTCCCAGGCTATGGCTTTTTATCAGAAAGTGCTGAATTTGCAGAGGCTTGTGAGAAAAATAATATTGCCTTTATGGGGCCAACCGCGACACAAATTTTAGAGTTTGGTTTAAAACACCGTGCGCGTGAACTGGCGGCGACTGCACAGGTTCCTATGACACCGGGTACAGGCTTACTTGAAAGCTTAGATGAGGCAATTTCTGCGGCTACAGAGATTGGTTACCCCATCATGCTGAAAAGCACCGCAGGCGGCGGTGGTATAGGTCTTACCCGCTGTAATAATGAACAAGCCTTAGTTGAAGCTTATGAAAGCGTCAAACGTTTAGGCGCACAATTTTTTAAAGATTCGGGCGTATTTTTAGAACGTTTTATTGACCGTGCGCGTCATGTCGAAGTTCAGATTTTTGGTGATGGTCAAGGTCAAGTGGTTGCATTAGGTGAACGCGACTGTTCATTGCAACGTCGTAACCAAAAGGTAGTGGAAGAAACCCCAGCGGCTCATCTCCCCGAAGCCACACGTCAAAAAATACACCAAGCAGCAGTTGAACTAGGCAAATCGGTCAATTACCGCAGCGCAGGTACGGTCGAATTTATTTATGATGCTGCACGCGATGAATTTTACTTCCTTGAGGTCAATACCCGACTACAAGTAGAACACCCTGTCACTGAGATGGTGACAGGTTTAGACCTGATTGAATGCATGCTTAAAGTCGCTGCGGGTGATGCACTGGATTGGACGGCACTTAGCAACATCCAACCGCTAGGTGCGGCGATTGAAGTGCGTATTTATGCAGAAGATCCAGTTAAGAACTTCCAACCCAGCCCGGGTGTACTGACCGAGGTCGCATTTCCAGACAATTGTCGTGTTGATACATGGGTTTCAACAGGGACAGAAATTTCGCAATATTTTGACCCGATGATTGCCAAAATCATCGTACATGCGGATACCCGTGCACAAGCCATTGAGCAACTAAAAAGTGTACTCTCTCAAACTCGTTTAAATGGTATCAGCACCAATTTAGACTATGCACATAGCGTGATCTCTGATGAACGCTTTGCACAAATGCAAATCTGGACGCGTTTGCTAGACGACTTTGACTACGTACCGAATGTGATTGAAGTACTCCAAGCTGGCACGCAAAGCTCAATTCAGGACTTTCCGGGACGTGTTGGCTATTGGGATATCGGTGTACCACCATCGGGTCCTATGGATGACTATGCTTTTCAATTGGCCAATCAAATTGTGGGGAATGATGCTAGAGCAGCAGGTTTCGAATTCACTCTGCAAGGTCCAAGCCTCAAGTTCCACCAAGACAGTGTGATTGCACTGACAGGTGCGCCATGCCCTGCTCAACTGGATGATAAGCCCGTAACCTTTTGGCAACCGATTCACATTTGCGCAGGTCAAGTACTTAGCTTAGGACAGGTCGAGTCTGGTTGTCGTAGCTATTTAGCAGTGCGTCATGGGCTCGATGTCCCCCTATATTTGGGCAGTCGTTCGACTTTTGCTTTAGGTAACTTTGGCGGGCATGCAGGACGTGTACTTCGTGCAGGTGACATGATCAAACTCGTCAACACAACCCACCCAAATAGCGATACCCCTTTAGCCCCTCAAGAACCACAAGCTCTATCTTCTGCCCTCATTCCAAGCTACGGCAAAGAGTGGAAAATTGGCGTTCTGTATGGACCACATGGTGCACCTGACTTCTTTAAACCCGAATATATTGAAGAGTTTTTTGCCTCCGAATGGACCGTACACTTCAACTCCAACCGTTTAGGCATCCGACTATCAGGGCCAACACCAAGCTGGGCACGTGAAAATGGCGGTGAAGCAGGGCTCCACCCATCCAATGTCCATGACTGTGAATATGCCATTGGTGCGATTAACTTCACAGGTGACTTCCCTGTCATTTTGGCCAAAGATGGGCCAAGTCTAGGAGGTTTCGTTTGCCCTGTAACCATTGCCAAAGCTGAACTTTGGAAAGTGGGTCAGCTTAAAGCCGATGATAAAATCAGCTTTTATCCTTTAACTGTTGAACAAGCCAATGCCTTAGAACAACAACAAATTGAACGGATCGAAAACTTTGCCCACGCAGCCCTTAATTCTGAGCCGCCAAGCAGTGACATTCCGCCATCCGCAATTCTTGCCAGCTTAGAGGCAACTGACGTGTCTCCACGCACGGTATACCGCCAAGCGGGTGACAGCTATATCTTACTGGAGTACGGTGACAACGTTTTAGACTTGGCCCTGCGCTTGCGCGTTCACCAGCTCATGCAACTCATTCGCGCAGCCAATATTAAAGGCATATTGGAACTGTCGCCTGGTGTACGCTCGCTGCAAATCAAATATGATGGACTCACGCTTCCACAGCATCAATTGATCGAATTTCTACTCAAACTTGAACAGCAAATGGGAGATTTAAGCCAAATTAAGATCCCGTCACGGATCATCCATCTGCCGATGGCATTTGAAGACAGTGCAACTTTAGGTGCCGTTGAACGCTATCAAGAAAGTGTCTGTGCCAAAGCGCCTTGGCTACCGAACAATGTCGATTTTATTCAACGCATCAATGGTTTAGACAGTCGTGAGCAAGTCAAAGAGATTATTTTCAATGCCCATTACCTGATTTTAGGCCTTGGTGATGTCTACCTCACCGCCCCATGTGCAGTACCGATTGACCCACGCCATCGCCTATTAAGTTCAAAATACAACCCTGCCCGTACCTTTACCGCTGAAGGCACCGTAGGCATTGGCGGGATGTATATGTGTATCTACGGTATGGATTCGCCAGGTGGCTACCAATTGGTTGGGCGCACCCTACCCATCTGGAATAAATTTAAAAAGAATAAACAGTTTGGTGACAAAGAATGGTTCTTAAACTTCTTTGATCAAATCAAATACTTCCCCGTATCAGAGTCAGAGTTAGAGCAATGGCGTGCCGACTTTGAAAATGGTCAAACACAAATTCAAATTGAAGACACTGAATTTGACTATGCCGCGTACTTACAACTCCTTGAGGATGAAAAAGACAGCATTGCCGAGTTTAGAGCACAGCAACAACACGCTTTTAGTACTGAAGTGGGCTTATGGAAAGAAAGTGTTGATCATCAAGAACATCTGATTGCAGAAGTACGTGATGAGACCGACTACAGTGCCTATGCAGCGCTACATGCTTCGATGACCGGTAATATTTGGAAAATATTAGTGGAACAAGGTCAGATTGTGAAAAAAGGTGAAACCATTGCTATCATTGAAGCCATGAAAATGGAATTACCGGTGTACGCTGCGGATGATGGTACTGTCAAAGCCATTATTTGTCGGGCTGGACAAACCGTTCATAGTGGTGAGCCTTTGGTTTATATGGAATAGTACATGCCGAATATGACACGTGCAGGTTCAAGTTCAGACAATTTGTCTGAACTTGTTTACCAGCAAATAAAGAACGATATTTTTGATTTCAAATTGATGCCAGGTGAACGTTTTACCGAATCCGAAATCGCCTTGAACTATCAGGTCAGCCGCACGCCTGCACGGCAAGCACTATATCGACTGCAACAAGAAGGCTATGTAGAGGTGGCATTTCGTAGTGGCTGGACTGTCCGTCCGTTGAACTTGCAATACTACGATGAGCTGTATGAGCTACGCATCATGATTGAGCAGTATGCAATTCGAAAGTTATGCAGCAGTGCATCTCAGCCATCGAAGGAAATAAAACACTTGCACAAGACTTGGATGGTTGCACCTGAGCAGTATCTGTCAAGTTTAAAAGCTATGGCGAAAATTGATGAAGATTTTCACTGTGCATTGGTTCGGGCCATTGGTAATCAAGAAATGATCAAAATTCATCAAGAGGTCAGTGAAAAAATTCGCATTATTCGTCGCCTCGATTTTTCAAAAATGGATCGGATTGCAGCCACCTATGCGGAGCATCAAGCCATTTTGAATTATATAGCACAGCAACAGACAGAGCTTGCCGTTGAAAAGATTAGCGCTCACATTCAACAAAGTCGAGATGAAGTAAAAAAAATTACCTTAGGTATGCTCAGTCAGCATGCTGTTGTGAAAACAAGTCGCTAAGCGCTCGATCAGCATTCCACTCTCCAATAAAAAAGGCGCTTCATGCGCCTTTTCTTCAACCTTTGGACTTAAGCAGGAATACGTAGGACTTGGCCTGGGAAAATATCATCTGCATCTTTCAATAGTGGACGGTTGGCCTCAAAAATTTTATTGTACTGGTTGGCATCACCATAAAATGCTTTGGAAATTTTCGATAAGTTATCCCCCGATTTAACCGTGTAGAACTTACTTTCAGGTTCAGGGCTCGCCACAGTGAGTTGATCATCGACTTGTGCCACATGGTCAATATTACCGACAGCTAAAACAATCTTTTCTTTATCGGCTTGGGTCTGAACTTGCCCTTTCACGGTCGCCAAATCTGTGGTGGAGTTATAGCTGACTGAAAGTCCCGTCACAGGTAAGCCCAATGCTTTGATATGACCCAATAACTTGTTGGCAATTTCTTGAGCAGATGGCTCTGCTGGAGTGGTTGGTGCGGCTTGAGGCTCGGCTGCTGCTGTGTTTTTCTTACCAATGCCTTTAACAAAATCAAAAAGACCCATGTGTATGCTCCATCTTGTTATATCGGTGTTGTTATATTGAATGCTCAAAAATGAGACACCCTTTTTTATACCCAAAAAAGACAACAGATTTGGTAGCGAATAGTCCTCTTAAGGTAAAGCTTTGTAAGTTACCCGAGTAAATAGCAGATTTTAAAGGTGAGTTAGGCGCTTTGCATTTTTGAAAGGCATAAAAAAGCCACCCAAGTGGGTGGCCTTTTCATTCAGCAAAGCTGAAACAATATGTATTAACCTAGTTTCTTAGAAACGTAGTCAATCGCAGATTGTACAGTTGTGATTTCGTTAGAATCTTCATCTGGGATTGTGATGTCAAAGTCGTTTTCGAAAGACATAACAAGCTCAACAAGGTCTAAAGAGTCAGCACCTAAGTCATCCATGAAAGATGCTTCGTTTTTGATTTCTTCAGCCTTAAGACCAAGTTGTTCTGCAACTGCTTGCTTGATGCGTTGTTCGATATCGCTCACAGGAATTCTCCTCATTGCTTGTGGCGTTTTTAATGCCGTTAGTTTAATTGAATCTTTAAAATTTTGAAAGTTTATCCATCAGCCAATTAGCTCATGTATAGACCACCATTTACATGCATTACCGTACCAGTAATGTAATTTGCTTTGTCTGATGCCAAGAAGCTCACCACATTTGCAATATCTTGTGGATCACCTAAACGGTTCAAGGCCACTTGATCGCTCATTTTTTTACGGATGTCTTCGCTTAATTGCTCAGTCATTTCTGTTGCAATAAAACCAGGCGCCACTGAGTTTACAGTGATTTGACGGCTGCCCATTTCTTTTGCAAGGCTACGGCTAAATGCTTCAATACCAGCTTTCGCTGCTGAATAGTTGGCCTGACCTGGATTGGCAAAATGCGCAACCACAGAACTAATATTAATAATTCGTCCAAAACGTGCTTTGGTCATACCCTTTAAAACGCGTTTCGACAAACGGTAAACTGCTTTTAAATGGATATTTAAAATGTCATCCCAGTCATCTTCTGACATACGAAGTAACAAATTATCTTTGGTAATCCCAGCATTGTTCACCAAAACCAACACAGGGCCATAGTTTTGTTCAATGTCAGTGACAAGCGCATCAATGGCAGCACCATCACGAACATCGAGCACTTTACCTGCACCGTGTTCACCGAAGCTTGCAGCAAGTTTTTCTGCACCTGACTCAGATGTCGCAGTACCCACAACAAAATAACCGTCTTGAATAAGTTGCTGAGCGATGGCAGCACCAATCCCTCGACTTGCACCTGTCACGAGTGCAATCTTGCGTTCCTGTGTCATGCAATTTTTCCTTCAGCCACTAAAATGGCATTTAGTGCATCTTCCAAGCGTGATTTACTATCGAGTGGAAATGCTTTTTCAATATTAGGTAGACGTTTTGCCAAGTTTGCCAAAACATTGCCTGGACCACACTCTGCAACATATTGGATCCCTTGATCCTGAATAAACTGCATGGTTTTGGTCCACTGTACAGACTCATATAACTGAGCGGTAAGTGCTTGGCGGACTTGTGCTACATCTGTAGCAATTTCCGCGCCCACATTTTGTATTACAGGTATGCTAGGCAGCTCAATGGCAGTTTGTTCCAAAGCTTCTGCGAACTGTTCTGCAGCAGGCTTCATCAATGAACAATGCGATGGAACAGAAACTGGGAGTGCAATCGCTTTGCCGCTGTTTTCTTTGGCTAAAGCCATGACTGCTTCAACTGCTGCTTTTTCACCAGCAATCACTACTTGACCTTGAGCATTGTAGTTAGCCGCTTCAACTGAACCTTCAGTTTGACCCGAAACTTGTTGGCATAAAGCAACAACTTGCGCATCATCTAAACCTAAGATGGCCGCCATTGCGCCCTTACCCTGAGGTACAGCACTTTGCATTAACTTGCCACGCAAGTTTACCAGCTTGACTGCATCGCCTAAGCTTAGGCTTCCTGCTGCAACCAACGCACTGTATTCACCAAGTGAGTGTCCCGCCAAATACTTGGGTGCAACACCACCAAGTTCTAACCATACACGCCACAAAGCAATGCTGGCAGTTAACAATACCGGTTGGGTAAATTCAGTTTGGTCTAAACCTTCACCAGATTGTGCAATGTGCCACAAATCGAATCCAACCGCTTTAGAGGCTTCTGCAAATGTTGCTTCAACACTGGCAAATTGTTCTGCCAATTCAGCCAACATGCCAACCTTTTGTGAACCCTGACCGGGAAATACAAAAGCTGTTTTTGTTGCCTGAGCGACTTGATCAAGTTGTTTCGCAGACATAAAAAAGTCCTTTCTTGTCTTTGCTCTCGTTTATGGAGCGAAAATTTAACACTTAATTTAGGTCGATGTAATTGCCAAATACAACAAAAACAGCAGCGATAAAAATTCGACAACAAAAAAAGGGAGCTTTACGCTCCCCTTTTTTCGACTAAGCTTTAAGCTTAATGCTTCGACAATTATTCAGCAGATGCTTTAGCTAATAATTGACGACCACGGTAGATACCATCTTTAGATACATGGTGACGACGGTGAATCTCGCCAGTAGCTTGGTCTACAGTTAATGCATTCTCGGTTAAAGCGTCATGTGAACGGCGCATGTCACGGCGAGAGCGACTTTTACGGTTTTGCTGAACGGCCATGATGGCTCCTTACAAATCGAAAAATATGGATCAGAACAAATTCAGTTGTCTTATACGGAAGAGTATAACACAAAAATTAGTTAAGTTTACCCTTCAAACTTGCCAAAACATCAAACGGATTATCCCGCTTTTCTTCAACAAGTTCTTCAACGGCAGGTTGGTGCTTATGTTCACAAGCATCATGCTTAGCAGACAAAGGCATCAACAATAACAATTCATCTTCTATCAGAGACAGTAAATCAGCCGTCGCAGGCGCATCATAGCTACCTTTTGTCGTTGCTTCACTTTCACCTAAGACGATGAAATCAGCATCCTCATCCAAGCGCTCTATCAGTGACTCATCATCCACTAGAGCTAGATGAAAATCTGAAACGAGTTCAATGTTTACCGTGCCTAAACAGCGCTGGCATTCCATTGGAACGTTCGTTTCAACGTGACCATCTAGCCATACAATACGATGATACGCATCCATTGATAGCTTACAGTCTATGTTAATCAATTGATCATCAATTGATCCAACAGCTTCACGGGCTATACGAGCAAAGCGAGACAATGGCAGTGTTCCTGACCATGTAAAGCCTTGTTCGGCCCATTTAAACGGCTCAATCTGTGCCGGAAAGGTATTTGCTGACATAATTAAGGCGGCAATTCTACAAATTCATCAGTACTCTGTCAAAGATTAAGATACAATTTTGTACTTATTTAGACAGACCATTTGGGTAACTTAAGTCATGCATCTGTTGCAGCCGCAAACAGAAGTGAGTATTTCATCACTTGTGAGCACAATTTCAACTGTCGATTCTGACATTTCAAACCGCCAAGTGCAACTCTCGACGTGGGAGAATTTGTGTACAGAAGCAGAACAAGTTGATTGGCTCATCTTACACTTTAATCGTTGGTTTTCCCACCTGAATGTCAACTTGGTTAAAGGTGACTTTGAACCTGAATATTTTCCCGCTATAGACAGCACCCCTGCACGTATCCAATTTGCCCATGGTTTTTTTAATAGTGCATTGCATGAAATCAGCCATTGGAGCATTGCAGGAGATAAACGCCGTCTACTCCCCGACTTAGGCTACTGGTATGCACCCGATGGTCGTACGGCTGAGCAACAAGCTTTATTTGAACAGGTTGAAATTAAACCGCAAGCCATTGAATGGTTATTTGCCACAGCTTTTGGTCGGAAGTTCCGTGTTTCCTTAGACAATCTGACTGGTGAAGGGGGTGACGGCAACCGCTTCAAAGACCATGTTTTCGCTCAAGTTCAGGCTTATTTTTCAGGACAAGCCCAATTACCGCGCGATGCGAAACACTTCATTAACTGTATTTGCTTATGTACTCGTGCTGGCAAAACATTACAGAGCAATGAATTTCAAAGAGAAATGCTCGACTAAATTTAGCACGATTCACATTTTGGTCATTGAACATCACCGAGATAAAGCGCGATAATGTTGAAAAAACCATCAGGAGATAAAAACGATGCTTCATTTAAGAGTCCATCCTGATAACCCTCAAGCACGCTCCATCAGCCAAGCAGTAGAACGGATCCGTGCAGGCGATGTGGTGGTGTACCCGACCGATGCCGCTTATGCCATTGGCTGCCAGATTGGGAATAAAAATGCCATGGAGCGGATTGCTCAAATTCGCGGCCTTGGGGCCAAACATCAATATGCCATCATTTGTGCAGATCTATCCGATATTGCCACTTATGCCAAAGTGGACAATGCTATGTATCGTTTACTGAAAAACAATACACCAGCCGTGACCACCTTCATTTTGCCTGCAACCAGTGAAGTGCCTAAACGCTTGATGCATCCGAAGAAAAAAACCATTGGTCTACGTATTCCAAGTAACCCTGTGTGCCAAATGTTACTCAAAGAGTTGGGTGAACCACTACTAACCAGTACATTAATCCTGCCGAATCAGGAAGAACCGCTGGATGATCCCTATGATATAGAAATGCAACTATCAAAACGAATTGATGTGTTTATCGACAGCGGGCTGGGCACCTTGAACACCACCAGTATTGTCGACTTATCAGGTGATCACCCTGAAGTGATTCGCCGTGGGCTTGGTGATGTCAGCGCATTTGAATGATGCGCTACATTTATTCGCTAGTGAAACTGAATCTCACATTCTCAAGAGATCAACATGACCCTGTTTATGGTTTTGCTCAATCTCAATCAATTTCCCGAGCAACATAATTTATATGTGCAGCGTCCTTGGACGCTTGAGTCCGAGACTTTGGTGCAAAGCCCGAGTTCAATCAACTGCATTATGCGGGAAGATAATCCGTACAGCTATTTTCTGCCGATCGCGACCATCCAACAATACTTTAAATATCTTGAACCCAAAAATCTCTGCCTGCAAGACAGCTGTCAGCGCATCATTGAATTTGCGCTACAAGCACCTGAGTAAATCGTGGATGAATCTTTTCCTTGGCGTCAACTGACGCATTTATGCATATTTTGGACACACTTTACATCCCTAGGCTTTCAAATTAGTACACATCTATAAAAATTAAAGCACTTCACCTGTGCGGCTTTAGCGCTCACAAACGATGTTACTGCAAAGAACCATCTTCATTTTAAAGTGCGGAAAAAACAGCCAAGTCCATTCTTTTGAGTGGTTCATCTTCCGAAGCAGTTTGCTACTGTACGGCCAGAACATCAAACATACTTCGCCGTACATTGACGATGGATCGTCATGGGCATGAAAAACAGCCACATCACAATCAAATCAATAAGGACAAAAAAATGCCGAACCAAGGGAATATAACAAGATTAGGTCTGTTTGCAGTTTCAACTAATCAAAAGCATTTAAGCCAATCCATCACATTCAGTTTCCAACTATTCAAGTTTCCCCCAAACAGCTATCTCAGCTTCGTTTAAATCGAGCCTGCAACAGGTTGCATGAGATGAGGCAAAGTTGAGAAAGCCTCATGTCTGGAGTTCTAACTCAATCGGAATACCCAAACATCTAAGCCTTTTTATTCTGTAGGTCTTTTCTTTCTACTTCGCATTTTCGCGCATTTTTTTCAAAACTAAATACGGTTTTTCAACACCACAACAAGGAAACTTTTAATAAGGGATTGTATATGAACAAGAATAGACCATTAAACTCAATACCGAAACCACTGACACGCATCCTCACCTTGGTCGCAGCTATTACAGCATCACATGTCGCTTTAGCCGCACCTGAAACCCAAAGTACAGCACCTCAAGCCCTCAATCAGACAGGCTTGGTCTTACCCCAACCCACACCCACATTTAAAGGGGTGATTAAAGAAACCTTTGAAGGCTCTAAACAAGATTTCCCTCAACCTGTAAAAGCATCTAAAGACGCACCCAATGTGGTGGTGATTTTGTTAGATGACTTGGGCTTTGGACAAGCTGGCACCTTTGGGGGGCCTGTACCGACGCCTGAAATGGATGAGCTTGCAGACGATGGGGTGATTTTCAATCGTTTTCATACCACAGGGATTAGCTCTCCAACACGTGCAGCGCTTTTAACGGGACAAAACCCACATCAAGTTGGAGCGGGAACCATTACCGAACTTTCAACAGGTTATCCGGGATATAACACGATATGGCCCAAGGAAAGTGCCAGTGTGGCCAGAATCCTTAAAGACAATGGTTATGCCACTGCGGCATTTGGTAAATGGCACAACACCCCTGACTGGGAAACATCCCCAGTTGGACCTTTTGAACGCTGGCCAACAGGTCTCGGTTTCGAATATTTTTATGGCTTTTTTGGTGGTGAATCGAGCCAATGGGAACCACAGCTGATCCGCGGGGTGACACCCGTTGAACCCACTAAACGGCCAGAGCAAGGCTATAACCTGAATGTTGACTTGGTTGATGATGCAATTGGTTGGATCAATCGTCAAGGCTCAGTCTCTCCAGATAAGCCGTATTTTGTCTATATGGCACCCGGTGCCGTCCATGCACCACTGCATGTCAATCAAGAATGGATTGATAAGTTTCAAGGCCAGTTCAACCAAGGTTGGGACAAAGTCCGTGAAGAAACCTTGGCCCGTCAGAAGAAATTGGGCATTGTTCCTAAAAATACCGACTTGACGCCTCGCCCAGACAGTATTCAAGCTTGGACTGCTCTGAGTGCAGATGAGAAGCGCTTGTTTGCAAAACATCAAGAAGTCTTTGCAGGTTTCCTCGCACAAACAGATCATGAAATGGGACGTTTGATTAAAGCCATCAAGAAACTTCCTGATGCAGACAATACCCTCATTATTTTTATTGCGGGGGATAATGGTGCCAGTGCTGAAGGGACGTTAACGGGTACTATCAATAACCTAATGACTCAAAATGGTTTTCCAGATACCGTTGAAAATCAATTAAAACATATTGATGAAATTGGCGGACCAAAGCACGAAAACCAATATCCTGTCGGTTGGGCATGGGCTGGCTCGTCTCCATTTCAATGGATGAAACGCGTCCCTTCTCACTTCGGGGGAACACGCAATGGCATGATCGTTTCTTGGCCTGCAAAAATTAGAGCCACGCATGCGATCCATAACCAATTCCATCATGTTTCCGACATCACCCCAACCATTTTAGAAGCAGCCAATATTCCGCAGCCCAACTTAGTAGATGGTGTAAAACAAACGCCAATGTCTGGGATTAGCATGGCATACAGTTTCAATGATGCAAAAGCCAAAGATCAGCGTCATACCCAATACTTTGAAACGGGTGGACATAGAGCCATCTATCAAGACGGTTGGGTTGCCTCATCCTTCCATGGCGTACCGTGGAAGCTCAGTGGCTCTTTAGGCTTTAAAGATAGTCCATGGGAACTATACAATATCAAACAGGACTTTTCCCAAGCGCATGACCTAGCAGCCAAAGAGCCTCAACGCTTAGCAGAAATGCAGAAGCTATTCGACCAAGAAGCAGGCAAATATGGCGTTTATCCGTTAGATGATCGTTTTGTAGAACGTGCTTTTAATCCGGAGCGCCCTTCTTCGGTTCGTGGACGAAAGCAATTTACCTATTCAGCAGGCACCACGCGTCTGCCTGAAGGCAGTGCTCCACCCATGTATCAACGCTCGCATAGCATTAAGGCTGACGTTGTCATTCCTAAAAGCGGTGCCAATGGTGTAATTGTGGCTGAAGGTGGTTCAGGAGGCGGCTTCTCGTTGTATTTGGAAAATGGCATACCTGTGTACGAATACAACTTCTTTGCCCAATCGTATTATCGGATTGCTGCCACCAAAGCATTAGCACCGGGGAAACACAGCATCGTCGTAGATTATCAACAGACTCCGCGTGAAGGTCGACATGGTATTGGCGGACCTGTGACCATCAGCGTCAATGGCGAAACGGTTGCCCAAGGTCAGGTTGAAAAAGTGGTTCCTTATCGCTTCTCCGCAACTGAAACCTTCGATATCGGTATGGACTTAGGCTCAACCGTTTCACCTCGCTACAATGAAAAAGCGCCGTATGCATTCACAGGTCAAATCGATACCGTCACAATCGATTTAAAAGACTAAATATTTTTAAACACGACGATCTGAGATTGATCAACACCCCAAAATTTGAGACTTCAAAGTCTCTGAAGTTGGAGCAGCGCTGAAATACGTTCTTCGTATTTCAGCGCTATTCTTTAAGGTATTCATCCAATGCCTATTTTGTAGACTGCTTTTGAGATTCATAATGCCGCACTATGCAGCCCCATCTAGCTACTTACAATAAATCGATTATTTTTCAAACCACAGGACTAGGCCCTAAGTATGTCATGTTCTCTTAAACCCAACCCATTTCTGCAGATTTAGCTAAGACATCAGCAGATAAAAAGCATCACAAAAATAAATACTCTCTATTTATTTACAGCTTTTTTTGTTATTTGGTCGGTGAAATCATGTATTCACGCCGCAATTTGTTTTACACTAAGCCCTATTAAAATTATGTATTTTTTAAATCACCTCTACTTTTTCTCCTTAAGTACTGATTCGAAAAAACATAATCATGCCTTTGAAAATTCGCGTGGCCAATAACTGTAATGAATCAATCCGTCCATAATGCCATGGAAGATCTTCCACAAATCCGTGTTATGGATGAGTGGCATGACTCCATCCCCGAGGATTTATATATTCCTCCAGCCGCATTTGAAATTCTTTTAGAGCATTTTGAAGGACCACTCGACTTTCTGATTTACCTGATTCAAAAAAATGGCTTCGACTTATTACAGTTAGATATTGCTCCGATTGCAGCGCAATACCTGTCTTATATGGATGCCATGAAGTCGCTTAACATTGAGCTGACAGCAGACTATATGGTGATGGCCGCACTCTTAGCTGATTTAAAGTCACGTTTGCTGTTGCCAAAAGCACCCAATACAATCCAAATTGAAAAAGATCCAAAACAAGAGCTGATTGACCGTTTAGAAACTTATCTCCGTATTAAACAAGCGGCTGAACGCTTGGGGCAAATGCCTATATTAGAGCGAGACACCTTCTCAACCAATGTCAGCTTAGGCCAAACTCTAGACAATAATGACGGTCATGATGTGCAACAGCTGCGTGATGCACTGTTCTGCGTGTTTAACCGACCTGAGCCGATCACCCATCAAATTGCACAAGAACCAGTTTTACTTGAAGAACGCATGGCTTTTATTGAAAGCAAAGTCGCTTCAGGTGAAGTTTTAGTTTTTGAATCTTTGCTGCGTCCCATCCAAGGTCGCATGGGCATGGTCGTGACGTTTATGGCCATTTTAGAGTTAACTCGTCAGCAACGTATTCAAATTGTGAGTTCAGGTGTTGAAGCACCGCTTTCGATACAAGGAGTCAAAAAATAATGTTAGAACAAACCACTCCTGTAACGAATGAAGACAACTTGCATGAAGTATTGATGCAGTTAGAAGCGATTATTTTTGCCAGTGATGCGCCTGTTTCACTTGCGCGATTGAAAGAATCGTTCCAAAATCAATATAGCAAACAAGATTTACGCCAGTTTTTACAACAACTTGCCATGTTACAACATGGTCGTTCGATTGAACTGATTGAAACTGCTCAAGGTTTTCGTTTTCAAGTTCGAGCAAAATACCGTCAAATTGTTGCACAAACATGGCCAGAGCGACCAACTCGTCTCTCGCCATCGCTACTCGAAATGTTGGCCGTGGTTGCCTATCATCAACCCGTCACTCGAGCAGATATAGAACAAATTCGAGGAGTCTCAAATAACAGTCAACTGTTACGAACGTTATTTGATTGGAACTGGATTAAAGAATCTGGTTTTCGTGAACTCCCAGGAAGACCTGCGTTGTTAGTTACGACGCCCCAATTTTTAAATGCATTTGGCCTAAATTCTTTAGGTCAGTTGCCTCCCCTGCAGGATGCCAAGGAAGCTTTTATGGCGCTCGATGCGAATGCACCGAAGTCGTAAATAGGTGAACTGTTGATGATAATTTCTAAGGTTATGCTGTCATGAGTGAAAAGTTGCAAAAGGTACTCGCACGAGTTGGTTTGGGTTCTCGCCGTTATATGGAAGAAGTCATTGCCGCTGGTCGTGTGAGTGTCAACGGCCAAGTTGCCCAAGTAGGCGAACGTATTGAACCAGGTGATGAGCTTCGCATCGATGGTCGTAAAGTATCGTTCCAAATTGAAGATGAAATTCGTCGTCGTGTTCTGATTTACTATAAACCAGAAGGCGAAATTTGTTCACGTAACGACCCTGAGTCACGTCCAACGGTATTTGATCAATTACCTGCAATCGCGAATGATCGCTGGGTGATGGTGGGTCGTCTGGATATTAACTCAACAGGTCTACTATTGTTCACAAATGATGGTGAACTCGCGAATCGCTTGATGCACCCATCAAATGAAGTTGAACGTGAATATGCTGTACGTGTTATGGGTGAAGTGACGCCTCAAATTAAGAACAACATGCTCAAAGGTGTGGTGTTAGATGATGGCCCAGCGAAGTTTGAGTCATTCTCTGAAATTGGCGGTGAAGGGATTAACCGTTGGTATCAAGTGGTGGTAAAAGAAGGTCGTAACCGCGAAGTACGTCGTATTTTTGAATCGCAAGGTTTAAAAGTCAGCCGTCTACTCCGTACACGTTATGGCACGGTTATTTTACCGCGTGAATTACGTACGGGTCGTTGGATGGAGTTGGACAAAAACGACATCGACAACTTAACCAAAGCGGTTGAGCTAAAGCCGCGCCAAGGCACTGGTTTATACGGCATGGCAAAACGTCGTACTGAACGTATGCAAGAAAAACCAATGGCTGCGCGTCGTGGTGGTTTCTTACGTCAACAGCGCCGTGACAATGAAGATGAAGGCCAACAACAAGTGAAGCCAGCCTTCAATCGTGAACGCCGTGAAAATCCAAATGGACATAGCCAGCGTCGTCAGGACAATGCACAAACAGGTTATGGCCAACGTGAACCACGCCAAAACTCAGGCTATGCACAACGTGACAGCCGTCCAGAGAACTTTGGCAACAAAGGCACCTATGGTCAACGCGACGCACGTGATGAAAATGCGCCACGTAAACCTTTTGGAAATAAAGGCTTTAAGAAGTTTTAATTTTTAAAGTCAAAATTTGAGCCACTTTCGAGTGGCTCTTTTTATATGTATTTACGCTGCACAATAAGCCTTCTTTCTGTGCTAGATCAGAAAAAAGCTGCAAGCTCCTCATAAAAAACGCCCAACCTATTGAGCGTTTTTATTCTCCCGCCAACAGCCACCACCCATTCATGACACACTTTGTGGAATAGCACTGAGTAAGCGTTTGGTATATTCATGCTGTGGAGACTGGTACAAGTCATCCGAATTGGCTATTTCCACCAAATCACCATGGTTCATGACCATGATTTGATCTGAAATATATTTCACCACTGATAAATCATGTGAAATAAAGATATAACTCAGTCCAAATTCATCCTGTAAATCTTGCAGCAAATTCAGTACTTGAGCTTGTACCGAAACATCCAAGGCCGAAACCGACTCATCACAAATCAAAACCTCAGGTTTTAAGGTTAAGCAGCGGGCAATGGCAATACGTTGACGCTGTCCGCCTGAAAACTCATGTGGATAACGATAAAAAGCCTGTACAGGTAAGCTCACGCGTTCCAACAAGTCCAAAGCCATCTGTTTGCGTTCAGCATCATTCGCCCCGATCCCATGCACTTGCATCGGCTCCATCAAAATCTGCCCGATGGTAAAACGTGGATTGAGTGATGCATAGGGGTTTTGGAAAATGATTTGAATCTTGCGTTGATACCGAGCAAACTCTTTTTCTGACATGGCCAAAATATCTTGGCCTTCAAACAGCACTTTTCCTCCTGTCGCCTCCTGTAAACGCATCAGCAATAATCCGATGGTCGTTTTCCCCGAACCAGACTCACCAACCAAGCCCAAAGTCTTGCCTTTTGCCAGTTGGAAACTCACACCTTTGACCGCTTGAAACTCCTCTTTGCCGAATAACCCTTTACGACTATAAAATGACTTTTTAAGGTCACGCACATCTAAAATGATCTCTTCTTGGCCAGTTAAGCCGCGAGATCTTTGTTGAAGTGACTCGACATCGATGCTATGCGTTTCAATATAGTCATCACCCTTTTGCTGCATGAAATCACTGATCATGGGCAAACGCATGGGACGTTTGGACAATTGTGGACGGCAGTGTAACAACGCTTTTGTATAGACATCTTGAGGGCATTCAAGCACATCTTTAACCCTGCCTTGTTCACGAATTTGACCATGCCGCATTACGATTACCTGATCGGCAATTTCCCCGACCAAAGCCAAATCATGGGTAATAAACAGCATCGACATTTGATGCTTCTTCCGCAACGACTCCAGCAAATCTAAAATTTGCTTTTGAATGGTGACATCCAGCGCTGTTGTCGGTTCATCAGCAATCAATAGTTTGGGTTTACACGCAATTGCCATAGCAATCATGACGCGCTGCTGCTGCCCACCCGACAACTGCCCCGGATAAGCATCAATCTTGGTTTCAGGAGATGGAATCCCAACTTCTATCAAGAGTTCCAAAGCACGTACACGCGCCTGCTTACGACTCATGCCCAAATGTAACTGCAAAATTTCTGCAATTTGTGAACCTACCGTAAACACAGGATTCAGTGATGACATCGGCTCTTGAAAAATCATGGCAATATCTTTACCGCACTTTTTCCGCATTTCACGGCGTGGTAAATCGAGTAGGTTTTGCCCCTCAAACAGAATTTTACTGTCCGAAGCAATTTGACTGCTTTCAGGAGATAGTAGTCCCATAGTCGCTAGCGATGTGACCGACTTCCCACTGCCTGACTCCCCAACCAAGGCCACAGTGGTATTCACTGGAATACTAAAACTGATGCCTTTGACCGTTTCAATGTACTGCTTTTCTTCATTTTTAAAGCTGACACGCAAGTTTTCCACCTGAAGTAAGGCTGGCGCTGTCATATGATTAAGTTCAGACATTCTCATGCTCCTATTTCAGTTTCGGGTCTAATGCATCTCGCAGTGCATCGGTAAACATTGAAAATGCAGTGACCAGAACCGCCATTGCTACCGAAGCGGCCGCTAACTGCCACCACTTGCCTAAAATCAACTCACTTTGAGCCTCATTCAGCATACTCCCCCATGACACCACACCAACAGGGACACCAAAACCTAAGAAGCTCAAAATCACTTCTGACTTAATAAAGGCCACCACTAAAATTGACATTTGAACCAGTGCAATATGACTAACATTGGGAAATATATGCACAAAGATGCGTCGGCTATGACTCACTCCAATCGCTTTTGCCGCCAGCACATATTCCCGCGAAGTATGCTTCATATATTCGGCACGAATTAAACGATATACTCCCGTCCACCCCGTTAAACCCAAAATCAAAACAATGGATAAAACGCCTTTTTGTTGTAGTACTGCGGCAATCGCTAAAACCAAGAGCAAATAAGGAATCGAAGTAAAAATGTTATAAAACCAGTTCAAAACATCATCGACCCAGCCACCAAAGTAGCCCGAAATGGCACCTAAAACCGTGCCAATCACGACAGCAAGAAAAGCTGCGACTAAGCCAACAATAATTGATGTTTCTGCACCTTTAATGGTTTTCAGTAAAACACTTTGTCCCCATTTGTCGGCACCTAAAATCAGGCTTTGCTTTAGTTCCGCTTGCTGATCTAGTAAATGACCATCCAGCGCTTGGTCAATCTCTTTCATATCTTCGGCTAAAGGATCAACAACCCCATAGTAATCAATTGCCCCCCCCACACCCTGTTCAGCAGCAATTTCTGCGTTGAGCTCACGAATGACATCTTTTAAAGGATCAACAGGGTTTTCAGGAACAATCTCTTCAACCTTTTGCGCTTCACTTTGCGTAGCAGGTATCGCAGCAGCCCCCATAAACGTAGGTGGTGCATAACTTACAGCGACTTCTTTGTTCCAGTCTTTTGCAATTAAGCCAGTCGATGACAAAATTAAAAGTACAAAATAAAACAGTACGATTAGGAGTGAAAACATCGCGATTCGATCGCGTTTTAAACGGCGCATGGCGAGTTGCCATAGCCCTGTAGATGCTGTTGTAGGTTCAGCAGTATCTGGTTTTCTTTTAGTGAGAACACTGAGCATAATTCACCTACTTCAACTGTACACGTGGATCGACCCATTTATAAATCAAATCGGCAATCAAGTTGAAAAACATCGTTGCGAGAGCAACGTACACAGTAATGGCTTTAATCACAGGAAAATCACTACGCTCTACTGCAATAATTACTTCACGACCAATGCCCGGAATACCAAAGAAACGCTCAATCAAAAATGCACCAATCAGCAAAGCAGGTAAACTTGCCATCACGTCTGTAATAATTGGAATCGAGGCATTACGTAGCACATGCACACCTAAAATGCGCCGTTCGCCAATCCCTTTGGCACGTGCAGTACGAACATAGTCTTGATTGACTTCATCCAAAACAAAACTACGATACAACCTTAAAGTCGGGGCAATACTGACCACCAACATGATCAGAATAGGCAATAAAGCATACTTAAACAGGTTTTCACTAAAGCTATCGCTCCAGCCTTGGACTGGAAACCAGCTCAGCTGATAGGCAAAGACATACTGAAAAACAATGATATACACCAAGATACTGATCGACATGCCAATCGTACACAGCATCATCACCATACGATCCGTTAAACTGCCACGTACGGCTGCCACCGCCAAAGCCAAAATAATAGAAATAATAGTTTGTAAGATCGTCAGTGGAATGAGCAAAGTCAGTGAAGGCCCGAGTCGAGTCATGATGATTTGCGATACTGACTCTCCTGTACTCCAACTTAGCCCATAATCAGAAGTCAAAATCTGCTTAATGAAAATCCACAATTGCACATAATAGGGCTGATCGACCCCAAGCTGCTGTCGGATATTTTCAATCTGTTCAGGGTTCGACATTTTCCCTGCCAAAATATAGGCAGGGTCGCCACCAACCCAGTTAAACAAGAAGAAAATCAGCAACACCACCCCAAGCATGGTCGGGATCATTTGCCAAATTCGACGAATAATATATGCCAGCATAAAAATGCCCCTTATTTCACCCGTTGACCGGTAATTTCATCGAAAAAGGCTTTGTTATCAGGTTCACGACCCAAAAAGTCTTTGACCAATGCTTTGGCAGGTTTTTGACCACCTTGGGACAAAATGGTTTGACGATAGTGCTGTCCCACTTCAGGGTTATTTAAGTTATCACCAAAGGCTGAAAGCATGTCCAACGCCATCACTTCTGACCACATATAACCGTAATACCCTACTTGATAACCGCCCATGATATGACCAAACTGCCCCGGAAACTCGGTGGTTGGAACATAGCCCAAGGCCGTTGCGCCTTCCATTTTTTCCCAAACCTTTAAGGGCTGAACCTCTTGTGCATCACTGCCATGTAGCGCCATGTCATACTGCGCATACAACGTCTGACGAGCATAATGCAAACCACGCCCATAACTATGCACGGCATTGAGTTTGGCAATCAGCGCATCATCCACGCGTGGACAGTCAGGTTTACAGTAATCTGCCACCTTTGACAAAGTCTCTTTACGTCGTGCCCATTCTTCATACATTTGTGAAGGTGCTTCGACAAAGTCTCGCTCAACCGAAGTTCCTGACTGAGATGAAAAACGTGTGTTGGATAAAATGCCATGCAGCGCATGACCAAACTCATGTACAAAAGTTTCTAACTCATCGCTATTTAAACCATTGCGGTTAAAGTTAGTGACCAGTGCTGAAATCGGTTTGCGTCCAGTTAGGCTACTGCCGCCATAAACACCCCACACAGCAGCATGTCCATATTTACCTTTACGTGGAAATTTATCCATATATAAGCCGCCGAGCAGTTGCCCTGTTTTGGCATCGGTCACATCGTAATATTCCACTTCATCTTGCCAAACCTCGACTTTGGCAGGCTTAAACTTGATGCCATACAGGTTTTCAGAAATGGCAAATAGCCAGTCTTGAGAGGCTTGCGTTGGAAAATACTGACGTAGCTGTTCTTGGTCGACCTGATACTTGGCTTTACGTAATTTTTCACTCCAATATGCTTCGCTCCAACGCTCAATACTGGCTTGCTCAACAGGGATATTTAAACTTTGTGCTTTAAACTCACGTAGAGTTTGGACTTCCTTTTTCTCTAGGGGTGCTACGGTAGCATGTACCTCTGCCAAGAATTTATTCACGGTTTCAGGCGTTTTCGCCATCCGGCTTTGCAGTACCCATTCGGCATAACTGGACTTGCCAAATAGTTGTGCTAACTCATAACGTAGGTCCATGGCTTGCTTCAGCAGCGCCAGATTTTTCTCGCCACCACGTCGGGTAAATGCAATTTGATAACGCTTACGTGCGTCATCGTTATCTGCCAACTCCATAAAAGGACGATAATCGGGATACTCAAAACCGAGTAAATAATTACCTTTGTCATTTTTCTTTAAGCCGTCGATATAACTTTGTGGCAGGCCTTTTAGCTCATCAGAGGTAAATTCGAGTTTTTCAGGATTATCACGGACATTACGCGCATACTCTTGTTCAATTTTTGCCAGTTCATCAAAAATCGCTTTTAAGCGTGCTTGTTTATCTGCTGAAAGCTGTATCCCTGTTTTTTCAAAACCTTCCAAAATATCTTCACGGAACTTGGCTTCAATTGGATCAGCAATTTTTATTTTCTTAATTTGTTGATATAGCTTTGGATTCTGATAAACATCGGTTTGGAATTGGCTAATTTTAATTTCACAGTCTTCAGCCGCTTTACGCAGTGCTTCATCTGGGTCAACATTGCTATACAGACCAATCGGGCCGTAAAAATCTTCAAATGATGCAAAAATACGATCCCATTCAGCCAATACAGGCGCTGCTGCCGTTTCGTTTTTAAGGGGCTTATTTTCAAACGTTTTAAGTTGCTTTTTCACATCAGCAATTTTGGCATTACACATTGCAGGGATGTCTTTAGCTTGAAAGCTGGGTAATGTATGGCGCTGTGCTGTTTCCGCCAAAGCCATCTGACTCATCCCTAGGCCCAACATGCACAATGCAGTGAATTTAAAATGTTGCTTTTTCATCATGACTCCAGTTTTGTTTAATTTCTATTTCTTCAAATCAATATCGATATACATCCACTCTGCGGGCAGTATGGGATGCTTTTTAAAACCAATCACACGCGGTTGTGCCAAGATATTGCGGTAACGCGCGCCAATCACCTGTACAGGCATATACACTTCCAGCAGACGTGACATTTTGGCGTAGATTGCATCGCGCTCTGGGCTTGGTATCATCTTTTGGGCTTGTTCATATAGGCGGTCATATTCAGGAATTTTGGCGCAGCCATTGTTGGTGATTTTGATGTTCTTACCATAAAACAACTGCATAAAGTTATCTGCATCTGGGTAGTCTGCAATCCATGCCGATGTCTTAAACATGGTTTTACATTGTTTTTCTAATTTCAAAGCCTCAGCAAAAGGCATCGACTTGGTGGTCATTTTAATTTTGATACTGTCTAAGGTTTTCTTCCAAAACTCGGCCTGTTGTTGACTGCGTAAATTATTGCCCGAAAGCGTCATCTCAATCACCAAAGGTTTCCCATTCGGCTGAGTACGCCAACCATCCGCAGCTACTTTATAGTGATAACGATCTAACAATAAATTTGCCGCTTTGACTGAGTAAGGAATACTGCTTCGATAATTGGGATCATAGCCCACCACACCACTTGGAATCGGTGCTTGCAGTTTTTGCGCATCACCTTTTTGTAAAATATTGATGTAGTTATCGGCTGAAAAAGCCATTGCCATAGCGCGGCGCAGGGCAATTTTATCTTTACTTAAGCCACCGACCACTGGGTTTTGCATGTTCCAATAATGATAGTCAATCGAAGGATCGGTGATCCGTGACAGCTGTACGCCTTTTTTAACCAATTCCGGTTTTAGTTTTCCATCTTGCAAGGCTTGAACCGTCAACTCACCATCTAAGGCAAACAAATCCACTTCATCTTTAATAAAGGACAACCAGCGTGATTGACCCTCTTCCATTACCTGAATATCAATCTCCCCAATTTGTGGCATCTTTTTGCCTTGCATGGCTTTGACAATCTTTTGGTCATCAGGCGTACTGGCCTTAAAGTTCCAAACAAAACTTCGGAAATCAGGATTGGCCTTTAAAATAATCCGAGAACCTGGCGTCCAACGGCTGAGCATATATGGCCCCGTTCCTATTGGATGCCCCATCACAAAACCCGCTTTGTCACGATATTTTTCGATGACTTCCCGTGCAACTGCACCTGCAGGCTGATGCGCAAGCAACATTGGAAAGTTCTGATCAGGGCTGGTCAGGCGAATAACCAAGGTATAACGGTCTGGTGTTTGCAAGCCCGCGACAGATTGGTCGTAATTAAATTTCCCCGTTTTCTGCGCCTGTTTCTGCAAAGTGTCCATCCCTAAGATTCGCCCATCGAGCAGCCAACTGTTGGGTGAACGCAAACTCGGATCCAGTAAACGCTTAAAGGTATACACATAATCAGCCGAGGTCAGCTCACGCTTTTTACCTTTAAACACTGGGTCTGCAGCAAAATAAATCCCCTTTTGCAAACGAATGGTATAGGTCAATCCATCCGCGCTCACCTCGGGTAAAGCTACAGCTGTTCGTGGTACCAATTTCGCAGGTGAGGCCAAATAATCATAGGTAAACAAAGTTTCAAAAATCGAACCGTTGACATGCGCCGAGTACAAGTCATGCACGCCCGCAGGATCAAAGCCTGTTTCAGCCACAGGAAAAACATAACGTAAAACTTTTTTCGGGTCGGCAGGACTTTGCGCAAAACTGGAAACTGAACTACTCAGCAGAATGCTGCCTGCCAAAATTCCCAAACCCCATCGTTTCAATTTCTGATTTAGATCTCTCATTTTGTTCTACATCTCAATTATTTTTTTATGGGCTGAATATCCAAATACTGCCAATTGGTATTCATCATCGGATGTGCTTTAAAACCCTGAACTTGTGGATGTAACAACCAATTTCGAATACGACTGTTATGAATAATCCATGGATTATCGGCTTCAATTTGACGACTGAGTTTTTCATAAAATGGCAAACGCTGAGGTGGTGGGAGTGCCATTGCTTGTGTATAAAGTGCATCATAGGCTTTGGACTGGTAGCAACTGAGATTGCCCTGAGCCGAATTGGGCCCATACAGCAGCTGGGCAAAGTTTTCCCCTTCAGGATAATCGGCAATCCAAGCCCCACCCCAAATCATGTATTTACATTGCATCGCTGCTTTTAAATTGTCAGCAAAGTTACTCACCACAAAGTCAGCACGCAGACCAATCGCATCTAAATTTTTCTTCCACAGTTCAGATTGAATCACCGAACTGGAACTGTTTTCAGTCATAAACTTGAGCGTTAAAGGCTGACCATTCGGTAGTCGGCGATAACCATCTGCTCCCTTCTTATAACCGAAACGATCCAGTAATTTATTCGCCAAGAGCGGGTTATAGGCCACACTACTGCGATAATTCGGATTAAAGCCTTGTACCCCCTCAGGCACCAGCATCTCCGACTTCACCGCCTGCCCTTTATACAGTTGTTTAATGGCTTCTGCTTGGTTATAAGCCAGACTAATCGCACGTCTTAATGCAACTTTTTCAAGCCCAAAACCGCCTACTGTAGGGTCTTGCATATTAAACATGGTGTAGGTGATTTCAGCGTCTTTATTGGGGAAATGTTGAATACCTTGCTTGACCAGTTCAGGTTTGAGTTGATTACCATTTAAAGCCTGTGGTACCGCATTGGAAGTCAGTTTGTCAAAGTCGAGTTGTCCCGATTTGAACGCGAGCCAGCGAGATTGTTCTTCCTCAATAATACTGACGCTGACTTTGCCGATTTGCGGCATTTTTTTGCCTTGCATTTCTTTGACCAGACGGTTGTCCCAACTCGAACCTGTAGATTTAAAATTCCAAGTAAAACCACGATATTTCGGGTTGGCCACCAGTTCAATACGACTCCGCGGTACATATTTACTCAGTTGATAAGGTCCTGTCCCCACCGGATGCTGCGCGATTCGGTCCCCATAAAACTCCACCACTTCCCGCGCTGTTCCGCTAAATGTGGCATAAGCTAAGATATAGGGGAAATTATAGTCAGGACGGGTCAATGTGATTTGTAGTGTGTATTTATCGATGGCTTTTAAACCCGAAATCGCGGCATCGTAATTAAACTGACCTGTTTTCTTGGCTTGAGTAACAGCTGCATCGCCACCGACAATTTTGCCCTCAATAAATGAATAGGTCGGTGAGCGGTTTTTCGGATCCATAATCCGCATCATGGAATAAATATAATCCTGCGCGACCAACTCCCGCGGCTTGCCTTTGAAGGCCGCGTCATCGCTAAAATAAATCTTGGGCTGAATTTTAAAGATATAGACTTTGCCCTCTTGTTCTATTTTTGGCATCGACACTGCCGTATTTGGAACCAATTGAGCGGGGCGCGCCAAATAATCGTATTTTAAAAGTGGTTCAAAAATGGCTTGGGCAATACTACCACTATAAAAATTATAGGTTTTAACCGTATCAAAACCATCATCAGGCGCTTCATAAGCGATATTTAATACTTTGTTTGGATCTGCAGGCGACTTTGCATAGGCAGAAAAGCCAAAACCCATCGCAAGGGATAAAGCAGCAAGCTTCAGTTTTTTTGAATTCAAGTTCATACCTATACACATCTTTTTTTTAAGCAAGGTGATCTCATGCCATCCATGTTCAATGTCAGTGTTTTATTTTTCAGACAACACTGACAAAAATTTAAAACATAAACCCTTGTTTTATAAATTAAATTTTAATTATCAAAATTTAAAAAACGGTCATGGGCAAATATTCACCTCTGCAACAAAGCGAATATCATGCCACGCCTATTTTTTTATCATTCTAATTTAACATTTTGTAAGAAAAATATATGGATATTAATTAGTTATAAATGAGAGGTTCAACCCACATCGGAACATTTTGCCAATTAGTAGCTATTTTTAAATATTCAATTTAAATAAACTATTGCACAGATTTAATACACCAATGATTCAAATTCGAACATCTCAAGAAATACAAAAAATCAAATAAAACATCGTAAATATTTATTTATTAAAAATAAATA
>NZ_JBBGZP010000007.1:0-134148 GCF_037572605.1 Acinetobacter sp. MYb191 | reverse complement strand
GTACGAGAGGACCAGAGTGGACGAACCTCTGGTGTACCGGTTGTGACGCCAGTCGCATCGCCGGGTAGCTATGTTCGGAAGGGATAACCGCTGAAAGCATCTAAGCGGGAAGCCTACCTCAAGATAAGATTTCCCTAGGACTTTATGTCCTCTAAAGAGCCGTTGAAGACTACGACGTTGATAGGTTGGATGTGGAAGCATAGTGATATGTGAAGCTGACCAATACTAATTGCTCGTGAGGCTTGACTATACAACACCCAAACAGTTGGTGTTGTGGTTCAAATCACTGCAAACAACTTGATTTAGTTATAAAGCTAAGTACAATGTGCAAATTAAATTAACTCAGATGTTCTGTTAATAACTCATTTGATGAAAGTTAGGCATACACAATGTGTAAATAAGACCCAACGAATAGTCATAAACAGTTGTGCTGGCGACAATAGCAAGAGTGAACCACCTGATCCCTTCCCGAACTCAGAAGTGAAACCTCTTAGCGCTGATGGTAGTGTGGAGTTATCCATGTGAGAGTAAGTCATCGCCAGCTCATTAATTCAAAATCCCCCTCCGCTTAATGCAGAGGGGGATTTTTTTATGCTGGAAGGTTGAATAATATAAATAGAAAAAAGTGAAGAGCCGAGAATATGTATCTATATAAATGGTAAAAAGCCAGCATTTGCTGACTTTTATGTCATATTTAAAAAGGTCACAGAGCACCTTTTAACGTTTCTTGATGTGCTTTAACCTGTTTGGTTAACATGCTTTTTATAGTGGTAATCAATTTATCCCCTAAACAAAATCAAGAATATGATGGAGTTATTCGGCAATTAAGCAATTATTTTGAAAAAATAGCTATTCCTGAAGCGGAAAAGGATCAGGAATTACTGTCTTATGTATTCAACTCATAGTTTATTACGGGTATTAATGTGTTTTAGATCAGTTAAGTTACGCACTAAAATAAAAACTTTACCGCAAATCTACCAAGAATGTGTATTGTAATTAAATCAACGTATGCAGCGAATAGTTTATAGCTTGCTGCCCAGCGTTGATAAAATTGTTTAATTGCACACAGAAAACCTTTTATTAAAAGAACATGAATCATGAATTTCGCAGTTTAGGTATTTAGCTGTCGGCGTGCATGTTTTAATGCCGTTCTTAAACCTTCTTCAAGGGTTGGGTGATAAAACGGTTTTTCTAAAATTTCATCGACAGTCAGTTGTTCTGCGATCATCCATGCCAGTAAATGGGCCAAATGTTCAGTAGAGTCTGTGAGTAATTCAGCACCAAGTAGTTTTTGGCTGGTTTTATCCACATAAACCTCAATGGCTCCATGGTTTTTACCCAGAATCAATGCACGTCCTTGTTTAGCATAAGATACTTCGCCGATGACAAAAGCGATAGGTGCACTTTGTAGTTGCTTAAAGTTTTGTCCAACCATTGCCATTTCTGGGTTGCTAAACACGATACCTAAAGGCGTTAGGGTTTTGCATGATTCTATAGTGGGGAAGTTCAATGCATTTTTGACTGAGACCTTACCTTCGTGAGCGGCTTCATGTTGTAATGGAGTATCAGTATGTGCATCGCCAATGATAAAAATCGGATAGTCGGCGAGTTGTTTGGTCTCAGGATCAACAGGTAAATGTTTTAAGTCTGTGAATGAGGTGTCGATATTTTCGAGTTGAAGGGTATTTAAAAGGCTGCTTCGGCCAGTGGCAACCAGTAAATAATCGACGTTGAGTGTTTTAGGGTGGCTATTTTCAGTAAAACTAAGTTCAACTTGATCGTTTGTATACTTAACTTCTGTGGGCAAAACTTCGAACTTGATCTCAAGTTCAGCGCTAATTTCTGCTTGTGCCAACTGCTGCAATTTAGGACTGGTCAGAACGCCGACTTTACGACTACGAGCAAAGACCGTGGTATTGACGCCAAGTCGTTGCATGGCTTGCGCAAGTTCAATCGCGATGACGCCGCTCCCAATCACGGCTAAAGATTTGGGTAAAGCATTGAGTTCAAAGATTTGATCGGAGGTGATGAGTCGATCACCGAGTTCATGCTTCCATGCTGGGTCAAAGCTAGGGGTGGAGCCTACAGCTAAAATAAAGCTTTTGGCTTGGTAGTATTGCCCATTAACTTCGACCGTTTTTGCATCGACAAATCGAGCACGGCCCTGAATTTTATGAGACTCAGGCCAGCTCTCTACGGTTTTAAGGGTGCTATGAGTAAAGCGATCACGAAGTTTTTGTACGTGTTGCATGACCTGACTGCGGTCTATTTTTGACTCTACTTGCAATCCGACACGATCCGCATGTTGAATATCATGCATGCGATTTGCTGTAGAAATCAGGACTTTTGATGGCATACAGCCAACACGTGCACAAGTGGTGTCCCATGGCCCATCATTAATGATTAATAGATTTTGTGTGGACTTCACGGCTTGTTGGTAGGCTGCGATACCCGCAGTTCCAGCCCCAATAATAATCAAATCATACATAAGCAAACGTTTATCTAAGCGAGACATACTCTATAGTTAACATATTCAGGGCTGTAGATGATTATATTTTGTAAAAAAACGGCACTAGATGCCATCTTCACTTTCATTTGACTTATAAGCTAGTGCCAACGCTTACCCCAACGGTAGGACGGACATTCATTGAGCTACATGCTGTCATAAAGGTACAGCAAAGTAAAAGGAGCAACAGCTTATTCATGGAGTAATCCTCGTTGTTTTGCCTGATTGAACAGCAGACTAGAGCGAGCACCACTCTTACAGACCATTAAAATAGGCTTGGGCAATTCATTATAATATTTAGCAAATTCGACCACGTCTGTTTCAGAAATTTTACTGCTGATAACTGGTTGGTAAATTACGCTGACTCTGGATTGTTCCGCAATATTACGAAGTTGATCAACGCGAACGGCATTGCCTTGTTCTTGATCTGGTCGATTGACAATGACCGATTTAAAACCTTGTTTCATCAATTGTTGAAACTTGTCTTGGGTCATTTCCCCTGAAATACTGAGCTGTGGGCTGAGTGCTTGACTCAAGTTATTCGTTGCCGCCCACAATGCACTGCTCGTTAAAATCAGAGCAGTGCAGATGACACTTTTAAACAACCGTTTAGTCATCTAACAGGTCCATTTGTTTCGCCAGTTGGTATAAGTTGTTTGAGCGATTGCCTGTACGGCAGAACATTAAAACAGGTTTTGGTAGCTCATTGAAATGATTGGCAAAAGTGCGTACATCCATTTCTGTGATTTGCCCTGCAACGACAGGTTGATAGACATAATCGAGGCCTGCAACACGTGCTGCTTCTTCAATTTGAGCGCTGGTTGGTTGTTCTGGGCCACCTTCCATATCTGGGCGGTTATTGATCACAGATTTAAACCCTTTTTCAACCACTTGAACCAAATGTTCTGGGCCAATTTGACCTGCAAAGCCTACATTTTCGCTCATGCTGTCACTCCAAAATTAAACTAATCGAGATATGCTTTATGATAGCATTAAGCTGAAAGCTCAGCCTATGCTGTTGAAATATTTATAAGCGATTACAACCATAAAATAACGCAATGGAGCAGGTATGCACGCCTATACCGTTGAACCGCTATATGTCAAAAGTGGCCAAGAGGTCATTGCTGCGGATTTCTATCGTCCGAAAACTGAAGAAAAGCCAGCAGTGATTTTGATGGCCCATGGTTTGGCTGGGCTGCGCCAATTCAAACTGATCCAATTTGCGCAGCGTTTTGCACAAGCTGGTTATGCAGTCGTGTTATTTGACTACCGTTATTGGGGCGGTAGTACTGGACGTCCACGGGAGTTGGTCTCGATTAAGAAACAGCTGGAAGACTGGCGGACTATGATTAACCACCTCAAAGAACGTAAGTCGATTGATAGTCGACGGATCGTGCTGTGGGGGACCGCGCTCAGTGGCGGTTATGTGCTCGATATCGCAGCAGAGTTCAAGAATGTACAGGCCGTGATGGTGCAAGTGCCTTTTGTAGATGGGGCAGCAAGTGCTAAGTTATATCCTTTGCAACAGTTCCCCAAAGCCTTAAAACTATCCAGCCAAGATTATATGGGTGGAAAAGTGGGGATGTCCCCGACCACTTTACCTGTGGTTGATCCACGAGAGTTATGTTTTTTACCGACGCAAGATGCCTATTTGGGATATCGTTCGATTATTAATCCTGATTATTATTGGAGTGGTGAGATACCTGCCCGATTATTTTTTAATTTAGTTCGTTATCGTCCCATTCAAAATGTCAGACAAATTAATATTCCTGTACTTTTCATTGCCGCCAAGCATGATAGTTTAATTCCGATTGAATCCAGTCGTGAAGCCGCGACCAATATTGCCCCTTTTGTTCAATATCATGAGTGGGAAATGCAGCATTTTGATATTTATCATGCCAGTTGGTTTGAAAAAGCCATTTCGACCCAATTAGAATTCTTACATCAACATATTGGAGTCAACTAAATGATTATCGTCTGTCCTACTTGTTTGGCTAAGAATCGTGTGCCTGAAGAGAAATTGAGTGCCAATCCGAGCTGTGGCCAATGCCACGCAGCGCTTTTACCTGCGGCGCCGATTGAATTGAATGAGCAGAATTTTAGCCAGTTCATTAGCCATAGCGATTTGCCTGTGTTTATTGATTTATGGGCAGAGTGGTGTGGTCCATGTAAAATGATGGCCCCGCACTTTGCTGAAGTGGCCAAGCAAAATCCGCAGGTTATTTTTGCTAAAATTAATACCGAAGAGTCTTCTCGATTGAGCAGTGCGTTTAACGTACGTAGCATTCCGACCCTAGTTTTAATGAATAAAACCACCGAAATTGCTAGAATAAGCGGTGCGCTTCGTGCGCCACAATTGCAACAATGGTTAGATCAACAGTTGCAAGCCCAGTCATAACGAAAATTGGAGTCAACGTGTCAGAGATTCATGTGAAACCAGAAGGGATGTTGTCTCTTCAGACAATTGCAATGCCAGCCGATACCAACTGGAGTGGAGATGTTTTTGGTGGTTGGATTGTGTCACAAATGGATTTGGCGGGTGCAATTCACGCAGAGCGTTTTAGTAAAGGACGCTGTGCAACGATTTCAATTAATCAGATGACGTTCTTAGTCCCAGTGAAAGTTGGCGATGTCATCAGTTGTTATACCAAACTGTTAAAAGTGGGCAATACGTCTATTCAGATGGAAATTGAAGTGTGGGATAGCCATGACAGTTCACGTCCGCCTGTACGTGTGACTGAAGGTGTATTTACCTTTGTTGCGGTTGATGTCAAAGGCAATAAACGTCAGATTCCAGCGGATGTTAAAGAAAAGTTCCTTGCAAGCCAATCCAACTAAAGCTTGAGTTGGTCTGCAAAAAAGCCAGTGTAATCACTGGCTTTTTTATTGTTATTCCATACAGTCCGATGGATTAAAACATAGTATTGCGGTTGGCGGAATCCGCGGGAATGCTTTGTATCACATCCCAATGTTCTACAATTTTGCCTTGTTCGACGCGGAAAATATCGACAACGGCCTCACCACGATCTTGTGCATTTTGAGTGGAATGTACATGGAGCACCACCAAATCACCTTCGACTACGACACGTTTGATGGTGTTTTTTGCATCTGGATGTTCTTTAAAATACTGGGTGAAGTAGTTAACAAAAGGCGCTTTTCCGTCTGCAACATAGGGATTATGTTGAATGTATTGTGTACCAATATAGCGGTCTGAATAGATTTGAACCTGATGTTTGCTAAAAACCCCTTCATAAAAGTCCACCACAATTTTTTTATTTTGTTCGGTCAGGGCAGAGGCAGAATGGTGACTCGGCGTTGTTGAAGCCGATGTATTGGCGGGGTTGTACTGTTGGCAGGCCACTAGCCCCAAAGAAAATAGGGCAGTCGCTAAAATTAGTCTTTTTTTCATCAAGTCAGCTCAAATATTAATGTTATGTAGCATGATTTTGAGCCGAGTCGAAGTAAAGATATAGTAAGTTTTAGTCGCAGCTTTAGCGTATTGTTGTAAATTTTATACTTACCAAACAGTAAGTTATATTTACATATTTACTTTTTTAATGATGCTTTGTCGAGCCATGCCCATAACATTTCACATTGAACAGGTGCTTCACCAGACTCATCCATCACTGTCACAGAAACTAAAGTTTCACCTTTGGCGGTGGTTTGCATCAGCTGCTGTTGTTCTGGTGTTAGGGTGGCTGTCGCTGTCATGGCACCTTTACTCGGACGTTTAAAGTCAACGTGCATGCTTTTAATCAGAACGATGCAATGATCAGGTACATTCATCCCTGTTACAAAACCTGTTGCCGTTTCAGCAATCAAGGCCATGGCACAGGCATGCAGTTGACCAATATGGTTTTGCATGGCACGGTGATTTTCGATTTTGACCACGACTTCACTGTGACTGACTTGCAAATAACGAATATTGGCACTACCGACCATCGGAACTATGCGACCAAAAGCTTGACTCCATAATCGCGTACGCAACGCTTTCGGCAAGCGTGACGTGGTTTTTACAAGTTTTGATAAGCGATTGGCCTTTGGCATAGTTACCTCAAATGATCAAACAAGAGTATTAGTCTTTAAAGTTATTGAACTGTAAAGGCAGACCAAATTGTTGTTCTTTTAAAAAGGTCATTACTTGCTGTAATGTATCGCGCTTTTTATCAGTCACACGAATTTTGTCGCCTTGAATTGAAGATTGCACTTTAATGCCGCTTTCTTTAATGGCCTTGTTAATTTTTTTTGCGGTATCTGAGTCAAGTCCGTCTTTTAATTTCACCACTTGAAGTACATTTTTACCTGAAGCAGTCATTTTTTGTGGATCAAGCGCTTGAATATCGACTTTACGCTTAAAGAAATGGTTCTCTAACATGGTATACACTTGTTCACACTGGAAATCACTTTCAGTTGAGATTTTGATTTCTTTGTTTTTTTCATTGAGTTCAATCGAAACATCCTGACCACGGAAGTCGAAACGGGTTGCGATTTCCTTTTGGGTGTTCTGAACGGCATGATTTACTTCAAAAATTTCTAATTCTGAAACAATATCAAAAGATGGCATGGATTAAACCTTTACAAATGGAAAGAATATCTGAGATGCTAGGGATGTTTTCTTCATTTGCCAAGTGTTGTTTACATCAAAGGAGTGCGCAATGATCCGTAAACAAGAAATTACAACATTTGAGTTCCCAGAGGATGCGATCATCTGGGATGTACGCGATTCAAGTGCTTATGCTGAAGCACACGTGAAAGGGGCGATTAATCAGCCAATCACAGAACTTTCAGCACAGAGCCTTACTCAAGTGTCGACGGATCAACCGATTTACATTTTATGTGGTGGCGGTAGTAAAGCGCCACGTGCTGCAGAGTTACTCGAAGGTTTTGACAGTGAGCGTGAGTATGTGATTTTAATGGGTGGTACCCGTGCTGCTCGTGATGCTGGTTTAGCTTTAGAACAAAGTAATTAAGCAGAAGCAAAAAAGCGCCGTAAGGCGCTTTTTTAATGTCTTGGAAATGTGATTTTTTCTCTATAACGCCATGCGCGCTGCACTTGAGTCATAGGCGGAACTAAGACTGTGCTTTAAAATAAGGCTTTTTGGCTTTGAGCTTTTTCTGGAATCGGGTCGGACTGAGCTTTTGTAGCAGTGACTCAGGAACGGGGCAGGCCTCTTTCAGTATCTGCGCCGCTAAAATTTCACTACATAAAGGCGCAAACAAAAAGCCTTTAGAACCCAAGCCAGCAAAGCTATAAATTTCAGTCTGTTCAGACATTTTTCCAAGGACTGGAAAATAGTCCAAACTTTGTGCGCGAACGGATGCACGGCCTTGCCAAGTCCTCACATCAGGAAGTAATTGTGCATAATGTGGAAAGACACTGTGGATAAGCTCGTAGTTATGCACATGGTCTTCAAGCAAAACATCGCTGTCGTCCCGATTTGGATAGAAGGATGCACCTAAAATGAACTGTTGGGCATCAAGCTGCATACAGTAGCCGCCATAGCTATAGGCTTGATCGAGGGCCAAAGGTTGTGCAGTATTCTCCACCCAACTGACTTGTCCGCGAATGGGCTTCAGCACAGGATATTGCTCAAAGAAAGCAGCCGTCTGGCGTGCACAACACACAATCACATGATCAAACTGACCGAGAGATTGGGCTTGTGCATTGAAAAGTTCATTGTGCTCTGGATGGATTTGAGTAATGTTGGCTTGTACGAACTGAATCAGCGGATGTGCTAAGATTTGATCTTTGAGTTGATGTGGTGATACAGCGCCGGCCTCAGTTAGATTCAGACTTGGATATTCAGTGATTAACGCAGAATCAGCAGCGGTTTCGGCTATCAAAAGATCCGCAGGGTATTGTTGTTCGAGATCGAGTAAGTCTTCGGCTTTTTTCAGCGCCAGTTGATGTACTTGAATGGGGCGAAAAGCCTGAAACTTGGGATAGTGCTGTAAAGCATGTTGCCAAGCCAAGGTCATTAAATGTTCATGACTTTGTTCAATCGGACAAAGTTTGGGGTTGAGTAAGGCCAGCGGATTGCCTGAACCTCCTGCAAGTGGCTCAGATTGGTCGTAGAGCGTGACTTGGTGCCCACGCTCAGCAAAAGCCCATGCACTACTTAAACCTGCAATCCCTGCACCAATGATAGCAATCTGGCGTTGCTTAAAAGCGTGTGGTAATTGATCAGGTCGATTTTGATTCAATACTGATTTGGTATCTACAGCGTTTGATATGTTTTCAGGCTCAGCAGGTAACCAGATGGCTTTGAGCATTTCGCGTTTATGCTTATAGCCGCGCGGACGTGAAATAGAAATACCATGCTGTGTTAAACCACGTTTGAGTACGCCTGCGACACTAAATGAAGAAAATGTCGTTCCAATACCAGATAGGCGAACGATGTGATTCAGTACTTGCTCTTCCCATATGTCTGGGTTACAAGCAGGCGCGAAACCATCGAGGAACCATGCGTTAACGCTACTGGTTTTTGCCATACTGGGGAAAACATCGTGGGCATCGCCTAACCAAAGGTCAAGGCTGAAACGTTCCTCAGGGAAGTTCAGGCGATGACAACCCGCAATTGGGTGCGGGTACTGTGCAATCAGTTGATCGGCGATCGGTTTGAGTTCAGGCCAGACATTGAGTGCACGTATTAGATCCGTTTTAGACAGCGGAAATTTTTCAACTGAAATGGCATGAAGGTGGCTGTGGTTATTGGGGCGCACCTGTTGCCAAAGTTGCCAAAGTGCCAAGATATTGAGGCCTGTGCCAAAGCCTGTTTCACCAACACTAAAATATTCAAAGGGCTGAAGATTGGACAGACGCTCAGGTAAATCATTGCCATTTAAAAACACATGGCGAGTTTCGAGTAGACCATTGTCTTTGGAAAAATAGACATCGCCAAATTGTTTTGAGACTGGCACATCTATGCCATCAATCTGTTGCCACTCTAAATCGGCAGTTTGAATTGCACGCGACACAACCACAGCACCCTATTGTTTTCAATAGGGCTTAGCTTACCACTGACGGCGACGTTTGGTATAAACGTAACTGGCAATTAAGAAGCCCAGTAATACACCAACAGCGATGGTTGCCGCGCCGTAGAGGAACATTTGCGCACTACGTTCGCTTTGTAAGACTTGAACTTGTACACCGAGGCTATCATTTTTGAGTTGTAGCTCTTGGTTTTGCGCCAAAGCATCAAGATTGGCTTTTTCCAATTGTGCAAGACGTGAAGCTTGGTCTTTGACCAGTGCTTTGACTTTGGCATCTTGCAATGCTTTGTTCTTAGCCAGTTGTTCAGCAGTGAGTGGTTTGGCTTCTTGCGGTTGACCTGTTGGACTAACTGTGGCCACAGCAGGAATGATTTTCGGCTGAGTTGTACTGCCTTGCACTTGAACAGGTGCGGCAGTCGTTGCTGGTACAGCAGGGGCTACACTCGGGGCAGGAGCGGTTTCAACGGCCCACGCCATAGAAGAAAGAAGAGATAAGCCCAATAAGCTTGTGACAACAACGCGCATGACCTTATCCTTGAGGGAATGCTTTATTAAATGGTTTAACATCAATCTGACGATAAACCCCTGCTTTTAAGAATGGTTCTTCCTGTAACCAGACATCGAGTGTTTCACGTGATTCAAAGTCAACAATGATTGTACTGCCGTAAAAGCCTGCTTGCGGATTGCTTGGATCTTTTGGCATCGCTCCTGCAACAATTAAACGACCTTCATCATTGAGCTTTTGTAAACGAGCAAGATGTTCTGGACGTGTAGCAAGACGTTTTTCGACTGTACCCTCTTGATCGGTACATGTGACGACGAATAGCGGCATAAGAGTTCTCGATGTATATTCTGGCTAAATTACTCTTCAGAAGATTTAAAGTATTTACGCAATACAATAAACTGAATAATGATAAAGGAAAACATCACGATCATGTCACCAAAAGCCGTGAATTCTCCCCAATATTTTCCGTCCATAAATAAAAATGCGAAAAATACGTGTAAAAAAGACATGAGGGCAAACATAGCAGCCCATGCAAAGTTTAAATTTTTCCAACCTGCGTCGGTTAAATTGAAGATTGGGCCGAACAAGCGTTTGATCAGCGGTTTGCGTTCTTTGCCAAAATAAGGAGAAAGTAAGAAAGCGCCTGAGAAAATAATATTCAGTAAGGCCGCTTTGAGTTTGATATAAAAATCATCCGACAGCATTAAGGTGACACCGCCGAAAATAACCGTCATAAACAACACAATCCACTGTTGTTTGTCTAAACGGAACTTTTGCATGAAGAACAGTGCACCGTAAACCACCAGCATCGAAATAATCAAACCTGTGGTGGCTACAAGAATATTATTATTATCGACACCCCCAGCAGAACCAATCAATTGGAGCAATGGGTGATCAGTATTTTTAGGATCTACAGTTTTATATAAATAAAAGAAAATTATCAGCGGCACAAAGTCTAAAAGTGCTTTCATGTTAGAGTATCTAAATCTGTTCAAATAAATAGCTAGTATAAGTGATGGAAGGCGTAGATTTACATACTCACAGCAATATTTCTGATGGTACTTTCACACCGAAGCAATTGGTTGATGCTGCCGCGGAAAAAGGCATCCACACCTTGGCTTTGACAGACCATGACACCATGGATGGTCTTGCGTTGGCCGAGTTGGCTGCAAAGTCGCATGCGATGCGTATTATTTCGGGGGTAGAAATTTCGAGTCAGTGGTCGAGACCCTCAACCCAGAAAAACTATGGTGTGCATGTGGTTGCATTGAATATGCAAGACTTAGAACCACTGCAAAAATGCCTTGAACAGCAAAAACAAATACGTGCGCGACGCGCTAAACAAATCTGTGATTTGTTGATTCCATTGATTGGTGAAGATATTTATCTCGATGTTTTAGCGAAAGTTGAACAGATGCCTGACCGTGTGACTCGAACCCATATTGCCAAGACCTTGGTTGAAAAAAATTATGTGAGTCGTGCGCAACAAGCGTTTGATAAATATATTAAGGAAGGTAAGAAAGCCTACGTGAAATTTGATGGGCTGGGTTTAGAAGAAACCATTCAAGTGATTCATGCCAGTGGTGGTTTTGCCGTATTGGCGCATCCGACACGTTATGACTTATCTGCTACTAACATTCGTTATCTGATTGAAATATTTGCGCAGTTTGGTGGGGATGCGGTTGAGTTGCCGCCCAATGTTGAACCGACATCTACCCGTCAAATGGTGGATCGGATGATTGCTGAGCATGGTTTAAAAGTATCGGTCGGTAGTGACTTTCATGGTGACAATATGCCGTGGATTAAGTTGGGCAATATTCCCAGAGTCAAAGACGGACAAGTGGGGATTTGGGAAAGTTTTGTCTAAAGAGTATTGGTCATTCCCACCTTCTCCAAGAGCTATATAGCCTAAGAGAAGGTAAGCATGCGCTCGATTAGAGTAAGTTATTGTCTTGTGCTTGAATGGGGGGAGGGGTAGGTTTACCTAAAGTCCCAAGCAGTTCAATTTCGATAGTCCGTACCATCGAGTCCAGCGGCAAGTCATTACTTTGCGTTCCGAAAGGTTCTTCAATTTCCGAGCTCAAAGCATCGAGTCCTAAGAAGGTATAGGCCAACACACCAACCAATAGTGGGGTGAAAATACCCAAGGTTGAACCCAAGCTAAACGGTAAAATGAGACAGAAAAAATACACTGTACGATTGAGTAATACCGAGTAGGCAAAAGGGAGTGGTGTTGTCGCAATACGGTCACAACCAGTTTGCACCACACTCAGGTCAGCAACGTGCTGATTCAGCTGCGCATACACAATGTCGCTAATTTCACCTTCTTTTAATGCCTGCATCAACTCCCACTGAATCAAGCTGAGCGTATACTGCGGGGCATTGGCTTGTTGATATAGCTGAGTCAGCGCATTTTGACTTAAGCCACTGGTTTGCACCAGTTCCGTTGGATTGGCCGTTTGATGACGTAAACGGTCACGCAAGACATTGGCAAAGACAATCACATGTTGAATCACACGTTCACGACGACCTTGAGTCAAGATACGACAGTCGCGGTCAAAGTGACGTGAGTTAGCAATTAAAATGCCCCATAACTTTCGCGCTTCCCACCAACGGTCATAGCAGGCACTATTTTTAAAGCCGAGGAAAATAGAAAGTACCACCCCAATGAGGGTGAAGCCGACCAAAGGCAGTTCAGGGAAGTGGAAATAGCCGACATAGGACAAAATGCCAATAATGGCAGAGACCAACATGACCACACCCAAAGGAGGTAAAACTTTGGGAAGAATGGTGCCACGCCATGAAAAAAGCACCTTAAAAATACTGGGCTGATCACGCACAATCATGTGATTAGAATTCTTTTAAAATTTTGCTTGATCTTCATATTTGTCGCGGTATTTGTCAATCATTTGTCTGCATATTTAAACGGATTGGATCAGGCTGTGTTCAGCAAAAGAAAAAGCACCTTCGGGTGATAAAATGAAATGATCAAGCAGTTGAATGTCCACGAGCTGACTGGCTTGAAGAATGCGCTCGGTCAGTTCGATGTCCGCCGTGGAGGGCTGAGCTTTACCAAGTGGATGATTATGGGCAATCACCATGAAAGTGGCGTGTTGAGCAATACAGTAACGGAGCAACTGATTGATCGATATTTCACAAGAATTGACTGCTCCAAAGAACAATTTTTTAAAGTTTATTTTTCTTAAATGCGCATCTAGGCAGAGCACTGCAAAGACCTCTTGGTTCTCGCCTGAAAACTCATACTGTAAAAATTTGAGCAGTTGAGCTGAATGATTGAGTTCCAACTTTTGTTGCTTGAGCTGCTGGCTACTGTAGCGTCGCCCCAATTCTTTGACGGCCATTAATTGTGAATATTTGGTCGGGCCAATGCCGTGAAATTGGCTGAGTTCGGGCAGTTCAGCATCGAAAACCGCATTCAGAGTGCCAAAATGTTGCAACAAAAGACGTGCCAATTCGACTGCAGAATGCTGTGTTGAACCCGAACGGATGAAAATGGCCAACAGTTCTGCATCGGAGAGGCTGGCTGGCCCTTGTTGTAATAAGCGTTCACGTGGCCGTTCTTGTTCAGGCCATTTTTTTATGGATAAGTGCATTATTTTATACTTTTTTATTCTTAATTTGAGAAACAGGGCCCAATCGATGATTGGGTACGGGACTATTTAATGCTATTGTGAGCGCCACTGCAACAGAAAGGTAGCCTGTTCGTGAGCTTTGATCTCAGTGTAATTCCAAATAAAAATATCCTTTTAGCTGTTACGGGCGGTATTGCTGCCTATAAAAGTGCCATTTTGGTTCGCCGTTTAAAAGACGCGGGTTTTCAAGTCCGTGTGGTGATGACCGAAGGTGCACAGGCTTTTATTACGCCGCTAACTTTTCAAGCTTTGTCGGGCAACCCTGTCCATACCGCACTTCTCGACCCTGAAGCCGAAGCGGGCATGGGGCATATTGAGCTAGCACGTTGGGCAGACTTACTCTTGGTTGCGCCTGCCAGTTGCAACACCATTGCAAAGTTTGCTGCGGGTTTAGCCGATGACCTGCTTTCTACTTTATATTTAGCCACCAAAGCCCCTGTATGGGTCGCACCAGCCATGAACCAACAAATGTGGGCAGCAAAAGCGACGCAGCGTAATTTAGCGACTTTGGTGGAAGATGGCGTGCATGTGATCATGCCAGATGCAGGTGCGCAAGCTTGTGGTGATGTCGGTTTAGGCCGTATGCCTGAACCTGAGGATTTGGCACATCAAGTGACAGAATACTTCCATAAAGCGCAGCGTGCCATGGCTGAAAAATTTGGGATGTTGGCGGGTAAAAAAGTCACTATTACTGCTGGTCCAACGCGCGAAGCGATTGATCCTGTGCGTTATATTTCCAATCACAGTACCGGTAAAATGGGCTTTGCTATTGCTGCTGCATGTTATGCGGCAGGAGCCAAAGTGACTTTAATTGCAGGTCCCGTCAGCTTAGACACACCGAATGGTGTCCGTCGAATCAATGTTTCGTCTGCTATGAAAATGCTGGATACCAGCATGCAGATGTTAGATGAAGGCTGTGATGTGTTTATCGCGACTGCCGCTGTTGCGGACTATCGTGTTGCAGAAGTCGCAGAGCATAAGCTTAAGAAAGCTGGGGACGAGCTCAACGTTTCCTTAATCAAAAACCCTGATATTGTGGCGACCATTGCACAGCAAGACAAACGCCCGTTCATGGTGGGTTTTGCAGCGGAAACACGCAATGTCGAGGAATATGCGGCAGGTAAATTGGTGGCGAAAAAGCTCGATATGATTGCCTGTAATGATGTGTCACGTCCAGATATTGGTTTTGCGTCTGATGAAAATGCGATGACAGTCTTTTTTGCAGAAAGCTATAAAATGGAAAAGCGCGATTTGGAAAAAGCGTCGAAACAAGAAATTGCTTTGCAGTTGGTTGAAGCGATTCATGATGCTTTACATCGAGACCCTGAAAGTGATGATGATTTTTAATTTACATCGCTCTTAATTTTTGCGATATTCAATGCAGCCTTAGGCTGCATTTTTTTTGCAAACTCATAGGAATAAGAATGAAAAGATTATTAAAGGTTGTGCTGTTGAGCAGTGGTTTATGTTTGGCAGGACTTGCACAAGCGTCGGAAGTGCTAGAAGGTGCGATGAAATCTTTGGCGAAAAACTCAAAAGCTTTTACTCAAGCCAAGACTGCCACAGAGGCTAATACCGCATTAACTTAAATGCAAAAAGCCGCGACAACTGCCAAGCAAAACAAGCCTGACAGTTTGGTGAAACAACCAAAAGACAGTGTTAAAGTGAAACAATATGAACAAAAGTTTGATGCATTAACCCAAGAAATTGAACATGCTCAACATTTGGTAGATGCTGGGAAACTTGCAGAAGCTAAACAAAGTTCAGCCAAGTTTGAGGCCATTAAGCAGCAAGGCCATAAAGCATTTAAATAATTCAGTACAATAAAAAAGACCGCAAAAGCGGTCTTTTTTATGTTTGAAGGGCTTAAAGTTTTAAGCTTGACCTTCAACAGCGGCTGCTTGAGCACGCTGCATATTTGCTTCGAACTCAGCATCAAAGTTAATTGGTGTAAGTAACAATTGTGGGAAACTGCCTTTAGTCACCATATCATTCACCGCTTCACGAAGGAACGGGAACAAAATGTTCGGGCAATATGCACCTAAGATGTACGGAAGACGTTCTTCTTCAACACCATCTACAAGGAAAATACCCGCTTGAGTAACATCGACAATAAACGCCGTGTCGCCTGCATTGTTTGCTTGTACAACCACTTTAAGTGAAACTTCGTAGTGAGTTGGATCAACTTTTTCAGCAGAAGATGACAAGTTAATGTTTAACTCTGGTTGCCATTCTTTGGTAAAAACTTGCGCCCCAGGGACTTCAAAAGAAATATCTTTTGTGTAAATACGTTCTAAAGCAAGTTGTGGTTGAGCTTCACTCATTTTCTAATCCTTAATATGCTGAGCTAATTATGCCAATAGTTGGTCGAGTTTGCCTTCACGCTCTAAAGCATAAAGCTGATCAAAACCACCAATAAATTGGTCATCAATAAAAATTTGTGGAACCGTACGGTGATTGGTGCGTTGCATCAATTCAATGCGGACTTCTGGCGCTTCTTTAGATAAATTAATTTCTTTATATTCAACGCCTTTACGCTCAAGGAGCTGCTTTGCGCGAACGCAATATGGACATACAGTCGTTGAGTAAATAGTGACTTGAGCCATGAGTTTCTCCTTGTGCGAATTATTTAGCTTTAACCAGTGGTAAGCCTTGAGCCTTCCAGTTGCTAATCCCGCCATCTAAACGATAGCTGTCAGTATGTGCAACTTGTTGTAAAGCGGTACCTGCCACTTGGCCTAAGTTACAGATGAACACGAGTGGACGATCTGCAGCTTTTAACTCTTCAGCATGTTTTGTAATTTGGCTGTAGGGAATGTTGCGACTTCCACTGATATGACCTTCACGGAAATCTTTGGCATCACGTAAGTCAATCAACATGGCATTTTTAGCTTTCACTAAAATACCTAAAGATTGTGGTGAAATTTTGCGACCATTGCGTTGTCCTTCAAGTACGAAAAACAAAACAACCAATACCGCAAGTGTTCCAAATAAGAAGGGGTGATTCCCCATAAACTCGAACCAACGTTCCACAAGTCACCTAAATTACAATTCAAAAATTGCTAGAGAGTATAGCTCATAAAATATGGTGATCAAAATCACCGCTTCAAGGGCTAAGGTTGAATAAAAATTAATTTTTTTGCTGAGCTTCAGCAATTTCATCAATCAGACGTAAATAGCTGTCTAAACGGCGCGTTAAAATTTCACCATTTGCCGCAGCTAAGCGTAAAGCGCATTGTTTTTCATGTTTATGGGTGCAGTTACGGAACTGACAGTAGCCCAACAAGTTTTCAATTTCAGGAAAGCCACGTTGCACTTTGTCCGCATCTAAGTGCCATAAACCAAACTCACGAATTCCTGGTGAGTCAATCAGCGAGGCGCCTTCGCCAAAACCAATCAAACGGGTAGAGGTCGTGGTGTGCTGACCTAAGGCTGAGTTTTCAGAAATCACATTGGTTTTTTGTGCAGCGTCTGGCACGATGGCATTAATCAGCGTACTTTTACCAACGCCAGACTGACCGACAAAGGCCACAGTTTCATTTTTTAAACGCTGGGTCAGCGCGGTTAAATCGCCATCGGCTTGTGTTTGCATCACTTCATAGCCTAAGGTTTGATATTCCGCAATCAACGCTAAAATCGGGTCATTGTCTTTGAGCAAATCGGTTTTGTTCAGCACTAAAAGTGCTGGAATGTTGGCATCGGCACAGGCCACCAAATAACGGTCAATCAGACCTGGTGCAGGCTCAGGCAATGGCGCAAACACAATCACAATCAGGCTGATATTGGCCGCGACAGGTTTTACTTTATGGTAACGGTCTGGACGAGTCAGTAGCGACTGACGTGGCTGTATGGCATTGATGATCCCGAGCCCCGTATTTGGGTCGGCTTGCCATTTGACACGATCACCTGTGACCAGAAGTTCGAGGTTGGTGCGTGTATGACAGCGCCAAATACTGCCGAGTTCAATCGGTTTCCAAAACGGTTCAGGTTCGCCTGCTTGTACCGTCGGTTTGATGGGATGTGGATCTGGAGTCGTAAGGGCTTGCACTTCAAGCTGACGGCCGTAGTGTTGTACCACCAAGCCTTCTAAATCATTTGAAGTGTCGATATCTTCTTGACGTGTTTGCTGTTGTTTCTGAATGCGACGTTGTTGCTGTTCAGTTAAACGACGTTTACGAATTAAAGCCATTCATATCCTAAAAAACCATGAATTCAAGATGGCAAAAATAGCACGAAGCAGGGTATCAGTTACAGCATCGAAGCAATTAATTTGCTACTATCATCGTTTTTAAGCCGAATAAGATTGCACATTTATGAGCAGCACCGCTGATACGCGTTTGATTTGGATTGACCTTGAAATGACAGGTCTCGATACTGATAATGACCAAATTATTGAAGTTGCTACAATTGTGACGGATGATAACTTAAATATTTTAGCTGAAGGGCCTGTGCTTGCTGTACATCAGCCAGACCGTGTGCTGAATGCAATGGATGAGTGGAACACTCGCCAACATGGTCAATCAGGCTTAATTGAACGTGTACGTCGCAGTAAATTGACTGCGCAAGATGCGGAGCAGCAGACTTTAGAATTTCTAAAGAAATGGGTCAATCCAAAAAGCTCACCAATGTGTGGCAATTCAATCTGCCAAGACCGCCGTTTTTTACACCGTTTAATGCCTGAAATGGAACAATATTTCCATTATCGTAATTTAGATGTGTCTTCGGTAAAAGAGTTGGCTAAACGCTGGCGTCCAGAAATTATGAGTGGCTTGAAAAAGAATGCTTCACACTTAGCGATGGATGACATTCGTGATTCGATTGCAGAACTGAAGTATTATCGTGAATACTTTTTTATTATGAATAAATAAGTAGTATAGAAAGAGGCATTAGCCTCTTTTTTTATTGAAATCGAATAAAGCTGAGGGTGTTTGTGTAGAAAAAAGAAACACTTTTTTGCTATACAAGTTTAAAACACGCTTTATGATAAAGTAAATTAATTAAATTATAACAAAGAGTTGAGTTATGCAAAGTAATAACCCTATTTTGAACCGCGTGGAAACACATGCGGACTATAGTCAACCGATGACTGTTCAAGGTGCTATTCAGAAGTCTGTATTACTTACAGTGATTGCAGCTGTGGTCGGTATGGCACTGTTTTTATACTGTTTCATGACCTTAAATATTTCGCTGGCCTATGCTGCAACCTTAGTCGGTGCGATTGGTGGTCTAATTTTAGGCCTGATTGCAACTTTTAAACCAAATACCGCACGTACCCTTGCCATTCCGTATGCCTTGTTTGAAGGTGCTTTTTTAGGTGGGGTGTCGGTTATCTTCCAATTGAAATATCCGGGTGTACCTTTACAAGCGTTGTTGGCAACTTTTGTCACCACTTTAGTGATGTTTGGCCTGTATCGTTTTCAAATTATTCGTGCCACTGAAAAATTCAAATCTGTAGTGATGTCGGCATCAATTGCCATCGCGATTGTGTTTGTGGTGCAGATGGTCATGCGTTTGGCTTTTGGTTCAAGTATTCCATTTTTATTTGAAAACAACTTATTAGGTCTAGGTTTTGCCGCTTTTGTTGCAGTGATTGCATCACTGAACTTAATTCTAGATTTTGATTTGATTGAAAGTGCTGCGGCTCAACACGCTCCGAAAGCGATGGAATGGCTGTGTGGTATTGCGCTACTAGCGACTCTGGTGTGGATGTACTATTCATTCCTACGTCTACTCAGTATGCTGCGTGGCGATGACTAAGTTCCACAGTTTTAACAAATACGCCCCTTCATCGGGGCGTATTTGTTATTGAATGTTGATGAATTGAAAAAAGGCGCATTATGCAATTTCGGTTTCAACTTAAACTTGGCATTATGCAGATAAATTATTTTGAGTGAGAGTCACATGGCACAAGGACTATTGGCTGGAAAGCGTTTTTTAGTAGCAGGTATTGCAAGTAAATTATCAATCGCATTTGGTATTGCTCAAGCACTTCACCGTGAAGGTGCGGAACTTGCGTTTACTTATCCAAATGAAAAACTGAAAAAACGTGTAGATGAATTTGCAGCACAATTTGGCTCAACGATTGTTCTACCATGTGATGTGGCTGTCGATGCTGAAATTGAACAAACTTTTGTTGAATTGGCAAAACACTGGGATGGGTTAGACGGTGTAGTACATTCGATTGGTTTTGCGCCTGCGCATACCTTGGACGGTGACTTTACCGATGTAACGGATCGTGATGGTTTTAAAGTGGCACATGACATCAGTGCATATAGTTTCATTGCTATGGCGCGTGCAGCGAAGCCCTTACTTTTAGTTCGTCAAGGTTGCTTATTGACCTTGACTTACCAAGGTTCTGAACGTGTGATGCCAAACTACAACGTGATGGGTATGGCGAAGGCGTCGCTAGAAGCTGGCGTACGTTATTTGGCTTCAAGCTTGGGTGCAGAAGGGATTCGTGTGAATGCGATTTCAGCAGGCCCAATCCGTACTTTGGCGGCATCAGGTATTAAATCATTCCGTAAAATGTTAGACGTCAACGAAAAAATTTCACCACTTAAACGTAATGTGACCATTGAAGATGTGGGTAATGCTGCATTATTCCTTTGCTCACCTTGGGCAAATGGTATTACCGGTGAAATCATGTATGTCGATGCAGGTTTCAATACGGTAGGCATGAGCCCAGACTTGATGCTCGATGAATAATTAGATTTATCTAAATTATTTGATAAAGCCGCTTTTATAGCGGCTTTGTTTTTGAAAAGGATAGTTGCTTCGTAATCAGTGAGTGCGGTGAAGCATAATTGAGTCTATTGAGCTTACGTTGTTAAGCACTACTTTTAATTACGCGACTTTCAATCATTAACTGCTCGCCTTTGGGAGTTAATGTCCAAAAAAGAGCCATTCCACCTTTTGTTGTTTTAGTATATTTAGTATTTATTAATCCATATGCTTTGAGCTGTATAGTGATTGTTTTGACTTGATATTCCGTTAAGCAATGTTTGATCAGTTGAAGGTTTATCAAAAAGTATAATTATTTATTTGTCATCGAATATTTTATATGCTAATAAATCCTAGTTTTTGTTGAATTAAAACTCTAAAGATAATGTCGATAAAAATATAATTTTGAGCTTTCGGGGTAGGTTAAAGCGTGAAAAAAATAAGTGTTGTTTTAGGATTAGTCATTGTTCTTTCACTTCAAGGTTGTGCCGCAGTGATGGCGAGTAACCAGCCGCATAAAAAGAATTTGACGGTTTTAGAGGTTGGAAAACATCGTAATTATGTGATTTCTGAATTGGGTGCACCAGTCACCTCAGAAAACATCAATGGAGAACGTAAAGAGATTTATACTTTCCAACAAGGCTACTCAAAAGCAGCCAGAATCAGTCGTACGTTATGGCACACGACTGCGGATATTGCCTCGATTGGTCTATGGGAAGTGATTGGCTCTCCAGCCGAGATGTATTTCGATGGTCAGCAACTTTCGTATGAAGTTGTTTTTGATGATCAAGACAATATTAAACGTATTCACCAGATCCAGAATAATCCAGATCTGGTGAAAGAATAAGAGAACAAAACAATAGTGCTCGGACTATTGTTTTGGTAGTTCTTTTATAGGGCTTCCACCGAGTGCTTGCATCAACGTCACATAGGCATTGTATTGGCTTTGTTTGGTATTGACCAATGTTAAGCGCGCAGTACGCGTGGTTTCTTGTTGATCCAACAAGGTTTTCAAAGCCACAGCACCATAGCGATAACGCACTTGGGTCAACCGTTCCACTTTCTCAGCAAGTTCCAAATTCCGCTGTTGCAATTGCACTTGTTGACTCAACTCAGTTCGCGCAGACAGGGCATTTTCCACATCGGCAAAGGCTTGGTACAAGGTTTGACGATATTGCACGATAGCTTTTTCATAGTCCAATTGACTAATCGCAAGGTCGCGTTTCATGTCGTTATACTGCAAGAACGGTAGACTTAAACTTGCGCCTAAGGTTAGAGCAGGGTTCTTGAGCAGTTGCGTTAGCGAGGTACTGCTTGAACCAAGATTCCCAGTCAAACTGATCGAAGGATAATAGCTCGCCGTGGTGGCATCTTTGGTCGCTAAACTCTCTCGTAAACGTAGCTCAGCCGCTTTTAAGTCTGGACGGCGCGACAAGATGTCGGCAGGTAAACCCGCAGCAATACTAGGCAAAGCTAATCGTGGTAAACGCTGAGGTTCATCAATACTCAACTGCTGTACAGGCATATGCAGTAACACGGCAATTGCGGTACGGGTCTCGACCAAACTTTGCTGAATTTGACTCAGACTGGCTTTTTGGCTTTGTACTGACTGTTCAGCTTGAGTTAAGTCCAGTCCTGATACAGCCCCAGCTTGATACTGGACTTTAACCAAGTCGTAGAGTTTTTGTGAGGTTGCAAGGCTTTGCTCGGCTGTTGTACGACTTTCATTATAATAGGCCAACTGCCAATATAACTTCGCCGTGGTGCCAATTAAGCTTTGAGCAGTGGCTTGCAAATCTTGCTCAGTTGCCAGTGCTTCCCATCTCTTTGCTTCAGTTTGACGGGCCAATTTACCAAATAAATCGACTTCATAACTTAAGCCAGCACCCAAAGACAGGCCACTTGAGCTGTCATTGCCTGAGTTCAAGTCAAACTGATGACCTGTAGACACCGTAGAGTTCACTCGTGGCTTTTGTTGATTTTCGGCCAGTTCTGCTTGTAAGCGTGCTTGCTTTAAAGTCATCCCTGCAACGACCAAATCGGCATTCTTTGCGAGCACAGCATCGACTAGTTGATTGAGCTGTGCATCGCCAAATAACGTCCACCATTGATCGGTATACAGGGCTTGTTGACGTTGTTGTGAGGTTGCTTTGTCGTATTGAAACTGAGTCGGCGTCTGTACTGCTGGTGCTTGATAAGGTGTTTTAACCACAGCTGCACAGCCAACCAAAGTGCTGCCAAGCAGCATCGCGGTACAAAGGCGCGTTAATAAAAAAGGCATATTTTTTCCTTATTCTCTGGCAAGTGCTGCAACAGGGTCGAGTTTGGCTGCATTTTTTGCAGGCAAGAAACCAAACACCACACCAATTAAAGTCGAGCATACAAATGCGGCGATAATAGACGTGGTTGAGTAAGCAACCCCGAAATTACCCCCAGCAAATTTTTGAATGATTTGTCCTAGACCCAGCGAGAGCAATACCCCTAACACCCCACCAATCAGGCAGACTAAAATGGCTTCAATCAGGAACTGCTGCAAAATATCACTTTGACGCGCACCCACTGCCATCCGAACCCCAATTTCTTGCGTCCGTTCGGTCACTGAAACCAACATAATGTTCATTACACCAATACCGCCCACCACCAAAGAAATCACGGCAATTGCAGAAACCAATAGGGTCATGGTACTGGTGGTCTTTTCAATGGTTTGGCGAATACTATCGCTGTTCATGGTGAACACATCTTGTTGACCATGACGCAAGGTGAGTAAGTTCACAATTGCGTTTTCAGCCGCACTGGTGGAGTACTTATCATTGATTTGCACCACGATATTACGCACATTACTTTGACCGAGCATACGACTCATGACCGTGGTGTAGGGCATATATACATTCAAAGTATCATCGGAACCCATAGCACTGGTTTGCGGTTCGACGACACCAATAATTCGTGCAGGGACACTGCCCAAAAGTACGACTTGCCCAATTGGATTGCTACCATCACTAAAAAACTGTTTTTGTGTATTGGTGTCAATGACCACGTCTTGGGTGCGGTCGCGGACACTTCGCTGGTCAAAGGTTTGTCCATTTTTTAAGGTCAGGCCTTTCACTGTGAAATAATCGCCACCGACACCATTAATGGTGGCATTGGCTTCACTTTGTTGATAGCGAATCGTTTTAGATGAACTCACCATGGGACTGACCGCACTCACATACGGTTGGGTGGCGAGCGCTTCAGCATCGGCAGGAACAAGGGTTTTAAAGTTGGCCGTTTTGGAGTTATCACCAAAACCACGACCTTGGAACACCGTAATGGTGTTGGTGCCTAAACTACTGATATTACTTAAAATCTGCTGTTGTGATCCATTTCCCAAAGCCACCACTGTCACGACGGAGGCAATCCCGATAATAATACCAAGCATGGTCAAAAAGGTTCGCATGCGGTGTGCATTCATCGACAAAAGTGCCATACGGAAGGCTTCACCTAAACGATCAAGCAGAGAACGCCATGCAGAAACACTTTTATTTTTTTCTTGTTGGGCAGAAATCGCAGTTTCTGCATCAGGATCGCTATGTAGTTCAGTGTCATGCTCAGGTTGATTGATGCGGTCTGCAATGATTTGCCCATCACTGATCTCAATAATCCGCGAGGCATTTTTTGCCACTTGCATATCGTGGGTGACCAAAATAATGGTATGGCCTGCGGCATTTAACTCACGCAAAATCCGCATCACTTCCACGCCACTATGCGAGTCAAGGGCACCTGTCGGTTCGTCAGCGAGAATGACATCACCGCCATTCATCAACGCACGTGCAATCGAGACACGTTGTTGCTGCCCACCTGAGAGTTGACTTGGTCTGTTTTGAGTTTTATTGCCCAGTCCCAATTCTGTTAGTAAAGCAGTGGCACGTTGTTTACGCGCATACGGTGTTGCACCTGCATAAACCGCAGGGACTTCAACATTACCTTCCGCAGTTAAATCACCTAAAAGGTGGTAACGCTGGAAAATAAAACCAAAATACTCACGACGTAATTCGGCCAATTGGTCCGGTTCGAGTTTACCGGTTTCACGACCATTGACCTGATAACTCCCTGAAGTTGGACGGTCGAGACAGCCCAAAATATTCATCAGGGTCGATTTACCTGAACCCGACTGGCCGACAATGGCAACCAATTCACCTTCGTAAATGGTCAGATCAATGCCTTTGAGAATTTGGACAGTACTTTCGCCAGCGGGAAACTCTCGCACCAAATTGCTGACTTCAAGCAAGGCTTTTTTGGTCATGCTTACATTCCCATTGGTGGACTGTTACGACGGCGGTTGCTGCTATTGGCAGAAGCCGCAGAGTTCTCTGAACTGTCTGCAATCACTACTTGATCGCCTTCTTTTAAGCCTGCAAGCACTTGTGCATTGACGCGGTTATTGATCCCCACCAGAATTTGTTTTGGTTGAGCTGAGCCGTCCGCTTGTAAGACACGAACCACGCTCAGCGTAGCTTTGCCTTCTTTAACCAATTGTTGTTGTGCTGCATTTAAATTCAGACGTTCAAGACGTGGACCTTGAGGTCGGTCTGAGTCCGATTTGGTTTGTGTAGATGAAGCAGCTTGCATATTTGAACTGCTGTTACGCTTTGCATTTGCAGGACGAGTGGAAATCGCAGAAGAAGGGACTAATAACGCATTTTTTGCAGAATCGAGCACGATGTAGACTTGTGCGGTCATATCAATACGTAGCTTGCCATCATGGTTGGGTACATCAAACAGCGCATTGTAGTAAATTGCAGTGCTGGTTGATGTGCTGGTGGTACTTTCATCGGTAATCGAGTCTGGTGCAGGTTCAACTTGACGTAGGCTAGCATAACGCTTGCTGTCATCACCTAAAGTGGTGAAATACACCTGTTGGCCTTTTTCAACTTTCATGATGTCCGCTTCACTGACCTGCGCTTTAATGGTCATGTTTTGTAATTTTGCAATTTTAACAATGGTCGGGGCACTTTGATTGGCGTTTACAGTTTGACCTTCCTCAGTCACGATCGCCACCACGGTACCATCAGTAGGTGCCACAATGCGGGTATAACCGATATTGGTTTGTGCGGTCGACTTAGTCACCTTTGCAGATTCAATCTGTGCATCAATCGCTTTAATCTGTGCTTGCGCTGTTTTATAGCTGGCCTCAGCCGATTCTAATTCTGCTTTTGATGTAGCATCTTGTGCATACATTTGCTGTTGACGTTTATATGCCAGTTGCGCTTCATTAAGATTCGCTTCTTGTTGTAGACGCTGCGCTTGCAAATTTTTAATGTTAGCTTCTGCTGTTTTGAAGCTGTTTTCTTGGGTGGTTGAATCAATTTGCGCAATCAATTGACCTTGTTTAACTTCATCGCCCAGTTGCACATACATTTTCTGTACTTGACCTGAGACCTGTGCGCCGACACTCACCAGTTTGGTTGCATCTAAAGTACCTGTCGCCAATACCGTATTTTCAAGATCACCACGAGTGACCGATTCGCTAATATATTGTGGTTGTTCTTGTTTTGGTTTGAAATATGTCCACGCGACATAAGCAAGTACGGCAACACACAGTACCGCGATAACCATTTTGACAGCTTTTATTTTTTGCATTGGAATCAGGGAGTAAACAGAATTGCAGATAGTATAAAAGCGAAATACGGATAAATCGTGAATTTTTTGAACAAATAGAAATGATTATTATTTTTAAAAGACTCGTTGCGGTAATTTAAGCGGGAAAGAGTGACTTTCCACACAGCGTTGCAATGGCTTGCATCACGACATGTTCAGCATTTTCATGCCCCAAACCTTTAATCGAAGCATCAATGCGAAGCAGGAGACTGGGCCACGTTAAAAAGCACTGTGGGTTGAGTCGACGTAAGGCGTGTTGATAGACGCTGACTTTATTCTTCCAAATCCCCAGTTGCAGTGCATTTTGCGGTTGCTCAAACAGTTGCATGAGTAAACGCATTTCTTTGCTGATGCTCCACAAAATCAGACTGAGGGGTTCACCTGAGGCAATCAGGTATTGGTAAATTTTAATCGATTGCGCCAGATTGCCTTCGAGTAGAGCATCACTCAAATCGAAAGTACTATAGCGGGACTGATCTTGTAAGCAGGCATGTAAATGATCAATTTGAATCAGCTCAACCTCAGCAAAGGTATCGCTAACACGCATTAAGCTATTTTTAGCTGCAAGTAAGTTGTGTTCATGGTGTTGTTCTAACCACTGCCATGCATCCTGACTCAGTTTAACTCCAAGCTTATCTGCTTCAATGCTTAAAATCTGCTGACGGTCACGCGGATAATTTGCGGTCAGGGCAACATGCACTCCATTGGCTTCAACCGTTTGGAAAAAGCCCGTTTTTAGGCTGGCGCTGTCCTGTTTTGGCATCACCACCAAAAGCAAGTTCTGTTCATTGCTTTGGATATAGCTTTTTAGCAACTTTAAAGCGTTGGCATCGGGCTTAATATTGCCATGAACTTCAATGGCAAGCTGGCTTGAAAATAAGGACAAGCTATTGAGCGCATTAAAGACATTTTTCCAGTCATTGACATTGCTGATGTCATGCCGTTGTCGTTCAATCTCTTGCTTTTGCCAACTTGCTCGAAATGCATCCAGTAAGTTTTGTTCAAGTAATGGTTCTTGACCTTGCATAATCCACGCGCCTCGAGCTTCGTCGACACGTTTTAGGGCTTGCAGATAGTCAAGTTTCATTGTTAATAAACCTTACTGCTGTGCAGGTGGTAGACGGTTCGATGAAATTTGACGCACAATTTGTTGTGCGACATCATCCACAATGACTTGATTCAAATAGTTTTTCTCTTGGTCATCGGTATTGACGGTTTCAACGTTGTATTGATAACTACGTGATGCAACTACGGTGCGTGGTTCAGTGATTGGACGGCCTTGTGCGTCTTCAATACGGAAGGTTACATTGAGGCGTAGTAATACTTCAATCAGTTTACCGTTCAGCTCTAAACGCTGCGGTTTATAATCTAGCACGCGAAGCACATAGGCATCTGAACCATTGCTCAGCTGTACACCCGACGCACCCAAATAAATTGCCAATTTTTCATGCAATTCATCGGTGTTCTTCGGAAGCACCAAATTCATTTTTGAATAAGCAATCGGTGTTGCGCTTGGATTGGTGCCTTTTAAATGAAAGCCACACCCGACCAAGCCAGCACTTAGGCCACAAGTTAAAACAATAGCTGCCAAACGTTTGCCTAAATGCATGTGTTGTCCTCTGTTTGCTCTTTTTGATAAAAGAAAAATAATATGTCGTGATTGTATGTGCAAAGCCCGTTGACTGGCAACGGGCTTTGTTTGGGAATTGTTTATTCCTTTTCATTTCTCCCTTTATAAAAGGGAGGCTTAAAGGCCTTAAACCACCAAATTCACTAATTTATTTGGCACCACAATTTCTTTCTTGGTTTGACCCGTCAAGAATTGTTGAACTTCTGGCAATGCTTTAGCCAGTGCAAGCAATTCATCTTTCGATGTATCGACAGACACTTCTAATTTGCCACGCAGTTTGCCATTCACTTGAACCACAATCGTTTGCGTATTGCGTGTGAGGGCAGATGCGTCCACAGTTGGGAACAACACGCTGGTTAAGTCCAGTCCAAATTCAGCCAATAAAGTTTGGCTTAAATGTGGTGCAAATGGCGCAAGTAAAGTTAAAAGCGTTGTAATCGATTCGCGAGCAACCGCAACATCATTATCATTTTTCGCTTCAAACTTGTTGTTCGCATTTAACAGTTCCATCATCGCTGCAATGGCCGTGTTAAAGGCATGGCGGCGTTCGATGTCATCACCCACTTTTTGGATGGTTTCATGCGTTTTACGACGTAAGTCTTGTGCTTCTGTAGACAGTTGAGCAGTATCAATTGCAGAGGCTGCATTGCCTTTTTCAAGGAAGCTTGCAACCAAACGCCATACACGTTTCAAGAAACGGTTTGCGCCTTCCACACCTGCATCAGACCATTCAAGAGATTGATCTGGTGGCGCTGCAAACATCATAAACACACGTGCAGTATCTGCACCGTACTGATCAATAATGGCTTGTGGGTCGATACCGTTATTTTTCGATTTCGACATTTTCTCTTGGCCGCCAACAATTACGTCCTGACCATCACCTTGGTATTTCGCAGACAGAATACGACCTTTTTCATCACGTTCGAGGTCGATATCCGCAGGGTTAAACCAAGTTTTTTTGCCTGATTCAGCTTCACGGTAATAAGTGTCTGCCAAAACCATACCTTGAGTTAACAGGTTGGTAAATGGTTCATTGCCTTGCACTACACCTTCATCACGCATTAACTTGTGGAAGAAGCGTGCATAAAGTAAGTGCAGAATCGCGTGTTCAACACCACCGATGTATTGGTTTACAGGAAGCCATGTTTGAGCAGCTTCAGGCTTAACTAAACCATCAGTAAAATCAGGAGATGCATAACGTGCATAGTACCAAGATGACTCTACAAAGGTATCTAAAGTATCGGTTTCACGACGTGCTTCGCCACCACAGCTTGGGCAAGTGGTTTGATAGAACTCAGGCATCTTGTTCAATGGGTTACCCGAGCCATCAGGTACGACATCAGTTGGTAAGACCACTGGAAGTTGCTCTTCAGGGACAGGAACCTGACCACATTTTTCACAGTTGATCATTGGAATTGGGCAACCCCAATAACGCTGACGCGATACACCCCAGTCACGTAAACGGAACTGAACTTTCGTACTTGCAAGAGTTGTTGGTTCTAATTTCGCAAGGAACGCATCATAAGCAGCTTGGAAGTCTAAGCCATCAAACTCTGCTGAATTGACCAATTTACCGTCTTTAGAGCCGTACCATTCTTGCCATTGTGCAGCATCAAAGTCTGCATCGTCTGCACCTTGAGCATCAATCACTTGTTTGATGGTTAAGCCATATTTATTGGCAAATTCAAAATCACGTTCGTCGTGTGCAGGTACAGCCATCACTGCGCCAGAACCATAAGACATCAACACGTAGTTGGCAATCCAAACAGGAATTTCTTCACCAGTGACAGGATGCTTCAGAGACAGACCTGTTGCCATCCCTTTCTTTTCAGCAGTGGCAAGGTCAGCTTCTGCTACTGAACCCATACGGCATTCTTCAATAAATGCTTTAAGTTCAGCATTATTTTCTGCAGCTTTAAGTGCCATTGGATGCTCAGCAGCAACAGCAACATAAGTCACTCCCATTAAGGTGTCAGCACGTGTCGTAAATACCGTTAAACCTTCTGCATACACGTCAGGATTCGCTGAAGGGAAGGTGATATCCATTCCTTGTGAGCGACCAATCCAGTTACGTTGCATGGTCAAGACTTGTTGTGGCCAACCGTCTTTTAAGGTATCTAAATCGTCTAATAATTCTTGTGCATAGTCGGTAATGCGGAAGTAATACATTGGAATATCACGTTTTTCAACCAATGCACCTGAACGCCAGCCACGACCATTTTCAACTTGTTCATTAGCAAGTACAGTCTGATCCACAGGATCCCAGTTTACTGTTGAAAGTTTACGGTAAATAAGGCCTTTTTTATAAAGTTGCACGAACAACCACTGTTCCCAGCGGTAGTATTCAGGGGTACAAGTCGCAAATTCACGATCCCAATCGACTGATAGACCTAATTTTTTTAATTGGTCACGCATGTATGCGATGTTTTCAAAGGTCCATTTTGCAGGTGCAACTTGGTGTGCAATTGCAGCATTTTCAGCAGGTAAACCAAAAGCATCCCAACCCATAGGTTGCAAGACAGTTTCCCCTTTGAGACGGTGGAAACGGCTGATCACATCGCCAATCGTGTAGTTACGCACATGACCCATATGCAGTTTGCCACTTGGATAAGGGAACATCGAGAGGATATAACGACGTGGACCTTCTACAGAGTCGGCAACTTTAAAGGCTTTACGAGCTTCCCAGTCGTGTTGGACGGTAGGTTCAATAGCGCTCGCTTGATATTAAGGGTCAATGTGAGTAGTCATATACGTATGTAGAACAATGGTTAAAAAGTTTGTTGCACAGCATAGCGCAAAATGCACATAAAAGTGAATTTTGCGCTATGTTTTGTGCAGGAAATTAAAGAAGCAGAAAATAAATCTGGAACCGTACGGAATGATTAAACCGCAGGGCGGACTTGTTGTCCTTGTTGAAGTGCTTCATTCGCTTCACGTCGTTGATTTTCTAAATCAACTGCTGGTGCTGCTGGGGCAGCGCTTGGTACAGCATTGGAGGGAGCTGGTACGGTATTTGGCATATTGGCAGGTGGAGGTGCTTCCGATGACGCAGCTTGTGGCGAATTTTTCCAACCATAGGTATCGACTTTGCCTTTTTTCTTTGCTGTTTTGGGTGGAGGTGTCGTGGTGTAATGTGTCGAGCCTTGATTATCGACCCACTTATAATACGTCTTGGCAAAGCTTTGTGTACTTCCCATTGCAAGCCCCATCCCCACCAAACATGCTGCCATTTTTGCAAACTGAATACTCATCTACCATTGTCCTTTTTATATCCGTAATCATTGGATTTTATCGGGTTTATCGTTGTCGTTATTTTATGCCAATTTTAGAGCAATAAGCATTGTTTGATGCATTTTTTCATCTGTGTTTTTGAAATATTTTGCAGGTCAAATCCTCAGTTTAATGCGTGAAATATGCGTTATGGCACAGTATGAAAATAAGAAGGTTATGCTAAAACCTGATGAACAAATGCTGATCTACACTTAAAAATGAAAAAACCTGAGATAGATGTTGGATTTAAATTTTAGTGAATATCTTATTAAACTTATTTATGGGTTTTATTATGTTTTTTTATTAATAAATTCAGTGAAATAGAAATCTATTTGTTTTTGCACTAAAAAACTAAGAAAAAGCGACTCAGTTTTCTTTGTTCGCGATGAATAAAAAACAAACGCTCTGTAAATAAACAAAAAAAAGCTAATTTTTAAACTTGACTTTAGTCACGAAACTCCTAAAAATGCTGTCTTTAGTTTTATATGCCTTTACTCGATCACCCTTCGATAAAGTGTCATTTCATGCAATGGACACGCTTTCTAGCCGAGACCGTGAACAAAGTAAAAAAATGTGTTTATCCCAACACGTTTTAGATCTCATATTGCTCAAACAGCATACAGATCAGAATTTTTTCCTATTGCTATGAAAACTAAGAAATATGTGTGCTATAACAGTGCAGACAATCAATGAATGAAACACTGCTGGTGCCTTCCACCATTGCAGTGATAAAGATTAGGGTGAATCACGTTGGAACTTTTATCTGGTGGTGAAATGCTCGTTCGCGCATTGGCGGACGAAGGCGTTGAACATGTATTTGGATACCCAGGCGGCGCAGTTTTACATATCTACGACGCGTTCTTTCAACAAGACAAAATCAATCATTACCTCGTGCGCCATGAACAAGCTGCTGGCCATATGGCAGATGCTTACTCACGTGTAACAGGTAAGACGGGTGTGGTCCTCGTGACTTCAGGTCCGGGTGCAACCAATACTGTGACTCCAATTGCAACGGCTTATATGGACTCAATCCCAATGGTGATTTTGTCAGGTCAGGTTGCGTCACATTTAATTGGTGAAGATGCATTCCAAGAAACAGATATGGTCGGTATTTCTCGTCCGATCGTAAAACATAGTTTCCAAGTGCGCCATGCCAGCGAAATTCCTTCGATTATTAAGAAGGCATTTTATATTGCTGCTTCAGGCCGTCCGGGTCCAGTTGTGGTCGATATTCCAAAAGATGCAACCAATCCTGCTGAGAAATTTGCTTACGAATACCCAGAAAAAGTGAAGATGCGTTCGTATCAACCGCCGCATCGTGGTCACTCAGGTCAAATTCGTAAAGCGATTGAAGAGCTGATTCACGCTAAACGTCCTGTGATTTATTCAGGCGGTGGCGTGGTTCAAGGGAATGCTTCTGCACACCTAACTGAACTGGCGCACATTTTGGGCTTCCCAGTAACCAATACCTTGATGGGGCTTGGTGCATTTCCAGGCAATGATCCGCAGTTTATTGGCATGTTGGGTATGCATGGTACCTATGAAGCGAATATGACCATGCACAATGCTGATGTGATTTTGTGTATCGGTGCGCGTTTCGATGACCGTGTAACCAATAATCCAGCAAAATTCTGTCCAAATGCCAAAGTGATTCATATTGATATCGACCCTGCGACGATTTCAAAAACCATCATGGCGCATATCCCGATCGTGGGTGCGGTAGAACCTGTCCTTCAAGAAATGTTGACACAGTTGAAACAAATGAATGTGTCTAAACCAAATCCTGAAGACATGGCTGCTTGGTGGGCGCAAATTAATGAATGGCGTAAAGTTCACGGCATGCGTTATGAGTCAGGTGCAAATGGGGTAATGAAACCACAACAAGTGGTGGAAGCGTTGGATAAAATCACCAATGGTGATGCGATCATTACTTCTGACGTAGGTCAGCATCAAATGTTTGGTGCGAACTATTATAAGTATAAACGTCCACGCCAATGGATTAACTCAGGTGGCCTCGGCACCATGGGTGTAGGTTTACCCTATGCGATGGCGGCGAAATTGGCTTTCCCTGATCAACAAGTGGTGTGTATCACGGGTGAAGCATCGATTCAGATGTGCATCCAAGAGCTTTCGACGTGTAAGCAATATGGTCTAAACGTAAAAATCCTCTGCTTGAATAACCAAGCTCTAGGGATGGTGAAGCAGTGGCAAGATATGAACTATGAAGGACGTCACTCAAGTTCTTATATCGATTCATTGCCTGACTTCCCTAAATTAATGGAAGCATATGGTCATGTTGGCATCCAAATTGACCATGCGGATGAGCTAGAGTCGAAGCTTGCTGAAGCAATGGCGATCAACGATAAATGCGTATTTATTAATGTGATGGTTGACCGTACAGAGCATGTTTATCCAATGCTTATTGCAGGTCAGTCAATGCAAGATATGTGGTTAGGTAAAGGGGAGCGCACGTCATGAGACACATTATCTCTGTACTTGTAGAAAACGAAGCTGGTGCGCTTTCTCGTTTGGTGGGTTTATTTTCTCAACGTGGTTATAACATTGAGACTTTAAATGTTGCACCAACCGAAGATCCGACCTTATCTCGTTTGACGTTAACGACTTATGGCGATGACCATAAAATTGAACAAATCACCAAACAGCTCAACAAATTGGTTGAAGTGGTGAAAGTGGTTGATCTGTCTGAAGGTGCGCATATTGAGCGTGAGTTGATGTTGATTAAAGTCAAATCACTTGGCTCGGCACGTGCTGAAATCAAACGAACTGCGGACATTTTCCGTGCGCAAATTGTTGATGTCACTCCAACGACCTATACCATTCAAATCGCAGGTACGACTGAAAAAATTGATGGTTTTATTGATGCATTAGCAGAGAACACCATTCTTGAAGTTGTACGCTCTGGTGTTTCAGGCATCGCGCGCGGCGAAAAAGTTTTAACCATTTAATTATTTAACACGATTCAACCTCCTTTTGAGAAAAAGGAGGATTTCATCAAACAATAAACCCCTTGATGGAATTACAGAATACCAAGCATTTTAGCGGAGACAGCAATGCAAATTTTTTACGATAAAGACTGCGACTTATCTATCATCCAATCTAAGAAAGTAGCGATCATTGGTTACGGTTCACAAGGTCACGCGCACGCGCTTAACCTTAAAGATTCTGGTGTAGACGTAACTGTAGGTCTACGCGCTGGTTCTACTTCTTGGAAAAAAGCTGAAAATTCAGGTCTTAAAGTTGCTGAAGTTCCTGCTGCAGTTGCTCAAGCTGACGTTGTCATGATCTTGACTCCAGATGAGTTCCAATCACAACTTTATCGTGATGTGATTGAACCAAACATCAAAGAAGGTGCAACATTAGCATTTGCTCATGGTTTCTCTGTTCTTTATAACCAAGTTGTTCCACGTGCAGACCTTGACGTAATCATGGTTGCACCAAAAGCACCAGGTCATACTGTACGTTCTGAATACCAACGTGGTTCAGGTGTTCCTGACTTAATCGCGATTCATCAAGATGCGTCTGGTAATGCACGTAACCTAGCACTTTCTTATGCTTCAGGTGTAGGTGGTGGTCGTACAGGTATTATCGAGACTTCATTCCGTGAAGAAACTGAAACTGACTTATTTGGTGAGCAAGCAGTTCTTTGTGGTGGTGCGGTAGAACTTGTGAAAATGGGCTTCGAAACTTTGGTAGAAGCAGGTTATGCACCTGAAATGGCTTACTTCGAATGCTTACACGAACTTAAGTTAATCGTTGACTTGATGTTTGAAGGCGGTATCGCGGACATGAACTATTCAGTGTCTAACAACGCTGAATATGGCGAATATGTAACTGGCGTTGAAGTAATCAATGAACAGTCTCGTGAAGCGATGCGCAATGCACTTAAACGTATCCAATCTGGTGAATACGCGAAGATGTTCATTAACGAAGGTGCGTTGAACTACCCATCAATGACTGCTCGTCGTCGTCAAAACGCAGCGCATGGCATTGAAGTAACAGGTGGTAAGTTGCGTGCGATGATGCCTTGGATTCAAGCAAATAAGATCGTAGATAAAGAGAAGAACTAAGGTTACGTTACGTGCCTTTAAAAATGGGAAAGCAATGCTTTCCCATTTTTTTCGTACCTTGGATTCAAGCAAACAAAATTGTAGATAAAAAAGAACTAAGTTTCTAATCTAGCTGATTTTAAGTACTAAAACCCTGCCTCGGCAGGGTTTTTTTATTGATCTACTATCATTTTTTATGTAGGGCAAAGTTATTAATTAAAAAGATGTGAGTATAAATAGGGCCATGATATGGCTATCGGTACACAGCTATAAGTTGATCTTACCCGTGTTCAAGATGGTTAGATGGAGTCAACGAGAATTCCATTTCAGTGCTAGATACATGGGTAGCATATATTTTCAAAAAACTATTGGATTAATAACATATCCATGGGCTTTATTGCAATAAATGCAACTCTCAAAAAGTGTACTTATGCTTACGTTTGAGTTTTTAGTGTGAGATTTAGATTTCTAAAATAGTAGGTCATGTAAATTTAAGGCTTGATTATGTGATTTTAGTCATGTTATTCAATCCCTAAAACTGGGTAAATAGCATGTGAATAAACTTTGGATTTTAGCAAGATGATCGACCTGAATTGAAAAATTGATGGAAATGTAAAGTTAAAAAAAGATGAAAAATGAATTTTTTAGCGATTTAAGAAATTATTCAACTGAAGATGTAATGAAATGTAAAAGTGAATTTCTAATATAAAACAGAGATCTATTTAAAATATAAAAAAGCACTAAAATTGTGCATCACTGAAAGTGGTGTAACTGTTTTTAGGGATTCATAAAATTAATTAATAACTAAAATAGAAATAAAAACAAAATCTTAATTTCACTTTACTGGGGTTTTAACGTTGGTTCTTTATTTGAGTGAAAAAGGCTACATAGGTGGTTTTTTATACAGAATAACTAGAATAAAAACACACTTAAGAAAAGCTTGGTAGCCAAGCAAGGTCCAGTTTTGATTAAGGGTGATCATAACAATTAATCAGGTTTAAAAGAAAAATCTCGGAGAGTAGCTATGAATAAAATACTTCAAGCATCACTAGTTGCAACACTATTAGGTGCAGGTTCTACAGCCCTTTATGCAGAGGATGATACAGCATCACGCCCTAGTTATAACTGGGGGAACTGTACTTCTCTAGGTTGTGAAAAAGATATTCCTATTAAATTAGAAATCCCTAAAAAATGTGAAGTGCTTGGCGGTAGTGCCATTACGCTGAATAAAAATGGTGGAACACAAAGTTCAAATTACACTGTACGTAGTAATACGCACTATACACTTAACATTCAAACAGCGAACACAGGTACAAGTGCAAGTACTTATGTTAAACATGAGGACGATGGCAGTGTTCGTGTACCAACAACAATTGTTACAAATAAAACAGGTGGCGGTGTAATTCCATTCGGTAATTCAAATCATAATGGTCTAGCTGACGATCAATATTCTGTTTCGGTAACTAATGCAGCAGTTGGTGCATTCCAACGTGCGGGTACATATACTGATACTTATCGTATCAAAGTCTATTACTAATTTTTTACTAAACCTAACTTGATCACAGCATCAGGTTAGGTTTTTTATATAAATTATAATAAGGCGGTGTAACATGAAAAAAATAATAGCGATTTTGGTGTCTTCGATGTTTTATATGTCGGTATCAAATGCTGGTGTTTCAGTTGATCCAGTCCAAATGTATATTCAAAATCCAACAAAACAAAGAACCACAACACTTACCTTAGAATCTAAAGATGAAACTGAGAAGAGAATTTTTGAAGTAAAAGCATTTAAGTGGACGCAAAAAGAAAATGGCGAAAACGTACTGGAGCCTGATAACTCCTTAATTATTAATCCTAAAAACTTTATTTTGCAGCCGAATGGTAAACAGACTATTCGTGTGGGCTTTAACCGTCCCATTGAGTCTATTTTAAGTGGACAGCAAGAAGGGACATGGCGTGTGATGGTTGATGAGATTCCGCAGGCAGTGAAAGAGTCATCTGTGAATTTTCTTGTAAGTTTTAACTTGCCACTCTTTGTTGGAAAGCAAGAAGATGTTAAACTCAAATTTAATGTAGAAAATAATAAACTCGTTGTTAAAAATAACGCGAATTCCCATATTCAAATTGCAAATTTGAAGATTGTCGATGCTAATAAAAAAGAAGTTTTTAAAACGGAGACTATGAGTTATTTGCTTGCAAATAAAAGCACGTCCTATGATTTAAACAATACACGAATATCAAATCCTAAAAATTATTATGTTCAATTGTTTACTGATAAGAACGATAAAATGGTGGAACTCAAATTCTCGGATTAGTCTGAGGTGGGGAGTTTACGATGAATACGAAAATAAGAATACTTATCGTTATTCATATTTTTTTTGCACTAAATGTGAATGCCAGTGAAGCTGTGCTGGAAGAAAATATTGCAAATTTATGGATTAATGATTTAGATCATCATACGGATGTTGCCTTATTAAAAGAAGGCGATCAATACTATATTGAATGTAATATACTGGCAGAACGTCAAATTACAACAAGCCAATTAAAAACGCTCTCCTCTCGGCCAGAGTTTTGTTCAGTGTCATCAGGAGTAATTCAGTCAGCGTTTGATGACACATCACAATCCATTAAATTGACTATTCCTACAGACTCTTTTGAATCTGATTTTAATAACTTAAATGGAAGTGTTATTCCAGAAAAAGCCAGTTTTGGTGGTTTCATAAATTATGATTTTCTTTATGCAACTAGTAATTCTAATAACTCATATAGTGGACTTATGGAGCTAGGGGTTTTCAAAGATTATTGGATCATGAAAAACTCTATGTTGTATCAGAATACCCCCACTGATGAGCGGGTGGTTCGCCTAAGTAGTAGTGTCGATTTTGAATTTCCTAAACATATGACCCGCTTAACGATAGGGGATACTACAACTACATATAACCCTTTGATTAATTCTTTACGTTTTGCAGGTTTAAATTGGGGGACGAATTACACTGAAAGACCAAATTTTGTGTACTGGAATATGCCAAGTTTACAAGGGAGTGCACGCGTTCCTTCTACTGTTGATTTATATATAAATGGCGTAAATATTTATAATCAAAAGGTGAGCCCTGGTGATTATAACTTACTGATGGGGGCACAAATCCAACAAGCAGGTAATGCGCAAATTGTAGTTGAGGATGTACTCGGGAATCGAAGTGTACAAAGCTTTCCTATTATGGTGACCAATAGACTATTACGATCTGGTTTGAATGAATATAGTGTTGCAGCAGGTAAACTTCGTTACAACTATAATTTGGATAGCAGTGATTATAGGGACTTCTTTGTGAATACTTATTTTCGCAGAGGTATGTCAAACTCAACTACGTTAGGAAGCAATTTATCTTACAGTAAAGATATACAAAATATAGGGTTCATGTGGACACAAGCGATTAGTAATATTTTTGTTCTCGATAGTGTTGTTCTTGCTTCTCATGATGATGAAAACCAATTTAATTATTCCTATGGGTTATCCGCAAGTAAAGACTTTGGTCGATTTTCAATGGGGGCGAGTTCAAAATATACAGAAAAAGATTTTAAATTTTTAGGAGATGAGTTAGGTGCCAATTCTAACTATCCGAAATTTGAAAATCTTGCATATTTTGGTATGAGTAATGTGCCCTATTTACATAATCTAAATATTAACTATGCAGAACAAAAATACTATGAAAATCCTGAGTTTCCTAATAGTAACCAAAAGGTAATAAATGTTGGGTTTAATCGGAATTTTGGTCGTCGAATTTCATTTGGTTTAAGCTATTTCAACTCTTTTGGTGACAGGAAAGACTCAGGCGGCATTCTTTCACTTAGCTACAGTTTTGATAATAAGTCCGTTTACTTTAGTCAATCAGCTGACCAAAATACAAACCTCCAGTTAGTGAAATATGACTCCAATCAAGTCGGTTTCGATTATTCTCTTGGAGTAAACCGTCGTAGTGAAGACACGATGTTTAACTTTAATGGTGTTGTTAAAACAGATGTAGGAGATTTAGATTTCTATCATGTGCAAGGTCGTGAAGATCGTGAATCACAGTTAAATTATCGAGGAGCAGTTGTTTGGTTGGGTAATAAAATCAGTTTTACTAAAATGGTTGATAATGCATTTACTCTAGTCAAAGTAGGGGATTACCAAGATATTGATATTTTAAGATCGCTGACCTATGTTGATAAAACCAATAAAAAGGGGTATGCCTTTATTCATGATGTTATTCCTTATGTTAAATACGACATTGCATTTGATCAAAATCAACTACCTATCGAAGATAAAATACAGTATTCAAGCAAACAATTAACAGCTTTAAATCAACGCGGCTATATAATCAATTTCCCAGTATTCCATGCGAAACAAGTCACTGTTAAGCCAGTAGATAGTAACAATCGGTCTTTTGCTGCTGGTTCAGAGCTTTATATTGATAATAATGGTGAAGGAGAGGTTTATCCGATTTCTACCGATGGTAGCGTAACGCTTTATGGTTTGATTCCGGGAACATATAAGATACAAATTAAAACTAAAGAAGCACGCAGTTGTTCGGCAGAACTTACAATTACAGATACTAAGAATGATGACAACTCATCAGTACTGGATCTTCAGTGTAAATAAATGGAGTAGAGCCATGAAACTGAACATTATTATACTGCTGTTTTGTGTGGCGGCTACCCCAATAGCTTATGCAAAACAGTGTCAAATTGAGCGTTTAACTTCAAGCCAGTTGAATCTAAGTTCATCGTATCTTAGTCAAGCTGCAACTTCTTTCTCAGTGGCTTGTGATAGTAATTACGCGATTAAATTCAATTCGCGTAATTTAACTAATGCAACAGGGAGTAGTTATTTAGTCAATGAGAAGAACTATAAATTGAGAACTCAAATGAATATTTCAGGAGCAAGTGCATCACGTTGGAATAGCCCTATTGCTCAACCAGCAACTGAGCAAAATAAGTTTGTAGTCTTGGTGCAATTGATGGAACGCCCAACTGCCTTAACCCCAGCAGGTGTGTATAAGGATAGCTTGTATATTAATTTGATGTTTTAAATTTTAGGCATTTAAACTATTAATATGTAAAAAGATACCTACTAATCATAGGTGTCTTTTTATTTTATTGCATTCATTATCATAAAACTGTCAAAAAGTTTAACTAAACTTGGAGGAAAATAAGAAAAGTTTGGAATAACATGATAGGTTCAATGACAACAAAATTATTCAAACAGCACAATTTTCCAGAAACACAGCGGTTTTACCTCAAACAACAACATCGGCATAATCTTCAGCAAGAACTCTTTATCCTTCAAGAAACACTCAAGCCCAAGTTAAAAATAACCATCGTGACGGAAACATGGTCACCAGAAATCAATGGTGTGGCGAACTCTTTGTTACAACTGTGTAAAGGTTTGCAGACACTGGGACATCGTATTCAGCTCATCCGCCCAATACAAAAAACCATATGTACCGACTTTCAGGCAGAGCAGGAGTGTTTGGTCTGGGCAAAGAGCATTCCTAAATATGCTGACATGCAATTTGGTATGCCTCAGTATGTTAAAGTCAGCAAAGCGATTGAACGCTTCGCACCAGATGTGGTCCATATTGTGACGGAAGGACCGTTGGGGTTGACGGCACTGTATGCTGCTCAAGCACATCAAATTCCAGTGTCGAGTGGCTTTCATTCAACTTTTCATGACTTTAGTCGCTTCTTTGATTTGGCTTTGCTGGTTAAGCCAATTGAAAGCTATCTCCGCTGGTTTCATAACCATACGGTACTTACTTGTGTACCGAGTCAAACCACGTTAAATCAACTTCAGGCCTTTGGAGTGACTTGTCCTTTAGTTGAGGTTGGGCGAGGGGTAGATACAACTCGCTTCCATCCAGAGCATCGCTCAGAACAATTGCGTCAGCGTTGGCAAGCAGATGCCAATACTACGGTGCTGTTATATGTGGGGCGTTTATCTCCAGAAAAAGAAGTCGATGTGCTCATTCAAAGTTATTTGAATATCAAGAAGCAGCAATCACGCAAGTTGAAAATGGTGATTGTGGGGGATGGGCCAGATCGTAAGCGCTTAACCGAGATAGCAAATGGCTCAGATGTTATTTTTACAGGCAGCTTAACAGGACAGTCACTCGCTCAAGCCTATGCCAGTGCGGATGTTTTTGTTTTTGCTAGCCAAATAGAAACTTTTGGCAATGTGGTACTCGAAGCCATGGCCAGTGGCTTGCCCGTGGTGGCCTATAACTATGCCAGTCCACAGCGCTATATCAAGCAAGGTATAACAGGGTGGTTGAGTCCTTTTGGACAAGTGGCACACTTTATGCAAACTATTATTCAGTTGCCAGAGCAAAAGGTGCTTAGGTGTATGGGAACTCAAGCACGTCAAGACATTGAAAGTGTGGGCTGGCAGTATCCTGTGAAACAGTTTGAGCAAGCCTTATATCACGCGGCAAATATTAAGGCAGTACCTTAACCAATAGCTGTATTAAAAGCGTCAGTGATAAAAATGAGTTGGGTAATTTTGATGGGTTTTAACTTAAATCATCAAACTGTCAAAAATACCCTTTAATATGAGCTTAACGAGAAGCGATTTTGATGAATTAAATCGTCATATAACAATGATTTTCCAGCTGAACTTTCAACATTGTTGTTAAGGAGAAGTGGTATGAATCTTAAAACTGCAAAAATAAGAATATTAGATTTAGATTTAAAAGGCTGTGTCTATCTCAATCATTTCTCCCATTCGCATGCTGTAGCCAATTTTTTTAAGCGGATCAGTCGATTGGGAGATGGCATCTTTTGGTACACGATGTTGGCTTTGACTTGGTTGTTGCAAGGATTGGTCTACAGTTTGCAAATCGTGTATTTGGTTCTTGGTTCATTGTGCGGGACCTTAATTTATAAAGTCTTAAAAATCAAAACTATTCGCCCAAGACCTTATCAAGTACATCAAGTGATTCGAATGGGTGAGCGACCGCTTGACCATTTTAGTTTTCCTTCAGGTCATACTTTACATGCAGTGATGGTCAGTACTTTATTGGGCTTTGTACAGCCAATTTTATTGGTGCTCATGTTGCCTTTTACTGTTTTGGTTGCTGCGTCACGCATGATTTTAGGGCTGCATTATCCAAGTGATGTGCTGGTTGGAGCTGCTATAGGTGCAGTCGTAGCCGTCGCTTTAATTTGTAGTGCACCATTTTTAAATATCGTGTTGTAAAAAAGCCCAATTTTATCTCAAACAAACTAGCGCTTAAATTTCAGAGTTTGCTACAGTACAGCATCTTCTACATTGTGATGAGACTCCACCATGGGCTTACGTTGGTCAGACACTATTGATATTGCTATTGAGTTGTATGAAGCTCATCCAGATGTCGATCCGCAGTGGATTCGCTTTACAGACTTACATGCTTGGGTGTGTGCCTTACCAGACTTTAGTGATGATCCGACCAAGTCGACTGAAAGTTTGCTTGAAGCAATTCAAATGGCATGGATTGACGAAGCGCGATAATCCTTGCATCGAAAAAAGCAACTTTTTACAGAGTAAAAGCAGAAAATTGTGCATTATGTCGGTATAATGCGCCAAAATTTTCATGTCTACATTGACTTAAGGAGCCAATCATGGCTATTGAACGTACTTTATCTATCGTAAAACCAGACGCAGTTGCTAAAAACCACATCGGTGACATCTTTGCTCGTTTTGAAAAAGCTGGTCTTCAAATCGTTGCAACTAAAATGAAACACTTGACTCAAACTGAAGCTGAAGGTTTCTACGCAGAGCACAAAGAACGTGGTTTCTTTGCTGATCTAGTTGCGTTCATGACTTCTGGTCCAGTTGTTGTTTCAGTTCTTGAAGGTGAAAACGCAGTTCTTGCTCACCGCGAAATCCTTGGCGCAACTAACCCTAAAGAAGCTGCTCCAGGCACTATCCGCGCTGACTTCGCTGTAAGCATCGACGAAAATGCTGCTCACGGTTCTGACTCTGTAGCATCTGCTGATCGTGAAGTTAACTACTTCTTCGCTCAAACTGAGATTGCTCCACGTACTCGTTAATTCGAAGTATTCAAACCAGATAAGTGTTATTATACTTATCTGGTTTTTTTATTCCCTGAATAAATTTCTGCTCGTTTATTGAGCTTCTCCTTTCATCGTTAGACATGGTTTAGGTAATACACATGAGTACTGAAGTGGTCGCTGTCTCTACAGTTTCGGCTGAACAGCAACAATCTCCATCCGCTCCTGCACAGCAAAACTCTGTTGCGAAAGTGAACTTACTTGGCATGTCACGTCCGCAGCTTGAAAAATTCTTCGAAGATATGGGAGAAAAAAAGTTTCGTGCAGGACAGGTGATGAAATGGATTCACCAGTTTTTTGTGACTGATTTTGCTGAGATGACTAATATCTCAGGTAAATTGCGTGAAAAACTTGAAAAGCTCTGTGAAATTAAAGCGCCAGAAGTGGTGCATAAAAACTATTCTAAAGATGGTACGCGTAAGTGGGTGTTTCGTGTCGGTGAGGGCGAAGGCTCTTTGGTTGAAACCGTGTTGATCCCTGCTGAGCATCGCAGTGGTTTGCGCCGTACTTTATGTATTTCATCTCAAGTGGGCTGTGCACTGGATTGTTCATTCTGTTCAACCGGTAAACAAGGCTTTCAGCGCGACTTAAACCCAGATGAAATTATTGGTCAGTTATGGGTCGCAAACTATTCTTATATGGAAGATGTGCCTGTAGCTGAGCGTGAGCGTTCGGTGACCAACGTCGTAATGATGGGGATGGGCGAGCCATTACTCAACTATGATGCCGTATTGAGCTCAATGCGTATTATGCTAGACGATTTTGCTTATGGTATGTCTAAGCGCCGTGTGACCTTGTCAACTTCAGGTGTGGTGCCGAAAATTGATCAATTGGCACAAGATATTGATGTTGCACTGGCAATCTCCCTACACGCGCCAAATGATGAATTGCGGAATGAATTGGTTCCAATCAATAAAAAATATCCATTGGTACAGCTGATTGCAGCATGTCAGCGTTATATCGCTAAAGACGGTAATGAAAGTGCGCGTAAGCATGTCACGATTGAATATGTGATGTTGGATGGGGTGAATGATCATCCTGAGCATGCACAGCAGATGATTAAACTGTTGAAGAACTTACCAAGTAAAATTAATTTAATTCCGTTTAATCCATTTCCACATGCGCCTTATGGTCGTTCAAGTCGCAACCGCATTATTTCTTTCCAAAAAACTTTGTCTGACGCTGGATTTGTGTGTACGATTCGTCAAACGCGTGGTGATGATATTGATGCTGCCTGCGGACAATTGGTCGGTCAAGTGGCTGATCGAACACGTCGTGCTGAGCAGTGGAAAAAGAAAGTAGCAGAGAAAAACGAGATTCTACGTTCACAAGGATAATATAAGGGGATGCCAATTGAAAAAACCCGTTTCTAAACTTTACCTTGCGCTGACACTGGGTATGTCAGTGTGGTACTTAGTGGGTTGCCAAACCGTGAATACGAAAGGTGATCCAAGTAAAGCAGTACAAGTTAGAACGCAGTTGGCGGCTGAATATATTAAGTCGAATGATTACGATGCTGCGAAACGTACATTGGATCAGGCATTAGACATCGACTCTCGTGATGCATCTGCAAATATGATGATGGGCGTGTTGTTACAGCGTGAAGGCAGTCCACAAAATGTGGAAAAGGCTGAGCGTTATTTTAAGCATGCAATTGCAGCTGAGCCAAAAAATGCACAGGCTCGTAACAACTACGGTACGTATTTATATCAAATTGGGCGTTATAATGACGCGATTGATCAACTTCAAGTTGCAGGTTCAACTTTAGGGTATGATCAACGTTATCGAGCATTGGAAAATTTAGGTCGTGCGTATCTACAAGTAGGTCGAGTGGCGGAAGCAGAAGCTGCTTTTAAACAAGCTCTACAGGTAAACTCAGGTGCCTATCTTGCCATGATCGAAATGGCGGAAATTTCATATTTACGTCAGCAAAATGCTGAAGCTACGCAGTACTATGAACAGTTTGTGCGAGCGGTTGGCGAGAAAAACTTAGATGCACGTGCGCTTTGGATTGGGATCCGAATTGCGCGAGCAAATCATGACACGATGGGTTCGCAAGTGCTGGTCAACCAGCTACGTGCATTGTATCCAGACAGTCAAGAATACAAACGTTATTTGCAATTACAGTACACTACTGAGGCCGTATGGAAGTAAATCCTAATTCACCACAATCGAATGGTTCTAGCAATGCTTTAGGAAATATCCAACGTCCGGGTGATTATCTTCGTCAAATTCGTATTACACAAAAACGTGAATTAAGCGACGTTGCCAAAGAGTTGAATATTCCACTCAAGACTTTAACTGCACTTGAGCAGGACGAATATACGGCGCTTCCAGAAGCAACTTTTATTAAGGGTTACTATCGTACTTATGCGAAGTTCCTAAAAGTGGATGCTACTACGATTATTCAGCGTTTTGATGACATCTATGCCAATGATACGGGGCTATTGCCGAATCATGCATTGAATAATTCACCGATTAAAATTATGGGTAAATTACCCGGTTCTAACCGTGACCGTAACCGTAAATGGTTGAAACGTGGACTGATTGTGATTGTTGTAATTGCGATTTTGGCAGCGTTGTTCGGCATGATTCAGAATTGGTCAGGCAGTACAGATGAGGCTACGACTCCGCAGACGGAATCTGATGTACAAATCATCAATATGAATGGGGCTGCTGCAACTACAGGGGATCAGTTGAAACTTGAGTTCAATCGTCCTACGTCTGTACATATTGTCGATTCAACTGGGAAAGTACTGGCAACAGGGCGTCAAGCTTCTACACTTGAGCTTGCTGGCGAGACTCCTTTTCAGATTCGTATCGATGATGCGGCTGCTGTGTCACTCAGCTTAAATAATGAAAGTATTTCATTGTCACCATATACCGTCGGTGGAAAAGCAGATTTCCGCTTGTCACGTTAATGGGATCAAGGAAAAGCAATGATTGTAAATCCAATTAAACGCAAGCCTACTCGTAAGATTCGTGTAGGTTCAGTCTATGTCGGTGGCGATGCACCCATCAGCATTCAAAGTATGACCAATACTGAAACTTGTGATGTGGAAGCAACGCTGGCGCAAATTCAGCGCTGTGCAGATGTAGGTGCGGACATCATGCGCGTTTCTGTACCAACGATGGAAGCGGCAGAGGCTTTTGGTGAAATTCGTAAGCGTTCATCGGTGCCGTTGGTTGCAGATATTCATTTTGATTACAAGATTGCACTGCGTGTTGCGGACTTGGGGGCGGACTGTTTAAGGATTAATCCTGGAAATATTGGCTCTGAAGCTAAAATCCGTGAAGTGGTAGCTGCAGCGCGCCATAACGATATATCTATGCGTATTGGAGTGAATGCAGGTTCACTGGAAAAAGATATTCAAAAGAAATATGGTGAGCCAACAGGTCAGGCATTGCTTGAGTCAGCGATGCGCCATATTGATATTCTAGACCGTTTAGATTTCCACGAATTCAAAGTCTCAGTGAAAGCATCCAATGTGTTTTTAACCATGGATGCTTATCGCCTACTTTCACAGCAAATTGATAATCCGTTACATCTGGGTGTGACAGAAGCTGGGATTTATCGTACGGGTTCAGTGAAGTCTGCGATTGCATTGGGCGGTTTGTTGTTGGATGGCATTGGTGACACCATGCGTATTTCCTTGGCAGCGGAACCTGAAGAAGAGATTAAGATTGGTTTTGATATTTTAAAATCACTCAGTCTTCGCTCAAATGGCATTAACTTCATTGCTTGTCCAAGCTGTTCACGTCAAGAGTTTAACGTGATTTCAGTGATGCAAGCCTTAGAAGACCGTTTAGAAGATATTCGTACCCCAATGGATGTGTCGGTGATTGGGTGTAAAGTGAATGGTCCGGGTGAAGCCAAAGAAGCCGATATTGGTGTAGTTGGTGCAAGTCCACGCTCACTGGTGTATCGTAATGGTGAAAAGAGCCATTTAATTGACACAAATCAGTTGGTTGACGAAATCGAAACGATGGTTCGTCAGCGTGTTTCAGAGCTTGAAGAAGCTAAATCTAAAGAGATCATCCGTAGTTCATCATGAGTTCAATTGTCGCAATCAAAGGTTTTAATGACATTCTTCCTACGCAAACACCAGCGTGGAGACGTCTTGAACAGCATCTCGCATCATTGATGGATGCGTATGGCTACCAGCAAATTCGTTTGCCTATTGTTGAACAAACCAATTTGTTCAAACGTTCAATTGGTGATGCAACGGATATCGTTGAAAAAGAAATGTACACCTTCTTGGACAAAGGTAATCCGCCTGAGTCTTTGACTTTGCGTCCTGAAGGAACAGCAGGCTGTGTACGCGCCATGCTGGAGCATAACTTGCTTCGCGGTGCAACGCCTCGTGTCTGGTATATTGGGCCGATGTTCCGTTATGAAAAGCCGCAAAAGGGTCGTTACCGTCAGTTCCACCAGTTCGGCGTGGAAACCTTTGGTGTTGCAACCCCAGATATGGATGCGGAGCTGATTTTGATGACGGCACGTCTGTGGAAACGCATGGGTGTGGCAGATAAAGTTCAACTTGAATTAAATACTCTCGGTGAGTCTAATGAGCGTGCAGCTTATCGTGCGGCATTGGTGGAGTTCTTAGAATCACATAAAAATGATTTGGATGAAGATTCACAGCGTCGTTTAACCACCAACCCACTACGTATTCTTGACTCTAAAGATGCCAAAACTCAAGCCATTTTAGAAAATGCGCCGAAGTTGCATGACTTTATGGGGGAAGAAACGCTACAGCACTTTGCAACTTTGCAGCAGTATTTAACCGATGCTGGTGTAAGCTTTGTGATTAACCAGAAATTGGTGCGTGGCTTAGATTATTACAATAAAACTGTATTTGAGTGGACCACCAAGCATTTAGGTTCACAAGGCACAGTGTGTGCGGGCGGTCGTTACGATGGCTTAGTGGGTCAGCTTAAAGGCAAGGCCGATCAGTCTGTACCTGCAGTTGGCTTTGCGATGGGTATGGAGCGTCTGTTGTTGTTGCTTGAGCAAGTCGAAGACGCTACACCTGTACGTGACTGCGAAATGTTTTTATTGGCAGATCCCGCTTCTCAAGGCAAAGCTTTGGTGCTTGCAGAACAAATTCGTAACCAGTTAGATGCTGCATCAAGCACGCTTCGTTTGAAAGTTGGTTCACATGGTTCAATGAAGTCACAAATGAAAAAAGCGGATCAGTCTGGTGCATTGTTTGCCCTTATTTTGGGTGAGCGCGAGGTGGAAGCTGCACAGTTTGCCGTAAAAGAGTTGGCAACAGCTGAACAAACTTTGGTTGCGGTGGATGACATCGTGCCATTTATGATTGAAAAATTTTCTTCAAAATAAGCCAAAATATAAGGAAAGGGTAGTCACATGAGCGCATTAAGTGATGAAGAACAACTTGATAGTTTAAAGTCTTTCACTAAGAAATATGGTTCAGCCATTATTAGTGGGATTTTAATTGCGCTGATTGCCTTTTTTGGATGGCAATACTGGCAGAAGAAGACTTTGGCCGAGAACCAAATGAACACGGCTAAAGTTCAGCAATTGATGGATGAAGCACGTGCAACGCAAGGTGATGCATTTACTGCCTTGTCAGCAACTGCCGACAAAATTGTGAAAGAAGCACCAGATTCGGCGCAGGCCATTCAAACGCAATTGTTAATGGCAAAATTGGCCTATGACAAAGCGGATTATGCTAGTGCTGAAAAAGCGTTGAAGAAAGTTGAAAACTCGAAAGTGGATGACGACGGCTTAGTGCAAATTGTGAAATTGCGTTTAGCGTATGCACAATTGGCGCAAAAGAAGTTTGATGATGCGATTAAAAACCTCGCATTGGTAAAAGATCCTGCTTTTAAAGCGACAGCCGATGAAGCTTTGGGCGATGTCTATGTGGCTAAAAATGACATCGAAAATGCGAAAAAAGCCTACCAAAGTGCATGGGATCAGTTGGTTGAACGTAAACAAGAACGCCAAATTTTACAAATTAAACTCGAAAGTGTTGGTATTTTAGTTGATGATCCTGAAATCGAACGTCCACTTATAGAAACAGCAGCGGAAGAAACTGAATGAATAGAAAATACAAAATTTCGTGCGCATTAACCGTATTAACTTTAGCACTTGCGGGTTGTGCAAGTAGCGGAAAAGTAGAAGAAGTTAAGCCGAATCCACTTCCAAAACTGACGCAGGCGAAAACCCTGACTCCTGTATTTTCTCAAAGTGTGTCTTCAACTTCGACTGCTGATCCTTTACGTTTACGCTTAGATGCAGACAATGGTGTAGTTTTTGCACTTGACCCTAAAGGTCTAGTGACGGCATATCAAGGTAAACAAAAACTATGGCAGAAAGAAGTATCTAAAGCAGGCTTGAGTTCAGGTGTTGAGGCTGCCGATGGTCATGTCATTGTAGGTAACGCCAAAGGTCAGTTGTTTGCTTTAGATCAGGCAACTGGCGAGCAAAAATGGACAGCACAATTAACGGGTGCACTTCTTGCGCCATCATTGATTCAAGCTGGTCGTGGTATTTATGTGAGTAATGATGGCACTGTTTTTGCGCATGATTTTGGCCACAGGTCAACAAGTGTGGACCTATAACTTACCGAATGTACAACTTAGCTTACGTGGTAACGCAGCGCCTGTTCCTGTCGATGCGCGTACAGTACTGATTTCTTCAGCTAATGCCTATGTTTATGCTTTAGATGTGCTCACTGGCGTGCCACGTATGCAGCGCCGTGTGGCTGTGTCGGATGGTCGTTCCGATATTCAACGTTTGAATGATGTTGATGGTGATCCTGTAGTAGCAGGCCAATACTTGATTACGACCAGCTATCAAGGTCAAGTGACCATGACAGATTTGGCTTCACAGCAAGTGGTGTGGAGTGAAGATTCGAGTAGTACGCAGCGCCCTGAAGTGGTGGGTAATGGTGTATTCGTGGCGCAAACTGACGGCAAGTTAGTGGCTTATGAAATTAGCACGGGGCAAAAGCTTTGGGAAAATGACAGCCTGCTGAATCGCCAATTGAGTAATCCTGTGATGTTGGGCCAAGACCTAATTGTTGGTGATCTAGATGGCGTTTTGCACATGCTGAACCCTGCGACAGGTGAATTGATCGGTCGTGCGAAGACGTCTGGTGAAGTGCGTACTTTACGTGTGATTGATGATCAACTCTATGTTGCAACACGAAAGGGTGCATTAAGCATTTGGCAGAATCGTTAATTCTGTTCGACTTATGTTAAACTAGTCGAAATTCGTATTTTTTTAAATTCCTCGGGGTGTTTGCTTAGTCAAAACCCCGAGTTTTTATTCAGGTTTTTCACCTAATTTTTCTTCCAGTTTCTGATGTTCAGACCAGTCTCACTGGCTGATCTTGAATAAAGGTTAATCTATGAAACCCGTAATTGCGCTCATTGGTCGTCCGAACGTCGGAAAATCAACGCTATTTAACCAGATCACCAAAAGCCGAGACGCGCTTGTTGCTGACTTTGCCGGTCTGACTCGTGACCGTAAATATGGTGATGCTGTATTTCAAAATAAGTCTTTCATTGTGGTTGATACTGGTGGTATTGGCGAAAATGAAGGCGGTATTGACTCTTACATGGCAGAACAGTCTAAAACTGCCATCAATGAAGCCGATATTATTGTATTTGTAGTCGATGCACGCGCAGGCCTGCTCGCATCGGATGAGCAAATTGCGCGTGAGCTGCGTACACTGGGTAAGAAAGTTTACCTTGTGGCGAACAAAGTTGATGGTGTACATGCCGAAGCTGCACTTGTTGAATTTTACAAGTTGGGTATGGGCGAACCCATGCAAGTGGCTGCGAGCCATGGTCGCGGTGTACAGCAAATGCTTGAAGATGTGCTTTCAAGTGTGCCTGAAGATGAAGATGCAGATGAGCACGACAAGAACACAGGCTTACGTTTAGCGATTATTGGTCGTCCAAACGTCGGTAAATCGACGCTGGTGAACCGTTTGTTGGGTGAAGAGCGTGTAGTTGCATTTGACCAGCCGGGGACAACCCGCGACTCGATCTATATCCCGTATGAACGTGATGGCCGTCAGTACACCTTAATCGATACTGCAGGTGTGCGCCGTAAAGGTAAAGTCGATGAAATGATTGAGAAGTTCTCAATTGTGAAAACGCTACAAGCCATTAAAGATGCCCATGTTATCGTGGTTGTACTTGATGCACGTGAAGGTGTGGTTGAGCAAGATCTACATCTGATTGGTTACGCGCTTGAAGCGGGCCGTGCGATGGTGATTGCGATTAACAAATGGGACAATATGTCTGAGTATGATCGTAAACAATGTAAGTTGGATGTCGATCGTCGCTTTGACTTTATTCCTTGGGCGAAAGTGCATTTAATTTCTGCATTACATGGTACGGGTGTCGGGGATCTATATCCATCGATTCACCGTGCTTATGATTCGTCACATTTGAAAGTTTCACCTGCAAAAATCACACAAATTTTAAGTGATGCTACGGATGCGCACCAACCGCCAATGGTCGGTGGTCGCCGTATTAAAATGCGTTATGCACATATGGGTGGTCAAAATCCACCAACGATTGTAGTGCATGGTAATAAAGTTGATAAAACCCCTGCGGATTATCGTCGTTATTTAGAAAACGTATTCCGTAAAGTGTACAAACTTGAAGGTACGCCAGTGCGTATTGAGTTTAAAACCTCTGAAAACCCATTTGAAGGACGTAAGTCACAGGTGGATGAACGTACAGCAGCGCGTAAGCGTCGTTATGTTCAGAAATTTAAGAAAGCTGAGAAGAAATTCAAACGCTAATCAGGCATTAAGTTTTTGATGCTGAAAAGCCCAAAGTGATCTTTGGGCTTTTTTATTTTATGATGCATGAAACTATGATAGGAAGGCAAAGTGGCAAGGACAATACGTGTTGAGCTGAAAAAGATTGAGGACATTGTGCAGGTGGATCACAGCCTGTCACGTGTTGAGCAAATTACGCAGCGAAAACAAGCCATTTATCAATATCGTAATCAATGCTTATCCGAACAACAGCAGATGGTTGTGGATGATCGCTCAATTGTGCTGAGTGAGACAGGTAAACCTTATTTGCTTGATCAGCCTTCCTTTCATTTCAATCATAGTCACAGCCAAAATTACTATGCTTTAGCTACGAGTGAGCGGATGCAAGATCTAGGCGTGGACGTGGAAGAATTAAGCCGAAAAGTACGCTTTGAGGCTTTGGCTAAACATGCTTTTCACGTAGAGGAACTTCGCTTGTGGCACCAGTTTGATCAGGACAAAGCATACTGGTTTAAGGTCTGGACCACCAAAGAAGCTGTGCTTAAAGCATCAGGTTTAGGCATTCGTTTAAACTTAAATGAACTGAATACCCAAGCACATCCAACGCATAATGGCGGCATGTGTAGTCATTCGCTGATTGGAAGTTTTGCCTATCAAAATTTTGAGTTGGGAGATGTGATGTTGACCGTGGCTTGGCGGGCAGAGCAGTCCTGTCGTGGCTATGCGTTGCCTCAGATTGAGCTGGTACAACATCTTCACACCGACATAAAAAAGCCTCTCGATTGAGAGGCTTTCTTTTTTCATACTATGGTAAGTATTTATGGAATTTCATTTTCTTCTTCAAACTCAGGCTTCACTTGAACAATGAAGTCTTGACGGTTTAAGCCACGCCATAAAGCAAAAGCTGTACCGATGTAGATTGAAGAGTAGGTACCCACAAAAACACCCACAAACATCGCAACAGAGAACCATTTAAGGCCATCACCACCGAGGATCATCATCGAGATCACCACCAACAATAAAGTCATTGAGGTGTGAATGGTACGACGTAGGGTCTCAGTTAAAGCGATGTTAACGATCTCTAAAGGCGAAGCGCCACGAATCTTACGGAAGTTTTCACGAATACGATCCGAAACAACAATGTTGTCATTCAGTGAGAAACCAATCAGAGCCAAAATTGCAGCCAAGACGGTTAAGTCAAATGGCCACTGCATCATGGCAAAAATACCAATGGTGACCACCACGTCATGGAACAAAGACAGTACCGCACCCATCGCCAGTTTGAACTCAAAGCGAATCGTTACGTAGACCAACATCAGCAGTAACGCTAAAGCCACAGCACCCGCTGAGCGAATGTAGAGTTCATTGCCGACTTGTCCACCCACCACATCAACTTTGTTGACTGAAGCGGAGTTACCCGGTAGCTGTACAGCTTGGGTAATGGTTTTGGTTAAGTCTTCTGCGGCTGTGTCTTCTTGTACAGGCATACGCACAATCAAATCACGATCTGAACCAATGGTTTGTACCACAGGGTCATGAAAGCCAGCTTTGGTCAGAGCAGCAGAGACATCGGCTGACTTCACTGGTTTGCTATAGTTTAGTTCGGCAGAAATACCACCGGTAAAGTCCAAACCTAAGTTGAGACCCTTGGTGAAAATAAAGAATAGGCTGCCAATGGTTAAGACAATAGAAAGAATGGCTGCAGGCAGCGCAATCTTCATAAAATCAATCACACGTTCATCATCTGGACGGCCGTATTTTTTTGAATCTTGTTGAGTCACATCAGTCATCATCGATCTCCTTATATGCTCAACTTTTTCAAGTTACGTTTTTTGCCATAAATGAGCTGTACAATCGCACGTGTTACTGTAATAGCAGTAAACATAGAGCAGACAATACCGATCATTAAGGTCACAGCGAAGCCTTTAATTGGGCCTGTACCGATAGCAAATAGGATAAACGCAACCAAGAATGTGGTTAAGTTTGAGTCGAAAATGGTGTTATAAGCACGGTCATAACCCGCCACAATCGCTTGTTTGGGCGATGCTCCCCACTTCATTTCTTCACGTATTCGCTCACAGATCAAGACGTTGGCATCGACCGCCATACCAATGGTAATCACGATACCCGCAATACCTGGCAGGGTGAGGGAGGCACCAATCCAAGACATGACGGTTAGAATCATGGCTAAGTTGAAGACCAAGGCAAAGTTAGCAATTAAACCAAAGAGACGGAAGAAGACTACCATCCAGATTGCGACCAGTAAGAAACCGATTTGAGTTGATAGCACACCTTTATCAATGTTCTCTTGACCGAGGCTTGGACCAACTACACGTTCTTCAACAAAGTACATTGGCGCAGCAAGAGCACCTGCACGTAGCATTAGGGCAAGTTCGGACGCTTCTTGAGGTGAGTCTAGACCCGTAATACGGAATTGAGAGCCGAGGACTGCTTGAATAGTTGCAGCGTTAATCACGACAGACTCTGCATAGGGTGTACGGACTTCGGTTTGCGCACCAGTCGCAGGGTCTGTGATATAGCTAATACGCTGTTTATTTTCAATGAACAACACAGCCATACGCTTACCTACCGCATTACGGGTTGCATCTGACATCAGTTTGCCACCTGCTGTGTCTAAGGTAATGTTTACCTCAGCACCACCAGTGTCTTGGCTAAAGCCACTTGATGCATTTTGAACACGTTCACCCGTTAAAATACGGTTACGGTTTAAAAGTAATTCACGTCCGCTGTCTAAAGACTGATATGCAAAAAGCTCGGTTCCTGGTGGAAGCGGTTGACCATTGCTCTTGCCCGTATAAGGGTCAATCACTTGGTCATTTTGGTCAGAGACCAAACGGAACTCTAGGTTTGCTGTACGACCCAAGACACGTTTTGCTTCAGCAGTGTCCTGAACACCCGGAAGCTCAACCACGATGCGGTTATTGCCTTGCGTTTGTACCAAGGCTTCTGCCACACCTAACTCGTTAATACGGTTACGTAAAGTGGTTAAGTTTTGGTTCACTGCATAAGATTGAATTTCTTGGCGGCGAACATCGGTATAGGTTAAGCGTAAGGTTGAACCTGTCGCAGTTGCGACGGCTTGCTGATTAAACTCATTACCATTACTACGTAAGTAGTCTTGAGCCGCAGTACGATCATCGTTGTTGGCGAACTGAACGGTAATGGTGTTGTTGCTTAATGCAAGGCTGTTAAATTTAATTTTGTTGTCACGGAACTGACGACGTAAATCAGTCGCAGAGGTTTCCATGCGTTGAGCAATTGCTTTATCCATATCCACTTCTAATAAGAAGTGGACACCACCACGTAAGTCCAGACCGAGCTTCATTGGTTTTGCACCAATTTTTTGTAGCCACTCTGGCGTGGTTGGCGCCAAGTTCAACGCGACAACATAGTCATCACCAAGGCCACGACGTAACGCTTCTTTGGCTTTTAATTGTGCTTCGCTAGAGTCAAGACGTAACAGTGCAGCATTATTGCTAAAACTGTTGTCATGGCTTGAAATACTTTCAGATTTTAAAATCTGCTCTGCTTTTTGTACGATGCTTTGGTCAATTTGGGTACCAGCTTTGGCACCAGAAATTTGAACCGCAGGCTCATCCGGATACAAACTAGGCAGGGCATATAATGTACTGATCGTCAAAACCACGAGAATCAGTAGATATTTCCATGCTGGGTAACGCATTTGTTTTCTTCTTAAAATGAAAAAAGTCGTGCGGATGCACGACTAATTTTTTTGATTAAAGGTTATTTAATGTGCCTTCAGGAAGAACTGAAATCACACTTGCGCGTTGAATTTTTACGTCTACACCGCGGCTCAGTTCAACCACTGCAAAGTCACCTTCGAGTTTAGTGATTTTACCCATTAAGCCACCAGCAAATACCACTTCGCTGCCTACGCCAAGACTTTCAACCAAAGAGCGGTGCTCTTTGGCACGTTTTGCTTGAGGGCGCCAAATTAAGAAATAGAAGATTGCAATAAAAACAGCAATCATCAATAAGTTTGCGACCATACTTGGTTGTTGTGCAGCTTCACCCGCTGCGTGAGCTGTAGAAATAAAAAGGCTCATTTCAAATTCCTAAACTAAAAAAACGGTGACCAACGAATTGATCATAAATAGACTTGTTCTGCAATTTACCTTGTCTTTTTACCAAGCGCAAATGCTCACAACAATTAATCTTGGGGGCAAGGTGGAACTTCTAAACCACGACGTGCATAAAAATCTTCAACAAAGGCATCAAAGCGATCATTATCCAATGCATCACGAATGTCTTGAGTGAAACGTTGGTAGTAACGTAAGTTGTGAATAGTACCGAGCATTGAACCCAGCATCTCGCCACATTTTTCCAAATGGAATAAATAAGAGCGAGTAAAGTTGGTACAGGTATAACAGTCGCAGTGTGGATCCAGCGGACTTTGATCATGACGGTATTTACTGTTACGGATACGTACTAAACCGTCGGTCACAAAATAATGTCCATTTCGGGCATTACGTGTAGGCATGACACAGTCAAACATATCGACGCCACGGCGGATGCCTTCCACGATGTCTTCAGGTTTACCTACGCCCATTAGGTAGCGCGGTTTGTCTGCTGGCATTTTTTCTGGAAGATAATCCAGCACTTTGATCATTTCTTCTTTCGGTTCACCGACGGACAGACCACCAATGGCATAACCGTCAAAACCCACTTCAAGCAAGCCTTTTAAAGACTCATCTCGTAAGTCTTCATACATACCGCCTTGAATAATGCCGAAGAGCGCATTTTTATTTTCAAGCACATCATGATGCTGAGTCTTACAACGCTTTGCCCAACGCAATGACAATTGTAGCGACTTTTGCGCTTCTTCATGCGTTGCAGGATAAGGCGTACATTCGTCAAAAATCATCACGATGTCTGAGTTCAATGTATGTTGGATGTCCATTGAGATTTCAGGAGACAAAAAGACTTTAGAGCCGTCAATTGGAGAGCGGAACGTTACGCCATCTTCTTTAATTTTACGCATCGCGCCCAAACTGAAGACTTGGAAGCCGCCTGAATCGGTCAGAATGGGTTTATCCCACTTCATGAATTTATGCAGGCCGCCATGCTCTTTAATCACTTCAAGGCCAGGGCGTAGGTAAAGATGGAAGGTGTTACCTAAAATAATTTGCGCTTTGATGTCTTCAATATCACGCGGGAGCATGCCTTTCACCGTACCATAAGTACCGACAGGCATGAACACAGGGGTTTCAACCACACCATGCTCTAAAGTTAAACGACCACGACGGGCGCGACCCGACTGACCTAATTTTTCAAACTTCATAAAATATCCTGAACAAGAGCAAAGCACTGCTCTGCTTGCAGTGCAAGAGCGAAAAAACAGTTCGCCGCTAAAAGGAGGCTATTTTCCTTGATTATGCAAATAAACACCAGTGTTGTAACACTTTTAACGCAAAGCATTTCGGAGCAAGGTTGTTTGCTGTAAGGGCTGTTTCGGTTTGAATTTATGTCATGGTGGCGAGTGAGTCGTGATTAGGATGAAAAGAGTGGATCGCCTAGACGAGGCTGTGAACGTAGAGGTTAAAAAGGCACTCATTTTGAGTGCCCTGGATGTGTTATTTGTGTTAAAGCGATCTTTTTAGTTGAAATTGGGACGGTAATCAAAATTTTGCAGCGCAGCAGCGTCACGGAATGGACGCACAGCTTTTTTACCGACAGTCATGGTGTTTACAATGTTGTTCGGAAAGATTTGAATGTGGTTGTTAAACAGTTCGACATTGCGGTTAAAAATGCTGATCGCAGCACCGACATTTTCATTTTGCTCTTCAATTTCATTCATCATCTTTAGATAAATATCATTGGCTTTAAGTTCAGGGTAGTTTTCGACCACAACATTGAGGCTACGCATTAGCTCTTGGTTCAATGCTTCGATACGCTGTAATTGATTGACATCTGTATTGTTCAAATTTAGGTTGAGAATGTTCTGGCGGAGCTCAGTGACTTTTTCCAAGGTGCCTTTTTCAAAGCTAGAGTATTGTTCGACCAAAGGTTCTAAGCCATCTAGAATTTTTATTTTCTGACGCTCATAGGTTGCTACATCCGACCATGCGCGAATGGTTGCATTGTGGTGTCGCACAATATTATTGCGAATGACGATTACGCCAAACACGATCGCAATAATAATCAATAAGAAAATCAATAGCCCCATACAGTCCTCAAACGGCAAAATGTCATTATTTTAAAAATTGCGTTAGATCAGATTCTAAGCGCTCTAGATAAGGTAATTTAAAAGTGCGTAAGTGTCCACGTAATGTAGAAATGTCATTGATTTTTTTTGCTTTGCTGGATATTTCAAACAGGTTTTGTGGGCTGATATAGCACAAGATATTTTTTTCAGGATGAAAAAGTAAATCGCCTTCACGAGAACGGAAAAAATCGGCAGTACGCAGTACAAATGCAGGGGAGAGAAGTTTGGCCATCTGCATCTGGTCAGTACCAAAAAATTTGAGTTTATGGTTAATCTGAATATCACTGCTATGCCATGGAAAACTATAGGGATAATAGAATTTTTTATTGTATGCGGTAATCGCGAGTCCTTGCGTGGGTACCTCAAAGACAAAACATCCCCATAAGTCTTTATGCACTTCTTTCACTTTTAACTCATTGCCATCTTTATCACGTACGCGAATTTCATCGACAAAGTGGTATTGAAACAGCAAAACCTGATGTTGTTGTCCTGCTTCATCCTGCCAAGTGGTACTGGCGTAGTAAGGAATATCATTGCTGATGGTGCCTTGATTAAAAATTGGAAACAGCTGTTTGAGGTGGGCAATAAAAAATGCAGGTTGTAGGGCCACGCCAATATGCTGCGGAGGGGTAAACTCGTTGAGCTGGTATTTTTTATGAATAATTTGTTTTTCGAGATAGTCGGTGACCTCTTCAAGCGGATCATCTTGCTCATAACTTAAATAGGCCCAAAGCAGACAGCCTAAGCCGAATAAAAAGCTGAATAAGGTCCAAATGTGCTCTCCGGCAAAGAACACTGGCACAATAAAAAAAATGCCGACTATTCCAAGTAGAATAGGCAGCACATTTTCAAATTTGAGGGTAATCGGGGCATTCCAAGGGTGCAGTCGGTCAAGAATATCTTGTGCCGAATCGGCCCCTCGACCAATGTCCCAAAGCCTATCGATATTATCAAACACAATTTTATTTTTTTTACGTCGAATATGAATGGAATGTTTGATCGTATCGATAGGCATGTGAGGTTCTTATTTGGGTTGAAGTTGGTCGACTAACATGGCGTCGCCATAACTAAAGAAGCGATATTGGTTGGCCACCGCATGTTGATAAGCCGTCAAAATATTATCACGATTTGACAGCGCTGAAACTAACATCAGAAGGGTCGATTCAGGCAGATGGAAGTTGGTGATAAGACGATCCACCACTTTGAACTCATAACCTGGATAGATAAAAATTTGAGTATCTCCCGTCCACGCTTTCAGTTCACCCTGATGCGCTTGAGCCGCACTTTCTACGGCACGGGTGGCGGTTGTTCCAACTGAGATGACTTTGTTGCCGCGAGCTTTGGTTTGGCGAATCAGCTCAACGGCGTGCTCTGGAACATCACACCATTCACTGTGCATAATGTGATTGGCAATATCATCAGTACGTACAGGCAGAAAAGTACCAGCACCCACGTGTAAAGTGACAAAAGTTTTCTGAATACCTTTGGCTTCGAGTTGATCCAAGAGCTTTTGGTCGAAGTGTAAGCTTGCGGTAGGTGCAGCGACACTGGCTAACTTGGTTGGATCATTAAATACTGTTTGATAACGCTCGGTATCAATGGCTTCAGCTTCACGGTTGAAGTATGGAGGAATTGGTAGTTGTCCATATAAATCCAGCACCGTTAAAATTGGCTGGGAAAACTCCACAATAAATAAATTTTCATGACGACCTAGCACCGTGACTTTAACGGCATCTGGGCCAATAAAGAGCTCAGCGCCGGCTTTGGGGGTGTTGCTGGCTTTGATGTGACAGTGTGCAATAAATGCATCTTGCATGCGTTCAACCAGAACTTCGACAGCTCCGCCGCTGGCACGTTTGCCTTTGAGACGTGCTTTCATCACTTTGGTGTCATTTAAGACCAGTAAATCACCAGCATCGAGCAAATCTAAAATGTCGGTGAATTGAAAGTCATGATGTTGACCTTGAGCATCGAGGTGTAATAGTCGAGAAGCACTGCGTGTGTCTAAAGGATAACGGGCAATGAGTTCATCAGGGAGGTCGAAATTAAAATCAGAAAGTTGCATGATGGGAAAGCAGCGTCAAAATAAGGGAGGTCAAAATTGTGCTTAGTATATGCGTTTTTGCAGAAAAACGCTGAAATTGCACAAATATAAAGCTAAAAAATCAAATATGACTTAAAAATAGCCAATCACCACCAACTTACGTTGACAAGTTTTTCAAAAAGTTTAATATACGCATCAACACCTTCCCGAGGTGGTGAAATTGGTAGACGCGGCGGACTCAAAATCCGCTGTCAGAGATGACGTGTCGGTTCGAGTCCGACCCTCGGGACCAGATGAAAAGGAAACCCCTTGAGCATATACAGACTCAAGGGGTTTTTTATTTCATAAAAACAAATGCTTGCATGAAATTCTAGTCTGCATCTTTGAGATCACATAAGCCACTTTTTAGGTGGTCACTTCGGAAAATGAGTACCCGAATGAGTACCTGAATTTAGTTTGGGTACTCATTATGGAATCTCATGGCTAGAACAATTAAACCTCTAACAGCATCTCAAGTTGAAAAAGCGAAACCAATAGCAAAAGAATACAACCTATTTGATGGTGATGGTCTTTACTTGGTTATACGTCCTTCTGGTACAAAAACTTGGATGCTTCGAATAAAAGACAACTTCGGTAAAGTTCATAAATTAAAGCTAGGTACTTTTCCTGAAATCACTTTAGCATTCGCTCGAGAGAGGCGAGTAGAGTACAAGCGAGCTGTAGCTGAAGGCAAAGAACTTGATGAGGTTCTTGGTCGAGGAGAGCATACCTCAAGAGCAGCGAACTCATTGGAAGTAATATCCAGAGCATGGCTTGAACAGTATGCTAAGCGGAAACCATTAGAAGAGCACATCAAGCATAAGCGCATTCGTAAACTTGAAAACCATCTGTTTCCAATGTTAGGTTCAAGCTGCATAGATGAGATTAGACCTAAAGACCTGCGTTTGGTTTTAAACCATATTTATGAGAAGAGTGCTGATAATGCCCAAAGAATTAGGGCTGATCTTGTACTCATTTTTAGTTATGCAGTTCAGTATGGTTATATCGAGGTAAACCATGCAAGAGAAATGGAGAGCCTTGACCTGTCGGCTCCTAGAAATCATAGACCAGCATTACCACTTCAACGACTACCTGAGTTAATCCAAAGGATTAGAGCTGATACAGGCTATGTGCTGACTATACTGTGCTTAGAGCTAAGCTTACATATCTTCATACGCTCATCTGAGTTGAGGTTTGCACGATGGGGTGAAATAGACTTGGTGAAGAGGCAATGGGTTCTACCTGCAAAGCGCGACATTGTGAAGGGGGTAAAACATTCAGATCGTGGTTCTAAGATGAGAGAGCCCCATATCATCCCTTTGTCTGAACCAGTTGTAGAAATATTACTTAAGGTAAAAAAATTAGGGTGTAGTTCTGAGCTTGTATTTCCAAGTGCTTATGAGCATACGCCGTTTCTTAGTGAGAATACTTTTAATTATGCACTACGGCGTATGGGCTATGACACGCAGAAGGAACTTTGTTTTCATGGTTTTAGAGCCATGGCACGTTCTGCATTAGGGGAGTGTGGTTTGTTTCAGCGAGATGCCATTGAGAAGCAGATGAGCCATCAAGAGCGTAATAATGTGGTGAGTGCTTACACGCATGTTGCAGAGTATTTATATGAGCGTAAGCGCATGATGGAATGGTGGAGTCAGTATTTGATAGATATAGAAGCTAATGGATATGTAGCTCCTTATACCTATGTAAATGGTGAGAATGTTATAGAGTTTAAACGTGTGATCGCGTAAATAAGAAGGCTCTCCATTTGGAGAGCCTTTGTTTATTATAGAGCTGCAAGGGCTTTAACTTGTTCGAGAGGAATATCATCCAAAAATAGTTGATGTTTTAGATAGTAATCTACTGCTGATGAATACAGGTCTTGCTTGGTTTGTCCTGTAACTTTACCAATCGTATCTATATGCCTGTGATGTTCAGGCTTGACTACATATGTAGATTTTACTGGTGTCTCTCTGAGAGGGGTATTCTGAGCAATGATTTCAATTGCTGCCGCTACTGATTTGCGTATTATTGCATCTTCGTTTGAAGTGTTCATAGGGCTCAACATCCATGTTGATTATTTAAGGTGAAGCTATTTTACAATAGGTAAATTTGGACTACCAAATTTCATTTTAGTGGAAAGTAAGTAAGTGGTTAATTGCTTAAGATATTGAAAAACAATAATATTTGACTTTTGTATTTTGTTTCTACAATTTCGAGTCCTAAATTTTTCATGAGAAAATTTATGATGTCTAAAACAACCTTGCTAGCTTTACTTGATCCTGTCTTTGGTGAATTGAATAAGTTGATAGACTCTATATCTGTGTATGAGCTTAAATACCCAATAGCGCAGCGGCAACTTGAAAAAGAGTTTGATGCCATTATTGCATTCATTGCTTCTGGTGGTCGAATGGGGCGTAGCACAACAGAACTAAATGATCAGTTTTCGGGTGTAATGAATTCAGATAAAGTTCGAGAAAGGCTAAATTGGTTAATTGATGAAAAGAAGATCATGAAAAGTGTTGGTGCAAAGTATACGAACTTTTACTTCTTGAAATGATGCCTTTTACTCCTTAGGTCCGTTAAGGCCTAAGGAGTTCTCTTTATATTTTTAGCTGATAGGCTGTGCGATGCCAATGTAAGTTTTCTATGCTGCTCATCAACTTAGTGAAGCTTTATAAACACTCTAAATTGCATTATAAGGAACTAAATGTTGTACAGCACAATGATCCAAAAATAAGAACAGTCATTGAGACCTGAAGAGGAATAGTTATGAGTGACTTTAAAATTTCTGAGCAACAAATCAAGGCCGTACTTGCACTTGATGGGGAAAAGCGTTATCGACACTTCATAAAAGAAGTAGTTGGTAATGATGTAATTTGGGTCTTAGGAACAGACGATGGTTGGTATTTAGTTGGTGATGAGGATGAAAGTGAATTACTCCCACTTTGGCCTGCAAAAGAATATGCGCAGTTATATGCAGATGAATGTGATGGTGGGCAACCTATCGCTGTTAGTTTAGAGGATTTCATGCATAACCATGTAGAAAGCTTATCTGATGGTGGTATGGGGGTTGCTGTGTTTATGACACCTAGTGGTCTAGGCACAACTCCTAGCCTTAAGCAATTTGTTAGGGACATCAGTGATGAATTAGATAAATACTGAAATCTTTAGAGCCTTGTATTAATTAGTTTTTACAAGCCACATTGTTTTTCTTGTTTCCATCATCTTTATAAACTCCACCTCAATGCAGGTGGTTTTTTATGGGAACAGTTCCACTCAACTTTTATGCCTGCAACAGTTTCAATGGTGTTACCCCCTGTAGGGCTCGATTTTACCTAACAAACCAGAACACCATTACTGGAATGATTAGGATGGACAAACAACAAAGGCAGTAAAGTTATGAGAAGCAAGTACAAAGTAATTCTATGTGTCATTCCATTTATGACATGGCTTCCAATCCAAAGTGATAAGCCAATAGTACAGATTCAACTGGATAACGTGGGCTATAACATCGTTGTACGTGAATGAAATGAAATTAGCCGGGTAATCTTGCATATCCATTTACGTACGTGCTCTGAATTGGTATACATTTATGGAGTTAGAGCAGCTCCAACTGCCCTAACCTAGTCTTAGTATGCTGAACTACAGATCAGTACTAGAACTACGAACACGATAAAGGTTAAGAGTTTCATCGTGCAAAGCTGAAGCTCGTCATTGTTCGTGATATGTGGCTAACTGGTTTTGATGCACCAAGTATGCATACGCTTTACATCGACAAGCCAATGAAAGGTCATAACCTCATGCAAGCCATTGCACGAGTAAACCGAGTGTATAAAGACAAGATTGGTGGTTTAGTGGTTGACTACTTGGGAATTGCTTCTGACCTTAAAGAAGCACTGTCCTTTTATTCAGAAGCTGGTGGTAAAGGTGATCCTGCTCTCATCCAAGGTGAAGCAGCGACTATCTTACAAGAGAAGTTGGAAGTACTAGATGGCATCATGCACGGCTATGACTATCGAGAATATTTCACTGCAACGACTTCTCGAAAGCTCAGCATAATTTTGGAAGCTGAAGATCACATTCTAGGTGTTGATCAAGGGCAGGGAAGAACACGTTTTTTAAATGCTGTAGCTGCTATGTCTCAGGCATTTGGATTGGCAGTACCACACCCATCAGCAATGGAGGCTGCACATATCGTGGCATTCTTTCAAGCAGTGAAAGCACGTTTAGCTAAGTTTGGAGATGGCACAGGCAATATAACTGGTTTAAGTAATTCAGAGCTTGAAGCCAAGGTAAAACAAACCATAGATGAAGCATTGGTAACAGAGCAAGTCGTTGACATCTTTGATGCAGCAGGCATTCAAAAGCCTGACATTTCAATTCTTTCAGATGAGTTCATGCAAGAAATGAAAGGCTATCAGCATAAGAACATAGCCTTAGAAACTTTAAAGAAGTTACTGGGTGATGAAATTAAGATGCGTGGACATCGCAGTGTTACTCAGGGCAAGAAGCTCATGGATATGTTGAGCTCAGCTATTAAGGGCTATCAAAACAAAGTCCTTACAGCAGCACAAGTCATTGATGAGCTAATCAAGTTAGCTAAAGCCATTCAAGAGTCTGATAAGTTGGCTCAAGAGTTAAACCTTACTGAATACGAATATGCCTTCTATTCTGCTGTCGCTGAAAATGACAGTGCAAGAGAACTAATGCAGAAAGAGATCCTAAGAGAACTTGCTGTAGTGCTCACTGAGTCTATTCGAAAGAATGTCACTTTGGATTGGACAATTAAAGAAGCTGCGCGAGCGAAGCTAAGAGTCATTGTGAAGCGACTTTTGAAAAAGTATGGTTATCCGCCTGATATGGCATTGTTGGCTACAGAGACTGTTCTTGAACAAGCAGAATTGCTAGCTGAGGGCTTCGCAGAAGCAGCTTAACTTTGTAGTTTGGGGGTATAACTTTAGGTACTCATTTTTGCGAATAAGTACCTAGATGAGTACCTGAGCCTATGCTACACTACAAAAAGTGCTTATGTGTCAAATAGATGACGTGTCGATTCGAGTCCGACCCTCGGGGACCAGATATTAAAAAACCCAAGCATATTCAGTCTTGGGTTTTTTATTGCCTGAAATTTAAGATTTGAATCAAATCGCCGTAAAACTTTACGGGTAGCTTAAAGCAATTGAATGTTCGGTGTGGGTTTGGTTGACTATTTCCTCATATGATGGATTCAAAATTTTGTTTTAATCATTCTGATAAATAACGAATTTTCAAAAAGAGAAAGTAGTCATAAGATAAAAGTCTGACATAATTGATTTTTTTGTTAAATGCCACGCTTGTATTGTTGTATTTTTATATTGTTTTAATGCTGAAAATTTGCTAATAAATAGAAGTAAATAATAGGTTTGTGCCGAAAAAATCACAAAAGATGAGGCAGAAATGGGTATTCAATTGCTAGATGTCGGATCTGATACAGAACAGTTAAGTGCTTGTCACTTATCTTTGTTATTGGGCGTGAACAGTAATGACAATAAAATTAAAAGCTTTCTCAAATTTGCGCGAAAAATTTTAGGTGCACATGCCGCAATTTTAACGTTTAGCAATGAACCTTATAGTTGGTATGCGGGCAAACATGCATTCAATGCTTTTCGGTTACCCGCTGAAGCCAATTTTTCTAATCATTTTGAAGGGGATATCACGATTGATACCCTACATCGCCATTATCATCATCTTTCTCAGCAGGTGAGTGCTCTAGGGTTTAAACATCAGCGGATCATCGCATTGGATTTAAAGGCATCGGATAAATCCGTGGGGCAAGTGATTTTCTTTGATGAACAGTTGGACGCTTTTACGCAGGATGCTGTAGAAAATGTCTATGAACTGGCCTCTGGTTTTCTCAATCTGCTACATTTGCGCATGGAAAATGCGGAGCTCAAAGAGTTGTATGAGCAACAGGTGGCCATGAATGTCAGTAAAACCAAATTTTTCCAAATTATTGCACATGATTTAAGAGCGCCTTTTCATGGCTTAATTGGTTTCTCAGAAGTGTTGGCTGAAGAGCGCAAAAGTTTGGATGAGTCTGGTGTGCAAAGCATTGCAGATTATTTGCATGATACCGCACAGTCGACTTATAGCTTGTTGGAGAGTTTACTGAATTGGGCGATGGCAGAAGGCGGGCGCTTTGTTTATCACCCCATCCATTACAAGCTTAAGCAGTCCTCTCAAATCGTTTTTGATGTGTTGCATGCGTTGGCTATCAATAAAAATATTCAACTGATTGACCGTGTCCCCGATGATTTAAAAATTTTTGCAGATATCAATATGGTGACCTCGGTGATCCAAAACTTGGTCTCAAATGCGCTGAAATTTACCCATATGCATGGCGAAGGTGTTGTGACGATTGATGCCAAACAACGTGATGATTTTATCGATATCTACATTCAAGATACGGGTCTAGGTATGACATTGGGGCAAATCGAATCGTTGTTTGAACCGAAACTAACCGTTAGTTTTAAGGGGACAGCTGGGGAGAAAGGTACGGGTCTAGGTCTGGTGCTGTGTAAGCGGTTTGTCGGTTTGAATAAAGGTGAAATTTCAGTCACATCCAAAGAAGGTGTCGGTTCAACTTTTATCGTTAGCTTGCCACGTTCGAACAGTGCACATCAAGCATTGTCACTCGCGACATCCCAGCAAGAATTTAGTGAATAATCATACTTTTCTTATAAAATAATTCGCCTAATCTCATGATCTGCTGTTATAAATAACCAAAACAATGCGAAAGAGTCGATCATGAATGCTGAGCAATTGCAAAAGACATTGCGCGCAAGTCAATATGCGGAACAAGTCCTATCTATACATCAGGTTTATCTTGAACAAGATTATGCAGTTGATCAATTTGCTCAGCCATTGACCACCGAACAAATTTTTGATGTCGTTCAAAATAGCTTAAAAGAGATCAGTGATGAAACTACATGGATGCGCACCATCCGAATTTTACGTGCGCGTTTAATGTTTCGCTGGATTTGGCAGGATGCCAATCAACTGATCGATGTGATGACGCTAACGCGAGAGTTATCGGATTTTGCCGATGCGGCCATTTGTGTTGCAAAAGCATTTGCCTTAGCGCCATTGGTGGCTAAACATGGTCAGCCTGTGGGCTATAACCATAAAATTCAAGATTTAATTGTGGTTGCGATGGGGAAGCTCGGTGCACAAGAGCTGAACCTGTCCAGTGATATCGACTTGATTTTTGCCTTTGATGAGCAAGGCGAAACTGATGGTCGTAAATGCATCGATGTACAGCAGTTTTGCATTTTGTGGGGTCAGAAGCTTATTTACTTGTTGGACCATATCACGGCTGATGGTTTTGTCTTCCGTGTGGATATGCGCTTGCGTCCTTGGGGCGATGGTTCTGCATTGGCCATTAGTCATGCTGCGCTGGAGAAGTATTTAAGCCAACATGGGCGCGAGTGGGAGCGCTATGCGTGGATTAAAGCGCGGATTGTGACAGGGGGTAAAGAGGGGGATGAGTTGTTGGACATGACTCGTCCTTTTGTGTTCCGTAAGTATGTCGATTACACCGCTTTTGAAGCCATGCGCGAAATGAAAGCCATGATTGAGCGTGAGGTGTTACGCCGCAATATCGAAGATGATATTAAGCTGGGTGCGGGCGGTATTCGTGAAGTCGAATTTATTGTGCAGGTTTTTCAGCTGATTTATGGTGGGGCAAAATTAGAATTACAAGACCGTCAATGTTTAGTGAGCTTACATCATTTGGGTGGAGTGGGTTTGCTGGATGGGCAAGCGGTCAGTGAGCTGGAAGATGCCTACTTATTTCTGCGCCGTGTAGAACATGCAATTCAAGCCTTAAATGATCAACAAACCCAGTCTTTGCCAACAGAACCAGAGCTCAGACAAAGGATGATTGACACCTTGGGTTTTGTCAGTTGGGATGCATTTATTGAGCACTTAAACCAAAAGCGCGCCAAAGTTATTTACCAATTTGAGCATTTAATTAAAGAAAAAGAACATGACCCTTTCGTAGAAAGTTTTAGCCAGTTAGAAGCGAGGTTAAATGAGGTCTTAGATGCGAATGCAAAAAACCTCATTCATGAATTTTGGAATGGTCATGCGCTGAAAAAGCTGCCTGCAAAAGCGGTACAGCGTTTAAAAATGTTTTGGCCGCATTTGATTGAAGCGATTTTACAGTCAGATAAGCCGCAAGCTGCGCTGCTTCGCCTCATGCCTTTGGTCGAGTCTGTGATGCGGCGCACCGTATATTTGGTCATGTTGATTGAGAGTAAAGGGGCGTTACAGCGCTTGGTGAAAATGGCAACCGTAAGTCCGTGGATTTGTGAAGAATTGACCCATTATCCAGTGCTATTGGATGAATTTTTGTCCATGGACTTTGAGCTGCCGCGCCGTCAAGATTTGGAAGATTCGTTGCGTCAACAGTTGCTTCGCATTGAGCTTGATGACGTTGAGGATTTGATGCGTGTGCTGCGCCTATTTAAAAAATCCAATGTATTGGCGGTTGCAGCCAGTGATGTCTTGGCTGAAAGTCCGTTGATGAAAGTATCCGATGCTTTGACCGATATTGCAGAAGTTTCGGTCAGTACAACTTTAAATTTAGCCTATCAAATGACGGCAAAAAAACATGGTTATCCGCTCGATGTTGAAGGGCAGCGCTGTTCGATTGATCATTTGGCATTTGCTGTGGTGGGCTATGGTAAAGTTGGTGGGATTGAGCTTGGTTATGGCTCGGACTTAGATCTGGTCTTTATTCATTATATGGATGAGCAAGCCGATACCGATGGGCTGAAGTCGATCAGTGGGTTCGAGTTTGCAATGCGTGTTGCGCAGAAATTTATGTCGTTGATGACCACGCAGACCCTTGATGGTCGGGTCTATGAAATAGATACGCGCTTACGTCCATCGGGTGAAGCGGGGGTCTTGGTCACCAGTTTAAAAGCCTTTGAGCAATATCAGTTGAAAAATGCATGGGTCTGGGAGCATCAAGCCTTGGTACGTGCTCGTTCGATTGCGGGTGAGCCAAGTTTGCGTGATAAGTTTGAAGTATTGCGCTGTCGGATTTTGACGCAGCCACGAGATGAGGAAAACGTACGTGCTGAAGTGCTGAAGATGCGTCAAAAAATGAAAGACCATTTGGGTTCTTCTAAAGAACAACAAAAAGATGGAATTTTTCATTTAAAACAAGACGCAGGTGGTATCGTCGATATCGAATTTATGGCACAGTATGCTGTGTTGGCATGGAGCGGATCTCATCCAGATCTTGCCCATTATTCCGACAATGTACGAATCCTTGAAGATGCCGCAAAAGCCAGTTGCTTATCCAGTGACGATGCGACTGCATTGATTCAAGCTTATCTCAGTGAACGAGCCGAGAGCCACCGTTTAGCCCTTGCGAATCAATCCATGCAAGTAAATGCTGCGGACTGGCGCGATACCCGAGTGATCGTTTGCAAATTATGGCAAAGATTAATTGATCCAAGCTCAATCTTGAGCATTGGGTAACATGACTGTATATATAAATTTGGAGTGTGTGTCATGAATTTGGCTGATCGTGATGGTTTTATTTGGCAAGATGGACAATTGGTTGACTGGCGTGAGGCAAAAACTCACGTACTAACACATACCTTGCACTACAGCATGGGTGTGTTTGAAGGTGTCCGTGCCTATGAAACACCGAATGGCACGGCTATTTTCCGTTTAAAAGAACACACTAAGCGTTTATTGAACTCTGCAAAAATTTATCAAATGAAAGTTCCATTTGATCAAGCAACACTAGAGCAAGCTCAAATTGATGTGGTTCGTGAAAATAAATTAGCGTCTTGCTACTTGCGTCCAATTATTTTTATTGGATCGGAAAAATTAGGTATTGCTGCAACAGACAATACGATTCATGCAGTAGTAGCGGCATGGAGCTGGGGTGCATACCTCGGTGATGAAGCAATGGCGAAAGGTATTCGTGTGAAGACCTCATCATTTACTCACCATCATCCAAACGTGACGATGTGTAAAGCAAAAGCGTCAGGTAACTATACCTTGTCGATTTTAGCTCACCAAGAGGTGGCACATTCAGGTTATGACGAAGCAATGTTGCTCGACCCTCAAGGTTATGTATGCCAAGGTTCTGGTGAAAACGTATTCTTGGTGAAAGATGGTGTTTTACATACACCTGACATTGCAGGTGGTGCACTTGATGGTATTACGCGTCAAACCATTATTACCATCGCAAAAGACTTGGGATATGAGGTGGTTGAGCGTCGTATTACACGTGATGAATTCTACATTGCAGATGAAGCATTCTTTACAGGTACAGCTGCTGAAGTGACGCCTATTCGTGAATATGATGACCGTGAAATTGGTTCAGGTACGCGTGGTCCTATTACTGAACAAATTCAAACCACATTCTTTAATGCGGTTAAGGGTAAAGACCCGAAATACGCACACTGGTTGACTTATGTAAAATAAGTGGTTCGATGAAAAAAAAGGGCTCTTTGGAGCCCTTTTTTGTTGCTCTGTAGTTTAGTCATCGATACCGAAAATATCGCGAGTGTAGAGTTTATTTTGGACGTCATTTAGTTCTGATGTTTGACGATTGCTAATAATTAAGTCAGCTACTTGCTTAAATTTTTTTAGATCGCGAATAACTTTACTATTAGCAAATTTTTTTTCTGAAATATTTGGCTCGTAAATAATCACTTTAATGCCTTGCGCCTTAATTCGGCGCATAATCCCTAAAATTGCGGATGAGCGGAAATTATCAGATCCTGATTTCATGACCAACCGGTAGATACCAACCACTTTGGGATTTTTATGAATAATCGTTTCAGCAATGAAATCCTTACGGGTCCTATTTGCATCTACAACCGCTTGAATTAAGTTACTTGGGACTTGCTCATAATTTGCTAAAAGTTGTTTAGTGTCTTTAGGGAGACAATATCCACCATAGCCAAAAGAAGGGTTGTTGTAAAACTTTCCAATACGCGGATCAAGGCACACGCCATCAATAATTTGACGAGTATCTAAATCAAAAACTTGTGCATAGGTGTCAAGTTCATTGAAATAAGCGACACGCATGGCGAGATAAGTATTGGCAAATAATTTGATAGCCTCTGCTTCAGTCGAGTGAGTAAATAGTACAGGGCAGTCTTTTTTAATAGCACTATTAAGAAAGAGTTGTGCCAATGTTTCAGCACGTTCCGATTGCTCTCCTATAATAATTCGAGAAGGGTAAAGATTATCCTGAAGTGCTTTGCCCTCACGTAAGAATTCTGGTGAAAAAATAATATTGTTTGTGTTAAATCGCAGTCGCATTCTTTGTGTAAAACCGACAGGCACTGTTGATTTAATGATTATGGTCGCAAGCGGGTTGGTGTGTTGGATGTCGTGAATGACTTGCTCCACACTTGAAGTATCAAATTGATTGGTAATGGTGTCGTAATTGGTGGGCGTTGCAATTAGAATAACCTCAGCATTGATGTAACTGTCTATTTTATTTGATGTTGCTTTAAAATGAAGCTTGTCATTTTCTAGGAATAATGAGATGTCTTTATCTTGAATTGGGGAGATTCTTTGATTTAACTGATGAATACGATTTTCATCGAGATCAAATGCAGTGACACAGTGCTGCTGCGCTAAAATCAAAGCATTAGAGAGTCCAACATAGCCTAAACCGACCACTGTAATTTTCATTCTGTTGATTCTGAATTATTTTTTATTACGGTGCAGGAACAAGATGTCATGTAAATGAACAATACATTTCAGTTTAATTACCGTGTAATTACTTGGGATTTTATGGCTCTAATCTTTAATCAAACCGAGACTATGTTATGATGCAAAATACTATGTAGATCGGTAGTTTCAAGCATGTCTTTACATGAAAATGATGACGTTTTAAATACGACAGAGCAACAAAATCAGAATATTGTGCTGTGTATGAAGTGGGGAACCAAATATGGTTCGGACTACGTTAATCGTTTGTATAACATGGTAAAACGCCATACTACTATTGACTTTAAAATGGTGTGTTTAACTGACCGTACCGATGGTATTGATCCTGCTGTACAGTGTTTTCCTATTCCTCCATTAGCACTTCCAGAGGGGAGTCCTGAACGCGGCTGGAATAAATTGTCTACGTTTGAGCCAGATCTTTATGGTTTACAAGGCAATGCGCTCTTTTTAGATTTGGATGTCGTGATTGTTGATAACATCGATAGTTTCTTTACCCATTCTGGGGATTTTCTGATTATTCACGACTGGAAGCGTCCTTGGCGTATTACGGGGAATAGTTCAGTTTACCGTTTTAAGTTGGGTGCTTTTCCTGGATTGATGCCATATTTTCGTGAGCATTTTGATGAAATTCGTCAAAAGTTCCGCAATGAGCAAGCTTATTTGTCTTGGTATGTCGATCAAGAGAAAAAGCTCTCTTACTGGCCTGACAGTTGGTGTAAAAGTTATAAGTATCATTGCTTGCAAAAAATACCTTTGGCGTACTTTAAAGCACCAGTAAAACCCGAAGGTGCAAAAATTATTGTTTTCCATGGGGAAATTAACCCACCTGATGCAGTAAATGGTGGTGGTGGTAAATGGTATCGTTATGTATTGCCATCAGATTGGATTAAAGAGGCTTGGCATTAAAAACCCAATGTTGGTTTACTTTTGATTAGAAAATTATGAAAAAACTAGATTTTGTTATTGCCTGGGTTGATGGAAGTGATGAAAGTCATCGATTGAAACGTCAGAAATTTCAGCCTGAAAATGTTGTAAAAGGTGCCGCGGAAGACACTCGATTTGCCCATAATGATGAAATCTATTTTTCGATTGCTTCAATTCTGAAATATGTTCCTTATTGCGGGACAATATACATTATAACGGATCATCAACAACCTAGTTTTGTTGGGGAATTTGAAGCACAAGGACTCTGTAGCCCTGGTCAAATTCAAGTGGTTGATCATCAAGAAATCTTTAGAAATTACCAGCAGTATTTACCTACGTTCAATTCACTGACAATTGAAACGATGCTTTGGAATATTCCAAACTTATCGCAATATTTCATTTATTTAAATGACGATTTTTTCTTTAATGCACCTTCTAAAATCAGTGATTTCTTGGTGGATGATTGTATTAAAATTTATGGACACTGGGCTAATAATTTATTAATTAAGACTAAATTTAATATACGTAAAGAGCTGAATAAATATTTTGCTAAACCCTTAATGCCTAAATATACGATTGCTCAGGTGTTGAGTGCGGAGTTGTGTGGGATGAGCCGTTATTTTGAGATTCATCATCGTCCACATGTTTTAGATAAAATATTATTTCAAAAATACTTTGAAGCCCACCCAGCTGTTTTAGAAAAGCAAATTTCTTATCGTTTTCGTAGTGCCTTACAGTTTTTACCTGTAGGGCTCAATAATCATTTAAAAATTAAGTACAAACAAGCTGAGCTTTTTAATGATATCGAAATTGCATATTTGAAAAATGAAACATCAATTGAATTATTTTTAAAAAATTTGAATAATTCTAATGTTAAATTTGGTTGTATCCAAAGTTTAGATCAATTTGAAGAGAAACAATTTCAAAAAATATCATCAGCTTTGAATTTGAAATTTAAAGACTATTTACCTAAATCTATTGCTTTTAAGAGTCCATCATGAAAGTTGTTACTTATTTGATTAATTTGGATGGCAGTCAAGAACGACTTGAGCGAGCAACGCAGCAGCTGAATCAAGTCAACTGGCCTTTTGAGCGCTTTTCTGCAGTCGATGGTCGTGGTAAAGATTTAACTGAATTTGCAAACTACGATGATCAAGGGGCGAACGACGTACTCGGTCGCAGATTGATGAATTCAGAATTGGGCTGCTATTTAAGTCATTATGGCTGTGCGGAACAATTTTTAAGCACGGATGCTGATTATTTGGTGGTACTTGAAGATGATATGAAAATCAACCAAGACTTCAAAGACAAACTTAATGGTATGATTGAGTATCTCGATCAGCATAAAGAGCTGGATTGGTATCTGATTAACATTGCAGCCAAAAAGAAAAAATTGAGCAAAGATATTACTGATATTGATGGCATGAGTTTATGGCATGCTTATTATTTCCCCATCCGTGGTTTAGGTTTGGTGTGGTCACGCCAAGGTGCTCAAGCTTTTATACAGGTAGGAAAAACAATGACTATGCCTGTCGATATTTTCTTCCAAACCTGGCTCAGTAAAAATGGTAAAGGTTTGAGTGTATGGCCAGCCTTGGTAAGGCCCGCTGGTTTAGACAGTGATATTTTAGGAACTGTGGCAGCACAGGGCATTTCTCGCAAAGAAAAAGAAGGTCGAGATATTTCTTATGGCATCAAAAAACAAAAACGGATGTGGCGTGATAAGTTTTATGCGGTGAAGCATAAATATTTTTAATTGTCTTCGGGTGTTTTGGTACAAGGCTAAATGATCGACTAAAATGAAAATTTTTAAAAAAATATTTTATATTTTAAAGTTTTATACACTGCTTAACTTAAAGCAACGATATAAATGTGATGACATAGACAACTATGCAGATCTGCTTGTTTTACAGGCCAAGCCTGAGAATAAAGGCGTTCAATTACCTAAAAAGATATGGATCTATTGGGAAGGGAATATGCCAGCTTTGGTTCAGCATTGTATTGATCGTATTGAGAAATTACATCCTGACTATACCGTGAATTTATTAAATCCAAAGAATGTTGCGGATTTTATAAGTTTTGATTTAACTTCACCTATTTTGCAGAAGGCAACATCTCAACAACGTGCAGACTTAATTCGGTTCGACCTAATTTATCATTATGGTGGGATTTGGTTAGATGCGAGTATTATTATTTATAAAAAATTAGATTGGATTGAAAAGCTCATCCAGCAAACACAAACGCAAAGTTTTGCCTATTATCGGAAAAAAAATACCATATTAGCTGATTATCCAGTAATCGAAAACTGGTTGCTGGCTAGCGTAGCACACAATCCATTTTATCAATTATGGTTTAAGGAACTCTTTAGCGCTATTGAAATCGGGCCAAAACAATATATTCAATATATTCAATCTAACTATGATAATTCTCAAGATTATTTCCAGCATATAGGTCGCTTAGAATACCTCGTGGCTTATGTTGCATGTCAGAAAGTGATGCGTGATATATCGCCGAGTATGGTTTTAATCAATTGTGATGAGAATGCATTTTTCTATCAAGTGAAGAATAAATGGGTCAAGGAAAAGACCCTAATTGATCTGGCTATTTGTGAGGCTCCAGAGGAATACCCGAATCTTATAAAGCTAGCAGGGAAAGAGCGTAAAATACTGGATAGGCATTTTACTCGAGGGCAATATTTTGAGAACTCACTTTTAGATTTTTAGTCAGTACTCGTAAAAATAACCTTACATTTGAAGTATTTTATGGGGATTTAAATAAATCCTTTGCATTTACTTTTGGAAATGCCTCCACAGCACTATGTTCGGAAAGGTTATATACGGTAATTCCTTGAGCCTTAAAGAACTGTGCTGCTAAGTCGAAGGCTGGTAAGGTGAAATCTAATGATCTGTCTAAAAGGGTTGGTTGTTTATTTTCAGCACTCTCATAGAAACGCGGTTGGGTAAAATTATTCATATCTAAGCCAGCTAAGTAAATTTCTTGATAGCGGAGTGAATGAATAATCTGTAGTGCAACATAGGCCACAGTAAAATAATCAAAGATTGCGGTATATATTTGAGTTGAAAAGCCCAATTCATTGTGGGTAAAGAAATAATTTTTTTGCATGTCGACAGCTTTTTTAGGCTGTAAGATTGGTTCAATTTCACCGCGAGTAATAGGTTCTACGACTCTAATGCTGCATTGGATATCCTGAAATAAAACTTTTCGTAAAATCAGATCTAAACAACGTGGCGTAGTGTAAAACGTACAATTGCTATTGAGAACTTTCAACACCAAATCAAAACGGCTCTCAACGAAATTGTGGTCAATAATGACATAATGCTTAAACACAACATTAGGCATCGAAATTGCGCCATTTAATCCAACATAATCTATATCGGAGCGGGTAAAAGCTTCGGGAGGGATCTGTTGGACTGATGGCCCAGTTGCAATCATCATGCATAGCTTGTTTTTTGTACAAACGGCTTGCGTATTATCGACGACTAACTTCTGTTTGAAAAAAAGTTTTTGTAAGCCATTTTCAGTATCACGTTCAACCTGATAATACGGCCAAAAACGGCGATTATGTTTGTATTGATTTGAATGACTCAGTTTGTAAACGACTTTATAAATATTTCTAAAACACAAGTTTGAAAAAAATAATTGTAAGGTCTGTAGCTTTTTAGGAATCATAAATAAGTCATTAAGGTTGAACGTTTTAAAAAATAGGCTAAGTTGTGACTAAAACAGTCACTTTAAGCTTTAGTCATCTAGTCTAAATTTGTTGCTACTGAGTTTAGACTTTAATTTATTGAGCTTTTGAGTGAACCAAGATTCTTTCTGCCCTGGGCGTGTTATTTTATTGCCGTGATAGTTGGCTTGAGTTGCTTTGGTAAAAGCACCAAAAGGTTCAATCATATATTGTTCTGGTTTATATCCAGCAGCTAGCGCTTCGTCATAATATTGATCAAAAAGTGCTATTAGATCTGCCCTAGGGTGAGGCATGATTTCACCATCAAACCAGTGCTTTTGGCCTGTTGCTTCAAGACGAGTTAATGAATACTTATGACTGAACTGCGTGCCCATATCTGAGTAATGTAGAATTTTGATTTGTTCAATCGACATTCCTTCGCCATCAATATTATTGTAAGAATCTTGATAAGGTTGTACGAGATTTGGTTTTTCTTTTAGAAGGCGCATTAAATTCTTATGTGCATCTGGATTGGCTTGAATGTCTTTCAATGCTGGAAGATATTGTTTGGCTTTTTCACAATCCCATACACAAGTACATAGGCGTGCTGAGCTTTTGCCGCCCTTAGCGATAACAATGGCATCGTCCTGCATTGGATGAGACCAAAGCTCTGCAATATCACAAAGTACAATGACGTCGGCATCCATGTAAATTGCGCGACCTTCGAAGTTACACGATTCCGGAATGGCCCAACGGAACCCTGAAAAAGGAGTAGCCCATTTCTCTGTACGCCATCCCTCACTTGTTGTCTGATTGGTATACCAAGGACTGTTTGTGTCGTGACTAAGTTGCATCCAGGTAATGTTTACAGGATGAGAAGTGTGCTTACGAAGACTGTATTCAAGCACCATCATTTGTTCTAAGTCACAATTATTTGGATCACAACCTACAAATACTTGAATTACTTCACTATTCATTTTGACAACACTTTTCATAAATGGTAAGAATGAGTGCAATTAAAAGAGAATCACTATCTTTAATAAACTGCATACCCATGTTTAAATTGCTATTGTAATTATACTACTTTAACTTTTCTAGTGTATTGAAAATTCTTATTTTTATAGTTATTAAAATCATACGCTTAGTGGTATTTGTTGTGAGGTGAGATAAGATGCATTTGAAAGTAAGATAGGGTAATTGGTAGTTCAAGATTGTATGAATCTTGGGCGAAATACTGTAAAATAGTTGAAAATATGAGATTACGCTCGTATGAATCCTTTTTAGTTGTACAAATCGTTCAGTACAATTATGCAAAACTTTGTTATTAGTCTCGTTTCTGCGAATGAACATATTACATCGGAATTTAGTAAGTAAGGAATAGTATTCAGTTTTTTTAATGCAATTACTCCTGATTTAATTGATCAGGTAGCAAAAGATTTATTTTTAGATATCGGGAGCTTAGACTTAAAGCTTAGTGAAATTGGTTGTTTATTAAGCTATGTTGTACTGTGGTAAAAAGCAGTGATGACAATCTAGACTTCATTGGTATATTTGAAGATGATATTCATTTAGGACAACAGGCGGCAACTATTTCTAGCTAGAACCGAGTGTGGGTTCCAAAAGATAGTCATATCATAAAAGTAGAAGCATTTTATCCCAAAGTAAGTGCTTCTATTTATTCAAAGCGTATCCTGTCATCTACTCGAAAATTGGTTGCTTTTAAATCAAAGAATATGGGGACAGGGGGCTATATTTTGTCAAATCAGGGTGCTCGTGCATTATTGGCTTTTATTAAAGAATATAATAAGTTAATTCCAATCGATCATATTATGTTTAAAGACTATCTAGTGAGTGGTGAACATAAGGTTTATCAAATGTTACCCGCGCTTTCTGTCCAAGATTTTATCTTAATGAGAGGCAAAACCAGTCTACCTAGCTATTTAGCACAAGAGCGTAAATTAAGAAAAGTAAATATTTCTAAAGTTGAGGAAAGGTTAACGCTTAAAGGTAAGTTTACAAAAGAGTTTAGGCAGTTTTTAGCTCAACTGATACGCTTTAGGAAGGTGGAATATATTGTTAAAATTAAATTCAGATAGTATTGCTGGCTATCTGAATTTATGTAATTTGGTTATTTTGAACTTCCTATTCGTTGACGAAGCCCCAATGACTATTTAAGATTATTCTTTATTATTTATATATATAGGGCTTTCATGCTAACAATTTTTGGATTTCATACGGATGATAGTCTTTATACGAAACATGCCAAAATTTTAGAATGTTCTGCAATAAAATTTGGAATAAAATTTCATTTTGAAAGCCTACCTCAAGATGAATGGCAGAGAATTATTGCATTAAAGCCTTCTTTTATTGCTGAATTTCATAGAAAATTAAAAGAGCCAGTTCTTTATATTGATGTTGATGCAATTATTCTGGAGGATATTAAACCGTATTTTAATTCTATTACTGAAGATATTGCAATTCATTTTATTAATGGTAATCGATTATTAAGTGGAACAATGTTCATCAATAATACGCCTAATGCATACCTTCTTATGGATGAGTGGGAGAAAAGGATGTTGGCTGAACCTGATGTGTGGGATCAAATTATTCTTCAGAAGTTGATACTTGAGTGGGTAGAAGAAAAGAAAATTACATTGAAAAATCTTCCTCCTGAGTATACTTTCATTTTTGATACCTCTCGAAAAGCATATGGAGACTCTGTAAAGCCTGCTATTGAGCACTTACAGGCCAGTCGTGATAAGCGTTGGGTTCAAAAATATCAGCGTAGGAATGCTTTTTACCGCTGGTTTATGCGTTCAACAAATTTAGCTAAAAGTACACGGAAAATTTTGACTCGACATGCTGTTGTTAATGCTCGTACGAAACAATTGGGGATCGATATACAGTTAGAACTTCAGGATTTAATATAGATAGTTATTATTTATATAATTTTTTACTTTTTTGTTCATTGATATGAATCTTTCCCATAGATGTGAAGAGAATGTAAGTGACCAAACTTTATGTGCTAGCCATACATAAAGTTTGATTTAGGAAAAACCTACTTTTATCGAATGATTTGCATAATGTTGAACAAGGACTGGGCCACATGAAATGCAGTATTCTTGAGTGAGGTTATGATTTTGCTATTATCTGCATAAAGATGCTAGGTGTTTTTCGAGATAGATTTCCTTACATCTTTTATAGAAGGTAGTTGTTTCTTAGTGATCTCAATAATATTCTTGAATCACATCTCTCCTCTTTGCTGAAAAAATTCAGCATTCTGTAATTGAATAAGTTGCTATAAATGAACTTTAGATACGATATAAATGGACTTCGTGCAATTGCAGTTCTTGCAGTTGTACTTTTCCACTTCAAGCCACAATGGTTACCTGGTGGATTTGCTGGAGTTGATGTTTTTTTTGTCATTTCAGGCTTTTTAATGACCTCCATTATTTTTAATGGTGTAGAGAAAGACTCTTTTAACTTATTCAAATTCTACAATGCTCGCGCTAATCGTATTATTCCAGTACTTGCCGCAGTATCCGCAGTATTAATTATTTTTGGTTGGTTCTACTTACTGCCTACAGATTACAGTGATCTGGGCAAACAGATTGAAAGAAGCGCTTTATTCATCTCAAACCTTCTATTTGCGGAAGGTGGTGGGTATTTCGATACAGCAGAACATACTAAATGGTTGCTACATACTTGGTCACTTTCTGTAGAATGGCAATTCTATATTTTTTTCCCAATTATCATTATTACACTGAAGAAATATTTAAATTTCACTAATCTTAAGCGTGCTGTAATTAGTTTATTTATAGCAAGTTTTATCTTTAGTATGTATGCAACATACAAAGACAGTAAAACAGCTTACTTTTTACTAACCAGTCGTGCTTGGGAGATGTTATTTGGTGGATTAGCATTCCTCTATCCTTGGTCATTAAAGAATAAATTACAACAAATCAGCACACAGTGTTTCGGACTAAGCTTAATAGGCACTTCGTATTTTTTGATTTCAAAAGATACACCGTGGCCAGGCTATATGGCATTGATTCCAGTATTGGGAGCCTATCTTATTATTGTAAGCAATTACCAGAACAATTTATTGATTAGCAATCCTATTTTTAGTTACATTGGAAAATGGTCATATTCAATATATGTCTGGCATTGGCCATTGGCTGTCTTGGGATTCTACTTTGTGCTTCCTGATTGGTGGATGTATGGAATACCACTTTCAATTTTACTCGGGTGTTTAAGTTATCAACTTATTGAAAAAATCAATTTCCCTAGATATTCTTCGTGGAGAGAAATTTATAAAATTACGCCTTTATATATTTTTCTAATTATTTTAGCTTGTGGATATATTATTAAAGAAACTGATGGGATGAAATTCCATTATTCAGATAAAGTACTAAGTATACTTTCTGAGGTTGAAGATATGAATCCATATGATTGTAATGAAAATATTCAAACCTCAAATATTTGCAAAATTGGAAATGATAAAAAAATAAAGGCCATTGTGATCGGTGATAGCCATGCGACAGCGCTCAGCACCTCTGTATCAGCCAGTTTAAACCTTAATCACGAAGGTATATTGTTCATAACAAATGATGCATGCCCACTTTTACTTGATGCTCAATTTCGCAGTCATCAAAATAAATGCGCTGAGATTAATCAAAAACGCTTTAATTTCATCAACTCAAAAAAGTTTGAAAATGTTCCTATCATTCTAATTGCAAGATTTCCCTTATATATTGATGGAGAGACAGATCCATCTAGACGTAGGGTGGAAGATGAAAAACCTGCAATTTACTTTAATAATGATCTAGAGATGCCTAGATCAAAAGTTTTTGAGATTTTTTCATTGAAATTAGAAGAGACGTTCTGCCAAATAACAAAAACAAACCCGCTATATATTGTGCAACCTATCCCAGAAATGCCGAATCATGTCCCCAAAACGTTAGCTAGAAACCAGCTTCTTGGAACTAAATTTGTAACTTCTGTCCCATATATAGGTTATATGCAGAGATCTAGAAAATTTAGAGATGCCATTAACTTCAGTGCTCAACGCTGCAATGCAAAGGTTCTCGATCCTGCCAAAATCTTATGTAAAAATGGAGAGTGCATCAGTCAATTTAATGGAAGACCCATATATCGAGATGGTGATCATTTAAGTGAGTATGGTAATAAACTGTTAACGCCAATTTTTAAAGAAATTTTGAATTAATAAATCTTGTAAATTCCCTTTAAAAAGTAAGTATTTATTTACTTTTTAAGGGACCTAATTAGGTTTATCCGCATTTCCCTTTAAGACCATATAAATTAAGCCGACAAAAATGACAAAAGCACCTGCCAAGCTACTTACACAGAAAAAGACAATGCGGTCATAGGTTGTCAAATTAAATAATTGATTGTCTAAAATATAGCGCATGAAAAACCATTGTACTATTGCAAAAACAATTAGCACAATACCGCGACGACGGACTTCAGGACGCATAGCCATTTGGTTGCTCACAACTTATCTAAAACAGTGCGCTATTATGCCACTGCTGAGAATTGATCTCAAATGAATAAAAGTATTCTATTCAGGCCTCTAGGAAATAACATACATTATTGTTTTCGAATTACTTGAGATCACGTGTTGGTTTGTGGAGCCTACATTGGTGGCTGTATCTGATAAGCATTGATATTGCCATAACAATTTCTAAAACGTTTATAGGACCAAATATACTGTTCAGGTGCTTGGTTAATTATGTCTTGCATGGCAAGATTTAAACTGTCCACCGATAGCTGTAGATCTTTCGATAAAATATCTTGAGATAACTCTGTACAGTACACATCAAAACCCGCAGCATCAGTATTACGAATACAACTTAATCCAATCACATTGCATTGTGTTTTAGCTGCCATTTTAGAGACCAGTGTCGTGGATAAAGTATTTTGCCGGAAAAAATATGAATAAATACCCCCGCTAGGTTTGGGTAGATGATCCGGTAAAATCACCGTCAACCCACCTTGTTTTAAGTGTCTGAAGATACTGCGGATACCCGTTTCATCGGTGGGGACAAGGGTGGCATTAAACTTTTGACGTGCATCTAAAATATAGCGGTTAATCCCTTTAATTTTATAGGGTTTATACATAATCATTGGTTGCGTATAGACATTTAACCATGCATTTAACAGCTCCCAACAGCCAAAATGTGGAATGACCACAATTACGCCTTTTTTATTGGCTAAAGCCTCTGTTAGAACAGATTCCCCATGAATATTTTTTAATAAATCAAGGTTGTATTGTGGTGGCATTCCCCAACATTTTAAAAATTCAATATAGGTCTGACACTGGCTTTGAATGCTGAGATGAACGCGTTTCTGGAGTGTTATTGGGTCGAGTTCAGGGTAGGCCAACTGCAGATTAATGGTGGTGATACGCTTGATTGAAGAGTCACTATAATAAAGCAGGTGCGCAATTCCGCGTGCGATGTATTGTAAAAAGGACAATGGAAAAAGTGAGATGATTTTAAGTAGATAATAAATAGCCATATTTTGACTCAGAAATCTTTTTAAAAGATGAGATGAGAGAAAATTTTGCAAAGAGACTTAAAAATCTAAGATAGGTAAAATCAAAAAAAGATGAGCGTCTTAAGAACAAAATAAATGAATAAATCAATAGAGTGATTCAGTGCCAGAACTGCTGCAATAAAATATAGACTATCGTCAATCACTGTAAGGGGGATAGATTAAAAGTTCAAAGGAAATTTTGGAAAATTTGAAGCGAAAAATCGGTTCTAGGGGGGAGGAGATCGCCTTGTCTTAAATAAAAAAACCCTGCGCATGGCAGGGTTTCTTTAATCAAAATCTAAAGATTATTTAGTTTCTTCAGCTTTTGGTTTTTCACGTAAGCGAATACCTAAATCACGTAGTTGATTTGATTCAACTGGTGCAGGCGCTTGCGTTAATGGACATTCAGCAGTCTTGGTTTTCGGGAATGCAATCACATCACGAATAGAAGCACCACCCGTCATGAGCATGACTAAACGGTCTAGACCGAATGCTAAACCACCATGCGGAGGAGCACCATAACGTAATGCGTTAAGTAGGAAGCTGAATTTCTCTTCAGCTTCTTCTTCGCCAATACCTAAAGCTTCAAAGATTGCTTTTTGCATTTCTAGGTTATGAATACGAAGTGAACCACCACCGATTTCAGTACCGTTTAACACCATGTCATAAGCCACAGAAAGTGCAGCACCTGGGTTATTTTTCACATCTTCAACGCTTGATTTAGGCAGTGTGAATGGGTGGTGAACAGAGGTCCATTTTCCATCATCTGTTTCTTCAAACATTGGGAAGTCAACCACCCAAAGCGGTGCCCACTCGCAAGTCGACATTTTCAAGTCATGACCAACTTTAATACGTAAAGCACCCATGGCATCGTTCACAACTTTAGCTTTGTCTGCACCAAAGAACACGATATCGCCATTTTCTGCGCCAACACGTTTCAATAGATCAAGCACGATTGGCTCGATGAATTTCACGATTGGAGACTGTAAGCCTTCGATGCCTTTTTCAAGCTCGTTCACTTTAATGTACGCTAAACCTTTTGCACCGTAGATGCCGACAAATTTCGTGTATTCATCGATTTGGCTACGTGGTAAAGAACCTGCACCCGGAACACGTAATGCAACGATACGACCTTTAGGATCTTTAGCAGGACCTGCAAATACTTTGAATTCAACGTCTTGCATCAAGTCTGCAACGTCAACCAATTTCAAAGGAATACGTAAGTCTGGTTTGTCCGATGCATAGTCACGCATAGCATCTGTATAAGTCATGCGTGGGAATTTATCGAATTGAACATCAAGAAGTTCTTTGAACATCTTAACGGTCAAGGTTTCCATTAAATCCATGATGTCATCGTCACTCATGAACGATGTTTCAACGTCGATTTGGGTGAATTCAGGCTGACGGTCTGCACGTAAGTCTTCATCACGGAAACATTTTGCGATTTGGTAGTAACGATCAATACCACCCACCATCAACAATTGTTTGAATAATTGTGGTGATTGTGGAAGTGCATAGAAGCTACCATTTGAAACACGGCTTGGCACTAAGTAGTCACGTGCACCTTCAGGCGTTGCACGGGTTAAAATCGGGGTTTCAACGTCTAAGAAACCATTGTCTTCGAAATAGTTACGAATGAGGTTGGTTAGCTTAGAACGGAAACGTAAACGATCTAACATTTCAGGACGACGGATGTCCAAGAAACGGTATTTCAAACGAATTTCTTCAGAAATATTGGTGTTGTCGTCATTCAATGGGAACGGCGGAGTTTCTGATGCAGCAAGAACTTCGATTTCTTTACCTAAAACTTCGATTTGACCGCTCACCATATTTGCATTTTCTGTGCCTGCATAGCGACGACGTACACGACCTGTAATTTTTAATACGAATTCTGAACGTACTTTGTCTGCAGTTGCAAATGCTTCAGGAGTGTCTGGGTCAATAACCACTTGCACAAGACCATCACGGTCACGCATATCAAGGAAGATGACACCACCGTGGTCACGGCGACGGTGTACCCAACCGCAGAGGGTTACTGTTTCATCAATTTGAGCTTCGGTTAAAGAACCGCAGTAATGAGTTCGCATCATGGCGTTAAAAATCCAACTATATGGCTAAAGGTAGCGAATACGTAAACAGCGTACCGCCAGAAATAAAGGTAGGATTATGCCTCTTTGGGCATTGACTCTCAAGGTATAGCTTAAAAAAGGCATGAAATAGCATTTAAGCATTGATCTAAATTCAGCCTAAACGATAGTCTCGATCTAAAAATAAAAACAGAATGCAGCCAAAGATTAAAATCAGTAAAGCGACTTGGCTAAACTCATTAATACTTCGCCCTGTAAAATAATACAGGTCTGACTGCCAAACTTGCGTGGGAATATAACGTGCATAGTCCCAAACACTGACGAAACCGCCTAAAAGGCTCAGTATGAACAGTCCAATTGCAAAGCATTTGATTTTTAAACTCACTGGAAAATGTTGCTGATAGGTTTGGTAATAGCGCCAACCCATCCACGCCAACAAGGGCAAAGCCAGTGCCGATGTGCCAATTTGTAAAATGCGGTGTAGCGGATAGCCGTGCCCTAACAAAGAGATCTCTTGGCTTAAAAATGCATGTCCAAACAAGGTGCGGAAGTCAGCATGGGTGAGTCCGTCCCATAACAGATGCGTTGCTGTACCCAGCAGGATCGCGAGAATAACGGCCACAGAAAATTTAAAAAAACGTAGCATACTGCTCAGCCTTAACTCATGCTGAATACCTAAAAAACGATAAAAACAGGGCCGCAATAGCGCGTACCACAAAACACAAAAACTGAGTCCAATCCAAAGATCGGGGTGAATCAGTGAAGTCCAGTAGTGGGTAGTATTTGAATTGGCTTGTGTAAACAGTCGATAAAGATCGGGGGTCATACTACCAATAGCAATGGCAGCAATGGGTAATCGGTCACCACTGAGTTTGGCTAGAGGAGGCGCGAGAACAGCATGTGAAATGGTAAAGGGCATTGATCTGTTGGCGTTGGCATCGACTTAGATGGATAGGGCAGTTTATCTTTTTTCTACCATTGGAATGTTTTTTATTGCAATGAATTTGAAATGTTATATTATAACAATATTCAAAAATTGTACGCTTGAGTGAGTTCCATGGCTTTCCATAAAAATTTGATAACGCTCTCTATTTTGGCGGTGGTTGCACCTGCCGTTTTTGCAGATGATACAACAACACAACAACTTGAAACGTTGACCAGCCAAGCGCATCCACTCGTTCAGACCGCTGCTGATTTTGCAGTCGCCGATCAGGTTATCGAGCAAAAAAGCTTAAAAGAACGTGCACCGACCATCGGGGATGCTTTGGCCGATGAGCTAGGCGTATATTCAAATCAATATGGTTCAGGTTCAAGTCGACCCGTGATTCGTGGTCAAGATGGCCCACGCGTGAAAGTCTTACAACATGCTTCAGAAACTGCTGATGTCTCGACTTTATCGCCAGACCATGCCGTGACGGTCGATCCGATTTTGGCCAAGCAAATTGAAATCATCCGTGGCCCTTCAACCCTGTTATATAGTGCAGGTACCGTGGGCGGTTTAGTCAATGTCACCGATCAAAAAATTCCAACCAGCATGCCTGAAAAAGGTTTAGAAGGTACGGCTGGATTACGCTATAACTCTGGCAGTGATGAAAAGTTGGCCAGCGCTGGGGCTACGGTTGCTTTGGGGAGTCAGTTTGCTTTGCGGGTTGAAGGTTCAAAGCGTGAAGCGAATGACTATATTGCGCCGAACTATTTCCATGAACATGAGGGTGAACTCGAAAAAGAGCGTCGTGTTGGAAATACCTTTGCTAAAGCTGAAACCGTTAGTGTTGGTGGTTCATGGATTGGTGAGCGTGGTTTTGCGGGTATCGCCTATACCAATCGTCAAGATCAATACGGTTTACCTGGGCACAGCCATGAATATGAGAGCTGTCATCCGCATGAGGATCATTTGCACTGTGACGGAAGCGATAATCATGGACATACGGATGAACATGATCACTCAGGACACGACCATGTACATGATGAACATGAGACAGGGCCTTGGGTTGACTTAAAGTCGGAGCGTTATGACTTCCGTACAGAAATTTTAAATCCGATTGCAGGGTTTGAGAAGTTACGTGCCCATGCCAGTTATACCGACTATCAACATGATGAAATTGAAGGCGATAGTGTTGCAACTACTTTTAAAAGTAAAGGTTATGATGCACGTCTAGAAATGGTGCATCAGCCGATAGCAGATTGGGAAGGTGTGGTTGGCGTACAGTATAATCAACAAAAATTAGATATCACGGGTGAAGAGTCTATTTTAGAGCCGACCAAGACGCAAAAGTGGAGCGTATTTGGTTTAGAACACAAGCAGTGGAATGACTTCCATTTTGAGTTAGGGGCACGTGTCGATCAGCAGACGATTGATATTGAATCTGATCGAAAAGACTATGATGATTATGCCGTGTCCTATTCGGGTGCTGTGAATTGGATGTTTGCACCGAACTATAAACTGTCTTTGGTTGGATCACATCAAGAGCGTTTACCTTTGGCGCAAGAGCTTTATGCTGATGGTAAGCATCTTGCAACCAATACCTACGAGCGTGGCAATGAAAATCTCGATGTCGAAAAGTCCAATAACCTAGAGTTAGGTTTCCATTACGATACGGATAAAATTGATTATCACGTTCATGTTTACCACAACTGGTATGACAACTACATTTATGCTCAAACCGCAGACCGATACGAAAACTTCCGCCTAGTAGACTACACCCAAGACAAAGCGCGTTTTTATGGGACTGAAGCAGAAGCGTCTTATGCCATCAATGATGTATATAAAATGAGTGTCTTTGGTGATTATGTACGTGGCAAAATTGACAATGAAAATGCGCCACGGGTGCCTGCTGGCCGTTTAGGAACAAAAGTGAATGCTAACTTTAGTGACACGTGGTCAGGAACGGCAGAGTACTACCATGTGTTTGAGCAAGATCGAATTGCAAGCTATGAGACCGAAACCGAGGGCTATAACATGGTGAATTTGGGCTTGGCGTATAATGGTCAGTATATGCAGGGTAATGATTATCGCGTGTATTTCAAAGCCAATAACCTCTTAGATGAGACGGTTTATTCGCATACCTCTTTCTTATCGACCATTCCACAAGTTGGGCGTAACTTCACAGTTGGACTGGACTTTAGTTTCTAAGTGCTATTTCAAGCCTCAACCCAACCTTTTCCGTAAAGAGGAGGTGCTCCCTCTTCTTAAAGGAGAGGGTTAGGGAGAGGTTGCCAAAACATTGACAACAGAAATCCTCTTGAAAAATCAAACAATAAAACCTAGTCTGAGTATATTGGATTAGGTTTTTTGTTATGCGTATCTTTCGAAAATTACATCAAAAACTCAACTGGACATCGACCCGTTATGTCGGTGTCGTGGTGGGTTTATTGGCTCTGACTTATTTAACCTCCGCAGTTTACCATAGCGTTAAACCACTGCCTGATGGGCTGGACTATACGGGCAAGTTACGTCATGCCGATGTCAAATTTATTGCAGATCAAACCTACATTGATGCACAAGGCAAGCAGCAACAAGATCATCATATTTTCAACGCAGTGTTTAAACTGATTGAAGATGCACAAACCACGATTGTGTTGGATATGTTCTTGTTTAACGATGAAGTGGGGACATCTCAAGCATCACAACGGGCGTTGACTCGTCAGCTGACCGATGCGTTGATTGTCAAGCGAAGCTTACATCCGAATATTGAAATCAAAGTCATCACCGACCCGATTAACTCGGTGTATGGCGGGCTATTACCTGAGCATTACCGTAAATTGCGTCAGGCAGGTGTGGATGTGATTGAAACCGATTTACGTCCGCTACGTGCTTCTAACCCTATTTGGTCAGGTTTTTGGTATATCTGTTGTCAAAATGCAGGTAATAATCCCGACGGCGGTTGGTTAAGAAACCCGTTTGGGGATGAAAAAATCACCCTACGTAGTTATTTAAACTTATTTAACTTTAAAGCCAACCATCGCAAAACTTTGGTGGTCGATACCGCGGAAGGTTGGAAAACCTTGGTCACATCAGCGAATCCACATGATGGCAGTTCGCGACATTCCAATGTGGCGCTATTGGTGACAGGCAATACCGCAATTGATGTGTTGAAAACAGAGCAAACTGTAGCACATATGTCTCAGGGCGATGTACCAATGGTGATTCTAGGCGAAATTGCAGGCAATCCATCGCAGCCTCAGGTGCAGGTGCTGACTGAAAAAGCAATCCTAGATGCAACCCTCAATTTGTTGAATACAGCAAAAGCCAATGATCAGATTGATTTGGCGATGTTCTATTTATCTGAGCGTCAAATTATCAATGCTTTAAAAGATGCACAGAACCGCGGCGTTAAACTTCGGATCTTACTCGACCCCAATAAAGATGCATTTGGTCGTCAAAAGAATGGAATTCCGAACCGTCAAGTTGCGTCTGAGCTTAACGATGCAGGAATTACAGTGCGGTGGTGTAATACACAAGGAGAGCAGTGTCATAGTAAAATGATTTTAAAACGCCATGCGCAAGAAGCAGAGCTCATTTTAGGTTCAGCGAATTTTACCGCACGGAATTTGAAGAATTATAACTTAGAGACCAATTTACGTGTGATTGGCCAGTCTAACGCAGCGGTGTTTACAGATGCACAGCAATATTTTGATGGGGCATGGTCGAACTTAAATGGTCGTCAAATGAGTGTGGGCTATGAGCAATATAAAGATGAGTCAAAACTCAAATATGGGCTATACCGCTTTATGGAGTGGAGTGGTTTATCGACGTTTTAGAGATTTTTTTATTCCTTGTTAGAAAAGGCGTAGCACAGCTAGCTAAGAGAAAAACTAAAATAAAAAAAGCGCAATATTCGCTTTTTTTATTTGGACTTACTGTTCAGGATTTGGCGGGATGATTTGATCCAAATCTTTATCGGTCATCTTATCGAGTTCATGTAGATCGGTTTTGATTTTCCATTTTTCGGCATTTTCCACTGGACTCGGTAGACGTGCTTCTAACCAGTCGCAAATGACATCGGGTGGAAAATCAGGATGGTTACACTGAATGACCCATGCCAAGAATTGCTTGGCTTCACCATTCATATACGGCGGCGGTGAAACAGGTAAAAACTGCGTCGGTAGGCGCTCATTTTTAGAAATATAGTTCAGTACATGTCCCAGCTCTTGTACCGTTTGCCATGCCAACGGGTGATCTACATCAATTTGAAACTTAAACCACCATGCACTTTTTCCATCTGTGCCATAAGCATCAATCAGATTTTTTTGAATACTGGGCACTTTTGCAAAATATTCATAGAGTCGATCAAAACTTAATTCAGCCACGATTGTTCATCCAATACATTTATAAACAAAGATTAAGTATAAACTGAAAACATATACGGTTTTTTGCTTTTCAAAGAAATCCTGCTTCAAACCTTATAGCGGTGATAATGGGCAGTGATCTAAAATTGACAACTTGTACATTTTTTATCCATAAAATAGGTTTAAAATAATAATATTCACCTCAGTGGAGGAAGATGATGAAATATTTAAAAATAATCTATGGAATAAGCATACTCAGCTTGTTTCCTGCACTGAGTTTTGCTCAACCCGCGACGCGTTATTATGGAAAACCGCTGACTTCGCAAACCCAGCGTTTCCCAACCTATGCAGGGCCGTATCAAGGTGCAATGCCCAGACCTACATCACCGCCTCAAATTGAGCCCCCTCATCACAGACCACCTCCACACCATCCACCACATGGCGGATATCCGATGCGACCGGGTGTGAGTATTATTTACCGAGCACCCAGCTATTCAACCTATAGTCCGGAAACCAATAGCTATGTGTATGGGGATGGCGACTCCAGTATTGAAAGCCGTGATTATGTGTTGATTACCGATTGGCGACGTTTGGGACTGCCAGACCCACCTGAAGGCATGCACTGGATTTTTGAAAATGGGCGCTACGCTTTAGAACCAGATTCAAAATAAATGAATCTTTGATCGATATAGAAAACCCTCCGTTGTTTAGACGGAGGGTTTTTTAGTGGTCAATAAAGAATTAAGCGAGTTCATCATCTTGTGGGCGTGGTGTTTTCCCTTCAGGTAAAGGCTTGTCGGCATGTTTATCCCGAATTACTGAAGGATAATTCCACGATGCATAACGCACCACCAAAATTGCAATCGCCATAATTAAAATTGAACCCGTAATAATCACCAAATCCATATCCGCTTTGTGGTCATGCTGGATATCGGAAATTAAAAGACGGGTGAGGGCGGTGATGGCGATATAAATTAAAAAGCGGACAGGCATGTGGTTGGTTTTAAAATAGATACCAACCATTGCACCCAGTTCTAAGTAGATGAATAACAGTAAAATATCATCAATTGAGGCATATTGTTTAATCGTCAGGATCTCATAAACGGTATGTCCTGCCGACCAAATCACCATACAGCCAATAATAAATAAAGCCACATAGTGAAAGCTTTCTACTGCAGTATTGCCCAGTTTATCGAGGAGGGTTTCTATTTTCTCTATTTTAGGGTCACGGTTAGTCATGGCTGCCTCCTGATATGTTGATGGTGGTTTATTGCATCATAAGCAAATTTCATGCACGTGACGTATAAAAGCAAAAATAAAGCTGAGCCATAAAAAAACGCCTGACGAAGCAGGCGTTTTTTTATTCAGTCTTTAAGCGATTAAGCTTGACTGGTGAAGTAGTCTTCAGAGAAGTTCATGATGACTTCTGCGCCTGCTTTTACTTTTGCAATACGTAAGTCGATTTCAGGCAAAATACGTTGAGCGAAATAAGCTGCAAGTGCCAGTTTGTTTTGATAGAAGTCGCCATCTTTAGCTTTTGCAGCATTGGCAATTCTTGCAAACATATAGGCAAAGCTGAGTAGGCCGACTGCATGTAAGTAATCTACTGCTGCTGCATTCGGGAACTCTGCACTTTCAGCAGCACGTTCAAGGATATACTTAGTCACTTCTTCCACTTCAGTTGCCGCATCGAGTGTTGCATCTTTAATGAAGTTTAGGTCTGCATCTAAGCTGTTAGCAAAGTCACGGATTTCAGTAATGTAGTCTGCGATGAATGCACCACCGCATTTAATGGTTTTACGACCGATTAAATCTTGAGACTGAACGCCGTTGGTGCCTTCATAGATTTGTGCAATACGTAAGTCACGTACACATTGCTCCATGCCCCATTCTCGAATGTAACCATGTCCACCGAAGACCATTTGTGCATCTAAAGTTGCTTGGAATGCAGTGTCGGTTAAATATGCTTTTGCAATTGGGGTTAACAAGGCAACACGGTCATTGGCTGCTTTCACAGCTTCAGGGTCTGTTGAGAACTTGGTGATATCGAGTTGTTGACCGACATATACTGCAAAGGCACGAGATGCTTCGTTGTTCGCACGTGCATTCAGCAACATACGACGCACATCACCATGCACAAGAATGCTGTCTGCAGGTTTAGCAGGCGATTGAACACCAGAAGCGCTACGACCTTGTAGACGGTCTGTTGCGTACTGTGCCGCATTTTGGTAAGCAAATTCAGATGCGCCTAACCCTTGAATACCCATCGACAAACGTTCGTAGTTCATCATCACGAACATTGCCGCAAGGCCTTCATTTTCTTTACCGACCAAGTAACCTTTGGCACCGTCAAAGTTCATTACACAAGTTGCAGACGCTTTGATCCCCATTTTGTGTTCAATTGAACCTGGACCTGCCGCATTACGCTCGCCCACAGAACCATCTGCATTCACCAAGAATTTAGGTACGATGAATAATGAAATACCACGGGAACCCGCAGGCGCATCTGGTGTTTTAGCTAGAACCAAGTGAATGATGTTTTCAGCTAAGTCGTGGTCACCACCAGTAATAAAGATTTTGGTCCCTGTAATGTTATAGGTGCCGTCTTCGTTACGTTCAGCTTTAGTTTTGATAATGCCTAAATCTGTACCTGCATGTGGCTCAGTTAAACACATGGTCCCAGACCATTCGCCTGAGTAAATTTTAGGTAAATAGGTTTCTTTTTGTTCTTGCGATGCGTAGCTGTTTAGCGCCATGCCAGCACCGACAGAAAGAAGCGGGTAGAGCATGAATGATGGGTTAGTTGCGAACAGCATTTCATCTGCTAGAACTGTCAGCATTTTTGGCATGCCTTGACCGCCCCATTCTTCATCAGCCGCTAAGCCAATCCAGCCGCCTTCAGCATATTGCTTAAACGCTTCTTTAAAACCAGCAGGTGTAGTCACTGCTCCATTGCTAAATGTTGCACCTTCTTCATCACCTGTACGGTTTAAAGGCAGGGTTACGTTCTGCGCAAATTTAGCCATTTCCTCGAGGATCGCTTCAGCTGTCGCACTGTCTACATGAGCTAGATTTTCATTAGACTGCCAGAACTGATCTGCATTGAAAACGTCATTGAGGATAAATTTCATATCCGCAAGTGGGGCATTATAAATTGGCATGTTCGTTCACCTGTTTATTGTTTGAATCTCTGTAGACTTAGGACAGCTTAATTAACAACGGAGAGTGTTGTTAAATGACCCAAGCGAAATAACGCTCTATTTATAAAGAAAAAGGACCGCCAAAGCTATGACTGTCCTTTTTCATTTCTGTACTCAAGAGTACAACTATTTCGAATATCGAATTAGTTATTAATTACTTAGAATGCAAAGTGCTCTGCATCTAATGCAAGTAACGGTTCTACGCCACCAGCAATCACGTCAACGTGTGAGCGAACACGTGGAAGAATCTTCTTGAAGTAGAAACGAGCTGTCGTTACTTTCGCATTATAGAAGTCAACGTCAGTTGTACCTGCAGCCAATGTTTCTTGAGCCACAAGTGCCATACGTGCCCATAGATAAGCAAGCGTTACATAACCAGAGAAGTAGAGGTAATCGACTGCAGCAGCACCCACTTCATCTGGGTTTTGCATTGCTTTCATACCAATTTGCATGGTTAAGTCGCCCCACTCTTTGTTTAGAGCAGCAAGAGGTTCAACAAACTCTTTCATTGCAGCATTGTCTTTGTTTGCTTCAACAAATTTGTGAATAATCTTAGTGAAGTCTTTCAACATTGCACCTTGAGTACCCAAAACTTTACGACCTAACAAGTCAAGCGCTTGGATTTCAGTTGTTCCTTCGTATAGACACGCAATACGTGTATCACGAACGATTTGTTCCATACCATGCTCTGAAATAAAGCCATGACCACCAAACACTTGAACGCCGTGTTTTGCAGATTCAGAACCTGTTTCAGTCAAGAATGCTTTTGCAATTGGCGTAAGGAGTGACAAGATGTTGTCAGAAGATTTACGCTCTTCTTCAGTTGCACCTTGCTCAACCACGTCCGCATGTAGAGACAATAAGTAAACCAGTGCACGACCACCTTCAGCAAATGCTTTTTGAGTTAACAGCATGTTACGAACAGCAGGGTGAACAATAATTGGATCGGCTTCTTTTTCTGGTGCTTTAGGACCTGTCAAAGAACGCATTGCCAGACGGTCTTTCGCATAGGTTAATGCACCTTGGAATGCACCTTCAGATGCAGCAAGACCTTGAACAGCAGTACCAATACGTGCGGTGTTCATGAAAGTGAACATGCAGTTTAAGCCACGGTTTTCAGGGCCAATCAGGAAACCTTTTGCATTATCAAAGTTGATTACGCAAGTTGAGTTACCATGGATCCCCATTTTGTGTTCGATTGAACCACAGCGCACCGCGTTACGCTCACCCACAGTACCGTCTGCGTTTAAGTTAAACTTCGGTACGATGAATAAAGAAATACCTTTGGTGCCTTTAGGTGCGCCAGGAAGACGAGCAAGGACGATATGAACAATGTTCTCAGCCATGTCATGTTCACCCGCTGAGATAAAGATTTTCTCACCAGTGATTGCATAGCTACCGTCAGCTTGTGGCTCAGCTTTAGTACGGATAATACCCAAGTCAGAACCTGCATGAGATTCTGTCAAGCACATCGTACCTGTCCAAACACCTGAAACAAGGTTTGGTAAGTAAGCATCTTTTTGTTCAGCTGAACCGTGATGTTCTAAAGTACGAACTGCACCGTGAGAAAGACCTGGGTACATGCCCCATGCCCAGTTTGCAGTACCGACCATTTCTGAAATCACGTTACCCAAAGAAACAGGTAATGCTTGACCACCGTATTGCTCTTCAGCAGAAAGAGACGGGAAGCCAAGTTCGATATATTTTTGATACGCTTCTTTAAAGCCTGTTGGAGTTGTAACAACGCCATCATTCCAAGTACAACCTTCGCGGTCGCCACTTTGGTTGATTGGAGACAATTCGTTTTCACAGAAATCTGCAGCAGCTTCTAAATATTGGTCAACCAATTCACGGCTTACGGTTTCCTGAAATGCAGGCAATTTAGAATAGTGTTCTTCTGCATTCAATAGCTCATGCAGTACGAATTGCATATCACGTAAGGGCGCTTTGTATTGTGGCATATCGGTTTCCTCAATACTGGTTTAACCAGCTTATAATCCTAATAAACATAAAAACGTGTCTTCTTTGACACGGATTGGAATAACTTAATCGTGCAACATCTTCTAATTTGGTACAAGCGGTTCGGGTGCTTTTCTTGGTGACTGTAAAGTCAAATAAATATTATTCAAAATCGCTAAGTGCACTGAGTGTAAACAGTTTTGCTGCTTTTGGCATGACATAAATAGTCAAAAAGCGTAAAAAGTTATGTCCAATAAAAAAGGCGCAATTTGCGCCTTTTTTATCTATTTATGCTTTTTAGAGTGGTTTAAGCGGCCTTATTCGGTGCTGAAACAGGGGCTTTAGGCTGGAAGTGAACCATACATTTGCCATCTACTGTTTGTGTGCCGACTTTTAACTGCACGGCTTTACCATCGGTTTGACCTTGGCAGGCTTTGGTTGCGGCTTGTTGACGCGCTTGACGTTCAGCTAAACGTTGATCGTATTGCTGGGTTAACTCAGCACGTTTTGCATCGGTTAGGGGTTCGCCGCGTTGCATATGCATGCCACGGAATTCACCACGATCGGCTTGATCACCACGCATTGGGCGGTGTTCACCACGTTTCATTTCATCACGGTTCGGTTTAAACGAAATCGTACATGTACCATCTAGTGTTTGTTCACCTGCTTTAACTTGGACTGCTGAACCCACTGCTTTGCCATCGCAGGCTTTTTTAATGTCTTGCATGACCTGTTTGCGTTCAGTACGCATTTTTTCAAATTGTTCGCGTTGTTCAGGCGTCACGTGACGGTCTTTTTGATAATGACCATGCATATGTTGCGACTGCTCCATATCTTTTGGTGCTTGGGTGGATTGACAGGCAGTCAACGCACCTACAGATAAAACGCTGGCAGTGGCTAACGCAATTTTTGTCATCTTATTCATTCTACAACTCCCCCATACAAGAGCATGTGATTTTGGATGATTAAAGATTAAATAATAAAGATGTAGAAACAATGGAGAGTTTTTTGGTGCAGTGTTCTATACAATAACAAGGCAAAAGAACGACCGAGAGATTGCTTTTGAAGATTCGCCGCGTACCGATTGCTTTACGCTTATTCCTCACTGTATTGCTGACCACTTTGGTGATTACCACGGTGAGTTTAGGTGTGTTGCATTGGACGATGCAAAAGAATTTTGCCAAATATGTGGCGGACGTGGAAATGCAAAAGCTCGATCATCTGATTGATAACTTGGCTGGCGTTTATAGCACTTATCATGACTGGGGCAATGCCATTCAAGCACAAATTTTGCAGATTGAAGGACATGCTGCGCCAGATGATTATGACCGTCTCTCTCGTTGGTGGTTACGTCGCCAGTACGACATTGCTCTGCAACAGCGTTATTTTAAAGAAAATACCAAAACCTTACTCAGTGATGTCTCTACCACTGAAGTCAAACATGAAAAACAGATTTTAACTGAACAAGAATTGCAAGCTTTGGAGGAGAACTTACCTTCGGAGTTTCAACCCTTCGAAGGTTTAAAGTTCCCGCTCAGCGCCAATCAAAATGTTTTCCGTCCAGATCGTAAAAAAGAAGAGATTGAACAAGAGAGCAAACAAAACACAGGCAAAAAACAGTTTATTTCCACGCCTGACCGTTTAGGTCTTAGCTCGCGTTTGTCTTTATACGATACGCAGCGTCAGTTTGTGGTCGGTGAACCCTCGGATGATCAAGTTTCTTTCCGGCCTATTGTGGTGAATAACCAAGTGGTGGGGTATTTGGGGCTGAAACCAGTTCTCGATCAAGATGATGCGTTGAGTATCAACTTCTTTAGTAACCAAAAACGTTATTTATTGCTGGTCTATGGTTTAACCGTTTTTGCTAGTTTAATTGCTGCGTTGTTGCTTGCGACTTATTTTAAGACACCGATTCAACGCTTGTTGAATGGTACGCGTGAATTAACCAAGGGTAATTTTCAGCATCAAGTTAAAGTGAATCGAAACGATGAGCTGGGTGATTTGTCCAATGAACTGAACCAGTTGGCGGTGATTTTAGATCAGCATGAAATTTCACGTCGTCAGTGGGTGTCAGATACTTCACACGAGTTGAAAACACCGCTAGCAGTTTTACAAGCGCAGATCGAAGCGATGCAAGACGGTATTCGAAAACCAACACCTGAGCATTTTGAATCGATGTTACGCCAAGTCACCAGCTTGAAAAAACTCACGCATGACTTGGCCGATTTGGCACAAGCGGAAGCACAGCAATTAAACTGTTACTTTGCAACCGTGAACCCGTGGGCGGTGATTGAGCAAGAAGTGGAAAACTTTAAGCCTAAATTTGAACAAGCCCATTTAAGCATCAGTGTTGAAGGTGAGGGCGCCGAGTTACAACTTGATATTGACCGCTTTAAGCAAATCATGGTCAATTTGTTGGGCAATAGCATTCGTTATACCGAAGCGGGTGGGCAGGTACGGGTTCATACGGAACAGTCTGCAACAGACTGGACGGTCTATGTCGATGACAGTCCATATGGTTTAAGCGATGAGCAGTTGGCACGGCTCGGTGAGCGTTTCTACCGAGTAGATGACTCGCGTACGCGGAGCACAGGTGGTACGGGTTTAGGTTTGGCTTTATCGGCTAAACTGGCACAGGCTTTAGGCGGCGAATTGAGTTTTGATCATTCGCCTTTGGGTGGTTTACGTTGCAAGTTAACGTTCCCAAAAAAATGAAACACAAAAGGAAGTATGTATGAAACATATTATGCTGGTTGAAGATGAAGTAGAACTTGCACAATTGGTCCGCGATTATCTTGAAGCAGCGGGCTTTGAAGTCAGTATGTTTCACGATGGTCAGGACGCATTTGATAGCTTTACGCAGCGTAAACCGAGTCTGATGATTTTAGACTTGATGGTGCCGCGTATGGATGGCTTGACCATTTGCCGTAAAGTCCGTGAACAGTCGGATTTGCCGATTATTATGGTCACCGCGCGTACGGAAGAAATCGACCGCGTGCTTGGCTTGAACATGGGGGCAGACGACTATGTGTGTAAACCATTTAGCCCGAAAGAATTGGTAGCGCGTGTCCAAGCCGTGTTACGTCGTTTAGAGCGTAAGGCTGAGCCTGAAGATCAGTCTTTGTTCCGTATGGATAAAGCGCAGCAACGCATTTGGTATCAACAAAAGCCTTTAAACCTAACACCGACCGAGTTTCGTTTACTGGAGTTGTTTTTAGAGCATGTGGGTCAAGTGTATTCACGTGCACAGTTACTGGATCATATCAACCCAGACAGCTTTGAAGTGGCTGACCGTGTGATTGATAGCCATATTAAGAACTTACGTCGTAAAATTTCGGATGCTGCTGAAACAGGTAACCGTCATGAATGGGTGCAGGCGGTATATGGAGTAGGCTACCGTTTTGAATATCCTGAAGATTAATTCAGTTTTCTGAACAATAGAAGAAGCGGATAAGCGTAGGTTTATCCGCTTTTTTTATGGGATGAAGTCAAGGCGGTAATCAAAATCAACAGTTCGCTTAAATCTCTAGCTTGTGAAATGAAACCTAACAATCTGCGATTTTAAAGGACAAGACTGGTTGATCGTCTGTGCAAACGGTACAATTCATTTTTTTATCAGATGAGCATGTGTTTTGAGCAGCGAGACGCCTAAACTTCAGCGCCGTTTAAAGAACCGCCATATTCAATTGATCGCCATGGGCGGTGCAATTGGTACAGGTCTGTTTTTAGGTTCAGCACATATTATTGAGTCTGCTGGCCCATCTATTATTTTGGGTTATATGATTGGCGGTTTGATTGCATTTTTAATTATGCGTCAGCTCGGTGAAATGATTGTGCATGAGCCAGTGACGGGTTCATTCAGCTACTTTGCCTTTAAATATTGGGGGCGGTTTTCAGGTTTTTTAACGGGCTGGAACTACTGGGTACTGTATATCTTGGTGGTGATGACTGAACTGACCGCGATTGGCAAGTATGTGAATTACTGGTGGCCACATATTCCTGCGTGGGTCTCGGTGCTGGTGTTTTTTGTGGTGATCACACTGGCCAATCTTGCCAATGTCAAACTGTATGCGGAGTCTGAGTTTTGGCTGTCGATGATTAAAGTTGTGGCGATTATCGCCATGATCATCTTCGGGGTTTATCTGTTGTTGACGGCTGATGTCGGTTCAACCGCATCCGTCACGAACTTATGGGCACATGGCGGGTTTTTCCCACATGGCTTTGAAGGCTTGTTTTATATGTTGGCCTTTATGATGTTTGCCTTTGGCGGCATTGAGCTAATCAGTATGGCGGCTGCGGAAACCGAAGATCCTGAAAAGAACATTCCAAAAGCCGTCAATCAAACGGTGATTCGGGTTTTCCTGTTCTATATTTGCTCACTGGCGATTCTTTTGTCTTTAGTGCCTTGGAGTCAATTGGATTTGGGTGGCTTAGATAAAAGTCCATTTGTGCTTATTTTTAAGCAAATTGGCATTGATTGGGCAGCGCATTTACTGAATTTTATTATTCTGACTGCATCGGTTTCTGTTTGTAATAGTGGGATGTATGCCAATAGTCGCATGCTGTTAGGTCTGGCAGAACAAGGCAATGCCCCGAAAGTTTTTAAGCAGGTGAATCGACAAGGGACACCAATTGCGGCGGTTTTATTTTCAGCATTACTGATTTTTGGTTGCGTACTGTTGAATTACTTTTTGCCTGAAAAAGCGCTTAGTTATCTGATTTATATTGTGGTCAGTGCTGCGGTGCTGAATTGGATGATGATTAGTTTGATCCATCTTAAATTTAGACAGAGTATGAAAAAACAGGGCATTCAAACCAAGTTTCCAGCGTTATTTGCACCGTTTAGCAATTATTTTGTTTTAGTATTTATGCTGATGATTTTATATATTATGTGGAATCAGGGTTTTATGCTTTCCGTGTTGATGCTTCCTGTCTGGATCCTCGTGTTATTTGTTTTATTTAAAACATTGAAGCCGAGGAAAAGCTAAAGCGCAGGTGATGATGTTGAAAAGGACTCAATATGAGTCCTTTTTTTTATAGGCTTTTTGATATTTTAGGATTTAGCTTGATATATAAATGATAAATATTTCCAATCAGCTTTTAGTTTGTTTTTTAACTTTTTCTTTGGTCAAAATAAATAAGTCATCATTTAAATAAGCGAAGCGCTCTGCTAACCATTCATGGGTGTCAGTTAGGGCTTGATTGTAAAAGTGAGGCCCAAATTCCTCGACAATAAAGTCAAATAAAAATTGAGCGGGGAAATTTCCAAGATCTAACTCAAGCTCTTTCATCGTGTATTTCTTTAATGCATGAATCAATTGTTCACGTGTAAATTCATCAAACTGAATGATCTGCTTATTAGTCATGGGGGGTAATCTCAAAATATAATCTGAAAGAATTACATCTGTTATGAAGTATTTATTCAATCTGAGAACGTCCTAGTATGACGTTCATCATCATTTTTTAGTTAGGTTGTGTGGGGAATGATCTACTTTATACTTCCTTTTATCGTATTGCTGTTTATACACCCTTAAGTCGGTGACACTTAGAAAAGATAGCCGGTATTTTGGACAGATTAATATGGAAAGGTATTAATTTGATTTTAAAGTACTCAAAAAGTAATTTTTAGGGGTAAGGCTCAGCTTTAGTCATCCTGAAAACTATCCACAATTTCTGCGGATAATTTTGGGGGTAAGTCTAATTAAGCTTATTTTTCTATGTACGTTTTGGCTTACACCAATTCAAGCGGATTGCCTCTAGGTCAGTCCCAAGATTTTTTATATGATGCAGACATAGAGAACAGGAAGTTCCAAAACATAAAACAAAAATGATAAGTTCAACACTAGGATGTGAGGTACGACAGGAGTTATACCTAGCTAACCAATACGAAAAAGCCCGACAGGATGTCGGGCTTTTTTTATGAGTTCTTAATTGCTCACTTCGCTTTTAGTTTCGAATTTTTTATTCCAAAGTGGGCAATACTAGAAAACGTCGAAAAGCTGCTCAGTAGACACAATATGCATTCAAACCTATGATCTGCTTGATGCGGTGATAGGCTTGCGCTTTAGAAAATGTAAAAGGAATAATTACAAATCTTTTTCATTCAATACATATTTAGGTGATGGCTTGAGGTGCAGCGATTCGCTGTCTTTGTCGTTTATTCAGCTTGGATACCACGAGCTCATAAGAGCTATGTACTAGATCAATGACTAAATCTGAATCTAAGTCTTCATGCTCATAAATTGAAATCCAATGTTTTTTATTCATATGCCATCCTGCATGAATATAAGGATAAATATCACGTAGCATCGCGCCGTGGTCAGGCGTAACTTTTAAGTTACTTAAAGCTGCACCACTTAAAGATGAATTGAGCAAAAACATTTTATTCATGACTTTATAGACATCACAGCCTTCACCAAAGGGCTGACTACACGTCACTTCTGGCAGGGCAAGTGCAGCTTTTGCAGCAATAAGGTGTAAGGACATGGTGATCATCACTCTAGTGGGCGAAGCCCTGTGGATATTGTTTAATTTATCCACAGTTTAAGCCAAACGCTTAAGAGGAACAACTCACCATCACCTCTGGAACATCCGTTGGCAAAGGTGCTAAATCTTCCGCTTTCTCTAGTGCTACATTTCGCTCAAATGGGTGGCTAAGCAGGTCAAATAAGCGTTCGACTTCTGAGAAATCATTCCGTTCAGCCAGCTCAATCGCTTTTTGTGCCATGTGATTGCGTAGGATATAAACAGGATTGGCTTGCTGCATAGCTGCATTGAGTTCTGTTGTGTCTTGATTTGCACGAATCTGTTCATATTGCGCGAGGAAACTTTCAAACTGACGACGGTCAAGGCAGTCATCTTTAATCATTTCATAGTGTTGATTCTGTAAACGCGTAAAGCTTTGTGTGTAGTCGAGCTGTTCGGTTTGTAGAATTCGTAAGAAGGTCATGGCACAGTCAAAACTGTCAGTGTGGAAATGAGGTAAGCCCATTTTCTGACTTAAACCCAGTTTGTAGTGCTCCAAGAATGTGGGTTCATAGTGCTCTAGGCAATCGGCAAGGTCTTGCTTCCATTGTTCTTTGTCATAGTCTTGCGGACAAAGCGGAATGAGGTTATTCAACCATGTCCATAAGTTCCAATGTCCAATGCTTGGCTGCTGCTGATAGGTATAGCGGCCTTGGTAGTCGGAGTGATTGTTAATCCAATTCGGACGGAAGCGCTCCATAAAGCCATAAGGACCAAAATCGAGGGTTGAACCTGTAATGTTTAAATTATCAGTATTCATCACTCCATGTGCGAAGCCGACCAGTTGCCATTTGGCAATCATTACCGCAGTCCGTTGAATCACTTGGGTTGCAAATGCCAAAACAGGTTGTTCCGCATCTAAACACTCGGGGTAATGCCATGCGATACATCTTTGGGTGAATTCGTCGAGTAAATCAGGTTGATACTGATTAATCCACTCAAAATGTCCTAAGCGAATATGACAGTCTGACGTACGTAACATCATCGCACCGAGTTCCAATTTTTCCCGCTGCACGCCTTGAGCCGATGAGGTAAAGCCCACCGCGTTGCTTGAAGCCACGCCTAAACTATTCAGCGCATGTCCAGCCAAGTACTCACGAATGACAGAACGAAGTACCGCACGACCATCTCCCATACGCGAGTAAGGAGTAGAGCCTGCACCCTTTAAATGCAGGTCAATGGTTTGCCCATGTTGATCGAGGATTTGTGCGATCAATAAACCCCGACCATCACCGAGCTGTCCTACCCACTGACCAAATTGATGTCCTGCATAGACCATTGCCAATGGTTCAAATTCACTAAAGGTTTTTTGTCCGCTACAAATCTCTACCCAAGACTGTTTGTCGGCTTCAGACCATTGCAACTGTTCTGCTAAAGCGGCATTGAAATGACCTGCTTTTGCTTCTTTCAGTGGCAGGGGGTGTTGATGGTGATAAAGCTTTGACGGAAGGAGAGAATAGCGTGAATTGAACTGCATAGTGAAGGATCACAAGGGATAAGCCATGACCCTATCAATATAGCAAAGTTTTAGTGTTAAGACATATATCCAACTGTTTTAGTCAACTATAAACAGTTTGGCACCTTTTGAGGTGGACGAGCGATGAGCTTCGGCTTGATCCGCAACTTGGTAACTCATGCCAGCCGTGAGGGTAAAGCTACGACCATCATCTAGTTCGGTGTGTAGTTCACCTTCTAAGCACAACAGGATATGCCCTTTAGAACACCAATGGTCGGCCAGATAGTTCTCAGAATACTCCACCATACGCACGCGAATTGTGTCAAATTGCTGAGTACGCCATAGGGCATAACCTTGATCACCTGTATGACGGGTGGTTGGTATCTCGGCCCAGTTGGTGAGACCGAAAGGAATATTCTTAATATCCATGTTGTTATCCTTTATTAACTGCTAAAAAAAGCCCCTTGCGGAGCTTTCTTTTGAAATGGTGAATCAGATAATTAATTACTGAGAAACAGTGGCTTTTTTAATGCTACGCATCAAGGTGGTCAAGGTTTGACGATGATGACCGAGGCGCTGTTCGACTAACTGAAACTCAATTTTGAGTTTCTCATCCATCTGGTGAATTTTTTCTGCCACAGCCGTTTTCTTGGCTTGAATTTCTTGTTCTTTCAATTTTGCCCAGTCATTCAAGGTCTGGGTGAACGCATCATACTCTTGTGCAATACGAGCTTTAGCAGAACTAATGTCATCACTGACATTTAGACCATGAACTTCTAAGTCCTGTTCTGCGTATTTAAACTTCATCGCAAGTTCAGCTTTTTTAATATTAAAGCTTGGAATACGGCGTAAGTTTTTAGCTAAACCGAGTTTTGAGCATGACCAAATCAACCATTTTGTTGGATCATATTGCCACCATTTCACGCCGTTACGATAGTCGTATTGGAAAATGTGGTGGTAATTATGATAACCCTCACCCCAAGTGGCAATGGCTAACCAGAAGTTGTCACGTGCAGTATTTTCATCGGTATATGGACGCTTGCCCCACATATGACATAAAGAGTTAATAAAGAATGTGACATGGTGGCTGAGGATTAAACGCATTAATCCACCCAATAATAACACGCCCCATAGGTCCCCTACAGCCCAACCAATTGGTAGTAAAATACCAGTGTGGACGATGATCACTAAAGGAACATAGTATTTGTGTTGGAACATTACCAATTTGTCATTGAGCAAATCGGGTGCATTTTTAAAGTCCGGTTCTGCTGATGGATAGTCACGAAGCATCCAACCCATGTGCGCATACCAAAAGCCATTGTTAATCGAGTACGGATCTTTCTCGATATCATCGACATGGCGGTGGTGGGTTCGGTGACCTGAACTCCAAAATAAAATACTGTTTTGCACGGCAAAGGTACCCATAATCATCAAAATGATTTTTAAAGGTAAGCTTGCTTCATAAGCACGGTGTGCCCATAAGCGGTGATAGCCAGCGGTAATACCTAAGCTACTAACACCCAGTAATACAAACATACTGATCCAAGCGGCTAAGCTGAAATCATGCTGAAAGGCATATAAGGGAATTGCAATCACAGCCACAATGGGAAGAAAAACCAATGCAAAAATTGCAACCCAGTTAAATGGGGCTTTGGGTAGGGGAGCATTCATCTCCAACAGCACTCCTGAAACCTTGGGAGGTATAAATGGAAGGTCAATCCATTACTTTTTGCATGGATTAAGCCACAGCATATTAGCATGAGCGAACCATGCTTCACTAGCATTATTGTACAGATGTATTGTACTAAACAGTAACAGAATACGAATGTTTAGATATCGAAATTATCGAAGCATTTCTAGGCTTTATCGTAGCAGAGCGATCAATATGACAAATAACCATTTTCAGTGCCACTGCTCATGTAAAACTCAAGTCAATCTGTGGCCTGTTCAATGCACATCGGTCAAATGTTGTAGCATCATTTTAGGAAAGTCGGTAATTAATCCATCAATGCCACAGTCACGTAAATGTTTGGCGCGCTCGATGTCATTCACTGTCCAAACACTAATGGCTAAATTCGCTTGTTGTGTGGCTTTTAACAAGTCATCAGTTGCCAGTTGGTTCATCCAGCCGATTTGGCAACAGTCGTATTTGAGCGCTTGTTCAATCGCAAGATGTTGAATATCGTCTTCAATCAATAAACCACGTTTAAATGTTGAGTGTTGATCTTGGAGTGCTTGTAGGATTTTAAGATCAAAACTAGTGATGACTGCAGTGCGTTCAAAGCCTCTAAGTTGCTGTGTTAAATGTTGCGTCAGTCGCTCAGCTTCAGCTTGTGTTTCTACAGCTTTGACTTCAACTTCAAGATGTTCGAAGTCCTGCATAATCTGAAGGGCTTGTAGCAATGTTGGGGTACTTTGCTTTTTCCAGTCTAACCAAATATGTGCTTGATTGTAGGTATCGAGTTGTGTGCTGTTTAATGGGTAGAGCGCTTGGTCGATACCTGTGGTTCGGAGCATGTTGTCATCATGCATAATGATCAGTTCATGGTCTTTGAGCTGACGAACATCAAATTCGACCGCACGTATGCCTAGATCATGAATATATTGAAAACCGCCGAGTGTATTTTCTGGGGCTTCGCCACGTGCACCACGATGTCCGATAATTCTCATATTGAACCTGATCTATATACGTCTTTTGAGTGATTGTAGCGCTAAAAATATCTGATTGGGATAGACTCTAAGGTGGAGATATCAGATATGCGTAAATGCGATTCGTAATGGTTTTTGGCAGAATTGAATTTGAATGAAATGTTTCTGTGATATTCACTTTAACTGATGGTATTTGACGAGTTTTACGCTTGGAAAATGGTTTTGGTTTCTTTTCCCAAAAGAAGAATAATATCAAAAAGTCTTCCTGTGATTAATTCACTGGAAGACTCTGAAAAAATCTATTTCGTTCTAAATACTTAGAACGGTTTAAATGGTTTCATTAATATTTTTTTGCCAAAGTACTTCTGAGCCACCTTCAGCACGCTGTAAAGCACGCGATGCAACAAAAAGCCAATCCGATAAGCGGTTGAGCAACTGTAGAGCTGTGCTTTGAATATTTTGATCACGAGTGTGCACCGACATTAAGCTACGTTCAGCTCGGCGACATACTGCTCGTGCTTGATGTGCATAGCTACATGCTAAAGAACCCGAAGGTAAGATAAATTCTTTAAGCATGGGTAAGTCTTCATTCATGCGGTCAATTTCTTGTTCAAGAAACTCAATACAAACCGGTTGGAGCAAGTGATAGTTGGGAATACAGACTTCACCGCCTAAGTCGAAAAGCCAATGCTGAATCAGGCTTAAGCTTTTATCCCATGTTGCTTTGTCCGTGATTTGACTTGCGGTAATTTGAGCACGAAGTACGCCAATTGTTGAATTAAGTTCATCCACATCACCAAGTGCGGTAATTCTTAGATCATCTTTAGTCACACGTGATCCATCACCCAGACCTGTGGTGCCTGAGTCGCCAGTACGGGTATAAATTTTACTTAAACGGTGGCCCATAATTTGTCCTGCCTAAAGAATGAAAAAAAGGATAATGCCGGTCAAAACATTATCCATAAACTGCGCTGTTTTAAATTTTTTTTGAGTCTTTACATTAAATTAATAACGGAAAGTGACTCCTGCGGTAGCCAGGCGGCCACTTGCAAGGTAGTACGAACTAACTTCGTTATTCCAGGCTGCTTTATAAGTTGTATCACCAAGGTTATGAATGTTTGAGAAAACTTTGACGTGTGGATTAATTTGCCAATAAGCATTCATATCAATTGTTGCATATCCAGGAATCTCTTGAACATCTTTAGATGGACCTTTAGCAACTAAAGAGGTTGTAAAGCCATAAACGCCATTATCCCAACCAGCAGATAATGTAAAGTTTTGACGTGGACGGTTTGGAGCATCTTTGTCCGTATCATCATTTTTGGGTTGTACATAAGCATATTCTGCATTTGCAAATAAGCTATCCTGTTTCCACTTTAAACCAAGCTCGGATCCAGTGAACGTTGCTTTCTTCAGATTATAAAACTTAAATCCTGTAGAGGCATCAGATACCATGAGATTATCGACTTTGGTTTGATAAACAGAACCATACAGTTGAATACCGTAATTAAGGGAATGATCAAAACCTAGTTCATAAGAAATACTTTCTTCTGGTTTTAAGTCTGGGTTACCGCCCCACCATGATGGTTCAGAAATAATTTGGCCTACAACAGGTGCTCTAAATGCTGTACCTACGTTGGTATAAAAACTTGTGTTGGGTGTGGCAAAGTAGCGAGCAGCGAGTTGACCAACAGTGTGTGTTCCAAACTGCTGATTATCTTCTACACGAACACCTGCTTGGGTTGAGAATAGGTCATTTTTAAACTGGTGTTGTACGTAATAGCCAATCGTCTCATTGTCTGATTTAAAACCTTCATCACCTACATAAGCTGCAACTTTTTCTGCTTCAGTTTTATTGTATTCAACACCAAAAAGTACGTTTTGGTATTGGGTGAATTGCCATTTTAAGTTGGAGTCAATTTCTTGCTGCTCAGTATTTACAATAGACGGATATGAGCCTTTTACTACTTCATATTGGTCTTCAAATTGAGAAAGACGAGTATTCCAAGTTAGGTTATCGCTAAAGTTTAAGCGGCCTTGGACATTGTATAAGCGGTTAAGGAAATCATAAGCTTCAGGAGCGCCGTAAGAAAAATAATCGCCAGTTCCTTTATTTTCTTTAACTTCAGCAGAAAGATCATAAGCTTCTTTTTCTACACCTACTTTCGCGCTATAGCCTTTTTGGTCAAAGCCTGCTTTACGGTCATCATTGGCAATAATTTGATCGCCATCAGTTTCAAAACGTTGACCGCGGAGCTGAGCATAAAAACCGTCTTCTGCAACATCAACACCTAAAATGGTTTTATAAGTACTACGTTCACCAGCTTCAACAGTTGTAAATATTGAGTTTTCTGTTGGAATCTTAGAAATGAGTTGAATCACCCCCCCAATTGCATCAGTACCATATTGGACAGAGGCTGGACCTTTAAGGATTTCAATTTGTTTCACATCCGAAAGATCAAAAAGGGGAATGTTAGTCCCAGCTACAGTTGCAATATTTGAGCGCATCCCATCTTGTAGAAATAAAGTATGTGATGCATTGGTACCGCGTAAATATACTGATGCCGTTTGTCCGTAGCCGCCGACTTGCTTAACAGTTAGCCCTGCTTCTTTAGTAAGTAAGGTTGGAAGATCTGTAATTGGAGACTGTTCAATGGTTTTTTCATCGATTACAGAAATACGTGCTGGTACGTCTTTAATCTTTTCTTCAGAACGTGTTGCAGTGACAACCAATGTATCTAAAGACGCATTAATGCTGTCTTGTGCAGATGCAGAAACGGAGAAACCCATCGCAATAGCGATTGCGCCTACTAAAGCTGTAGGCTGAAATAAATTTGACATGCTGGCTCCATACATTCACCCCCCGTGAATGATTGAGTTAAATGGCGCAATAAGCAGGTCTCCGGACTTAAATATAAATATTGCGAACAATATTGGTATATCCATCTTCCCACACGAGTGCAGTGATGTAAGTGCAAACACTTATAAAGATATACGTTTCGTTTTACCGTTGCGGGGGCAGTGTTGGACTCTCACCAACTTCCCTAAAGCATAATGCTTAGACTTATTGCATTTGCGCGAAGTATAAGGTTTGTATGTGAATTAAACAATCTATGTAAAGATTTTTCAGGATGAACTTTACGCAAGGCGAAAAAATTGCATTACAATGATTCGCCCTGTTATTTATAGATCAGCTATAAATAGGGTTGAGCCAGAGTCATAATCTATGCGAACCCGTGCCAAAATTTGTGGGATTACCCGTAGCCAAGATATTCAAGCTGTGGTCAATGCCGGGGCTGATGCAATTGGTTTTGTATTTTTCCCGCCCAGTCCACGCCATGTCAGTGTAGCTCAGGCTAAAGAATTGATTCAACATGTGCCTGCCTATGTGCAAACTGTTGGACTTTTTGTGAATGCCACTGCGGATGACATTGCCGATGTGTTAAAACAAGTGGCGCTCGATATCATTCAGTTTCATGGTGATGAAACACCAGAAGACTGTCAGGCGATTGCGGCACAAGTAGGACGTCGTTGGTATAAAGCCATTCAAGTGAAACCTGAACAGGATGTGGTGGCAGAAGTTCAACGCTTTCAACAGGCCGGGGCAAGTGCAGTGCTCTTAGATGCATGGCATCCTGAACTGAAAGGGGGAACAGGACACAGTTTTGACTGGTCACAATTCCCCAAACTGGATATTCCTTTAATTTTAGCTGGTGGTTTAACCCCAACTAATGTTGAAGACGCTATAAAGACGACTGGGGCTTATGCTGTAGATGTCAGCGGAGGCGTCGAATCCGCTAAAGGTATAAAAGACCAACAACTTATAGAAAACTTCATGCAAGGAGTCCATCGTGGATCAGCAAAGTAATGTGATTGACTATACCCAATACCCAGATGAACGTGGGCATTTTGGTATCCATGGCGGACGTTTTGTGTCAGAAACTCTAATGGCAGCATTAGAAGACTTAGAAAAGCTCTATTTCCGTATGAAAGATGATGAGCAGTTTCTGGCAGAATTCGACCGTGACCTCGCCTACTATGTAGGTCGTCCTAGTCCTTTATATTATGCTGAGCGATGGTCGAAAGAGTTGGGTGGTGCACAAATTTACTTAAAACGTGAAGACCTGAATCATACAGGTTCACATAAAGTGAATAACACCATTGGTCAGGCTTTACTGGCAAAACTGTCGGGTAAAAAACGAATTATTGCTGAAACTGGCGCAGGTCAGCACGGTGTTGCAACGGCTACGATTGCAGCGCGTTTAGGGCTTGAATGTGTGGTATTCATGGGTGCAGAAGACGTGAAACGTCAAGCCATGAATGTCTATCGTATGCGTTTACTCGGCGCAACTGTTGTGCCTGTGGAAAGTGGCTCTAAAACATTGAAAGATGCGATGAATGAAGCCATGCGTGATTGGGTCACCAATGTTGATTCAACTTATTATGTCATTGGTACAGTTGCAGGGCCGCATCCATATCCACAATTGGTACGTGACTTCCAGTCAATTATTGGTCGTGAAGCACGTAAGCAAATTCAGGAACAAGCAGGTCGTTTGCCTGATGCTTTAGTGGCATGTGTAGGCGGTGGTTCAAATGCAATGGGCTTGTTCTACCCATTCTTGAATGACCAAGATGTCAAAATGTATGGTGTTGAAGCCGCAGGTTATGGCATTGAAACAGGTAAACATTCTGCACCATTGAATGCTGGTCATGTCGGAGTTTTACACGGTAACCGTACTTATTTGATGTCGGATGAACAAGGTCAGATCATTGAAACACATTCGATTTCAGCAGGTTTGGATTATCCAGGTGTAGGCCCTGAACATAGCTTCTTGAAAGATATGCATCGTGTTGAATATGTGCCAATCAATGACAATGAAGCTTTACAAGGTTTCCGTGATTTAACCCAGATTGAAGGGATTATTCCAGCACTGGAAAGTTCTCATGCCATGGCGTATGTCACTAAACTTGCGCCAACGATGTCAAAAGATCAAATTATTATTGCGACGGTTTCAGGTCGTGGTGATAAGGACTTAATGACTGTGGCACGTATTGATGGCGTAGAAATGGTTGAGATGTAATTTTCCTCTGGTGTGAAGCTTCTCTCTGTGGAGAAGGTTATACAATATTAAAATCGTGCTGAAGTAATTTAGTACGATTTTTTTGAAATAGATGTTTATCGAAAATATGAATAAGGACAGGCGACCTAGATGTTGGCCGTTGAGCAGCCTTACAGGGATGTAATGTCTGCTCAATAAGATGGTTTTGTTACTTTTGCCGCAACAAAAGTAAGATATTTCCTACTAATGAAAACTTTGGTCAAATTTATCTTACTGGTCATGTAACGTTATCTACATTTTGACGGAGTCTTGCTGCTTACACCTCAAATGTAAGGAGTTCATAATGTTACTTTGGATAAGCCCAAAGTAACCAAAGGCATTGTTATTCGCAAAACTCGTCCTATACTTTCATGTGATTAATGTTGTTTCAAAAACATTTCTCTCGAGGTGTGGTCTACCTCGAACAATTGCGAATGACGTTTCCGTGAATCGCATGTTAGCTGTAAAAATGTTTCAAAAGAAAGGAAATAGAATGCCCAACCTATTTATGGTCATGCTTGGTGGTCGTCATGCCCGCGCCAATACCGAAGTCCATGATGTTGTATTTGCAGTCGCTGACAGTCTAGAAGAGAGTTACCCGCAACTTAAAAATGCATGGTTTGGTGAACAAAAAGGCTTACATATTGATGCTTGGATGCAAGTGAATGGTATTGAATGTCGAGGGAAAAAATACCAAATACAGTTTAGTGATGCCCAACCCCAAGCAGAAGATGAAAAACTGTGGCTCATAAATTTAGGTGGCTATGACTCACGTGAATTTGGTGAATTACATCGTTATGTACTCGTCGTTGCGCCGTATGCCGCAGAAGCCAAACAACTTGGCAAACAATATTTTGATCAAAAGTGGCAAAAGCAACATACAGATCGTGTTTTAGACGTCGATGACTGTATTGCGATTGATTGTGTACATGGTCGTTATGTGGCATTGGTTGAAGCTGAGTTTGATGTAAACACATGGGAAAATACATATCTCATGTTAAATTAAGTTTGAACTATTCCTAATCCTTTTAAGTGATGTATTAAAACGAAAAGCAGGTTTAACGAATAATTTGATGAAAAAACAAACTAAACACTTTTCACCTTTAAAATTATAGGCATAATAGGCTTATGGATATTAATTAACTTTTGCTTAAGGATAAAGCATCAATGGATTTGATACAGTCCAACGGACAACCACATTATGGTCGGTTTAGCGAACTTCCAAAAACCATTGATTTAAATAAGTATCAGTATAAAACCCCATATGGTGAAGTGCTCACTGGCTGGCGGAAAAAGCTAAAATATAAGAAATTTAAGTTTTGTAGCATTCAACATGAACACTACACCATTGGCTTAGCGATTGCTGATATTGCTTGGGCTGGACACGGTTTCGTTTATATTTATGATCATCTCAAAAATGAAGTACTTGAATGGAACGCCGTGAATTTTCTGGCGCGTAAAACCGTATTAGATGAACAGCCTTTATATAATCAAAGTGTATTTGCAAATTCACCTTTTCAAATTGAAATTCAGCATGCCAATGGGGTGCGTTATGTTCAAGTCACCAAGTATGGTGAAATTAAGCTGAGTGCCCGTATTTTCTGCGCAGGCACTGATCCATTGAGTATGTGTAGTCCAACAGGGATTAATGGCTGGACTTATACTCAGAAATTGACCACCTTAGCTTGTGAGGGTTTTTTTACCAATAAAGCCGGGCAGATTATTCAGTTTAATGAGCGGACCTTAGCTGCGCTAGATGATACCTGTGGTTTCCTCCGACCGGAAACAGCTTGGTTTTGGCTCTCTTGTAGTTTTTGGGATGCTGAGGGCAGACGCATTGGGCTCAATTTAGCTTCTGGTGTGAATGAAAGTTTTGGCAATGAAAACTGTCTGTGGATGAATGGAAAGCTCTATACCGTGAGTGATGTTCTGTTTCAAATGGAAGAAGAAGGGCGTTGGAGCATTCGCTCGTTAGATGAACGCTTAAATTTAACAGTGACCACGGGATGGCGCCGTTTTGAAAATCTAAATTTACGGCTTGTCGGTAGTCAGTTTAGTCAGTGGCAAGCCAAGATTAGCGGTACGATTCAGCAGGGTGATCAAGAGGTTGTATTGCTAAATGAATATGGACTGCTCGAACAGCACTATGCAAAGTGGTAAAAACACTTGTGATAAGAAAAACCGGCATCATGCCGGTTTTTCTTATCATTCATTGCGCTTATTGAATTATTTCCCAGCTTGCCAAAAAGCTTCACCCGCTAAAATCGGATCATGACTTTCTGCTAGGGTGTCGATCCAAACATCGTACTGTTCAATCACAGGATGTTGATTGGGATGAAAGTCTTTCTTAAACCAATCGAGATATTGACCACGCATCCGAGACAGTATCCCTTTTTTCCCAAAAAACCAGGGCAGCCCTTTACGCATCATTTGCAAGCGCTGAATACGGTTAAAGCCATCATGTTTAAGCATGACATCTGCACGATAGGTGGTGAAACCAAACATCATCACCGTAGTAAAGGCCAATGCAAATAGACGCGTTGTTTCGGGTACATGTCCGACTTGTTTCATCACATCAAACGCCACATCGCGGTGTTCCATTTCTTCAATGGCATGCCATGCAAATAAAGCACGCACATAAGGGTGAGCCTCAGCCAACGTGGCTTTATGGCTATAAAAAGTCTCGGCCATCAGTGCAGTTAAATGTTCTGCCGCAGCCGTCATGGCAATGTTGTACTGCGGCGAGCGTTTGCTTAATTCGAACTTAAAAATTTTATTTAAACGCTGAATAAACTGATCGACAGGCATGCCTTGTTCTCGCATGACCTGATTCATTTTGTCATGGGCAATGCCATGCTGTGCTTCTTGCTTAATAAAATCGCTGATACGAGCTGCTAAGTTTGGGTCTGTAATATGGTCCCGAAACAAACGCACGCTTTGAATAAAATAGCGTTCTCCATCGGGGAAAGTGAGGCTGAGTGCATCGAACATGCGCGTCCGAAATGGGTCGCCGCCAAACCAAAAACGGGGTACTTCATCGAGCTTAAAATTCAGTTGGGTTCGCACAATCGGTTCAACAGGGGCTGTAACAATGGCATTCATTTTGTTTTACTTCATTTGCCTTGGATGATTGCAGTATGTCGGAGAAAATGCAGTTTGTTTTGACAGATATTGCCATTTTTTATACATTTTACGCCAATGTGAAAATATCGCATGTCAAATAGCGGGTGAGCCGTCATGCAAGAATTACAAATCCCCAATGGTTATTTTCAGCTCTGGAATATGTATCTTATAGAGCAAGGAATTGATTTTCATCAACTCGGTTTTTTAGCGCCATATCAGTATGAACTGGAGCATGTATTACAACTGCCAATCGATACCCAATCGCCATTTTCGTTCTTTCAAACGATTTTACAACTGACGCGAGAACAATTGGATTGTCCTCAGTTGATTATGGAGATGGCAAAATTTATTCAACCTGAGCATTTTGGTGTTTTAGGTTATATGGCCACACGCAGTAATAGCGTGGCTGAAGCACTGAGTTATGTGATGCGTTTTAGTCGTTTGGTGATTGATGGTGCTGAAGTTAGTCCCATGCAGATGCAGCAAAGGGGCGGTGAGATTTGGCTGACTTGGCCTTTTCTCAATGAGAAATATGCTTCACTGAATGAAATGACCATGGCATCCATTGTGCATTTGGCCAAGAAAATTTTTCCCGATCAATTACAGTTCTTAAAAATCCAAATGGCGCATCCAGCCCAGATGGCACAGTATCATTATCAAAAATTTTATGGCTGTGAAGTGAGCTTTAATCAAGCCTGCTATGCCTATGTGATGAGTGCGGACAGTTTGATCTTAAAATCGGGTTTTGCTGATCCTTCCTTAACGCAGCTTTTACTGAAACAAGCAGAAGTAGCAATCGCACTCAAGCCTCGTTATGAAAGCGTATTACAACAGATTCATAGCGCCGTGGCTGATTATCTTAAAGCACATGCGGAAGCCCCTAAAATCGAACAGATTGCCAATGAATTACACCTGTCAACGCGAACCTTACAACGCCAGTTGCAAGACTGGGATAGTTCATTTAAGCGAGTACTTGAGTCAGAGCGCATGAAGAGATGTGAATATTTATTACAGCAAGGCTTGAGTTTGACTGAAATCGCCTTACAACTCGGCTATTCGGGGCAGTCGGCTTTAGCACGTGCGTATAAACAGTACAGTGGACAGACCTTATTACAGTTGAAACGACAACTGAAATAACAACAGGCATAAAAAAGCGCCTTTGGGGAGGCGCTAAAATGTATACAATGATCAGATTGATTTCAGTCGTGGAAAACGAAATACAATCGCAAGGATGGCAAAGATCGCCAGTATCCAACAGTAGTAAATGCTGCCGATGAGTTCAATTGGCGAAAGCTTTGCAATCGAGCAGGCCAATAAAAGCTGTGCGCCATAGGGAATAAGCCCTTGTACAACACATGAAAAGATGTCGAGCAAAGCGGCTGCACGTTTTGGGTCTACACCATATTCTTTAGCGACTTCGCGCGCCATATCGCCCGATAAAATAATCGCTACAGTATTGTTGGCCACAAAAATGTTGGAGAAAACCACCAAAAAGCTCAATCCGATTTCACCTGCGCGCTCACGACCAACTTTAAATAAACGGGTTAGGCTGTAAATGCGTTGAATAAGCCAGTCGAGACCACCTTCTTTTTGCATAATGGTCGAAAGACCGCCCAAAAACATCGACAGTAACGCGACTTCAAACATTCCGACAAAACCATCATAGATGGCTGTGTTGAGTTGAATGACCGTAAATTCTGGTTGTGCAATCAGTCCCATCACCCCAGAGAGCACCACGCCGACTGTAAGTACTGCAAGCACGTGTAAACGACTGAAGGCGAGGAAAAACACCACGACATAGGGCAACACTAGCCAAGGGTTATAGTCTTTTGACTGAATGGTTTCGGTTTGATGGATGCTAAAGACATAAATTGCGATCGTGACTAAAGCTGCAGGTACTGCAATCCAGACATTGACGCGAAACTTGTCTCGAAGCTGAACTTTTTGACTAGTGGTGGCTGCAATGGTGGTATCCGAAATCATGGACAGGTTATCACCAAACATCGCACCGCCTACGACCGCACCTATGGCATAGACTGCGGCAATATCAGTGGCTTGAGAGAAACCAAAGGCAATGGGGGCGCAGGCCGCGATGGTGCCCATCGAGGTGCCCATTGCCGTTGCAATAAACGCTGAAATAATAAATAGCATGGGCAGCACAAAGGCTGGTGGAATCGCAGACAAGCCCATTTGCACTGTGGCATCTACACTACCAATGGCGCTGGTGGTACTGGCAAATGCGCCTGCCAGCATGAACACCATGAACATTAAGATGAGGTTCGGGTGACTTGCACCGCGCAGAAAGGTTTCGATGCCTTGATTCAGCTCACCGCGATAAATCAATACCGCCAAAATAATGGCAGGAATGGCCGCAACAGGCGCTTTCATTTGATAGAACGCAAACTCGGTTCCAATCATAGAATGGTAAATACCACTGCCTAAGAAAATGGCTAAAAAAACAATAAGCGGTAACAGCGCAAGCGCACGTGCTTGCACTAAACCTGAGTTATCGGTGGTCATAGGAGATAGGGAAATGAAAGAATGTGCGTAGTATAATGCAGGTTTTGCTATTTCATAAAACTTTAAATGTAAAAGCTAAGCCGCCTATTTTTATCATTTTTTTGCAAATAAAAATAAGTTTATCTAAAACTTAGACATTTTGGTATTTCCTAAAATTAGGCATCTTTGATCATTGAGAAAAAAACCGAAATATCAGTAAATGGTGCTTTACGGTTGTTCTGGAAATATTTGACGAAAAACGAATTGGAACGCGAACGCGATGTGCTCTATTCAATGAGTAAAAAATAGCGTTACAATGCAGCGTCTTGTATTTTTACAAAGCCAACTCCTCAGTAGTTTTAATTTTAAACAAGTTAAGGAAAGCACAACCCTATGTCACGTTTAGCCACTCGTTTTGGACAGCTTAAATCTCAACAGCGTAAAGCTTTGGTTTCTTATGTTATGGCTGGTGACCCTCATCCACAGGTAACAGTTCCTTTGTTACATCAGATGGTCGAGGCGGGTGTAGATGTGATTGAACTCGGTCTTCCATTTTCAGACCCTATGGCAGATGGTCCTGTGATTGCCCTTGCTGCAGAACGCGCATTGGCAGGTGGCACCAATACCTTAGACGCTTTGAATATGGTCAAAGAGTTCCGTCAAAAGGATCAAGAGACCCCAGTCGTATTGATGGGTTATCTGAATCCAGTTGAAGTTATTGGTTATGAGAAGTTTGTATCGACTGCGCATGCATGTGGTGTCGATGGCATTATTCTGGTGGACTTACCACCAGAAGAAGCAGCAGAGCTTGATGTTGTATTGAAGCAATTTGATATGGATCAAATCTTTTTACTAGCCCCAACCTCAACGGACGAACGCATTAAACATGTGGTGAAACAGGCGAGTGGTTTCATCTATTACGTGTCTTTAAAAGGGGTCACAGGTGCAGCAACTTTAGACGTTGCTGAAGCTGCAAACCGAATTGCGAAAATTAAAGCAGAAACAGATATTCCTGTCGGTGTTGGTTTTGGGATCAGTGATGCGACATCTGCTAAAGCAATGGGCGGAGTGGCTGATGCTGTGATTGTTGGTAGTGCTTTTGTTAAGCAATTTGCAAGCTTAGCACCAGAACAAGCCGTGGTTGAAACGGTTAATAAAGTCAAGGAGCTTCGAGCAGCGCTCGATGAGTTAGTATGAGTCAAGATGTTAAATCAGGGAAAATCCTAAGCCCATCGACGCCATGGACTGAACGTGGTGTACCCGGTATTCAAGTACCTGATGAGCAAACCTCACTCAAGGCGACGTTTACAGAACCAACGATTGAATGCCCTGAGTGCCATGCACTTGTTACACGTACTGCAATGTCATTTAACGCTTATGTTTGCCCTCAGTGTGATGAACATTTGCGTATGAAAGCCCGTGATCGTTTGAATTGGTTCTTTGACCAAGTGCAAACAGAATTGGGACAAGAATTTAAAGCCAAAGATCCGTTGAAATTTGTCGACTCGAAGCCATATCCAGCGCGTATGAGTGAAGCACAGACCAAAACAGGTGAAACTGAAGCCTTGGTCGTGATGCAAGGTTTACTCAAAGGTATTCCTTTGATTGCCTGTGCCTTTGAATTTGACTTCATGGGTGGTTCAATGGGTACGGTTGTTGGTGACCGTTTTGTGCAAGCGGCTGAAAAAGCCATTGCGGACAAGCAACCTCTGATTTGCTTTGCTGCTTCAGGCGGTGCGCGTATGCAAGAAGGCATGTTGTCTTTGATGCAAATGGCGCGTACTTCAGCGGCCATCCAAAAAATGAAAGATGCTGGCTTACCTTATTTGGTGGTGTTGACCCATCCTGTTTATGGTGGTGTAACCGCATCTTTAGCAATGCTCGGTGATGTACATATTGCTGAGCCGAAAGCGATGATTGGTTTCGCTGGTAAACGCGTGATCGAACAAACTGTGCGTGAAAAGCTAGAAGAGCCGTTCCAGCGTGCGGAATACTTGCTTGATCATGGTGTAATCGATCAAATTGTTCACCGTCACGCATTACGTGATACAGTTTATCGTATTGTCGCGAAACTGATGAATTTGTCTTGAACACAGCACCACTTGCAACAGACTCTTTAGAAACATGGCTCGATTATTGGGGCCATGTTCACGTTACGGGGATTGATTTAGGATTGGAACGGGTCATTCCTGTAGCTGAAAAGCTCGGTGTGACGCGTCCCGATGCTAAAGTTTTAACCGTAGCGGGAACCAATGGAAAAGGTTCGACCACCACCACACTGGCTGCCATTTTAAATGCGCAAGGCTATAAGGTGGGACTGTATCAGTCACCACATATTTATCGTTTTAATGAACGGGTTAAATTGCGTGGTGTAGAGGTCGATAACCAAAGCTTGGTCGATGCTTTTGTACAAGTGGATCAAGCGCGCCGTGATTGTGATTTAAGCCTTTCGTTCTTTGAGGCGACCACACTCGCGGCTTTTGTCATTTTTAAAGACCAAGCCTGTGATGTTTGGGTGCTTGAAGTGGGTCTAGGCGGTCGTTTAGATGTGGTCAACGTGATTGAACCCGATGTTGCGGTGATTACCAATATTGGTTTAGACCATACTGACTGGTTAGGCGATACCATTGAAAAGATTGCCTTTGAAAAAGCTGGCATTATCCGTCCCAATATTCCTGTGGTGTTTGGTGGCTTACAACAAATCCCTCAAGCGATTATCGATAAAGTGGATGCTTGTGCTGCAAAACTTTATGCAGTGAATCGTGACTATTTTTATCAACGTAGTGAGCATGGTCAGTCTTGGATGTTTGCATCTAGCGGCACTACTTTAAATTTACCCCTTGGCACATTGGCGGTTGAAAATATTTCAACAGCAGTTGCGGCAGTACTTCTTAGTGGCTTGACTGTTTCTCAGCATGCTATTTCTGAAGGAATTCAAAACGCAAAATTGCAAGGTCGTTTTGAAATTCGCCAAATACAGAACAAAACCGTAATTTTTGATGCAGGGCATAACCCGCATGGTGTTGCTTTTTTATTAAATCAATTGCGAAATTTCCTAAAATACAATAAACAGTACACTGAAGTAGTCAGTGTTTTCTCGATGTTGGCAGATAAAGATGTGAAATCTGTCACAGAGTTATTGAAAGACTCCATACAAATGTGGAAAATTGCGGTATTAACTGTCCCGCGTGCAGCTCCGATTGAACAATTGGATCAAGCGCTGCAAGGGCAGAATGTGCAGCACTTTGACAGTGTGAAATTGGCTTTTAAATCAGCGCTCGACGAAACAAAGAATAATCAGCTGATTTTGGTATGTGGTTCATTTCATACCTTAGAAGCGGTATGGGAGTATTTGGAAGAATGTCAATGAATAGCAAACAACGTTGGATGGGTGGCGTTGTTTTATTAGGTGGTGGTGTCCTTTTGGCGGCATTACTGCTTAAAGGCAAAGAAGAAATACATCAAAATAATATTAAAACACCAGAGCTAGTCACACAAAATGTGCAACGCAATGCCGAAGGTGAGTTGGTTCAACTTCAGCCGTTAACGGTTGATGTTGAAACAGAAAAGCGTTTACTGGAACAACAACGTGTAGCACGTGAAAAATCGGTTGCTGAACAAGAAGCTCGTGCGGCCGAATTTTTAGCAATGCAACAGCAAGCCGAAGCAGATGCTGCACGTAAAGCAGCAGAAGAATATGCTGCGTTGAATGCGCACCGTAATGCTGCTCAGCAAAGCTCGGACAACATTCCACCAGAATTGGTTGAAGATGAAAAAGCCAAACAACAGCGAATTGCTGCGGACAAAGCGGCTGAAGTAAAGAAGGTGGAACAGCAAAAGCTGCAAGCGCGTACTGAAGCAGAAAAAGCAGCGGCTGCAAAAAAACTTGCTGAGCAAAAAGCCTTAGCAGAAAAGCAAGCACTTGAAGATAAAGCTAAGCGAGAAGCAGAGGCTAAACGTAAAGCAGAAGATGAGCGTAAGGCTGAAGCGAAAAAAGAAGCTGAACGTAAAGCAGATGCTGATAAAAAAGCGGAAGACAAACGTAAGGCAGATGAAAAGCGTAAAGCTGATGAAGCCAAGAAAAAGGCGGAAGCTGAGAAAGCGCGTGATTTGCTTGAACATGGCGATAAGCAATGGATGGTACAAGTGGCATTGGCTGCCAATGAAGCCAATGCGGATGCACTGGCCGCTAAGCTTCGTGCCAAGGGCTATAAGGTCACTAAAAGTCCAACCTCTAAAGGCGTACGGATTATGGTGGGGCCATCTAAAGACCGTGATACTGCCGATGCAGCCCGCAAGAAGATTACTTCAGATGCGAGCCTCGGTATGAAGTCCGCATGGGTGATTGACTGGGTGCCACTCGACAAACGTTAAGATCGGGGTTAACCCAATTGCCTTCACTAAAATGGATTCAACAGTTGCTGTTGAATCCATTTTATATTTTCGGGGCAAAATAAAGGCTCAATATTTTGCCAAATCGGATGAAAACCATAACCGCCATGTTTCATCTCAGCCAAGGCATCAGTGGTAGACCAGTTTTGAAAAATAATGCGATACATGGCCACACTTGCGCCTGTACGGTCTGAACCATGGTAGCAATGCAGTAAAACTTTTTGCTGGTTTTGCTCTGCAAGTTGGATTTGCTGCATCACCTTTAACAAGTCTTCTCGGTCAATTGCCCATGTATGAATTGGGATATGCACCAGTTTAAACCCTTGGTTGGACAATTTTTTCAGGTCTTGATTGCGTGAGCGTAAGTTAATAATTACATCAATTTTCTGTGCTTTTAAACTCTGAATTAAATCTTGATCAGGTTGCTCACTACGAAAAATGGTTTCACTGATTTGATAGAAATTATGCGCAGGTTGGATCGACTGCCCCCAGTGTTTTGGACGCTCTGTCTCGGGCAGCGCAGGCGTAGTCATACAGCCAGAAACACTGATACACAGAGAAAGCATAACAAGATATTTGGTCATAGGATCAGGCTCTGATGGTGTGAAAGTTCAACAGGGTCATGTGCGCAAAAGATTTCGATACTTGGTTCAGACTGTGCCAAGTGTTGAATTTTATGCAAGTTGCTTAAGCGCTGTGAATTATCTTCGGCAAAAAATACTTCCAACGCATTTAAGCTGCGAAGTTTATTTTGAGGGTTAAGTTCTAGATGGGAGTAGTAGGCATCCCCACAGAAGAATTTCCAACCTTGTTGGGTTTTAATGGCAATGCCACAGTGACCTTCAGTATGCCCGAACAGCGGAATCAAAAGAATCTCATTATGAAATAAGTCAAACCCTTGAACTTGAGTCAAATTAAACCATGCGTCACCGTGAATCGGCTCAATAAAGTGCCAATGGCGATGCTGCTGAAATTGTTGTGTTTTATAACGGGCTTTATTTTTAAATGATTTCAGGTTTTGTGCCGCATTATATTCGTTAGACAGGATATGTACTGTTGCATTGGGAAAGTCGGAAATACCCCCCGCATGGTCAAAATCCAGATGTGAAACCAAAATGTGTTTGACATCCTTTGGGCTAAAGCCAAGTTTTTGGATTTGTGCAATTGCGGTTAATTCTAAGTCTTGTTCAATTTTTCCAATCCGAGCCACCAACTGCCCCAAACGCTGCTTGGTGTGTAGATAGTCTTGTATGCCTAAGCCTGTATCAATCAGGACTAAGCCTTGATCTGTTTCAACCAAAAGACAATGGCACACCACCTTAGCTTGAAAACCTGTTTGGCCAAAGAGCGGAGCACAAACCGGACACATGGTGCCGCAATGTAAATGGTGTATGTTATAAATCATAAAGTCATTTTTATCGTATTGTTTTGACTGTTATAACGGAAGATTTGAGTTTTAACAGTTTGATTTTGTTAAAGAGTCATATGTGCCTGCTTTAAGCGGAAAAAAGCCTGTCGATTGACAGGCTTTCAAAAGTTCAAACTCGGCTCGTCATTGGAGTTTGAAACGATCATACAAGATAGCTTAGAACGTATTTTTATGGGTTAGGTTCCTCTTTTGGATTGCTTGGAGTTCGATACCCCATTTTTGTTTTCAATGGGGCTGCTCGGTCAAAACTTCGGGCTTCACTTGTCTGCTGCAACAGCAGAGTATTTTATCCTTGCTCAGGCTGTGGAGTCAGGCGTAAATACGGGGTGACTGCTTTATAACCTTTCGGAAAGCGCTGTGCGATTTCAGCTTCATCTTTGAGTGATGGCACAATCACCACATCTTCACCTTGTTGCCAGTTCGCAGGAGTTGCAACTTTGTGATGATCGGTCAGCTGGAGTGAGTCAATCACGCGTAAGATTTCATGGAAATTACGACCAGTCGATGCAGGGTAAGTGATAATCAAACGGACTTTTTTGTTTGGGTCGATAATCACTAAAGAGCGTACAGTCAATGTTTCACTGGCATTTGGATGGATAAAACCATATAACTCAGACACTTTACGGTCTTGGTCGGCAATGATCGGGAAGTTCACCGTGGTATTTTGGGTTTCATTGATGTCTTTAATCCAACCCTGATGTGACTCGACATCATCGACCGAGAGGGCAATGGCTTTTACTCCACGTTTTTCAAATTCATCTTTGAGTTTTGCAGTAAAGCCAAGCTCGGTGGTACATACTGGCGTGTAGTCAGCAGGATGTGAAAACAGTACTCCCCAGCTATCGCCTAAAAATTGATAAAAATCGATTTCGCCTTCGCTCGAAGTCTGTTGAAAATTGGGTGCGATGTCGCCTAAACGTAAACTCATGTTGAACCTCAAATTATCTTTATGTCTATGGAATGAACATCACTATGGCGCAATTTCTTTTGCATGAAAAATAGTGTTTTATTATTTGTTTATACAAAATATTCATAATTGGTCGGATAGGTATTCTGTATTTGGGTATGCCAAAGATGACCTCATTGTTGCTTTAGAGACCGCTTATTTGCATATTTGGTAACGGTGTTTAGACGAGATTTTTTCTGCTTCTGTGAAGTGTATCGCTCTATAGAATTGATTGAGCATACGATCGGTTTATGATTGGCTATAATTCTTTTCATGATTGACTTATAGTTGTTTTTTAAAGTAATTCCACAAAGTATAAAAAACTTGAGTATTAGAACAATGAAAAAAATAGGTATCGTCCTGACTGTAGTGTTATGGGGACTAGAAGTAACCCATGCGCAGAATGGTGAGCAATTGAAACAAGCCTAAGTCAGTACTGCTCGTCAAACGCCACAACAAATTACAGATCAATATCTAGCGTCTCAAAAAAGCCTTACACAGCGGAAAGTGGCACTGTCTCAAGCTCTCGAACAGGAGTTAGCTCGAGATCAGAATGCGAATAATATTTATCAAGTTGCTTGTGTACAGCTTGTTCCGATTCTTACCGCAATGCGAGTCAATGATGAACAACTCTTGGGTTTTCTACAGAGCATGAATCCAAGTCAATTCAATAACGGGGTGAAAGCCTCGCTGCGGCAAAATCAAGCGCTTGAAAGCAAAACCTTGAACAACTGCAAACAATTAAAGTCGCTACTTTAAAAAAGACCGTTGAATCCTGATGAGTTCGGATGAAATCTCTATGTCGGCTGTTTAAAATTTGTTACATTAGTTTGCCTTAGATTCGACGGGCTAGAAACAATGAATAGATTTTTTAAATGGTTTTGTGTAAAGCCCTTGTACTTCAAATTTCTAGCACCATAATAACGACTAAGAAAACATATTCATTTGACAAGCAAGATTTAGAGAGTCTATTCATGTTGGCAAGTCTGATCGGAGGAATCTTCGGTACCAAAAATGAGCGCGAACTCAAACGCATGCGTAAAATCGTAGACAAGATTAATGCGCTCGAGCCGACGATATCCGCTCTTGGCGATGCAGACTTATCTGCAAAAACTGAAGAATTTAAACAACGATATAACAAGGGCGAAAGCCTCGATAAATTACTCCCAGAAGCATTTGCCGTCTGCCGTGAAGCAGCTAAGCGTGTAATGGGCATGCGTCATTACGATGTACAGCTGATCGGTGGTATTACCTTACACGAAGGTAAAATTGCAGAGATGCGTACAGGTGAAGGTAAAACCCTGATGGGTACCTTGGCTTGTTATTTAAACGCGATTAGTGCTCAAGGTGTTCACGTCATTACCGTGAATGACTACTTGGCACAGCGTGATGCTGAATTAAACCGTCCGCTATTTGAATTCTTGGGTTTAAGCATCGGGATTATCTATTCCATGCAAGATCCAACAGAGAAAGCTGAAGCCTATCGTGCCGATATTACCTACGGTACCAACAACGAATTTGGCTTTGACTATCTACGTGACAACATGGTGTTCTCGCTTGCTGAGAAAAAACAACGTGGTTTGATCTATGCCATCATCGATGAAGTCGATTCGATCTTAATTGATGAAGCGCGTACGCCTTTGATTATTTCAGGGCAAAGTGATGATTCTTCACAGTTGTATGCTGCAATCAATAGCATTCCGCCCAAGCTGCATGCGCAGAAAGAAGAAAAAGTCGCGGATGGTGGTCATTTCTGGATTGATGAAAAACAACGTTCTGTTGAAATGACAGAAATTGGTTTTGAAACGGTTGAAAATGAACTGATTGAAATGGGCTTGTTGGCTGAAGGTGAAAGCCTGTATTCATCGACCAATTTAAATTTAGTTCATCATGTTACCGCTGCCATTCGTGCGCATTACTTGTATCAACGCAATGTGCATTACATCATCAATGATGGTGAAGTCATTATTGTCGATGAAAACACAGGACGTACCATGCCAGGTCGTCGCTGGTCAGAAGGTTTACACCAAGCAGTTGAAGCAAAAGAAGGCTTAGAAATCCAGCCTGAAAACCAAACGCTCGCAACCACAACCTTCCAGAACTATTTCCGTCTATACAAAAAGCTTTCGGGTATGACCGGTACTGCCGATACTGAAGCTGCGGAAATGAAAGAAATTTATGGTCTAGACGTGGTCATCATTCCGACGCACCGTCCAATGATTCGTCTCGACCAAAACGATTTAATCTATTTAAATCGTAATGGTAAATACAACGCAATTATTCAAGAAATTCAACGTGTGCATGAGTCTGGTGTAGCCCCAATTTTAATTGGTACAGCAACTATCGAAGCCTCTGAGATTCTTTCTGATAAATTACGTGATGCTGGTATTCAGCACGAAGTGTTAAATGCGAAACAACACGAACGTGAAGCGGATATTATTGCGCAAGCGGGTGCACCGCGTGCAGTAACTATTGCAACCAACATGGCAGGTCGTGGTACAGACATTCTGCTCGGTGGTAACTGGAAAGCTTTACTGGCAAAAATTGAAAACCCAACCCCTGAAGATGAAGCGCGCTTAAAAGCTGAATGGGAGCAAAGCCATGAAATGGTATTGAGTTCTGGTGGCTTACACATCATTGGTTCTGAGCGTCACGAATCACGTCGTATTGATAACCAGCTTCGTGGTCGTGCAGGTCGTCAGGGTGACCCTGGTGTGTCACGTTTCTACTTGTCACTTGAAGATGACTTAATGCGTATCTTTGCGGGTGATCGTGTTGTGGGCATGATGCGTGCGATGGGCTTACAAGAAGATGAAGCCATTGAGCATAAAATGGTGTCACGTTCGATTGAAAATGCGCAGCGTAAAGTTGAAGCACGTAACTTCGATATTCGTAAGAACTTATTGAAATACGATGACGTCAACAACGAACAGCGTAAAATTATTTACTCACAACGTGATGAAGTTTTGGCTGAAAGCACATTGCAAGATTATATCGAAGAGATGCAACGTGATGTGATGCAAGGCGTGATTTCTAACTATATTCCACCTGAGTCAATTCATGACCAATGGGATATTGATGGGCTTGAAAAAGCGTTACGTGAAGACCTCGCGATTGATTTGCCAATCAACCAATGGTTAGAAGATGACCGTCGTTTAGATGAAGAATCTTTGGTTGAGCGTATTACCGATGAAGTAGTACAGCGTTACCGTAGTCGCCGTGAACAAATGGGTGATGAAACTGCAGTTATGCTGGAGCGTCACTTCATGCTGAACTCGCTGGATCGTCACTGGAAAGATCACTTGGCGGCGATGGATTATTTACGCCAAGGCATTCACTTGCGTGGTTACGCACAGAAAAATCCTGAGCAAGAATACAAAAAAGAAGCGTATAACTTATTTGTAAATATGTTGGCGATTATCAAATCGGATGTTGTGACTGATTTATCTCGCGTACATGTACCAACGGCTGAAGAGCTGGCTGAAATGGAAGCTCAAAAGCAAGCTCAAGCTGAAGCGATGCAATTGAACTTGTCGCATGCAGACTTTGATGGTTTGTTGGCCGATGATCAAAGCCACTTCGCAGAAGTAGATGCACAGTACGAGCCAGTCGAAGAGTTTACTGCACCTGCGAGTCGTAACGCGCCTTGCCCATGTGGTTCAGGCCTAAAATATAAACAGTGTCACGGTAAAATCTAAACTGTTAACGAGTGAAAAAGCAGAACTTCGGTTCTGCTTTTTATTGGTATGACTGAAAAATTGACGTTAAGATCAATCCAAATACAATTTTGATTACAGCTAAAGCGTTGCATAATGTGAATAGCATTTGCAGTGTTAGGCATTAAATGCTATTTAGTTGCTCATCATCTAAACCTCTAAAGTGGAAAGACAATGAAAAAAGTATTAAAACCAATCATGATTATAGCTTTAGCGCTTCCAACTTTTGCATTTGCAGATACCACTACCGCAGCTAAAGTTCAACAAGCGCGCGGTGCAACCACAGCACCTGCGGCACAAGCCAATGGTAATATTACGGTACAAAGTCCGCGTACAGGTATTCGTTATACCTTTGCCAACCCAAATCAACGCCCAGTAGTTCTGCAAACGGCTGCTATTGCTCCTGTAAATGCAGCAACGGTGAACCGTATTGTGGCTTCAAACCCAGCGCTTTCTCCTGTAAGTCAAGAAAATGCTAAACAAGCGCTTTTGTCTAGCTCAGCACAGCTTGCTTCAAATTAATCAAATGCTGCTGCATAAAACCAATCTTCGGATTGGTTTTTTTATGTCAAAAATGAGTGTGCATTGAAAAGTTAAAGCAAACAAAGTCTTCTGCTCGATTTTTTCTGAAAATTCTAATAAGCTGTGTTTTTTCTAACAAATGAATTGGACGTTTAAAATGCCAGTAGGTGACGTATCAATGCCACAAATGCACGTGGTGAAAGGGGTGAGAATCGGAACGGCTGAAGCTTATGTGCGCTATCAGAACCGACGTGATCTTGTCATTTTCGAATTTGCTGAAGGAACGAATGTTGCGGGTGTTTTCACTCAAAATGCGTTCTGTGCAGCGCCCGTGCATGTGTCAAAAGCGCACTTACACGTGGCGAATCCGCGTTACCTCATTATTAACACTGGCAATGCCAATGCAGGTACTGGCAAGACAGGCATGCTGAATGCTGAACGTACTTGTGCAAAATTGGCTGAGCTTGCCGGTGTGCAAGCAACGGAAGTGTTACCGTTTTCAACAGGGGTGATTGGTGAACAATTGCCGTTGGAGCGTTTGTTAAATGGTTTACAGCCTGCATTAAATAGTTTGAGCGCTGATGCTTGGGGTGACGCTGCTACTGGGATTATGACCACAGACACCACACCGAAAGGCGCATCTGAGCAATTCGAATTGGATGGCGTCACGTATACCATGACGGGTATTTCTAAGGGTGCAGGCATGATTCGTCCCAACATGGCAACGATGTTGGGCTATGTTGCAACCGATGCACCTATCAGTCGCGAGTTGGTTCAGCAACTGTTGAGCGAAACGGTTAATGTTTCGTTCAACCGAATTACCATTGACGGTGATACTTCAACCAATGACTCCTGTATCTTTGCGGCTACGGGTCAAGCGGGTGGTGTTGAAATTAGCTCAGCCCAAGATGCACGCTATACCGTAGTGCTAGATGTACTCACGCGTATGATGAAACGTCTTGCACAACTAATTGTGCGTGATGGTGAAGGAGCAACCAAGTTTATTACGGTTGCTGTTGAAGGTGGGTATGACACGCAAGAATGCTGTGATATTGCTTATAGTATTGCGCATTCACCTTTGGTTAAAACCGCGATTTTTGCGTCAGATCCGAACTGGGGACGTATCTTGGCTGCGATTGGTTATGCTGGGGTTAAAAATTTAGATGTTGAAAAAATCCAAGTTTGGTTAGATGATGTGCAAATCTGTAAGGATGGTGGCGCGGCTGCCGATTACACGGAAGCGGAAGGTGCTCGTGTAATGTCACAAGCTGAAATGACCATTCGTGTAGATCTAGGACGCGGGGCAGCGAAAGACACAGTGTATACCTGTGACTTATCTTATGACTATGTAAAGATTAATGCGGATTATCGCTCTTAATCTTAACAAGTGTAAAAAAAGCCTCCTTTGGAGGCTTTTTTTACCATAAGAACTTTTGAATGATTGGTCAAAAGCCGAGAAGCCATTTGGCCAATAAATTAAGTGCGGGACTTGCTTGCCGACAAGCATGAAGGGATGAATGAATGATGAACAATGCGACCAATTTAATTGCCAATGACGCAAAATCAATTGTGCAGGCGCATTTGGACCGTTTGGGTGAAACCAAAGACTCAAAGCTCAGTGAGGAACTGAAGCAAGAAAAATTTGCTTTAATCTTGGACGAGTTGAAAAAGCGCGATGCGGTATTGGTAGCGCACTACTATTGCGATCCTGAAGTGCAGGAATTGGCCGAGTTAAGTGGCGGATGTGTTTCTGATTCATTGGAAATGGCCCGCTTTGGTCGTGATCATCCAGCATCGACCTTGGTGGTGGCGGGCGTTAAATTTATGGGGGAAACCTCAAAAATTTTATCACCGAATAAAACCATTCTGATGCCCACTTTAGAGGCTACATGTTCTTTAGATTTGGGTTGTCCTGTTGAAGAATTTAGTCAGTTTTGTGATGCCCATCCGGACCATACAGTAGTGGTCTATGCCAACACTTCAGCAGCCGTTAAAGCCCGTGCTGATTGGGTGGTGACTTCAAGTTGTGCAGTCGAAATTATTGAGCATTTAGACAGTTTGGGTGAAAAGATTATTTGGGCGCCCGATCAGCATTTAGGCCGTTATATCCAAAAGAAAACAGGCGCAGACATGTTGCTTTGGGATGGTGCATGTATTGTGCATGAAGAATTCCGTGCACGTGGCATCGCGCAAATGAAAGCGCTTTATCCTGATGCTGCGGTGCTGGTACATCCTGAGTCGCCTGAATCGGTGGTAGATGTTGCTGATGCTGTTGGAAGTACGTCACAACTGATTAAAGCTGCGCAAACTTTACCCAATGAGCGACTGATTGTGGCAACCGATCGGGGTATTTTCTACAAAATGCAACAAGCGGTGCCCAACAAAATTTTGGTTGAAGCACCAACAGCCGGAGAGGGTGCAACCTGTCGTTCTTGTGCACATTGTCCATGGATGGCAATGAATGAGCTGGATGGTATTTTAGAGGTATTACAGCGTGGAGATCAGGAAATATTTGTAGACCCGGCACTTGCTGAGCGTGCGAAATTACCTTTAGATCGCATGTTGGATTTCAGTGCATCGCTAAAACGTTAAAATTTGTATAAAAAATGCCTGAAACGCTTGATTAATATACATTTGACGTGATTTTTTTATTTTTTTTAAATATAGGTGTTGACGTTATCAAGCGTCACGCCTAGAATGCACACCGTACCGAACGAGATGTTCGATACAAAAGCTGAGATGAATCGGAGCATAGCACAGCCTGGTAGTGCACCTGGTTTGGGACCAGGGGGTCGTAGGTTCGAATCCTACTGCTCCGACCAATTCTTCAAGGCAAGGTTATCCATAATACCTCGTATTATTGGTCATGCGCCTGTAGCTCAGTTGGATAGAGCATCCGCCTTCTAAGCGGATGGTCACAGGTTCGAATCCTGTCAGGCGCGCCATTAGGTAGCTTGGTATTAAGAACCGACACGTTATGGTGGATGTAGCTCAGTTGGTAGAGCCCTGGATTGTGATTCCAGTTGTCGCGGGTTCGAATCCCGTCATTCACCCCAACTTTAAAAAGTTGAAATCGGAGCATAGCACAGCCTGGTAGTGCACCTGGTTTGGGACCAGGGGGTCGTAGGTTCGAATCCTACTGCTCCGACCATTTATTGAAATGGTCGAGATAAAGATACCGCGTTAAGCGGTTTTTTTATGCCTGAAATTTAGTAAAGTACATAAAAAAGCCTTCGTAACGAAGGCTAAAGATAAAAAATAAATGCTTAAGTAATAATAATAATATTCACACGACGATTCAGCGCTCGATTTTCCTCGCTGCTATTTTCTACCAGAGGTTGTGATGCACCGCGACCCATGCTCTGAATATTTTGAGTTTTAAACCCTGTTTCGATAAAAATCTGGCTAACCGTTGATGCGCGTTTCTCCGAGAGTGTTTGGTTGTAGCTTGGGTCACCAATATTATCTGTATGTCCAACTACTTTAATTTTATTCAAATTATACTGCTGCAACTGTTTAGAAAGTGCTTCGAGTGCAGGTTTTTGAGCTGCTTGAATATCAGATTGGTCAAAACCAAACAATAACTTTTCAGGCAGTCTCAGTGTCCAGCCTTCTTCAGTCAAGGTGAAGCCTTGTTTTTTCAGCATACGTGCTTGTTTATAGTTGAGATGCCCTAAACTCAGGCAACCAGATAAAGCAGTGATAAGACCTGCGATAAGTATAAATTTACAAAGATGTTTTAACATGAGGGTTCCTGATCCGGATTTAGGCAAGGTGTGATGTACCACCCTTGAGCTAAGTTTTTGGCTTTATACATGGCATTGTCTGCTTCAGCAATCAAATCTTCAGGCGTTGTTGCACATTTTGAGAAAGCAACGCCAATACTGAAACTAAAATGAATCTGATGTTGATCAAAATATAATGGTGCTTTACTGCATTCGATTAAATGCTCGCAAATTAGTTCTAAATGATCATAGTGTTTGATATTACGAAGCAGAATTGCAAACTCATCACCACCTAAACGAGCAACCACATCGTGGCTTCTGACATTCTTTTTTAAGCGTTGAGCCATTTCTTTGAGTACGGCATCACCTGCTAAGTGCCCATAAACATCATTAATGTTTTTAAAGTTATTGTTGTCGATAAAAAAGAGAGCTGTCTGGTTTTTCTCAGGGTGTTCAAATTGATTAAACAAAATATTGTAAAAATAATGACGATTCGGGAGTTCAGTTAACTGATCATGCAATGCTTGATGTGATAACTGAGAGTTTTCGCTTTGTAGTTTTTCATTGGTACGCTGCACTTTATCTAATAAATTATTAAATGCACCACTGATGACGCGAAATTCATAAATGGGGGATGATGGAAGACGTGCTTGATATTGAGTATCAAGATTAAGGCTTTCAACAGTATTGACCATGGGTTGAATCGAGTGCATTAGTTTTTGATAGGTTGAATGTACCAACCACAACATAATCAACAGAATGACAAAAATTCCAGCGGAGAGACAAATCAAGAGCTGAAAGAAAAAGCTCATGAGTTGAGTGGCACTACCGTAAATGATCAATGTCCCATACTGGTTATTTTGATGTTTGATAGTGCGTGTCACAGGGTGTTTAAAGAAGACCTTATCAAACAGATTTTCCATCCAAGCAAACTCAGGTGTAGGTTTGTATGCTTCGGCCAGTGGTTTCCCTTGTAGGTTGATGACTTGAATAGCGCGAATTGGATATTGCTGAATATGATTGTTCAGTGTTTGCTGTAGTGTAATAGGATCATTGAAAATGACAGCAGGTTGAATTTGCTCACTTAAGGTTGCGCTAAAAATATTAAGGCTTTGCTTGGCGTAGGTATTCATGGTGTAGATGGAAATCACCACGAAAATTAAACTACAAATTCCAAGAGTAAGAGCAAAAATCAGCAATTGAGACTGACTAAAAATTTTTTGTAGGGAAGTATTAGAGCTTTTACGAAACATTGACTTAAGGCTCCGTAGATTTTGCTAATAATAAAACACGTGGATCTACACGTGCTTGGGACTGGGACAGGCTGGCCAAGTTTACCTTAAAGGAAGTTCGCGTTTTGTTTTGATATAAGCAAAATGCGCTACCTAATTCGCATTCAGTATTGTTAGAGCTAAAAGTCAGTGGAGCATCTTTTAGGTTATTTATAATATTTTGCTCTTCACGTGGTGTGTAGGTTGAGAAAAAAACAGCATTGCACATAACCTTATTTAATTCAGACAAACTGACAGCTTGAATTTGATACGCACTCTTGAGTTGCTGATTGACTTGAATGAACTGATTGGATAATTGGCTGTTATTTAAAATGCATAAAGAAATAGGATTGGGTGTATTCCAACGCACATAGCTCAAAATCGTCAACGTGGTTGCAGGGAGATTTAGTTGTGGCTGTGCCTGTACCTGAGAAATCATTAAGCAGGACAAAAGGGTTAAATAAATTTTGTATTTAAAAGCTGTCATTATTCATTTTGCTTGGCAGCGAAAGTGAGCTTATTTTAACGAAAAATAAACAGTGATGGTTAAAATTGCTTTAATAATCGACAAAAAACACATTTTTGACCAAAAAATATGCGCTTGAAATAAAATAATAGAAAAAGGTGTTGCAAGGGATTAGAAATACTGTAGAATGCACATCCATCGGCGGTGATGTTGATTAAAACTTGTTGAGAAACAAGGATTTAGCCTAAGTGGTAGAATCTGGAAGTCTTGAATAAGTTTAAAAATAATTAACAAAACCAGTTGACTTTCTCTGGAAAGAGAGTAGTATAGCCGACCTAGCTTGCTGGTGACGAATCAGCAAGAAGATCATTAAGAGATTATGAAGAACAACTTGTGTGGATTTTTACTGATTGATCGATCGAAAATATTTCATTGATTGAATGGTAAAAATTACTCGAAGTTTATTTGAGAAATATTTGTCAGAAAATTGATGAGCCAAGATTTGTAGCCATAAGCTACTAATGATTTTTAACTGAAGAGTTTGATCATGGCTCAGATTGAACGCTGGCGGCAGGCTTAACACATGCAAGTCGAGCGGGGAAGTATAGCTTGCTATACGACCTAGCGGCGGACGGGTGAGTAATGCTTAGGAATCTGCCTATTAGTGGGGGACAACATTCCGAAAGGAATGCTAATAC